>NZ_SLWM01000004.1:0-660448 GCF_004342085.1 Kribbella orskensis
GCAACTTCACCAACTACCGGCTACGCATCCTGCTCGCCGCCGACGGCACCCGGCCCTATCGACGAACACCGAACCACGCCTGATTCCGAAGAGCCGGTAAGCCTGGGCGAGGTAATCATCCTACGGCTGGGCCGACATTCCATCCCACTGCCGGACGGAATTCTCGCGTACCTACTGTTCCCACCCGGGGGATTTGAACAGGCAGTGAACCGTCGGTCCTCAACAACCGTGGTTGTAGTCGGAAGGTTCACTCGTCACGGCAGGGAGAATGATGTCCGAGACCATTGGTGTGCCGCGATGAGCACCCGACACCTCAGTCAGCGGAGCCAGCCCCACGCCGATCGGCGTCGCATGATCATCGTCATGGCTCTGTCCCTGATCGTTGGCATTGGCATTATCGCTTATCCCGCTGTCAAGTTCGTCCAGAAATTGAGCCCCCAAGGCAGCCGTCTCGACGAGATCGGCGTAACGGCTGCGCAGGCGGCATGCTGCGACGTCATCGAAGATGCCGCGGTCGGCGGCGGTGACCACCGGCCCGACCACGGGCACATCAGCTACACAGTCTCGCCACCCTCGTCAGGCCCGCACTACCTGACCTGGGCGCCGTTCAGTCGGAAGTTCTACACCGCCAACGACCGCCCCCCGATGGGCAACCTTGTCCACAATCTGGAGCACGGCTACACGATTCTCTGGTACAACGACACGATCGCCGGCGACGTCAACAAGGTCGAGTTGATCGAGAGGATGTCCGACGCTTTCAGCCGATCCAAGGTTCACGTCGGTAAGTTCATTGCCGCCCCCTACAGCGAGAAAGACGGTGGAGACGCGTGGCCAGCCGGGAAGAACATCGCGTTCACCCACTGGGGCGGTGGCGCGCCTGTGACGCAGAAGGGCTACCGGCAGTTCTGCCGTGATATCAGCGGGGCCGTGCTGAGGACCTTCATGGACAACTACCCAGCAGCCAACTCCCCAGAGCCAAACGGGGACTGACATCGCTGGCCGGCGCGGGTTCGACGGCGGTTCACTCGCCGCATCGGCTGTGCGGGACGGCGCACCTGCCAGCGTCGACGAGCACCTCTTTGCGGCATCCCCGAGCGCCGCTGACCGATCAGCTGTATGACTCGGCGTCGCCGCGGCCCTCGCCGCCGCAGCGTGCGACCGCAGCTCGGCACGATGATCTACAACCCCAGACCAGGAGGAAGATGTTCTTCGCACAGCTGAAGTCGACACGGAGGTCAGCCCGACCTTCTACCAGACAGTCAGCATCACCAGCCGACCGGAGCGCCTGTTCGCGCCGAGCGCTCAGGCGGGTGCCGTTCCCACAATGGTCACGGCAACCCGGCGCTCGAGTCGGCGGTGGGCATATTTCAGGCGCGCAACGCATCCAGGGCGAGCTGGACGTCGGCGCTGGTCGAGTACACGTGAAACGAGGCCCGCAACTTGCCGCCTCTGACGGCAGCGCGGATGCCTCTGGCCTCGAAGGCCTGCTCCGCATCAGGGACATTGGTGCTGACGATCGCCGAATCCCCCGGCGGCATTCCGAGACCCGCGCGGAACTCGTTCGCCAGCCCCACGTTGTGCTCGTGGATGGCCGCTATCCCAATCTCCTCGATCAGTTCCAGCGCCGGAGCCGCACCGACAAGAGCTCCCGATGTCTTGTTGGAACGGCGGGCTAAGAGGTCGACAGCACGTCCTTCGTCACCTGCTCGATCGACGCAAGTGTGCGCTGGATGTCGTGCTCGGAAGTACTCCAGCCGGCGACTGAGAGCCTGATAGCGCTTTGCCCCCGCCACGTAGTCTGGCCGAACCAGCACTCGCCCGACTCCTGGGCCGCTTGGGCGATCCGGGTGTGGTCATCAACCGTTCCTATGCGCGCGACGACCTGGTTCAGCACCACGTCGTTCACGACCTCATAGCCAAGTGCCCGAAGGCCCTGCGCCAGGGTATTGGCATGAGAGCATGAACTCTCGACCAAGTCGGCCACGCCACGACGGCCCAGGGAACGCAGCGCGGCCCACACCTCGACGCCACGTGCTGATCGGGAAAACTCCGGGCCCATGTCCTTCGGGGCGACGGTTGCACCGGTCTTGAGGTAGGGAGCCTGAGTAGCCATCGCATCGTGCAGCGGCTGAGGGTCACGGACGATAGCAAGCCCACAATCATAAGGCGTGTTGAGCCACTTATGGCCATCGACGACCCAGGAGTCGGCCTGATCCAGACCTGCGGTAAGCGTTCGGCGCGCCGGCGAGGCCGCCGCCCACAGTCCGAACGCCCCATCAACGTGCACCCAGGCACCCGCCGCCCTGGCCTGCCGGCACACCTCCTCGAACGGGTCGAAGGACCCGGAGTTGACGTTGCCAGCCTGCAGGCAGACGATCGTCTGGGGGTCCAGAACCGGCATCTGGTCGGCGATCACTCTTCCCTGATCGTCGGTCGGGATCCGCTCGATGGTTGTCGTGCCCCAGCCCAGTAGAGTCAAGGCCTTGAGCACCGTGACGTGAATCTCGTCGGATGCCACCACCCGCAGCCTGGGCGCATCCCAAACGCCTCGCTCGGTGACGTCGTAGCCAGCACGGGCGAGCAGCCGCTGCCGCGCCGCAGCCAAGCAAGTAAAGTTCCCCATTGTCGCGCCGGTGACGAAGCTGACGTGCGACTGCGGTGGCAAGCCCAACAAGTCGACCACCCACTGACCTGCGCACCGCTCCAGTGCACAGCCGACAGGCGAGGTCGCGTCATTGAAAACGACCTGGTCCCAGGCGCTGGCCAGCACTCGGGCACCCAGCGCGGCAGGCAGCGTGCCGCCGACAATCAGTCCGAAGAAGCGCCCACCAGCCGAGGCAACCGTCGCCGGCGACCCATAAGCGTGCAGCGCCCGAACCACCTCGTCCGGATCCGTTGGATCCTCTCCCAGTGGCTGCGTCAGCTGCGCCATCATCGCCAGTGCATCCGGCTCGGGCGCGACCCTCCGCGCCTCTACGGTGCGAAGGTACTCCGATGCTGCGGCAGATGCAGCCTTCAGGGCCTGCATCGAGGGTGTGGTCACAAGCTCTTCTCCAAGTCGAATTTGAGCGCCGCGCAGGCCTGCTCATCGCGGCGGTAGAAGACCCAGCCCTTCTTGCGAGTGGCCACGATCAGTCCAGCATCGGTCAGCAGCTTCAGGTGTCGCGATGCCGTTGGTTGAGCGACACCCCACTTCCGGGCGATAAACACCGCGCACACCCCGTCGACGACGAGGTCACCGTCGATCTGTGGCGGGAAATGCGCGGCAGGATCCTTCAACCACCGCAACAAGTCCAACCGGCCAGGGTGCGACACTGCCTTGCAACGATCAGATAGCGAGTTAGCCATATAGCTAAGGATGCTCTACGACTCGATGCGCCATTGTCAAGGGTCAATGTTGTGACACACAGCGGCCCCTCAGTCGGAGGAGCGTTGCCGTTCGAGTAGACCGCTGCCGCATCGGAATAGTTGCAGAAGGCCACAAACACACCACAACCATCGCCGAGAGCTCGGATACATCAGTAGACATGTTTGGACGATGGGCTGGTGAACGCGACTCCAAGGACCCCACCGTCAGAAAGCCCCGGCCGACGAGTCCCGCGGAAACCGGATACTGGCCGCTCCAGTCCTCGCTCTAACGCGCTACCGGGGTGGGACCGCGGGCGGCCCTCCAGAAAGACTTCAGCCGCGAGAGCGCAGCATGCGGCCCATCCGATCAGCACGCTCCAGGAGGTTCGCGCGGACGACCGGAACAGCCTGTGCCGCCAGGGCTTCGGCTCGTTCCACGAAGGTCAGGTCGATACCGAACAGTGGAACAGGCTTCTGGTGAATGTCGTCGCCGGCGTGGCTCCACCGCGGTGGATGGTCGGCACGAGATCGAGATACGCCTCCGCATAGGGCCTCAGCAACTCGTCCTGGCCGGCGGTCCAGAACAGCGCCGCAACCGAGTGGACCGAAGCGAGCGGCACCGTGCGCTCCGTCACCAGCGTCTGCCACACCGCCTCCTTCTCAGTCGCGTCCGGGGTCGCCAGGGGAATATGCCGGTGGCATGACCGGCTGATCAGATCGTGCCGCCTGGTTCCTGTTGGGGGTACACAAGGCGCTTGTCGCTTCGCTGTTCGAGTTCGGCCATGACCGCCGTCAGGGTGGGAACCGCGATGTCCGCGCGCTTGGCCAGCCGGGTGAGCGCTCCACCGATCGCGTCGAGCTCGTTCACGCGTCCGGCTTCGACGTCCCGCAGCAGCGACGACCTCGTCGTTGGCGGGAGCGAGGCCAAGGTCTGACGCACCGCTGTCGGGTCGGCATCCGCATGGCCATGAGCGCGGGCGATCGCGCAGACGTCGTCGACCAGCAAGTCCAGCAGGCCTGAACGCTCGGCACGCACCGTGCCCAGATCGCCCAACACGACAGTGGTCGCCAGTGCCAGCGGCGCCAGGAACGTCAACTTGCGCCACAACACCACCGCCTCGGCCGTGTGATAACCCACCTCGAAACCGGCCGAGGTCAGCACCGCACCGGCTGTGTCGGCCGCCGCAGCTGTCCATGGCGTGCGAGCCAGCTCGACCAAGGCGGACGAACCGTTGTGCAAGACCGAACCGGGCGCGTGCCGGGTCGCCTCCGCCTTAATCGTGGCCGGCACCGTAACGGCGCCTGGCACCCAATGCCGGAGCCGGTCGACGTGGTCGACCCCGTTGAGCAATGGCACCACTGCGGTGCCATGCAGCCAACGAGACGCCACACTGTCCAGCGCCGCTGATAGCGAGGGTGCCTTGACCGCCACAAACAGCACGTCCACGTGGCGGTCGAGGGAGGTGACTACCGCGGGTGAAGCCCTCAGGACGCCGAATCTAGCGCTGTGCAAGGAGAATCCGCTACCAGCGAGTGCCGCTGCTCCAGTCGTTGTCGTGACCACCACGACCTCGTGTCCAGCCGCCTGCACTGTGGTGGCCAGCAGCCCGCCAATTCCTCCCGCACCAAGGATCCCGACCCTGCGGCAGCCGCTCACTGGTCGATGCCCGGGAGCAAGGAATGGGTGGACGGCACATTTACCAGCTCTAGCCAACGGTTCAATGCGATATTGCGGCCGGTCAGAACCACAACAATGCTGTACCTGCCGTATGCCAGGTCAGGTCGGCGGATGAGCGCCGCAACAGGCGCTGCAGCCGAGGGCTCGACGTACAGGTGATGCGCCTCGGCCAGCCAACGCATCGCGGCCCGAATATCGTCCTCGCTGACCTCGCTGGTCACCGAGACATGGCGCTGGGTTAGGGGGAAGGTGATCGTGCCTGTTTCCACGTGCGCGCCCAAGCCATCGGCGATGCTGGGCGCGGCGGACACCTCGACCGGTCGACCCGCGCGCAGCCACGTGTTGAGGATAGGGCTCGCTGCGGGCTGTACAGCCCAGATCGCGGCTCCCTCGTCGCACAACGCGATACCGGTGCCGGCGGCGAGTCCGCCGCCACCCATGCCGAGCACGACCAGGTCCACGTCAGGTAGGTCGCGGCCTATCTCCAGTCCCACGGTGCCGCCGCCCGCGATGACCAACGGGTGGTTGTAGGCCGACACGAACCTCGCGCCGGACCTGGCCGCGTGCTCCTGCGCCGCAGCCCGGGCCTGGTCCACCGAATCGGTGAACGCCAAATCGGCGCCGAGCGCGCGAATCGCGGCAATCTTGGTCGGGTCGGCGTGACGCGGCAGGTAGATGCATGCGGCGACGCCCAGCCGCTGGGCGGCGTACGCCAAGCCGATGCCATGCCCGCCCGCGGTGGACGCGACAGCACCACGAGCGCGGCTGGCGGGCGACATGGACAGCAACACGTTGAGCGACAGCCGCGGCTTGAAACTGCCAGTTACCTGAAGGGCCTCAACCTTTAGGTAGACGTCGGCGCCGACCAGCCGCGTCAGCTCGGGTGAATGCTCAAGCGGCGTGTGCCGGATATAGGGGCGGATGCGCTGCTCGGCCGCGGTGATGTCGCCACGGGTGACCTCGGCCCGCATCGGCGCCGCGGTTGGGTCCGACTGTCTGCTCACGGTGATCCTCGGGTGCTATGAGATAGTACAGATTCGACTGTATGAGCGGCCTCGAGGTGGAACAATGTCGTACAGTGTCGATCTGAGCGATCTGGACCGCGAGAAAGGCTCTCTGCGGCGACAGATCGTGGACCGGTTCATCCGCGCTGTCGACGCCGGGGAGCTACCGCCGGAGGCACGGGTGCCCTCGACGCGGCAGATCGCTGCAGTGGCAGGGGTCAACCACCTGACCGCGGTCCGGGCAATGCGCGATCTGGCGGCGAGTGGATACGTTTACACAGTTCCGCGCAGTGGCACCTTCGTGCGGCGCTCCACGCCGGGGAATCCACCGGCCGGAGCCGACTGGCAATTCGGCGTGCTCCCTCCCAGCAATCCGCTCGCCGAGCACCATTACGACACGAGAGCCCGCAGCGCGATGCCCGGCATGGTGTCGCTGGCCCTAGGGTGGCCCGCACCAGAACTGCGGCCGCGCGAAGCCCTGCGTCGGCACGCGGAGGTCGCGCTGGCCGAGCATATGGACGAGATCACGGACTACGGCGACCCAGCCGGCGCGGCTGACCTGCGGGAAGCGATCGCGGCACGCTGGAAGGCGACCGGCGCCGTGCGTCACGCACGTGACGTGGTCGTGACCAATGGCGCGTCCCAGGGCCTGCACCTCGTACTCAGAGCAGTGGTCGAGCCAGGGGACCTGGTCGCTGTGGAGAGCCCGACCTACGCCGGGGTACTGGACGCCGTACGTTCCTGCGGAGCCCAGGTCATAGGTATTCCGGTCGACAGCGAGGGATTCCAAGTGGATGTGCTCGCACGGGTTCTGAGGCGTAAGGAGGTCAAGCTGTGCGTTCTGCAGCCCGATCACCACAACCCCACCGGGGTGAGCACCACAGCCCCGCGACGACAACAACTCGCGCGACTCGCCGAGACGCGGGGTATGTTCGTCCTCGAGGATGCCGCCTACGCCGACCTCGGCTTCACCGGCGAGACCGGAACCTCATTGAGGTATCTGGCCCCGGACCACACGATCCACGTCGGCACCCTGTCGAAGTCGGTGGCGGGAGGGTTACGCATCGGGTGGACGAGCGCTTCCGGACCGGCGCTTCGGCGCATCGCCGCACGCAAGATGGCCGCCGACTACCACACTCCGGTACTGACCCAGTTAATAGTGGCGGGCTTCCTCGCCTCCGGCGACTACGACGACCACCTGCAGTCAGCCCGCAGCACATATAGGAGACGTGCGGCCATCCTGTCGGACGCGCTTGAGCACCATATGCCCGGCCGCTACACCTATCCGGCACCATCTGGTGGCCACCATCTGTGGGTGAGTTTCACCGAGCCTGTCGACGAGGAGACGCTATACGTCGAATGCCACCGCACAGGCGTGCTTTACACGCGGCCGTCCGACGTGCTCTGCACCGAACAGACCGCGACCTCGATCCGGCTGTCCTTCTGCCACGCACCACTCGATGACCTGACGGAGGGAGCCGCGCGGCTGGCTCGAGCACTACGAAAGGTTCACATCGCCCGAGCATGATCGAATCGGGCCCAATGTTGTGCGTCTTAACGCCGACAGGTTCCCGGCCGGGGATTCTGCCCGTGCGGTGATCGTGTGCAGACCCGCCCCCTTCGGAATCGTCACGGTGATGTTCGCGACCGCCGCGTCACTCGACGGCGTGATCTCACCTGGCCAGCGGCACAGCCCTTGATGTTCGTGGCCACCGGCGTGCCGTCGACGGTGAGCCGGATGTAGCCGGGCGCGGGAATAGCCGCTGGGCGTCGGGTCACCGGGCACACCACGGCGGTGATCCAGCCTCCGAAGCTTGCGGACGTTCGATGGTTGGAACGAACCGGGCGTGGTCGCCGACGGTGATCGGGCCTGGCTTGATGACCTGGCAGTTCAGCGCTAACCGACCCCGAATGTGTGCCTGACCAGGCGGAATACGTCGAAGTCCTGTGCGCCGGTGCCGGATCGATGCCCGGTGACGACGAACCCGCCGCACGGAGTGCACGCCCGGGAGTTCACTCCTTCATCGCAACGGGATCGAGGCGTCGCGCTCGGCCGTCATACGTGCACCGGTGATACGACGGTCGGCGCTGTCGATCGCGATGTCGTTGATGCTGGCTTCGCGGCTGCGCATCAGCCCGTCTGCCGCGAACTCCCAGTTCTCGTTGCCGTAGCTGCGCCACCACTGGCCCGACTCGTCGCGCCACTCGTATTGGAATCGCACGGCGATCCGGTCAGCGGTCCAGGCCCACAGACTCTTCCGCAGTGCATAGTCGTGCTCCCGCTGCCACTTCTGGGTGAGGAAGGCAACGATCTCGTCTCGTCCCCTGACGAACTCCTCCTCCACAAACCTGCTGGACTCACTCCCGAGTAACCGATCGACGGCCTACTGAAAGACCGTGCCATTGGACGTGGTCGTCAGAGAAAAATGCCGCACCAACTCATCCACGACCGCATGGGCAGCTTGAGAGCCCCAGCGCCGTCGGTGACGTGCCAGTTGCACCGGCACGTCAGGAATCCGCGGGCCGGCGACAATCGCCAGGCGACCTTCGCGCAACAGGCTCTCAACGGTTGCACGCGGCAACAGGGTGAGGCCGAGTCCGGCGGCCACGCAGGACCTGGTGGCCTCGATGCTGCCGAACCGCGTCAACCGTGTTCGCGCACCAGGAACAGACAGCAGGTCGCGAGCGAGCCGGTCGCTATAGGAGCAGCCCTGTTCGTGTAGGAAGAAGGCTTCCCTGGCTAATTCCCCCCAGCTGGCTGGCTTGTCTCGTCGGGCCAACGGGTGTTCGGGGGCGCAGACCAGAACCAGCTCCTCATGGGCGATGCGTTCGGCAACGATGTCGGGGAAATTGGCCCGTTCCTCCAGCAACAATGCGATGTCAAGCCGCCCCGTCCGCAGCCCTTCCACGGCCGCCGAAGTCCCCGCCGCCTCCAGATCGACCTCCACGTCAGGGTGGATCCGGCGCAAGTCCGCGATGACACCCGGCAGACGCGCGGCGCACAGCGTCTCGCCTGCACCAACGACGACCCGCCCGCACGGCGGACCGGCGGTCGCAGCCGCTGTGCGCAGTCGTAACTCCGCGTCCAGCACACCTTCAGCCTGATCCAGCAGCCGCCGACCGGCCTCTGTGATCACCGTGCCTCTCGCCAATCGGTCGAAGAGCCGGGTGCCCAACTCCTTCTCCAGTGTCCGGATCTGCACTGTGACCGTGGACTGGGCAAGGTGCAGCTCGGCAGCAGCGGCGGTGAAGCTCTCGGTTCTGGCCAGCGTTGTGAAGGTATGCAGCAGTCGAGTGTCCACCTGTCGAGCATACGGGAGCCATCGGAAATATCGATGGCCGCTATCAGAATCAATCGTTGGTCTTGATAGTTGATGTGCGGGACAGTGGAACTCATGAACCGTGAGAACACCACAGAAATCCTGCGCTACGCGGCGTTCACCTCCGATCCGGCGGGTGGGAACCCCGCAGGTGTCGTTCTCGACGCCACCGGCCTGGACGAATCTCAGATGCTCGCCATCGCCGCCGAACTGGGTTACTCCGAGACCGCTTTCGTCACCGCGCGGGACGACGAACATCGGCGCTTCCGGCTGCGTTACTTCAGCCCTCTTGCCGAGGTCGCGTTCTGTGGCCACGTCACCGTCGCGACAGCAGTGGCCCTTGCCGAGCGCATCGGCTCCGGCGAGTTGGCCTTCGATACGCCTGCGGGAGAGATCCGGGTGGCGACTGCAGTCAGCAGCGCGGGCACGGCTCGAGCGACTCTTACCAGCGTTCCCACCCGCTCACGCCCAGCCGTGGACGCCGAACTGGATGCTGCGCTCAGCGCCCTGGGCTGGGAGCGTGACGATCTCGACCCGGCGTTGCCGCCGCACGTAGCATTCGGCGGGAACGAGCACCTCGTCCTGGCCGCCGCCTCCCGCGCCCGGTTGGCTGACCTGACCTATGATTTCGACGGCCTCGCCGAGGTGATGCGGATTCACGATTGGGTTACGGTGCAGCTGGTGTGGCGAGAGACGCCGGACCTGTTCCACGCACGTAACCCCTTCCCGGTCGGCGGTGTCGTGGAGGACCCGGCCACCGGAGCGGCCGCTGCTGCACTCGGTGGCTACCTGCGAACGATCGGCCAGGTAAAGGAGGCGGCCACGATCGCCATTCGCCAAGGTGAGGATATGGGCCGCCCGAGCGATCTGACGATCGAGGTGGACCCCGTCGACGCGCGGGTGCGAGTCACTGGTCAGGCGGTGCCGATCGACCGATGATCCCACCGGAACCCGCGAAAGGTCGAATGACGGACCACTCGCCGGTCCGATCTCAGTTCTGGTCTCGGTCCGTTGTCGCCGCACTTGGCGGGGAGAACCACAATGCAGGAATCAACCACCAACTCGGCTCCCAGCCGCACAGTCGAGCGTGTCACGGTCGGCGGCGATGTCACGATGGTTGCGACAGGTAGCCTGCGCAGCGTTCCGCGGCGGCAGGCGTGAAGATCTACGATGCATCCGCGATCCGCCTAGCCGTCGGGTTGCCACGGGCAACCTCGACGGCCTCGGGACCCGCGAGCTCCGAGTGGTCGAGAAGGACGGGCGGACCTACCTGATCCGGGTGAACCTCATCCTCGGCACTCCGGCCGATCCGAGGCCGTCACTGATCTCCCAGACCTACGAGTGGCGCGGCGGTGGATTCGTCACGATCGCCGACTTCCCGACCACGGGAGGCACCGACGCCGAGGTGATCAGCCTGAATGATCAAGGCACCCGCCAGGAACGGTGAAGCCGGAGTCACAGACAGTCGCAAGATCGCGTTGTGCACTGACGGGCCGACACAGATCCCTGCGATCGCAGCCTGGGCGCGCCCACGATCACCTGGTACCTCGAGCCCGGTGGCATTCAACGTGCTCTCATCGCCACCCTCTCGAGGCTCGACGGCGCTCCGTTCGGTCGATGCCAACGTCGTCGTGTCCGGGACTAGGTGAACCTCGACGACTTCGATACCCAGCGCCCGGAGTCGTGACAGCAGGCCACAAAGCGCCGACTGATCGGGGATGATGTAGAGGATGGTGGTCACCCGGTCGACCGCCAGTGTCACGGCGCCCACATCTCGAAGGTCTTCGTCCGGTACGGCACCCGCCACGCGAAGCGCGTACGTCGCATCGACCATCGGCCCCACTCCGTCCCAAACGATTCGACGACGGTGGCAAAGACGACGTGAAGCGGCTTCATCCGGGTGGTGTGAACAGCCGGGCTCGATCTGGGCCTGGCTGCACATTCCGGAATCGCGCCGTCTCGAAATGCCCGGCACCAGAGGTGCGGCACAGCTCCAGCTGTGGCCCGACAGGGTGTCACCCGTTCAGGTGATGGTGCGGGTGGGCCGGCGCGACCATGATCGGAGAAGTGACGGGCGCCGTTTCGCGCTCGCCGAACAGGGCGCCGACGTACCTCGAGGGAGGCGTGTACATGCCGGGATCGATGGCTCTCAAGGTGTTGACCGCGGCCTATGTCACGCATGCGCACGCTGACCATTTCTTCGGTCTTGGGCCCGTTCTCGAGGGCTTCCCCTACGCGCGGCTGGTGACCCATGCAGACGTGGTACGCCCGGCTGCAGAACAGGCCGACCCCGAGGCGCTGGCGCGGTGGCACTCGTTCTTTCCTGGCCAGATCGCGGACCATCCCGTCACTCCGACTGCGCTGCTGGGCGATGAACTGCAAGTCGAAGGACAGTCGCTGAAGTGTCTGCTCGTCGGTCAAAGTGATGTGGAGCAGTCGACCGTCGTCCATGTCCCTGAGCTTGACGCGGTCGTGGCGGGAGATGTCGCTTACAACCGCGTCCACATGTGGTTGGCCGGATCCGATCCGAAGGCCCGCGCGGCGTGGATCGAGTCGCTCAACGCGATCGAGCGGCTGCGGCCGGAAACCGTGATCGCCGGGCACAAGGACCCGGACGCTCCCGATGACGTTGCCGCGAGGGTGTTGGACGAGTCGCGTCAATACATCAGGGACTTCGACGAGATCGTCGAGGTCAGCGACTCCGCTCAGGAGATCGTCGCGAAGATGCTGGCCAGACCTGGGCAACCAGTTCACACTGACGTTCGCCGCCGACTCCCAACGGCCCCAGGGGTGACCACATGACCGCGTACACCGAGACCTCGACCCAGCGGACCAGCGCGGACAACGACGTCGAGTACGCCTATCGTGAGACCGGCGACGGCGCCGTACCCCTGATCCTGCTGCAGCATTTCCGCGGCAACCTCGACAACTGGGATCCCGCGCTCGTCGACGCGCTCGCGACCGATCGGCGAGTGGTCGCGTTCGACAACCGCGGCGTCGGCGCGTCGACCGGCACGACACCGCACACCGTCGCCGAGATGGCGCACGACGCGCTGGCCTTCCTCGACGCGCTGGGCTTCGAGCAGATCGACCTGCTCGGGTTCTCGCTCGGCAGCTTCGTCGCCCAGGAGATCGCCCTGATCCGGCCGGACGTCGTACGACGGCTCGTCCTGGCCTCGTCGGCGCCACAGGGCGCGGCCGGCATGCACGGCTGGGATCCCGCGGTGATCGGTGCGGTGGGCCGGCCGCAACCCAACCCCGAAGGGGTTCTCGGCGTCTTCTTCGCACCCTCGGAGACGAGCCGCACAGCCGGGATGCAGGCCTTCGGCCGGATGGCGACACGCACCTCCGATCGCGACGACCAGACAACCTGGGCGACCCGGGTCGCGCAGTACGACGCCGTCTGCGACTGGGGTATTCCGAACCACGCACTGCTCGAACGTGTAGGCACGATCAAGATGCCCGTCTTCGTCACCAACGGCGACAGCGACCCGATGATCCTGCCGCACTACTCCTACCTCTTGGCCGGGCTCATTCCGCACGCGCGGCTCAAGATCTACCCCGACTCCGCCCACGGCTTCCTCTTCCAGCACCACCTCGAGTTCGCCGACGACGTCGACGCCTTCCTGACCAGCTCCTAGTTGTCAGCGTCGAGCTGCTCAGCGATCCAGGAGGCCGCAAGCGTGGTCCACCTCGAGGCGTCTCCGGCGCCCTCGGCCAGGCCAAGACTGTGTGGGCCGTGCGCAAACACGTGCACCGTATGCGGCGCGCCGTACGCGGCCAGCGCCGTGGCGAAACGATAGGTGTGCTCCGGGGGCACCCAGATGTCCTCCGCGGTGTGCCACAGAAAGAACGGCGGTGCCGACGGGTTCACCAGCGCATCCAAGGAGGTCGCCCGGCGCAGGTCGGGCGACGCATCCTCGCCGAGCAGGATGAGCCGTGACGGGCGGTAGGTCTCGGTCTCCATCGAGGTGATCGAGTAACCGAGTACAGCGAAGTCGACCAGCTCGGCTCGACCTGAACCCGGTGCCAGCGCCGCCAGTCCGGCGAGATGACCGCCTGCCGAGAATCCCACCAGCCCGATCCGGTCGGCACCGGCCTCTCGCCGGCCGCGGATTTCGGCCCGCAGCGCATCGAGCGGTATCGGATGCCGGAACTCCAGCGGGTACCGGAACACACTCGACTCCAGACCCAGGCCGGTGAGCCAGTCGACGATCGGCGCCGCCTCGTGCGGCGTGTGCGCCGCGTATCCCCCGCCGGGCAACACGATCACGTGCACGCTCATCAACTCATCCTCCTTGTCGTCTACCGATGCAACGTGATCTCGCCGGCGGAGGGCCATCACCCAAAGGGATGAGGCCGCGACCCGCTCTTCGGCCTCATCTGTTCAGGTGATGGATCGGTGCCGCGGAGGAATGTTTGGCTTCGGCGACCTGGAAACCACGTCCAAGGAGCCAGCGACATGCCGATGATCGACGTCTACGCCGCGGCCGGAACGTTCGGCGACAAGCATCAACTCGCGGTCGACCTCGCAACGACTCTGATGAGGATCGAGGAGGTCCCGAGCATCCCGATGTTCCGGCAGAACACCGCCGCCTTCGTGCACGACCTGGAGGCGGGCAGCCTGTCGAATGTCGACGGCGACGACACCTACGTCCGCGTTCAGGTACTCACCAACTTCGGCGCGCTCGACCGTGCCAAGCAGCTCGCCGTGGTCGCGGAGCTGACCAGGATCGTGGCGGAGGCCGCGGGCGACCCGAGCCTCGCGGACCGGACCTGGGTGCTGCTCACAGAGGCGCCCGACGGCGGCTGGGGCATCGCAGGGCATGCCAACACCAACGAAGAGCTGATCGCCGCCGCTCGTGCTCAGATCGCCCAGCTCGGGACCTGAGGGGGAACCATGGCACCCACAGTTGTTCTGGTGCACGGCGCGTTCGCCGACGCATCCGGATTCGCCGGCGTGATCCGTGAGCTCCAGGCCGGAGGTATCACCGTGATCGCCCCGCCGAACCCACTCCGCAGCCTGACGTCCGACGCCGCCGCGATCGGTGCGGTGGTCGAGGCCGTCGAGGGTCCCGTGCTGCTCGTCGGCCACTCGTACGGCGGGGCGCTGATCACCCAGGTCTCGGCCGAACTCGACAACGTGGTCGGCCTCGTCTACCTCGCCGCGTTCGGCCTCGACGTCGGAGAGAGTTGCGCGAGTGTCCAGGAGCCGTACCCGCCGGCGCTGCTCGCCAAGACGTCGGCCCCCACGCCGTACGACGCTCCGGCCGGCCCGGGCGGACCGGGCGGACCGGATCTCTACATCGTCGAGCCGCAGTTCCGCGAGACCTTCTGCGCCGACGTCGCGGTCGACGTCGCGGCGACCATGTACGTCACCCAGCGTCCGCTGACGCTGGCCGCCCTCACCGAGAACGCGACCGCGGCCGGGTGGAAGACCAAGCCGTCCTGGTTCCTGATCCCCGAGCACGACAACGCGATCGCGCCGGCTGCCCAGCGGTTCATGGCCGAGCGGATGGGGGCGACGATCGAGACCATCGCCGGCTCGCACACCGTGTTCATCGCGCAACCCGTCGCGGTCGCCGGCTTCATCCATCAGGCGCTGGCGGGATGACCGCTGTCCGTGCGCTCGACCGGTCTGCTTCCATGGGCAGGAGATGAGCGGAGAGAACGATGGTCGATAGCCGGCCGCTGCGCGGACGCAGTGAACCGCTGAGCCGTGCTCTCAGCGTAGTGCGCCAGGTTCGCACGGTCAGCTCGTCCGGCGTCGTACTCATCACCGGGGCTGCAGGGATGGGCAAGACAGCCGTGCTGACGGAGATCTGCCGCCAAGCCACGGGCCAGCGGTTCCGGGTGACCCTGACCAATTGCGACGAGATCGAGCAGGTCTCGCCCGGCGCGCCGGTCATCGCCGTACTGCGCTCCGGCCGCGACCCGTTGATCTCGGCCGACGACTACGAGGAACTGAGCCTGGCGCAACCGCTGATGCTGGCCGACGGGATCGCGGCGTACCTGGAGAAGGCGGCTGCGTCCGCTCCACTGGTGATCGCGATCGACGATCTGCACTGGGCCGACCGGGTCAGCCAGTTCCTGTTGCGGTCGTTGATCCCGCGTCTGGTCGGCCTGCCGGTGCTGTGGGTGCTCACCAGCCGCGATCGGCGGCTCGAGCACCAGGTGGCGACCGTGGACCACGTCCGGTTCCACCACCTCCCGCTGACGCCGCTGACCGGTCCGGACCTCGCGGCGATGGCGCACGACCGTCTCGGCCGACTGCCGAGCCGGCACACCCAGCAACTGCTGGCCGCGTCCGACGGCAACCCGTTCCTCGCCGTGCAGATCATCGACGGGATCGCTCGGACCGCCGACCGGGGCGACGAGGTCCCGGCCGAGTTCACCGCGGCGATCCACCACCGCCTGGCCGAACTCGACGATCCGGCCCGCCGCATCGTCGAACTGCTCGCCGTCGCAGGGCGCCCGCTGCCGGTCGACGACCTCGCCGTACTCCAGCCCGAGCTGACACCAGCCTCACGCACCCGGCTGATCGGCGACGCGGTACTGAGTGGGCTGGTCGTCGAGACAGCGGCGACTTTGGCGTTCCGGCACGACCTGATCCGCGAGACCGTCTACGCCACGGTCGCCGGCCATACAGCTCGCAGGCTCCATCGCCGGATCGCGAACCACCTCCTGACGGACACCGGGCAACCGTTGCTCGCTGCGTCGCACGTCAAGGCCGCGGCGATCTCCGGGGACCTCTCGAGCGCGCTGATTCTCATCTCCGCGGCGGAACTGCTGACGTCGACCAGCGCCGAGGACGCCGGTGAGCTGGCGATGCTGGCGTTCGGGACGTTGCGGCCCAGCCACGATCAGTGGTTCGACATCGGCGTGCGCAGCTTGGTTGTCCTGGCCCGCGGACAGCGCGTCGCGGACACGCTGACGGTCGCCGATCAACTGCTGGCGCGCGCAGACGAGGCCGATGCCATCGGGCAGATCGAGACGGTCACGGCTCGCGCGCTGTGGCTCGGCGGCCGAGTCGCCGAACTCACCGATCGATGCGACCAGGTACTGCGTTTGCCCGGGCTGACGCCGGCGATCGCGGCGCGGCTCACCGCCGCACGGGCACTGGCTCGGACGCGGATGATCCCCGGAGCGGAGGCCGCCGAAGGTGCCCGGATCGCGCTGGCCACAGCACGTGCGGTGGGCGACCAGGAAGCGACCACGCTGGCGCTGCAAGCTTCGGGCGAGGCGGCCAAGAACGAGGGCCGGCATCGGACGAGTCTGCGACATTTCCGGGACCTGCGGCCACTACTCGGAACGTCGTACCTGGCCGAGGAGATCATCTCGCTTCAACTCCTGGACCGCTATGAGCACGCCCAGATTCTGCTGGACCAGTGCCGCAAGGACGACGAGTCGTCCGTCGAGACCGCACTGCCGGCCCTCGCCTACGCGCAGCTGTGGCAGGACTTCAACCTCGGCCGGCTCGACGATGCCGATGCGGGCGCACGGGGACTGATCGAGCTGGGTCGGCAGCTCGGGACGAGTGTGCACGCGCTCGAAGCGATGATGATCCACAGCGCCGTCCTGCTGTCCGGTGGCGACTTTCAGGCGGCCCGGCGGCAGATCGAGGAGGCGGCGAGCGTCACCGACACGGACGAGCACTTCCGCGATCAGGCGATACCGCTGATGCAAGGCTGGCTGGCCGCTACCGAAGGCGACCTCGGCCGAGCGACAACGATTCTCGCGCCCATGCTGGACAGTGCGGCCGAGGCACGCAGCTTCTGGCCTTGGTGGCCCGGCTGGATGGCAGTGTTCTACGACATCGGAACCGCGGCCGGCGAGACGAAGTTCGCCCAGCAGGCGATCGAGATCGCCGAGATCGGCGCCGAACGCAACCCCGGCCTCTGCAGCTTCGAAGGCCTCGCCCTCAACCTCCGCGGTCGCGCCGACAACGACCTCGCGGTGATCGCCCGCTCTGCCGAGGTACTTGCCTCAAGCCCCCGTCCGGCGCTGCAAGCAGTCGGCGCCTTCACCTACGGACGGGCGCTACTCGGATCGGGCGATCGCGAAGCCGCGCTGATCCAGCTGGATCGGGCCTGGGACCTGTACCACGCGATGCGCGAACGGGTCGGCCGCGACGGTGTCGAGGCGATCATGCGCCAGGCAGGCGCGCGTCGTACGAAGTGGGCTCAGGCAGCCGCGCGCCCGACGACCGGCTGGGAAGCCCTGACCGATGCCGAGCAACGCGTCGCGAAGCTGATCGCCGCCGGCCATACCAACAAGTCGGCCGCCTCGACCCTCGGGATCTCCGTAAACACAGTCGGCACGCACCTCCGCGCTGTCTTCGCCAAGCTCGACGTCCAGTCCAGGGTCCAACTCACCAACACCCTCCACGCAGCGGACATCCGCCCCGACCCCAACGTGTCGGCGGCACGTGGCACGCCGGCTCGGTGAACCTCGACCTGCGGCTCACGTGGCCGGAACTGCTGGGCAAGCCGGTCGGACTCCCGGGTCGGTGCGCACCAACATCGTCCTGCACTTCCGTGCCACCATGCCCGCACTCGCCGGAACCGCGGGCGTGCGCTACCCGAAGTTCCTCGCCTTCAACGCCGCCAGCGGACTCATCTGGGGCATCTGTGTCGTCCTGCTCGGCTACCCCGCGGGCAACTCCTACGCCACCATCGAAAGACCTTCGGTCGCGCGACCGCGCTAATTGTCCTCGCAACCGTCGTCATCGCGGTCGTCAGCTGGCGGGTCCGCCGTCGCTCCGCCCGTCGAACAGACCAATCTGGCCGTCGACCATGACGCCCGTGCCGATCCACCAAGGCCCACCGCAGCGGTCAACCGTCCTGGCAGCCGTACTCGCCGCACTCATAGCAGTTGCCCTCGGCATCTTGGCCGCCAAGACCATCCCAACCGCCGCCGAGCATCGGGGCCAGATCCAGGCCGCCGGCTACCACGTCGCCACCTGCACGATCCAGGCCGAACGACACGACGACAGCCGGATCCAGACTCTCGCCCACCTCGCCAACTGCCTACAAGACAACCACCAGATCCGCACCGAAGCCGGTGACATCACCCTCACCATCTTCAGCCTGGCGGTCCTCGGCTGGGCGGTTGGCAGCTCCTCCACAGCCGGCACCACTAACCGATCCGCGGGACGCGATCCCGGGGCCCTGTTCGGGGGCCGACATGCACAACGAGTTCGACATCATCTTTGAACTGGTGCTCGGCTTCTTCGTGGAGACCATCATCCTGCTCCGCCTCGACCAGCCCCGCGATCGCACCGAACCAACCGACGACCGGCACGGGACAGATCAGTACAACAGCCCGATGTGCCAGTGGTCGACGAACCCATCGCTCCAGCTGGCACCGCATGATCACGGCACCAGTTGGTCTCGGGTCGCGGAGGGCCGATCCACCGGATCGAACCTGCGCCGCGGCCGTCGACCGCGACACCGTGCACGCCCGCTGGTGGCCGGGCGCAGGATCCGCCGCCGCGCAGCCGGTTGGCGAGGTCGACCAGCACCTGGTCGACGCCATCGCCGGTTTGATTGTCACGCCGTCAGCTGCAAATCAAGGGGAACGCGGGGTCGTGCCGGCTTCATCGGTCTGCGGCGCATCCAACTTGGCGTCCATCTGAGCGTCCAACTCTTTGTGCCAGTGAGCGTGCAGAAAGAGATCGGTCACCTGCGCCGCACATCGCCCGCTCGTGCCCGGGATGATCTTGGCCCTTGTCTTCGGGTTACTCGGGTTCGCTCGCTCACTCGATCTCCCTTGCGAACAGGGCGGTTCGGCTCCGCCGGTCGGGTCATGCGGAACCACTCTGCTACGTCCGGCTTATCGCAGGGAACCGCTCCGAACCGGCCCGAACTCAGCGGGATGTGACCTTCAGCTGTGGTTGGCGGCGGTTCTTCGGCGGAGGGTGGCGTACGACTTTGCTGGGTTCTTGCACGGGGTACGCGCCGCGGACGATCGCTCGTCGCCGAAACCTTCGCCGGAATCGAGGTCGGAGGCAGGCCCCGAGTGCCCAAGCCTGAGAGGCCTGGCTCCAACAGCCTCGCCGGAGCTGTTGCCCGCTACTCTGACCGGTGATGAACACGTCACGGCGGACCGGTCGGTCGAGGTTTGCGCGCTCTCTGGTGATCCTGGGCGCGTTCTCGGCGTGTTCGCGCTGCACAGCTTGAGCGTCGACCATGACGCGCTCGCGGCGGTGCCGGCCTCTGTGACCCAGGTCGTCGCGCTGCAGGTTGACCCGCGCGGTGAGCGAGGGACTGGAGCAGGCCGCGATGCTGGCGCCGTCGATGCTGGCCACAGACTTGACAGGTCACACCACTTGCCATGCACGGCTCCCCTGGCCTGATCGCTGCTGCTGTTGTCGGCGTGGCTAATTCTTCGTCGCAAGCGTTTCGGCGACGAACCGCGCCGCGCCACCGCATCGACCGCCTGTGCCTGCTGGGCCTCAACTGGCGAAGCTGTGCGTTCTGCGAACGTGATCCCCGCTTGATGCTGCTGTTCTGACCGTTCGGCGCTGCCGCCGCGGTACCCGCATCAGTTGTGAGGCTTCGAGAGGCCTTCGCCATGACTCACGTTCATGGCCGTGTGCCGCTGGCAGGGGTGTTGGTAAGAAACGTGTCAGGAGCCGCCATCCGGCGAGGACGCCGCTCAGCTCGCGGCGCTCCTCGTCGGCGGCCCAGTGCCTCGGCAGGTGCAAGGCCCGGTCGAACAGGGCGTGCCCTGAACTGCTCGCGTAGGTGAGCGGCGACGCGCTACAGATCACGAACTACAGCTGCCGTGTCAGCAGCCGGCTCGGGCTCGATCTCTTGCGTTGTGCGCCGTGGGAAGCCAATCGCGGCCGTCAGCGCACCCAGAGCTGAGACGACGAAGATCACCCAGAACGCGGCGTGGAAAGCGTTCACCCCGGCCCGCGAGACGAGGATGGTCGAGACGGCGGCCACGCCGACGGCGCCTCCGATCTCGCGCATGGTTTCGACGAGCCCGGACGCCAGACCGGTCATCGAGTGCGTGACACCGGACAGAGCGCCGATCTGTGCGGCCGGAGCAGCTATTCCCCCGGCCACGCCAGCTAGGAGCAGCGCCGGCAGCAGGTCGGTTGCGAAGTCCCCTCCAGACGGAACCCGCGTCAGCAACAGTGCCGAGATCGCGAGGAGCGATTGGCCCGCGACGAGCAGGCGCCGCACACCCACCACCGCAACGAGCTTCCCTCCCGTGATCCCAGCCGCCACGAACGACGTCGCCGTTGTGGCGAGCCAGGCGACGCCCGTCCGGGTCGGCGAGTAACCGAGAACCTGTTGCATCAGCAGTGAGCCGAGGAAGATGAAGGCGAAGAACGCTCCGAACGTGAAGAACGCCGACAGGTTCGCCGCCACCAGCGTGCGGTTGCGCAGCGCCGAGCCGGGCACCAGCGGTGACCGGGACCGCCCTTCGATTCGCACGAAAGCGGACAGCATCAAGACGGAAGCGGCGAACAGTCCGAGCGTCGACACGGAACCCCAGCCGAAGTCGCTGGCGCGGTTGAGCGTGTAGACGAGCAGGAGCAGGCCTCCGGTCACGGTGACCGCGCCGGCGACGTCGAAGCGTTCGCTCTCGCGACGGTCGCCAGCGTCGACGGGCAGGAAGATAGCCGCCATCGCGATGAGAAGGACGCCGATCGGAACGTTGATGAGGAAGACCCAATGCCAGCCTGCGCCGTCGGTGAGCAGACCACTTGCGATCACCCCGACCGACGCCGACACCCCGGTGACGGCGCCGTAGAGCCCGAGCGCGCGATTGCGCTCGGCGCCTTCCGCGAAAGTCACGGCGAGGATCGAGAGGGCGGCCGGCGGGATGAGCGCCGCCCCGAAGCCCTGCATGGCCCGGGCGCCGATCAGGAGATCGGCGGATCCCGCCACCCCCGCGACCAGTGAGGCGCACGAGAACAGTGTCAGTCCCGTCAGTAGCATGCGGCGGCGCCCCAAAAGGTCGGCCATCCTGCCGCCGAGCAGCAGGAATCCGCCGAGCATCAGGCCATACGCGATGACGATCCATTGCAAGGTGCTCTGCCCGATGCCGAGATCCTGCTGGATCGAGGGCAGGGCGACGTTCACGATCGCAACATCGAGCACGACCATGAACTGCGCCGCGCACGCCAGTACGAGGACCATTCCTTTACTTGTGTGTGCCTTGGTTCCCACTATGGATTCCTTTGATGTCTCGATGAGTGCACGTTGCAGTCCACTCCTAAATGGGCCGT
The DNA here is from genome assembly GCF_004342085.1 of Kribbella orskensis. Lineage (NCBI taxonomy): Bacteria > Bacillati > Actinomycetota > Actinomycetes > Propionibacteriales > Kribbellaceae > Kribbella > Kribbella orskensis. Next base: position 21,598 of record NZ_SLWM01000004.1, read on the forward strand.
ACCTCGATGGTTCCGGTCTGCGCGCCGGGTTCTGAGAAGCGACTTCGACCGCTTCGTCGAGGTCCTTGCAATCGATCAGGCGGTGGCCGCCGATCTGCTCCTTGGTCTCCGCAGCCCGGCCGTCGGAAATCAGGACCTTGCCGTCGCGAACCTGGACGGTCGTCGCGTCGCTCGTCGGGCGCAAACGCGCGCTCGACGAGCGACGCCACGGCTGCCTAGCCGCTAGTCGTCCAGGCTGCCCATGGTCAGGTTGACGGTGGTTCCCGTCATCCCGCTGGCCTTGTCGGACGCCATCAAGACCGCCATGTTTGCCGCCTCGTCGAGCGTCATGAGCCGTCGCGGGTGGGTCCTGCTTGCGAGGAGCTCTTGCCACTGTTCCCAGGTCATGCCCGATGCCTTGGCGCGAGGCAGGAAGGCGTCCTTGATCGTGCGTGTCTCCGGCATGCCCTGTGGTCGCAGACCGACCACGCGAATGCCGTGAGGTGCGAGCTCGGCGGATAGATCTCGAGTGAGTGCCTCCTTGGCGGCCTGCGCCGGACCGTAGCCTCCCACCAATGGGAGGCCCGTCCGCGAGTGGAGCGCGGTGACGGTCATGATCACCCCCGACTGGTTCGGAATCATGCGCCGTGCGGCCAGGCGCGCGGTCAGGAAGTACGACGTGGCGTAGGTCGCGAACGGCAGGGAGAACTGCTCGACGCCCAGCTCGGCCAGGGGAACACCCACAATCTCCGCATTCGAGATCCCGACCGCGTTGAACGAGATATCGACGCGGCCCGCGCGATCGATCACGGACTGCAGATGCCTGTCCACAGCCTGCTCGTCCAGAGCGTCGACCTCCGCCGCCTCGGCGGATCCGCCGGCGGAAACGATGTCCTTCGCGACAACTTCGACGGGCGCCAGGGAGCGCCCGGTAAGGAAGACCTTCGCTCCCTCAGCCGCGAAGGCGCGTGCGACAGCGCCGCCGATCCCGCCTCCGGCTCCGTAGATCACCGCAACCTTGTCGTGCAGCAGCATCTTTGGTTCCTTTCAGTGTCCGGGTGGTCAGACCTGCCCACCTCATGAGTGAGGACGGCTGAGACTCAGCTTCGGGGTGTCTGCCGGTTTCGCCGTCCGTCGGCGTCCGGATCGTCAGAGCCGTCGATGAGGTAGACACCGTGACGTCGAGAAAGGGGCGGCCGCCAACCGCCCCCTTCGGCCCTCGGCCGGTGTCCATATAGGAAGTGCGACAAGATGCGGAAAGAGGGTGACCCGAGGGTGGGGGAAGTGGCCGCCGACTTGATCTCAAGGGTGCGGGCCGGGGACGGCGACGCGTTCCGGGAGCTGACCGAGCCGCACCGCCGGGAGCTGCAGGTGCACTGCTACCGGATGCTCGGATCGTTCCAGGACGCCGAGGACGCCCTGCAAGACACGCTGCTGGCCGCCTGGCAAGGCTTCGGCGGGTTCGAGGGACGCGCCTCGCTGCGCACCTGGCTCTACCGGATCGCCACCAACCGGTGCCTTAACGCGCGCCGGTCGGCCAGCCGACGCCTGGCCAAGGAGTGGGACGTGCCCAAGGTTGAACCGCCCGAGCCGACCCGGCTCGGTGAGGTCGTCTGGCTCGAGCCATTTCCCGACGCCCTGCTCGAGGGTGCGATCGACGCGCCGCTCGGCCCGGAGGCCCGCTACGAGCAGACCGAATCCATCTCCCTGGCCTTCGTGACCGCCCTTCAGATCCTGCCGGCTCGCCAGCTCGCCGTGCTCATCCTGCGCGACGTCCTCGGATTCCACGCGAACGAGGTGGCCGACATGCTGGACTCGAGCGTCGAGTCGGTCAAAAGCGCCCTCAAACGGGCGCGCGCCAGCCTGCAGCACCGACGGCCCACGACCGACGACCGCGAACCGCCGCCCGCCTGCGACTCACCGTCCGAGGATGCGATCGTGGCGAAATTCGTCCGCGCGTGGGAGTCCGCCGATCTCGACGCGCTGGTGGCCCTTCTGACCGACGACGTGACCATGTCGATGCCACCGATGCCCTTCGAATACGAGGGCCGAGACGTCGTGGTCCGCTTCTGCGCCAGCATCTTCCGCGCAGGCCGCAGATTCGACCTCGTCCCAACGCGAGCCAACGGTCAGCCGGCGTTTGGCGCCTACCTGCGCGGCCCCAACGGCATCAGCCATGGGACCGGCCTCTACGTCCTCACTCTCACCGGCGGCCGGATCTGCGCCATGACCCGCTTCGAAAACAGCGTCCTCCCATCGTTCGGGCTACCGCGATCGCTCCCCAGCCCATAGCCAGCATCCAAACGATGGATCTGCGCCAGCGAAACACACACCGGCGGATGTGCCGGTGCAGCTACCAACGTCCAACGTGCTGTTTCGGTGTGACGACCTGCGGCGACCTATTCGGAACCGTCGGGTCGAGGCTTGCCAGGGCCGCCGGCCGCCCCTGGACGGGGGCAGGCTACGTGCTGTCCTCGATCCGATCCATCACGGACAATCAGGAGATCCGCCGAATCCGCTACTTCGGGGATCTCGCCCTGTCCGGTCTGCGCATTCCGGATTCCGCCCGGCACAAGGCGCACGGGCGGCCTCACGGAGCCGTACCCGGTCCAGCCGCAGCCATATCAGGCCCAGCCGCAGGCGTATCCGGCCGGCCCGACCCAGCCGGGCCCGACGCAGTCGAGCTGAACCCACCTCGGGCCAGCCGGTTGCCTGCGGCAACCAGCGACCGAGCTGTCGGGTGGATGGGCGCCGGTGCGGGTCAGCCGCCGGTTCGGGGGTGTGCGTCGAAGAAACGCCAGATGGTCTCGGTCGCGTCCGGCGCGGTCGCGGGTGGATCCAGGCCGAGTAGGCGTTGCGCCTCCGCTCCGGGGCCGGCGGCACCGGGCCACTGGTGGCCGGCGTCGTCGACGGTGACCAAGTCGACCGCCCGCCCTTCGGGACAGGTGGCGGCCGAGGTGCTGACCGGGCCCGAGACGGTGGTCACCGGCGCGTCGCATCCGCCGGTCGTACGCCACTGGCCGAGCAGGTCGGGGGTTGGCGGGCCGTCGATCTTGACCGGATTGCGTCCGGTCCCGTCGTTGTCGCGCTTGCCCGGACCACCGTCGTACGGCACTGTCCGGTCCGCCGTACCGTGGATGTGGATCACGGAGGTCGGTGCCGGGGCCGGGCACGGACCGAGCTGGGTCGCCGCCACCGGCCCGATCGCGGCGAAGAGCTTCGTGTCGCATGCCAGGCGGTATGCGAGCATTCCGCCGTTGGAGATCCCGGTGGCGTAGATCCGGGTGCGGTCCACCGAAAGCTGGTCGGCCACGGTGGAGACCAGTTGCTGGATGAAGGCTACGTCGTCCACGCCGTCGCGGGCCGGTGGGCCGCAGCAGTCCGGGCTCGCCGCCCAGGAGCGGCTCACCCCGTCCGGATACGCGACGACAAAGCCCTCCCGGTCCGCCTCGGCGTTCCAGCCGTACGAGGTTTCCGCCTGGCTGCCTGTGCCGAGCGCGCCGTGCAGCATGACCACGAGCGGCACCGCGGTCGACCGGGCGAGGTTCGCCGGCTGGTAGAGGCGGAAGTCGCGCGCCTGCCCGTTGACCACGAGGGTGTGCGCCGAGGAGCCGCTCGGCATGGTGGACACCGGTCCGACCTCGTGCTGCTCCGGGTCGTCCCGGAACAGCCCGCAACCGGCCAGCAGGGTGAGCGCTCCGACGAGCGGCAGGACCGCGAGCAGGCGTCGCCACCGGCTACGCCGTGCCAGATGACCTGTCCAAGATCTACTCATTTCCATCATCGTCGCACCATGACACAACGATGTTCGGGATATGTAAGGATCCGTGCTGGTCGGCGTGTGCGGTCGACCCCGCCTGTGCCCGCGCCGTCGGAGTCGGCTGACAGGTCGCCCTGGTTCCCTGGCCCTGAAGGCAACGTGAGTCAGCATTGGCCCCATGGATCGTGATCGGCGCGCCAGCTTCTAACGGCGCTACATCCAGTGCTGCAACGAGCGACAGTACGCCGAGCTCGTCGGATACGTGGCGGACGTTCGCGTCAACGGCACGGAGCAGCATCCGGACGGGTACGTCGCCGGACTGACTGAGGTCATCGACGCGTTCCCCGACTTTCATTGGGATCTGCGGCAACTCCTGATCGACGGTGACTGGCTCTCAGCACATTTCACCGTCACCGGCACCAAACCGGCCCGGCCTCGGCATCCCCGGCGCCGGGCGCGCCATCACCACCCAGGAGTTGCATGACTCGCGCTACTACCGCTCGGTACTGATCGTCAACTGGGCATGGCGAACGCTGAAGCGGGCGCGAGCGGTCGCCGGCAGTCGTCGATGGCGGCTGTGAAGATCTCGACGACCCGATGGGCCAGGAGGCGTGCTGGGTCCACAGTGGGCAGGCTGATGTCACAGTCGCCCCAGGGCCAACACAATCTCAGTGCAGGCGGCAACTATCTGCTCGGCTCAGTGATCGGCCAGTTCACGAGACACGGCTGCCAATGCGTGGGCGTCGGCGTGTCCGCAGTCACCGGCCTTGACTCCCGCAATCACATCCATGACGAGGCGCTGGTCATCGACCTGTGGCTCGGCCGTGGCAACGCCGCGCGCTTCCAAGGCGTCAGCGTACAGACGGGATCTGACCGTGCCGGTGGGGGCCGGACAGTCGGGAGAATCCCTTCCATCCGGCGCCCGGCTGACTGACCTGCACCCCGCTGGCCGGGCCGAGGCACCTGGCCAGCCCCACCAGCCAACCCGACAAGCACCCCGGTGGCGAACACAGAGCCAGGTCTCTTGATCAGCCCGAGCCCGTCGTCGACGTACTGGCAGCGCTCGAGGATCGCTACGAAGCTTCTTGTTGCATCCCGCTGTCTTCGCGATGCGGTCGACTCATCGGTGGAGCGGACCTGGCGCCGAGACAGAGGCTCAAGGGCGCCAGGTCCGCCGGTCTAGTGGGGTCGCTCCGCATTCACTCCGCATGAGGAAGTGCTTGCCGAGGGCAAACTCTTCGACAGTGGCTCACGCCGTACAGTGTCTTTCGCAGTATCGAGCGCGTCCGTGGTCATCGAGGCGTGGACTCGGATGAAGCCGATCACTCGCGGGCGGGTGTTCATGCCGCCTCACCCACCGATGCGATCGCCGGCGCCAGCAGGTACCACGCGGCGCTGTTCGGCGGGATCTTGTCACCGGCCTCCTGGTGGCTGGCCAGCAGCGGCTCGCCGTCCACCGGCGCGGAGACGACTCGCGACGAGCAGTTGACGACGCATCCGAAGCCGTCGCCGCGGGTGAAGGCCAGCACGCCCGGTTCGGTCCGCAACCAGCGGACGTCGTTCGAGGCCAGCGCGGGAAGTCGCCGCCGCAATGCGAGAGCCTCGCGGTAGAGGTGCAGCATCGACTCGCCCGAACTCAGCTGCCGGTCCACGGCGTGATCGGCGAACCAGTCGGGCTGCGGCAGCCACGCATCGGTGGGTGAGAATCCGAAGCAGTGCTGGGACGCGGCCCACGGCAGCGGGACCCGGCAACCGTCTCGGCCGCGTCGAGCGCCTTGGGTGCGGTGGAACATCGGGTCGGCCAGCAGCTCGACCGGGAGGTCCGTGACCTCGGGCAGGCCGAGCTCCTCACCTTGGTAGACGTACGCCGCGCCCGGCAGGGCGAGCATCAGCAAGGCGGCCGCCCGCGCCCGGACGGTGCCAAGATCGACGTCGCCGGCGTCGAGGCCGGGAGCACCACCGCCGTACCGGGTCACCGACCGGGGCATGTCGTGGTTGTTCAGCACCCAGGCGACCGACGAGCCGGAGCCGGCGACCGTGCCCAGGCCGCGATCCACCACGTCGTACAGGATCTGGTCGTCCCAGTTGGCGCGCAGGAACTCGAAGTAGAAGCTCTGGTGCAGTTCGTCCGGGCGTTGGTACAGCGCGAGCTGTTCGGCGTCCAGCACGCCGACCTCGCCGATCAGCACGCGTTCGCGGCCGGTCAGTACGGTGTATCCCTCGGCGATGGTCCGCCACCGGCGCCACACCTGGTGAACCTCGGGCTGGTTCCACGCGTAGGGATTGAGCGGGTCGCCGGTGAGCTCGTCGTCCATCGCGTTCTCGTGGTCGGGCAGCCCGTCGGCCTTGTGGAGCCCGTGCGCCACGTCGATCCGGATCCCGTCCACGCCGCGCTCGAACCAGAACCGCAGCACCTGTTCGAAGTACGCCGCGACGTCCGGGTGCCGCCAGTTGAAGTCGGCCTGCTCGGGCGCGAAGCTGTGCAGGTACCACTGGCCGGGTGTTCCGTCCGGTTCGGTGACGCGCTGCCAGGCTGATCCGCCGAAGATGGAGCGCCAGTTGTTCGGCGCCAGGTCGCCGTACTCCCCATTGCCGTCGGCGAAGTGGAACCTCTCGCGCTCCGCGCTGCCCGGGCCGGCCGCCAGCGCCGCGGCGAACCAGGGGTGCTCGATCGAGCAGTGGTTCGGCACGATGTCGATGACCACCCTGAGGTCGAGCCCGTGCGCATCGTGGACCAGCTGGTCGAAGGACTCGAGCGTGCCGTACTCGGGCTGCACCGCGAAGTAGTCGGACACGTCGTATCCATGGTCGTGCTGCGGTGACGGGTAGAACGGGTTCAGCCAGATGCCGTCGACGCCGAGGCTCCGCAGATACGGCAGCCTGGCGCGGACACCGGCCAGATCACCGACGCCGTCCCCGTCGGAGTCCTGGAAGCTTCGCACGTAGACCTGGTAGATGACAGTGCTTTGCCACCAGCCAGAACCACGCCGGGAACGCGGTGTGGTCGACGTCCCGAAGAGGTCGATGACTTTCGACTCTGACATGACCATCAGTTCCCTCGGCTGGCGGCAGGTCGGCGAATCCCGTAGCCACCATCGCCGCTGACGGCCCTCAGGTCTGCACCGCCAGCGCCCACCGCGACTACCTGCTAGCAGGAAATTCGGTGATAGCCACATGTCGCCGCTGCGCCGCGCCTGCCATCGCCCCTTCGCTGCACGGCATCGACGGCGAAGGTCGTCTTCGGATAGCGATAGTGCCTGTCGAGCGCAGACCCGTGACTGCAGCTAGCGGGCAGCCGAGGTTGCAGCCGACGGGAACTGCAATTGACCGCTGGCATCGACGACGAACGGCGTCCCGCGGCTCAGTATCGACGGCATGACCTTGTTGCTGCAGAGGTCGGTGGCCACGACGAAACCGGCCACCGGATCGGGACTGTTGGAGAAGACAGAGTACGTCGCGACCAGAGGACACCACCCATGAGGATGCCAGCCCGGAAGACGATCCGCAGCGTGCAGGTGCTCCTGACCCTTGGGTTGCTGGCAGGCTGCGGGTCCCAAGACCCGTTCCAGAACCTTCCGGCTGGCGGGACGGATGCCGGCACAGGCCAGATCGTCATCGACGACATCTGGGCCAACGGCCCGCAGGGACTCGCCGCCGGATCCGACGCCCCCTTACAACTGACGATGACGAACGAGTCCGCTACGACCGACGATGCACTTGTCGGAGTCTCGACCACCGTCAGCGACCAGGTCACCCTCGAGCAGGACGGGCACGCCGTCAGCAGCATCGCCATTCCTGCCGGCAGCCAGGTCGACCTGGAACGGCGTACCGGGATCGAGCTGCAGGGATTGCGTCGCGCGCTCACTCCCGGCCAGTGGTTTTCGGTGACCTTCACGTTTCAGCGGGCTGCGCCGGTGACGGTGCTCGCCGCCGCCGGACCGCTCGCAGCGTCTCGATGACGCTGTCGCAGACCCACTTGGCACAGAGAGGCCGCGCGACGATCATCAAGCACAGCTCCACTCCGCGGCGGTTCCTGCTGCCTCGCCATAGCGTTGAGCAGGTCGGCCACTCGCAACTGAAGAGCGACATCGCAGCCGGGCAGGTCTCGTCGGTCGCGATCGGGCCGGACGGCAACGTCTCCGGCAAGCTCAGCAGTGGCACCAGCTCCACCTCCAGCTGCCCGGTAGGTCTGCAGGATCCGCAGTTCATCCAGCTGCTGGCCATCCGGCTGGGAGGACGCGCCGCGGAGCGGGTCGCCCTCGGCGAGATCTCGACGGGCGCCAGCAACGACCTGGCCGGCGCGACCGCGCTGGCCACCCGGATGGTGCGCGAGTTCGGCATGAGCACCACGCTCGGCCCGGTCGGCTTCAGCTCGGCCAACCCGACGTACCTCGGCGATCAGGAGTTCGGCAACCGGCCGTACGCCGAGGCGACGCAGCTGGTCATCGACGAGGAGGTGGCCAAGCTGTTGCGCGAGGCCGAGCAACGCGCCACCACCGCACTCACCGACCATCGTGACCAGCTCGACCGGCTCAGTGCATTCGTGCTGGAACGGTAGACCATCGACGGCAGCGACGTCGACCAGGTCCTCGGCCGTGACGTCGGCAGCCACCGGCCAGTCGGCGCGGTACCCGCTGGCGGGAGTGGCGGGCGTTCAGCCAGCAGGGGATGAGAACGGCCGCAAGCGGTGACGACGCGGCGCAGTTCGGACGCGACTGTGGAGGTATGAAAACGGACAGCTCGACGACCGTCGTGTCCGGCTGCCAGGGAAGGGCTCATCGCTTGGCGCGGGCGGGTGTGCTGCGGGATCTGCAGCGCCCGTCACAGGTGTTCTCCAACCTGACGCCGAACTGGTACGCGTCGATCATGGGTACCGGCATCGTCGCGGTCGCGGCCGTGACGTTGCCGTGGCAGCCGCCTGGGCTGCACATCGGCGCCGTGGTGATCTGGGCGCTTGCCGCCGTCCTCCTGGTCGCCCTCACCGCAGCGACCGGCATCCATTGGATGCGATACTCCGATGTCGCGCGTCACCACCTCCTGAACCCCGTGATGGCGCACTTCTACGGCGCTCCGCCGATGGCCTTGCTCACGGTCGGAGCCGGAACGATCCTGCTTGGCCGCGACGTCCTGGGCCTGCGGACCGCCGTCGACGTCGACTGGATCTTGTGGTCAGCCGGCACCGTGACCGGCTTGGCCGCCGCCACGGTCGTTCCGTACTTCATGTTTACCCGCCACAGCATCAAACCCGACAGCGCGTTCGGCGGTTGGCTGATGCCGGTCGTGCCACCGATGGTGTCTGCCTCCACTGGCGCCCTGCTCGTACCGTATGCGCCCGCCGGACAGGCCAGGCTTGCGTTACTGATGGCGTGCTATGCGATGTTCGGGCTGTCGCTGCTCGCGTCGATCGTGACGATCACCCTGATCTGGTACCGCCTTGCCCTCTACAAGACGGGCGACGCGGCGATGGTGCCGACCCTGTGGATCGTGCTAGGGCCGCTGGGCCAATCGATCGCCGCCGCCAACCTGCTCGGCGGCGTCGCCCGCCAAGCCCTGCCCGCCCCGTACTCGACCGCCCTGCAAGCGTTCGGCGTCGTCTATGGCGTACCAGTCTGGGGCTTCGCCCTGCTGTGGGGAGCGATCGCGGGCGCCATCACACTACGTACTGCCCGAGAACACCTGGCGTTCTCGCTGACGTGGTGGTCGTTCACCTTCCCTGTCGGCACCTGTGTCCTCGGCACCTCTGAGCTCGCCCTGCACACGGGATCGAACCTCTTCCACGTGGCGGCCGTGCTGTTCTACCTCGGCCTCGTCGCTGCCTGGATCAGCGTCGCGTTCCGCACCGCGCGAGGCAGCCTCCGCGGAATCCTGTTCCTCGGTCCTACCGCACCAGTCCCTACATCACGGGTGGCCGCGGCAGCCGACGACTGATCCACGCCCAACACCACCAGAGCCGGTCCAGGGGCCGCCTGTCGAAGGAGTGATGATCCATTTCAGAGCGGGAACCCGTGCACGCCGGAGCAGTCGGCACGATCGAGGTGGGCGCCAACTGCATCGACACCCGCCGACTCCTATGGCGAGCGCGGCAGGAGCGTCCGTCGCCCGGGTGCTTGGAGCGCATCGACGTCGTCGACCCGGGGGTGCGCGTCGTCGAGGCGATGCTCGTGGTCTCGCACCGGCTCGGTAGAAGCCCGGGAATTTCCCTGAGCCTACGACCTCTTGGCGGCTGTCCGCCGGCGGCACGTACGAGCAGGACCAGCCCGAAGATCCCGACCGCAGCCAGCAGGGGCAGCACGGCGATGTCCGCGCTGTAGACGAACGCGATGACGCCGAGCGCAACGACGTCGTCGACGACGGTGAGCGTGAGCAGGTAGGCACGGGGCCGGACCGGGAAACGCCGCCCGACCAGGGCGAGCATCCCGAGCGCGAACGCCGTATCCGTCGACATCGCCGTACCCCACCCCTGCGCGGAAGGCGATCGCCGACCAGAACGGCCGGCGGCTGGAGGTGGCTCCCGCGTCACGTGACTGGCTCGAGCAGGCCGCCGAGGCCGGCGCGGGCGACCTCGACTACTCGGCGGTGATCGCCACGATCACCACGGACGGGGGACGACGTCCGGAGTGACACGAGGGCGGGTGACCAGGTTGAGATCCTTGAGCGCCAGGCTGAGCTTGAAGTTGGCAGGGTAGCTGCCGGATTCGACGTTGGCGCGTTTGGCCTCGACGGTGCTCGCGATCGGAGTATCGCTCAGCACATCGAGTACGACGGAACGATCCAGCCCGAAGTCGTCGCCGAGGGCAAGGGCCTCGCCGAAGGCGGCAATGGCCGCGCCGAGCGTGGAGTTCACCACCACCTTGGTGGCCGCGCCGGCTCCCAGCCCGCCGACGTGGTGCAGCGTGCCGAGTGGCGCCAGGATCGGCTCCACGCGCTGGAAGCCGGACGGATCCGCGCCGACGTAGACGGCCAGCTTCCCCGCGGTGGCCTGGGGAACGCTGCCCCGCACTGGAGCGTCGACCATCGCCACGCCCTGCGGCAGCCGGGAGGCGACAGAGCGCACCGCGTCCGGACCCACCGTCGACATGTCGATGAGCAGCTGGCCTGGTGCCAGCGCGGCGGCCAGGCCGTTGTCGCCGAACACCACCTGCTCGAGCGCTTCCGCGTTGGTCACCATGGTGATCACAGCGTCGACACCCGCGATCGCCTCCGCCGGCGTCGATGCCGCTGTTGCGCCCTGATCGGTCAGCGGTCTGGCCTTGTCAGCGGTCCTGTTCCAGACGGTCAGGTCGTGGCCGGCCCCGAGCAACCGCTTCACCCGTAAGCGTCGATCGACTTGATCATGAGCCCACGCAGTCGTGATGGCAGCCCAAGCCTAGCGGCGATGTCCGCCGTACCGTCGGCAGACTCGACCCTGGCGTGAGATCAGCTCGACCGTCAGACCTTGACGTTCGAGCTGATCCGACGCCAGGCCGCGCGGGTGTCGTCGTCAGTGGGGAAGAACGCCTCGACGCGCAGTTCCTGGGCGGTGACGTCGGTCGGCGTACCAATGGTGGAGACCAGCGAGAAGAGCTCGACCACCTCGTCACCGAGTGCGAACCGGACGTCGATCACCGGCGCGGTCGGCGAGGCCGAAGCCGGGTCCGCAAGCAGCTCGGCGACGTCCGGAAGCGCGCGCAGCCGCCGAACCAGCTCCGCGGTGTCGCGGTCGAGGACGCCGCCGACGGCCTCCCGGCCGCTCCGCTCCAACAGCGCAGGCGCGACCGCGGCCCAGTTCAGCACGCTGCGGCGGACGGGACCCGGCTCGATCATGAGCCGCAGGACATTGGCCGGCGTTGGCATCGGATCGGGTGCTAGCAGCCGACCGAACAGCAGCCGCGCGCCCCGATTCACACGTAGCACGTTCCAGCCGCGGTCCATCACAACCGCCGGGTACGGCTCGTGCTGGTCGAGCATCGAGGTCAGCGCCGCCTCGACCCGACCGAGCTGCGCGCTGCCGAGCTGCGCCACCGGATAGCGCGGGGCGAAGCCCGCGGCGAGCAGCAGCGCGTTGCGTTCCCGCAGAGGCACGTCGAGCGCGCGGGCCAGCCGCAGTACCATCTCGCGGCTCGGCCTTGCCCGGCCGGTCTCCACGAAGCTCACGTAACGCGGAGTAGTGCTGGCGACCGAGGCGAGGTCGAGCTGGCTGGTCCGGCGGACCGCTCGCCAGTGCCGCAGCAGCTCACCGAAGTCTGCTGATTGATCCGCCTGCCACATTCGGACAGCGTATGTCATGCGTTGGCCGCACTCCCTTCCCTCGTTGGGAATCGTGCCTCACCGCCGCGGCCCGGAGACTAGATCCCTACCGGCGACCGCCGGGGAACGACGAGACTGTTGAGGACACGATGGACCTGACGATTCACACACCCGACACCGCGCCGGCCGAGTCCAAGGCGCTGCTGGATGGCATCGCCGAGGATCTCGGCTTCGTACCGAACCTGGCCGCGACGGCGGCCGCGTCGCCGACTCTGCTGGCTGGCTTTGACGGCCTGCGGCGGGCGGTCGGTTCGGGCGCGCTGGACCCGGTGTTGCGCGAGACAGCCGGCGTCGCCGTCGGAGTCGCGGCAGACAATCGGTATGGCGTGGCGTTCCACTCCACCGTGCTGTCCGGGCTCGGCGCGGACGACGGCGAGATCGAGCGGATGCGTTCCGGCGAGCCGCCCGCCGACCCGCGCGCTGCCGCCGTGTATGCGCTGGCCCGGGAGTTGGTGCTCACTCGCGGGAAGGTTGCCGACGGCACCGTCCGGCGCGCCACCGAAGAGGGGCTGTCCCCGGGAGAGATACTCGAGATCGTTGCCGAGTGCACCTTTGTCGGGCTGATCGGGGTGCTGGACAACCTGGCCGGCCGGGTCACGCTGGACGAGTTCCTGCGGCCGTGGGCCTGGACAGCACCGTGATCAGAACGCTCGACGGACCTCGGTGACGGCCGGGCCGAGGGCGACGGTCCAGCCCACGCCGAAGGCGTGCGGCTCTCCGGCGACCTCGAGCCGCATCACCCCGACCGGGAGAGCTGCATCCGCCGCCCGAGCCGGGTGAGAGATCGGCGACAGCCCGTGCATGCCCAGATCAACTTCCTCGAGCGTGGAGAGCGCCCCAGGCGACCTGGCTGTCGACCTCGTACACCGACGGCAGGTTCTGTTTCTCCGAAGTCCTCATTCCTGCGGGACGATCCGCACCTCACGAACGGCACCGTACTTCGACACCCTCGTCGCCGACACCGAGCACCTTCTCGATCACCGGGGCTGACACCCGACCCCAGCGGAATCAGCCCACGGGCCCCGCTCTTGTCGAGACGCCCGCGCAGCGTGGCGGTGGTCAGGTCAGCAGCTCTTGCCACTATCGCTCGCGATCTTGGCCTGGTGTGACGAAGGTTCTACTGCCGACGACCGTCCAACCATCCCCTCCGCGCGAACAACCTATGACCGGGACGTCCGGTCGATCGCATGTTCAGAGTAAGGAGTTGCTGATGCGCAGATCGCGCGTCGCTCTGTTCTCTGTCGGCGTCCTCGCCGCCGGAGCGCTCGCTGTGCCACAGGCACCAAGCGGGCACGCCGATGTCATAGACCTGGTCAAGATCCCTGGCCTGCACGCCCCCGCGTCTGTGGTCCGTGACGATGACGGGATCGCTCACGTCAGGGCGCAAAGTTCGCATGACCTGTTCTTCCTGCAGGGCTGGGTCCATTCGGACGATCGGCTGTTCCAGATGGATGTGCTCCGCCCGCGTGGGTCGGGTACGCTCGCCGAGCTGCTCGGCAGCAGCGCGTTGCCCAGCGATGTTCAGCTGCGGACGTTCGGGCTGCGGCGCACCGTCGAGCGCAGCCTGTCGGTGTTGTCGTCCGAGACCCAAGCGGATCTGGGCGCGTACGCCGACGGGGTGAACGCGTGGATCGCACGGAACAAGCTGCCGTCGCAGTACGCAGCGGCGCAGGTGACCAAGGTCGCGCCGTGGACTGTGGTGGACAGCCTGGTCATCAACAAGACGCTCACGTTCAGTCTGTCGTTCGACCTGGACATGGACCGGACCACGGCCGTGCAGAGGTACAGCGCGGCCGGTCTCGACGGTCACACCGCGGTGTTCCAGGACGTGTTCCCGTTCGCGCCGTTCAACACGGCGTCGCCGGTGATCGACTCGACCGCGACGGCGGCCAGCCCGGGAACGCGGAACCCGGCATTCAGCGGCAGCATCGGCGTGTCGGACGACGTCGAGCGTTTGGCGGCCGACTACCTCAAACGCGCCCAGCGGGTACCGCTGATTGTCGAGGCGATGAACCGCAACGCCGAGCGCGGGTCGAACTCGTGGGTCATCGGCGGGCAGCACACCGCGACCGGCAAACCGATCCTGGCCAGCGACCCGCACCTGACCCTGGAGGCCCCGTCAACGCTGCTACGAGTTCGGGGCCGCTGCCGGAAGCGGATCGAGACACAGACTGTGACGATGGTCCCAAGGACTGGCCGATTAGCGCGCTGGATCTCGATCGAGGCGTACTGGCAGCCGACACGTCGCGACGCACTACCGAAGCCCTGAACGGGCATCTATTGTTGCTCCAGGCAACCGGTGTTGCGTCCACCGGCTGAGTCCAAGCTGGTCGAGGCTGTCATAACGTTGCAACTCGCCCAGGCTCGCGGTGAGGTACGTCCCTCCTCGACGAGTGTCGTCCAGCACGTGCGGGCGGCCGTCGCCGAGCTGCGCGAGCTCGCGCGCGGGATCCATCCCTCGATCCTCACGCACCGTGGCCTCGCGGCCGCGGTCGAGGGACTCACCGGTCGTGCGTCGCTCCCAGTCGCCGTGGAGATCCCGGATGACCGCTATCCGCCGTTGCACGGACGCGATCGCACCGCCGGCCGCCTCCACCAGCGAACGGGTGAACGCGACCGCCACCATCGGCCACAAGGCTCCCGGCCCGACGGCTCCTCGTCCGGTCAGCGAGCCTCGAGGAAGGCGACCACGGCGAGCACCCGGCGGTGATCATCGGCGGTCTCTGGGAGACTCAACTTGGCCAGTATGTGCCGAACATGCTTTTCCACGGTGCCCTCGGTCACCCAGAGCCGACGCGCGATGCCCGCGTTCGACCGTCCCTCTGCCATCAGCGCGAGTACCTCGCCCTCCCGCTGGCTCATCCCGGCGAGCGGGTCGTTGCAGCGGCGGGCGCTCACCAGTTCCTGCACCAGCGCCGGGTCCATCACCGAGCCACCCTTGACGATCCTCGCCAGCGTGTCGATGAACTCATCCACATCCGTCACGCGGCTCTTGAGCAGGTAGCCGATCCGCTGACCGGTCGCCAGCAGTTCCATCGCGTGCTCGACCTCGGCGTGAGCAGACAGCACCAAGATGCCGGTCGCCGGAAACTCCTTGCGAATCTCCCGCGCGGCGTCCAGTCCCTCGATGGCGTTCGTCGGCGGCATTCGGATGTCCAACACGACCAGGTCGGGCTTCAACTCGCGAACCAGCGGCAGAATCCATGCGCTGTCGCCGGTCTGCGCGACCACCTCCAACCCCGACCGCTCCAACAGACCGGCCAGTCCCTCACGGAGGAGGACATCGTCCTCAGCCAGCAGCACGCGTGCGACGGTCGCACCGTCGTTGCTCTCCGGATGCTGGTGGGAAGGCTCAGTTGTCATGTCGAAAAGTATCCCCGGTGCCGCGCCGCCGGCGCTTCCCGCCAGCAGGAATCCCTGATGGCCGCTGACCGGACACACGACGCCGTGATGGACGGCGTTACATGGCCTGAGTCCAAGTGGCGCGGGATCGTGTGAGCCACCGGGCGGTGAGGCAGGCGGCTGCGAGTCATCCGTCGGCCGGAGGGACGTCCTCGCCATCCCTAGCCAGGAATCGGCTGGGATCACCCGCGGCGCTGGCGTTGTCTCCCAGCCAGGTCTTGAGCCCGACAGGTTCGCGTCGTTCGAGCTCGTCCAGATAGAGCTGTCGGGTTTGGACGATGCGCAGTCGAGCGGTCGCCGTGGTCGCATCCCGGAGGGCCTCGTAGCTGTCTTGCCAGAGTCGGCACAGCTCGGCCGTAGTGAGCGCGTCGCTGCCGCCGAGCGTGCCTGGAATGTGCCCCAGCCTGCGACTGCACCAGCGCATCGCGGCTGGCGACGTGACGCAGAGCACCACCACCAAACCTGAACCAGCGGCCCCCAAGAGGACAACATGGCCCGCGCAGGCGACGATCGCTGAGATCACGGTGACGGCGATGACAGCAGATCTCCCCGATCTGGCCGAGATTGTGGTCTCTTCCGTCTTCGACCAGGAAGTGGTGGCCACGGTCAATCCGAGGAGGGCGGCGATGAAGAAGAGGGGGTACAGCACATCGGCCGGCACGAGAAACACTCCCGCCATAAGGCCCAGTACGCCGACCAAACCGGACAACGCACTCCACACGAGCCTGTACGCCGTAGCAAGACGGTGGACGCCCGAGCCCATCTCAATCTCCGAAGCCGGAGCCAGCTGTCCCGCAATCGAGGCCCAGCATCGGGACCGTTGCCTCCAGCATCATCCACACCATGCATCTCGTACAACAGATGCAGCCCATCACCGGTCAGCCTGTAGTCGTAGCAAGCCCGCATCGCCGGCTCGCCCCACCTGCTCGGCCCTGCCGATATCAGGATCCCGAAGATCCAGCGTCGAGGTGTCGAGCAACGCACCCCGCCGCTTCCGTGTATCGGTCTTCGTGACGCGAATCTGCCGCATCTCCACACCTCTCAAAGCCTTATCGTCCCAACCTTGCGCTCTCAGGCTCGCCTCTTGGAGGCTTGGCAGCATTGCGGCGAGCGCCCGTCTCCAAGGAGCGCTCGCAGGAATGTCCTCTACCTATTAGCTACGGGGAGAGCAGGTGGCGGACCTGGCGCCGAGGGATCGCCGGGCATCGCCGCCGGGCTCGTTGTCTTTCGACTTTCGAGGGCGATCGATACCGCCACGAGATGGCGACCACACGTCCGCCGGTGGCTTGCCACGCCGTGACCGCGGCCGCGTTGTTGCTCACCGTCGCACTGGGCGCGCGAGAAGGCGCGACGGTCTCCACGCTGGTCTTCCTCGCCCTGCTCGCGGCCGGCGTGATGGGAACGCCGAACGCCTCGTCACCGCTCTCGTAGCACGGGCTACCTCCCGCCAGGCGGGCGAGCGCCTGGCATCGGTCGGCAGCGACGACAATCGCCGCGCCGGCTGCATCCCGATCCTCCAGGCAACCTCCGACCGCCGCGGCCTGACCGTGTCTGACTACTGGTTGCCCGAGACACCGATGCGGAACGGCCGCCAGATCGAAGTCGGCGGACGCAACGTCTCCGGCGGTGGGCGGCGACGCCTCTACATCGCCCGTGCGCTTGCCACGAATCCCGCCGTGCTGCTCATCGACGAACCGACGAAGGGCCTCGACGCCGGCACCGGGAACCACGTGCTCATGGCCCTACGCCGACGACTACCAGACGCGGTACTCGTATTGGCAATGCACGCCCCGCCAGCAGACCCAGACATCCTCGGCTGCGCGTGGTCCACCGTGTCATTGGACTAGCGTCCCGACGCAGAACAACAGCTAGCTGTGCTGCCGAGGAATCAACGACGCCGGGCGCTAGCGTCCGGCGTCTGCGCGACCACTGGCGAGGGTGTACGGCGGATCAGGGTGACTGCCGTCAACGCCCCCGCCAAGGCGATGACCGCGGCAATCCGAAGACTCACCTGGTAGCCGTGGACGAACGCGACCGGTTCGGAGTCGCCCGCAGACAGCGACGAGCTGAGCACATGCGCGACGATCGCCCCCATGACGGCTATCCCGATCGAGCCGCCGACCTGGCGCAGCGTGTTGAGGACCGCGGACCCAACGCCCGCCTGTGACACAGGTACCGAGGCCAGCGCGGCGGCAGTCGCCGGCGCCATCGACATGGCCATCCCGATGCCACCGAGAACCAGCCCGGGCAGGATGCCCGCGAACGTCGTCGACGCGTCGAGCCGCGAGAGGAGGGCGAGCGAGATCCCGACGAGTGTCAGGCCCGTGCCTACGACCCAGCGCGAGCCGATCCTGTCCGAGATACCGCCGGCCTGCGGGGCGACGAGAATGATCAGCACGGTCATCGGGAGGAACGTCAGGCCGGCCTTCACCGGTGAGTAGCCGAGGATCTGTTGCACGTAGAGGGAGACGAAGAAGAACACACCGAACATGGCCAGTGACAACAGGAGCGTCGCCAGGTTCGCGCCGGTGAAGGTCGCGTCACGGAACAGTCTCAGGTCGAGCAACGGCACCCGTGAACGCAGTTCGATGACCAGGAATGCGGCGAGGCCGACAACTGCGAGCGCGAACGCGCCCAGGATCCTGGCAGACGTCCACCCGGAGGCGTTCGCCTGGATCAGCGCGTAGGTGAGCGCGAACAGTCCGATGCCAGACGTGACCAAGCCCGGGACGTCCAGACGCCGCACCTCCGACTCGTCTCGCGACTCGTCGATGAATAGAAGGCTGGCCACGATCGCCAGCGCACCGACCGGTACGTTGACGAAGAAGATCCAGCTCCAACCGACGTGCTCGGTCAGCAGACCTCCGATGAGCGGACCGATCGCGAGCGCGAGCGCCGAGACGCCCGCCCAGAGGCCGATGGCCCTGCCGCGCTCCCGTGGTGGGAAAGTCGCGGCGATGATGCTCAGCGTCGCCGGGTTCATCATCGCGGCGCCGATCCCCTGCACGATCCGCCACGCGATCAGCTGGTGCGCCGAGCCGGCCAGCCCGCATAAGAGGGACGTGACGGTGAAGACGACGAGACCGGCCACGAAGACCTTCCGCCGCCCCAGCAGATCGGCCAGCTTGCCGCCCGTCAGCATGAAGGCAGCGAATGTGAGCGCGTAACCGGCCACGATCCACTCGAGTTCCTCGAGCGAGAGTCCGAGATCCCGCTGGATCGTCGGCAGTGCCACATTCACAATCGTGTTGTCGAGCATGATCATGAACAGGCCGAAGGCCACCGCCCCCAACGTCCACCACCTGCGATGTCTACCACCGGCGCGGCGAAGTCGCGCGATCTCGAACCCCGCGAATGTCTGCATGTTTGGTCCCTCGGTCGTCATCCCGGCTCGATCCGACGACCTGCGCCGGCACCGGCAAGGCCCCCGGACGACCCATCTCCATCCTGGCCTTGCGGCGGGCTCGCGGCTGCCCTGCTCGCCGCCATTCGCCCTACCGGCTAGCCAGATGCTGCGCTCTTCCTCAGGGCCCAGCAGGCGCACCCCCGTCGTCAGTCCGCTCGCCGTGGTGCTGCCAATCGAATGGGCGGCGCGCCGCCGGGTCTTCGACAGCCTGGACTTCTCCTTGTCGGGCTAGTCGTTGCGCGCCTGAATCACCGCCTGGCTGTCAGCGCGGGCAGGTGATCCTGGTTTGCACCTGTGGTCGCAATTCACCCCAGTTCGCCAGGAATCGAGAGAGGTCTGCCAATCCAGCGGTCACCGCACATGGCCGAACCACATGAGCTCCCAGATCCCGGGGTCGGCCGCCTTCTCCACCGACTGCCCGTCTCACACCTGGAGGACAACGTCGCCGCCGCGGCGATCAACCTGACCCCGGCCGAGGCCGCCGCCTTGGCCTGAGCCAGTGGGCGATGTATGAGCTTGATGCCGACGTTGGCGGCCGGGCCCACCATGTTCTTGCGAAGGATTGCGCTCGCCTGCACCGGGCCGTGGGCATCGATCTCGCGGCACTCGCTGGACCCAACCCCTACCGGGGCACCAGACCAGGCGACGACGGCGATAGAGCAACGCCCACGTCATCGCGCTGTACATCTCGGCCTCCCCCGCGACCGCGTAGTCATGGATCCCGCATCAACTTCTAACCGCAGCAGCACGTGCGGCTGTTGGTGTCGATGTGGATCAGCTCGGGCCTCGAGCCTCGTCCTGGCGCGAGTTGAGCCGTACCGGCTCGGCCGCGGGACGACGCCGACCAGCCGCAGGCGCCTTGGCGCGCCAGCCCACACTGGCGATGGACAGCAGGAACAGCGTTGTCGCCCCGATGATGCAGAAGTCCGCGAAGTTGTAGAAGTAGCGGCCGATGTGAACGAAGTCGACCGCTCCACGGCCGCTGCCTGGAGCGGTCCAGTGATGAACTCCCAGCCTGTCGAGCAGGTTGCTTCCCCATCCACCCAGCATCAGCGCGCCGGAAGCGAGGACGATGGCGGGCCGTCGACCACGCACGAGGAGGGACATAGCAACACTGACCAGGAGAAGGCTCAGAAGGTCGAGCAGTGGACCCGTCAGCGGATCCGCGTACCATCCGCCGATCGTGCGACCGACGAGCCAGTTGCCGCCCGGGTTGATGATTGCCCCGGCACGCCGCCAACCCAGCCACTTTGTCGCCTGATCCACAAGGATGACCGCCGCCACGAGAACGAACAGCACCGGCGACTGCCTGAGTGCTCCCCATCTTGCGACCGTGCGCAACTGCGCGGGCGATGTCACTTTGTCCCAGCTCATGATCGTCCTTCACACTTGCCCTCTGCGTCAGGAACCGACGTGGCGAAGCCTGGTTCGGAATCGGCCGCGGATCCTCAGCGTCAGCGGCAATCGTGCGGGCATGCTGGCTGGAATCCTCGGCTTGGCGCTACCGGTACTGATGCTCCAGCCGCACTCGGCAAGGTGCCAGTCGGTGCTCGCCCAGATATATGCCAGCGGCAACCATTGGCGGCCTAGCTGCTATCGGAGCAACGGGTTGTGTGTGTGCGGTCCCGCGTGCTGCTGGCGAGTAACCGGGTCCAGCCGACCAGAAGCGCTGCCTCGGCGAAGAGCAGCCCGCTGGCGATGAAGTACAACCACGCGCCGAAGTGTGCTCCGAGCTGCTGCAGGTATCCGAGCATGATCATCAGGCCCATTTCAGGCGGCGTCCCTGGTGCACGTCGCCAACGATCGCACCCGGCCCTGCCCGAACCCTTGCCGCCAACGAGAGCGCCCGGTACCCGACAGCAGGCATCTCCGTCGCCCACGAGCGATGATCCAGTTAGCAGGAATGCCCGGAGGTCGGCCGCGCACCACCCTGAGGTCATGGCGCTGCGTTGCATGATCGTCGATGACAGCCCCCGCTTCCTGGCGGCCGCGCGCGGTCTGCTGGAGCGCGGGGGCCTCCTGGTCGTGGCCGAGGCGACAAACAGCGCCGACGCGATCCGGTACGCCGTGGAGGTCGGGCCGGACGTGACCCTGGTCGATATCAACCTCGGCGAGCAGAGCGGCTTCGACGTCGTACGGCGGTTGACCCGCGAGGGCACCGTGGCAACGGCGACGGTGATCCTGCTCTCCACCCACGCCGAGGAGGACTACGCCGACCTGATCACGGCGAGCCCGGCCGCCGGCTTCCTCCCTAAGACCAGGCTGTCCGCCGGCGCCATCCGTGAAGTGCTCGGCCTCCCGGCGTGACGGTCCCTCGTCGAGTCAGCGGCTCTCAAGGAACCCCGCTGAGTGATGAGCGGCCACCGATGCGAGCCGGCATTCCTCAGGGCCCACCAGGGACACCGCCGTTGTCAGTCCGCTTGATGGGCAGAGAAACCTCCATCACCGTGCCATGCCCGACAGGGCTGACGACGTCGATCGACCCGCCGAGAGCCTCGACCCGGTCGCGCAACCCGACCAGCCCCGAACCGCCCTGCGGTTCCGCACCGCCGACACCGTCATCACGGATTCGCAGCCACAGCGTGTCCGCTCGCTCCTCGAGGATGACCTCCGCATGTGAAGCGGCGGCGTGCTTGCTCGTGTTGGTCAGCGCCTCGGAGACGACGTAGTACGTCGCCACCTCCACCGGTGTCGGGTACCTCGACTCGGTCTCGACCTTCAGCTCCACCGAGACGGCCGAGCGGCGGGCCAGCGTCCGCAGCGCGGGGCCGAGGCCACCCTCGGCCAGGATCGCCGGGTGCAGGCCACGGGACATCTCACGGAGCTCTTCCAGCACCTCGGTGAGATCCTCAGCCGCTTGGGCGAAAACGGTCCGAAGCACCGGCAGCTCAGGGGGCACGGTCTCCCCGGCGAAGCGGAGCTCCAGCGCCAATGACACCAGCCGCTGCTGCGCCCCGTCGTGCAGGTCCCGCTCCAGCCTGCGCCGCATCTCGTCTCCGGCGGCGACCACCCGCCCACGAGACGCCATCAGCTGCGCACGGCTCTCCGCGTTCGCGATCGCGGTGGCGGCGATCTCGGTGAACTCGACCATCCGCCGTTCGGTTGCCGCGGGGAAGGAACTGCGCCGCGAGGCGACGCCGATGCCGCCCCAGCAGCGGCCCTCCACGATGATCGGGCTGGCCACCGCCGACCGCACCTCCCAGCCGCGGAGGGACTCGGGGAGGCGCTGCAGCTCGGCGTCCTCGTCGTGCCGTGCGGACTGGCCGGTCGCCTGGACCGAGGCGATGGCCGATGCCGCCGGCAGCATCAGGCGTTCGCCGACCCGCAACTCGTCCTTCCCGAACCCGCGGCTCCCCATCAGGGTCGCCATGCCGTCGGACTCGAACCGAAAGATTCCGGTGATCTCCGCATCGGTCAGCTGATTGAGCTCGTGGGCCACTGCGGCGAACACGAGATCGGATGCGACCCCGTTGGCGACAAGTGTCGCCACCCGCCGCAGGGCGGCCTGCTCGTCGGCCAAGCGGCGGAGCTCGGCCCGGGACTCGGCGTTCTCGACGGCCGTGGCGACGAGCTCGGTGAAGCTCGCGATTTGTAACTCCGTGTTCGCCGGGAACGGAGTATCGCCTTTCGTCGAGGCGGCGATCACGCCCCACAATCGGCCGGCCACCACGACGGGGCAACCGACCGACGCGCGGATGCCCAGCGCACGCGCTTCGCGCGCGATCGTGCCCGAGGCCCCGGCGAACGTCTCGAGCTGGACCGGACCACCGGTTCGCTTGACGTCGCGGGCCACACTCAGCCCGCCGAGGTCGAACTGTGTCTCGACGGCCAGATGACCCTGCCCGAGGCTCCAGGCAGCGACCCCGGTCACGGTCCCATCCGGCTCATAGCGTTCCATCCGGGCCAGATCAGCGCCGCAGAGCAGGCCAACCTCCCTGGTGACGGCCTCGAAGACCTCCCTTGGCGGACCCGACTGCGCGACCAGCGTCGCCACCCGCCGCAACGCCGACTGCTCCTTCGTCAAGCGCGCCGACTCGACCGCCGACCGGCGGGATCGCGCCGCGAGCTCCGCCACGACGACCGCCGTCACCAGGAACACTCCCAGGGCCACCACGTTGCGGGAGTCGGCGATCAGGACCGAAGCACCCGACGACAGGAGCAGGGCGAAAACCGTGATGCTGAAGACGGACATCACCGCCGCTAGGCGCGCTCCCCACAGGACGGCGACCGGCAGCACCGCGAGCAGGTAGAGCACCAGAAGATTCAGTGCGGGTACGTGCGGCTTGAGCAGCGCGACGACGCCCGTCACCGCACCGACCATCGCCACGCTGGCGAGCAGCCTGGCGGACCAGCGAACGATGGGCGAGCTCACCTGGCCGCTTGCCATCTCATCGCTTCCTTCGCCGGACGCCGACGGCCTTGATTGCCGCTGCCGTGCCCCGACTGCTGAAACTACGTCGATTCTGCCGCTCATTCCTTCTGGCGGTCCAGAAGTGCCGGTCAACACGCGGACCTCACAGGGGCCGAGTCCAAGGAGCATCGGATCGGGTGAGCCGCCAGGCGATCCCGCAGGCAGCGGCGAGCAGTACTGCGGCGAGGAGGAGGGGCAGCGACACCCGAACGTTCACGACGAGCAGGGCGCCAGTGAGGCCACCCAGGAACATGGCCGCGATCGACAGCAGACGCCGCCCGGCTCTGGACCCGGCACCGCCTGCCAGCCGACTGTCGGCCGCAGTCCCGGTGATGGTGAGGGTCAGCACAGTCGTGGTGAGGTCGGGCACGGCCAGTGCTCGGGCTGCGGCGTTCTGTACGCCCATACCCAGCCCGAGCAGGCTGAGCAGCGCGTAGCGGGTTCCCGCCTTCACCGGAGATCCGGACACTTCGGCGGTCAGGAACGCGCCCGCGACCAGGAGGACCTGCAGAGCAAGAGCCAGGAAGAGGACACGGGCACGGTGCGACCAGACGGTTCGGATCACCCGGGCACAGCCGAAGGCACCCGCGGCGAAGGCGACCAGCGCCACCACATTCGGGGCGAGCGCGAATCCGCCGGCGCCCGCGATCGCGAAGCCGGCGAACACCACGTTGCCGGTCATGTTGGCGACGAAGACATGGCCGAGAACCAGATAGCTGAAGGCGTCGACCAGGCCGGTGACCACCGTCAGCAGCAGCATCAGAGGCGGCAGCGGCCCGTGCCGGTCGTCCAGGTCCGGTACCGCGGTACGCCAAGCCTCACGCAGGATGGCAGACATCAGGCCATCAGCTGGCCACGGTTTGCCGTCACTCGGCGCTCACCGGGGACGCGGCGACCAGCCGCAGCGCGCCGAGCTCGATCTCCGCGAGTTCGGCGTGCAACTTCAAGACCTCGCGCTCGCCCCAGTTCGGCGAGCTGATCTGGTGATGCGTGATCGCCGTGACCATGAGGAACCGGGCCTCGGTCGAAGTGAAAGCACCGTCCAGCCAATCTGCACGCTCCATACCGTCCGCCTCCTGACACATCGCCCACGTCCGGGTTGACGGGGCTTCGGTTCTCTTCAGGCTGCCTGTAAATCGACCGGCAAACGCCCCCGTCAGCGGTGTTCCTGGCGTTATGAGAGCCGGAATTCGCCGTACCGGCTGGCAGGTACCGAACGGCCCGCCGTCGTCTCAGCGCTGAGCCGATCACTGGTCCACTCGCCCGACGTAGCGGCTTGGCCATGCCGGCTGCGGCGCTACGAAGACGCCGGGCTGGGGCCGCGGTCGCGGCGGCCGGCCGCGCGTCGCTTCCCGCTCGCATGAACGCCTGGCCCCAGGTGCCCCCGGGAACCCGACCAGCCGCTATTCACGATTCGCGTCAGCGTCACCCAGCGTTTACCACTCGCAACGTATCCGTAGCGGTTGCGCTGACGGGACCAGTACGGCGAGGTCATCCGGGTCACGAACGACGACCCGGTCGCGTTCAACGCACCGCCGCCGGACTCACCGGAGGCCACGGCGCTCGCGTTCTCGAAGATGTGGGATCCCGCCGGCATGTTCGGCTGGAAGATCACCGGGCCGGGCCACGGCTTCACGCTCGTCAACATCAACGACTGGCAGGGCGCGATCGCGTCGGCACCGCTGTCGCACCTCGGCTTCCACGCGCCGCTGCTTCTGACGGCCGACTCGAAGACCCTGCCGAGCGATCTCGACAGCTACTTCAGCATGGTTTCGCCGTCCTTCCTGAACTCGCCCGCTGACGGCCCGTACAACATGACGTACGTGCTCGGCAGCTGGGATCAGATCAGCTGGGACCAGCAGGTACGCGTCGACTCCCTCTCGGAGATGCACAACCGCCGCGTGGTCGGCAGCGACACCGGCGGCACCTACGGCGACAGCCAACCCGGCGCCTAGCAGCTACCAGACCCACCCATCACGCGCGGACCGGGACGGCACTGGTCGGCCCCGGAAGAGAACGGAGAAGTCAGTCACCGACGCCGTCATGGACATGGCCTTCAGCCCGAAGAGCCGCACTCCCAGCGGCCTCGCCGACAAGACCGTGCGATTGTGGAACCGCGCCACGGGAAAGCGGCGCTTCGGAGTCGGGCACGGGTGGATGGACAAAGCGGTCGCCGTCATCCTCTCGGAGTTCTCGACGGACTTGATGGTGGTACGTGACAAGCGCAGCGACGACTAGAGCTCACTGAGCTCCTCCGGCCAGGCGGCATCCAAAGCCCTCGCGACATTGCCGAGCGGGTCGACGTACGGCTCAAGTTCCTCGCGCCACAGAGATTTCTCGGTCAGCGTCGGGCGCCTCGGCGTCGGCTATGCGCCCGCCGCGGACGGCTCACAACGCCCGCGGTGCGTGCGGCGGATCACGCTGGCCGGACTGCCACCGGTGGCGTGGTGATTTCATGGTGGCGTGGAGCACGATCAGGAAGAGCTCCTCGAGGTGGGGAGCACCTCGAGACGCGGACGCCGAACCGCCGGATGGATCCTGACCCTGGCGGCGGCGCTGACGCTGATCGCACTCCACGCCTCCACGGGTCCGGCGCAGCATGCGGCGGTGCCGAGTACCACACCCTCCGAGCCGATCGGCACGATTCCGGACGGGCGGTCGGCGAGGCCGTGGCCGACCACGCCCGGCGCATGCGGAGCCGACACACTGCTGCCCATCGTGTCGAGTGCGCCACCTGCGGAGCGCACCGGGATCCGGGTGCTGCTCGGCGGCGACCGGCTACGACTAGTCGACTTCGACAGCGGTCACGCGATGAACCTGCCTGACGAGGTCGTCCGTCCGGGCGAGTACGCCGCTGTGCTGGCCGGCGATCCGGTCACGGCGTACGCGACAACGCGTTCCTGCAACGAGACGGCCCACTATGCGATGTTGCGCATCAGCGTCGATCACCGTCTCAGGTTCATCCGCTCACTCGACCCGACCGAGTCATTGCTGACCGACCGAAACCGCGTATGGATCGTCTCCTTCGCCGCCGACCGCCCCTACGCGACGATCACGCCCGTGGCCGGCGGGCGGCCAGTACGGCTGCCGGCCGGCTTCTACCCATCCGCAATCGTGGGCGACACGATCGTCGGGTTACTGCAGGCCAATCCGTCAGCGCCGCCGTCGTGGCTCGTGCTCATCGATGCACACACCGGTCAGGTGCGGGCCCGGCTTGAACGACTTGTGTCGCCTCTCGCGGCCGGCGCGGGCCAAGTCTTCTGGACCAGCGGCTGTCAAGCAGACGACGCGACAAGCTGCACGCTGCGCCTCCGGGCCATCGCCGGCGGCGCGACCACCGGATACCCCCTTCCACACCCCGCCTGCTGCGGTGTCGTCAGCCCTGACGGCAAGCGGATCGCCTTCGTTCTCGAACGAGCAACGACCGACTCACGCTTCGAAGGCCACCCGCTCCCACCCGCGGACATCGCGGTAATGCGACTCGACACCGGCCGGCTGGACATCGTGCCGAGCATCGAGCTGCCCGCCAAATCCCAACCCGGTCTGGCCTTCGCCGAACCTGGAGGCTGGCTGGCGATCGCCCTCGACGCAGGATCGCGCACGCGGCTTCTCGCGTGGCGGCCGGGACTGCGGCAGCCTTACGAGACGTCCGCACTTCCAGGCCTCGTGCACGACTCACCAACACTCGTCATCACCGGCCATTGACGTACACCACTCTGCTGGACGCCACTCCGACCGGAGGCGGAGTCGACGAGCTCCCCTCCCCCGCGGACCCCGCGGACCCGCGGACTCAATTTATCCATACGGTCCCCCATCGGGTCGACCTTCACATCGACGATCTGATCGGTGTGGTGATACGTCAGACAACCTGAGCGACGAGTAGAACTCGCTCAGCTCCTCCGGCTCGGCACTATCCAGCGCCGTCGCAATGTCGTGCTGATCAGTGCCTACACATACGAGCAGCGCACCACCGGACAGCGCACCGGTCGCCAACAGCTCGACGTCACCGCGACGAACATCAGCACGGCCACCGTCGACCCCGCGCAGGCCAAGGTGACGTGCGACGGCGACCTGAACATGACGACCGACGCAGCTCTGACCGTCCGCATGATCGGCTGCCCCGACCGCACCTTCGGCTGAGGCCGCACATACCTCGGTGCCGTGTCCTCTTGCGGCACATGGGTACGGCGGGAACCAACCCCGTAGTCACAGCAGAGCCGGCAGCAGGCCGAGGATCGGCGCTCCGAGAGCTCCCAGCCAGTGCGCGAGCATGCCGAGAGGCCCAACGAGGGCCGATCCGGCCGAGGCCAGTGACCCCGCGGCGAGGAGGATGCGGGTCAGCCGCTCGAGCCTCGGCGCGATCCGGGTCCGATCCGGCTCCGGCTGGTGGAAGCCGGCCTCGATGTCGCGGAGTTCCGTCTCCACCGTGACCGAGGACACCGGGTCCAGACGCGTGGCCTTGACGCCCGCTCGCAGGTCGGCGAGCGCCTGCAGAGCCTGCTCCGACGTCACCACGATGCCGGTCTGACCGCCCGTGATGTGCTGGTCGCGGCCGACGTTGTTGATGTTGGCGGCGTTCTGGTTGCCGATGTTGAAGGTCATCGCGACTCATCTCATGGACTGGGGTGGCGGCAGTTCCCGGTCGATCCGCCGGCGGCGCGCAGTGGCGACGATGTGCAGCACGATCCCGGCGATGATCAGCAGTACGCCGACCAGGTTGACCAGGCCCCCGAGCGCGAACACCAAGAACCCGCTCAGGTCGTCCTTCGTGGGCATGCTGGTCGCGGACGAGAGGTCCACGATCTGACCGAAGTACGTGTACCAACCGAAGGCGGCGATGGCGAGTCCGACCAGGAACACCACGACACCGGTCCAGATCAGCCCGCGGGCCTTCGTCTTCGTCGCGGCGATCTCGCGGAAGAAGTTCTCCCGCTGCTGGATCACCTGCTGCACGTACTGGTCCCGCCCGACATTGTTGATCGTGTGCGCTCGCTGATCGCCGATGTCGTAGCGAACCGCGGTCGGCGCGCCCTCGCCCGTGCCGTAGCGAAGCTGCAAGTCCGCGAACGCAACACGGTCTCCCGGGTACAGCCGCCGCGGCACCGTGATCGCCTCGCCGTTCACGAAGGTGCCGCCGGCCGAGCCGAGATCTTCGACGTAGTCCACACCGCCCTGCTGCCACAGCGCCGCATGCGTCCGGCTCAGGTACGGGTCCTCGAACCGCACCTCGCAGCTCGGCAACCGGCCGACCGTCATGCGGGCGCCGGTCAGATTGATCCGCTGCCCCTCGTGCGATCCGGTTTCCACCACGAGGTACGTCGTACTCGATCCATCGCTCATCGTCCTGTGCGGCGACCGCAGGCACCTCGCCCGTCCGCACCGCACCCCCACGATCAGGAAAGCACTCGCGCCGGATCGTAACAAGACGCAACCTTCGGACGTCTTCGATCCTGCCGAGACCTATCCGTCGATCAGTTGCCTGATGGCCGGTTCGTCGCGGATCGGATCCAGGTCGGAGTTCCTCCTCGCCGCAGTGCGAAACCTCCTCTGACATCTCGACGGCGCGTCGGAGGTGGTCGAGCGCGTCACTGGTCCGGCCGCAGCGGCTCTGGCAGCAGGCGAGGTTGAAGAACAACATCGGGTACTGCGGAGTTCCGGCCGACGCATCGACCTCGTCAGCCTCGAGCGCGAACATGGCGTGCCCCCGCACGACAAAGAAGAGCTCCCGGTCAGCCGTGGGGTCGTCCTCGTCATGCCAGTTGATGACCAGGTCTCCGACGGCATGGCCCGTCCACGCAGTCGTACCGAACGCCGTGATGCCCAGCTCATGACGGATCGGCCGGTAAACCCGCGCTTGAGACGTGAGATCAAGATGCGTGTTCCTTCACGTGCACATGGGATGCCGCGCGTCCATCGAGGTCAGTGCTGTGGGAAGCAGGCAGCGACGGCCAAGCCATCCACGAAGTCGTTCATCTCGTGGCCGGAATGGCCCTTTACCCACTGGAAGGCGACATCCCTGCGCTTGATCACCAACGCCACCAGGGGCTCCCATAGATCCCTGTTGGCGACCGGCTTCTTTGCTGAGGTGAGCCAGCCTCGCTCGAGCCAACCTGTGTGCCACCCGTCGCGGAAGCAGTTGACGACGTAGGTCGAATCCGAGACGACCAGCAGCGGACCGTCGTTCGCCCGCACGGCCTCGAGGGCAGCACGGATCTCCATCCGCTGGTTCGTGGAGGCAGCCTCGTGACCGGCGGCATACTCGGTCGTCGACAGCGCCCAGGCCCAGCCTCCAGGTCCAGGGTTGACCGAGCAGGCACCGTCGGTGAACACCGTGCGCGCGCCGATGGGGACTGTCATGTCGGCCGGACGAGGACGGCGGGCGCGGGCTGGAGGCATCAGAGCGAAAACACTACTCCGCCGACGCATCCCCAGACGCACAGCCCTGAAGGCGGCGTACCCCTGCGTGACAGGGTGAGTTGAGGCCAGCGGCTCGAAGCAAGTCCGCTCCTGCAGGGCCGCTGCTGCTGTCGGAGGTTGAGGCACTTCGCGACAAGCCCGCGAGCAGGCAGCGGTCAGGGCGGCTTCGGTAGCGGTCCGGGCTCGCGTCGCTGAAAGTCATGGCTTGGCGTTCGGTGAGGCTACTCGTCGTCGTCGCCGTGCTGGGCGGATTTTCTCCGCTCTAGCTGCCAGTGGATCTCATGGGTGGTCGGGTGCCGCCACTCGCGCATCCGGTACTCGAAACCCGGTAGCAGCACGATCGGGATCGGATCGGGGGACGCCGGCGCGACCGCGCCCACCACGATCTTCGCGTCCGCAGGGATGAACGGGGACTGGGCGGGGACGGGTGCGGTGATGATCTCCACCGGGTCTCCATAGGGGCGCGCCATGGGACCCGAGTGTAGCAGGCAGGGGGCCACTGGATGTCTATAGAGGCAATTTAGATTCTTATAGAACTCTCATAGAACCCCGATAGAGTACCGACCAGGTCGCACGCAACGAGCGCGCTGATCACCAAGAACACCAAGGAAAGAGACGCACACCATGCGCAAGATCGTCCTCGGCCTTCTGGCCGCCACCGCAGTAGGCGCACCGATCGCCATGGCCGCGTCCTCCGCGAACGCCGCCGTGACCTACGACGACAAGAGCGTCGGCACCGTGGACAAGGGCGACGTCCAGACTCTGTTCGGCCTGAACGACAACGCCCTGCAGAACGCGGTGAAGGACGGCAAGATCACCTTCACCAGCAAGTACCAGATGGACAACAACGCCAACGCCTGGACGTGCTCGGACGGCAGCACCCAGAAGTGGACCCTCCGTACCGTGCAGTCCCGCGCGCTCAACGTCACCACGATCGTCAACAAATCGGCGAACAAGGTCACCGGCTTCACCCTCAGCGGGATCGACGAGACCAAGGGCGGCACCTTCTTCTCCGGCGAGCGCATCGGCTCACTGTTCACCTGCCCGGCGGGTTCGTCCCCCACCAGCTACTACGTGCCGCAGACCCCGGCCGAGCAGTTCGTCAACACCGTCCTGCCCGGCGTGCAGGTCACGTACAACGGCACCACCTACGACCTGCCGAACACCCCGGCTCCGGTGCCCGTTCCCTGATCCACCCCCACCACAGCAGCGCCCCCGGCCCACTCGGGTCGAGGTCTGCTTCATGCAACGCCACCCGACGTCGTATCGCCCGCGAGGCCTCACCCCGGTCTAATCCGAGGAAGGGCTGACCACCACGCATCACTCATGAGGGGGGAGACACCTTGTCTCCGCAGGACCAGAACCAGCCGAACCAGGTTCCCCCGGGGGGATACCAGCCGCAGGGCCCGCCGCCCGGCTGGAAGCCGCCGAAGAAGCCGTTCTATCAGCGCGTCTGGTTCATCGTTGTCGCGTCGATCGTCGGCCTGATCGTGCTCGTCAGCATCATCCCGAGCAACGGCGACAGCAGCAGCGCCTCGACCAGCTCCGACCCGACGACGGCGCCGGCGACGCAGCCGCAGGCCAGCACCAAGCCGTCGCCCAAGCCGTCGCCCAAGCCGTCGCCCAAGCCGTCGGCCAAGCCGTCGGCCAAGGCACCGACGACGAAGGCCCCGGCGACCCCCGCGACGGCCGTCAGGGTCACGCAGGTCGTGGACGGCGACACTATCAAAGTGTCGTCAGGGCAGACGGTTCGGCTGATCGGAATCGACACGCCCGAGCGAGGGCAGTGCGGGTACGAGAAGGCGCGCGAGCACCTCCAAGTGCTCTTGGCCGGAGATCCGGTTCTGCTGATCGCGGTGCCGAATCGCGATGACAAGGATCGGTACGGGAGGTTGTTGCGCTACGTCATCGTCCCTTCTCTGGCGGATGAGGACGCTGGTTTGAACCAGATCCAGAGTGGGTTAGGTATCGCACGGTACGACGGACGAGATGGCTACGGGACCCACCCGAAGCAGGTGGCCTACATCGCCGCTGATGCGAAGACACCCGCGTACTGTTCCAAGCCGACTGTGCCGCCAACGACGAAGCCTTCACAGCAGCCGACGCAGGAGACTGAAGAACTGTTCTTCGCGAACTGCGCTGAAGCGCGGGCGTCGGGCGTTCCGCTTCCACTGACTCCTGGTGCTCCCGGATGGAACTCGCGGCTTGACCGGGACAAGGACGGGAAGGCGTGCGAATGACGGAGTGATTCAGACGGGGCGCTGGCAGTTGATTGCCAGAAAGCAAGCACCGGGTTCGACTCCCGGCGTCCCACGATCTGCACTCCAGCAGGGTGAGCCGCTTGGCGATCGTCAGGCGTACAGCTGGGCGAGATCGTTACGATTCGCAGTATCCAACGCGTTCGCCATGTCGCCGAGTTGCGCCAGCATCACGCGGATGTCAGCCGCCGACAGCTCAGCGACCGGTTCGATGGCCGTCGGCCCTCCTTTCGCGGCCAGCTTGTCAGCCATCGTCGCGTTGTACTGCTCGGTGAGGAGGGTTCTGGGGCTTCTAGGATTTGGGGTGTGGAGCGACTAGAGCTTTCTGGTGGGCGGAGTCTGGAGTACGTGGTTCAGGGGCCCAGTGGCGGGCGGCCCTTGGTGATGCATCACGGCACGCCTGGCGTGGCCATGGTGCTTGAGCCTGTGGCCGAGGCGGCTGCTCGGTACGGGATGCGGTTTGTTACGCATAGCCGGCCGGGGTATCGGGACAGCAGTCCTCAGCGGGGACGGCGGGTGGCTGAAGTGGCGGGTGACGTTGGTGCGTTGCTCGATGCGGTGGGGGCTGATGATTTCGTGACCCTCGGCTGGTCGGGTGGCGGGCCACACGCGCTTGCCTGCGCGGCGCTGTTGCCGGAGCGGTGCCGCGGTGCGGCGATCGTCGCGGGTGTGGCGCCGTACGACGCTGAAGGGCTCGACTGGCTTGCCGGGATGGGTGCGGAGAACGTCGCGGAGTTCGGGGCGGCGGCGACCGGCGTCGAGGCGCTCGGCGAGTTCCTTGCCGAGGCCGGCAGCGAACTGAGGGACGTCCAGGCTGACGACATCATTACCGCGTTCGGTGATCTCCTGTCCGCAGTTGACCAGCAGACCCTTCGCGATGGGCTCGCCGGCTACCTGGCCGCGTCGTGCCGTGCCGCGGTCTCGCGCGGGTACGACGGCTGGCGCGACGACGACCTCGCGTTCCTGACCGACTGGGGCATCGATCTGGCGCGCATCCGGGTACCCGTCTCGATCTGGCAGGGCGACCAGGACCGCATGGTCCCACGAAACCACGGCCGCTGGCTCGGCGAACACGTCGCCGGCGCAACCACCCACCTGGTCCCCGGCGAGGGCCACTTGTCGCTGATGAAGAACATCGACACCATCATGGCCACACTCGCACAGGCCTGACCGAAGACCTCGCGACGGTATCGCGTCAGCGGCGCGAGATCGCAGCACAAACCCCTGAACCAAGCGGGGACCAGAGATGTGACCGCGTCGAGACCTGTCGCCGTGCGCCGCCTAATACCAGCGACCACTGAAGGGGTCGAACGGACCGTGGTACTGGCGAATGTGGGGCAGCACGCACCGGGGCCGATGTCGTCGTGACGCTCTGCTCGGACAAGGACCGGCAACAGCCCGACCTCGACCACGCGGACCACAGACCCGACCAGCAGCGCGAGCCGCAGGAACAGCCAGCCGATGCCGAGCGCTGCACCTCCACGGGCATGCGTACTGACATGCACAGTAGGTTCACACAACATCAGTTAGATGAATGGAGTCCGATGGTCGCCGACCCGCTGCGTGACAAGGCCGAGCTTGACGGACTGATGCGTGCGTTTCTCGGTGCATTCGACAATACCGGCGGCCGTCGCCCGAACGTGGACGTTGTCCGTGAGGTGTTCATTCCACAAGGAATCATCATCAGTCACGTCGGAGGCGAGCCCGTGATCTACGATCTCGACGGATTCGTCGTACCTCGGGAGAAGATCCTCACCGACGGGACGCTGACGGAGTTCTCCGAATGGGAGGTCGCCGAGCGGACGGAGATCTTCGGATCGATCGCGCACCGGTTCAGCGAGTACCGCAAGTCCGGTTCCCGCGACGGCGAGTGGTTCGAGGGGTCCGGCCGCAAGCTCACCCAGTTCGTCCGCACGCCAGCCGGCTGGAGGATGAGCTCGCTGGCGTGGGAGGACGTGTAGGACTCCCCCGACCCACTCAGTAGGCCCGACTGGTGGTGGAGAAGGCGTTCAAGAAACTGCAGCTTTCGGTCCTCCGTGAGCACGACACAACCCGGGCGGCTCACAGTCAGGGAGCCGCCCCGCAGGCGCTTCCGACTCATTGCCAAGGTCGGCTGGGCCGTTGCCGAGGCGGTTCGTACGCGGTTGTCCGCGTTACCATCGACGGATGAGCATCCGCCTCCTCCTTACCGGGCCGCGCTGACAGATTCCAGTCAGTGCGGCGAGCCCTCGTGGACTGCGGGGGCTCTTTTCGTATCCGCACCCGAGGAGCGACGACGATGAGCGAAGTAGTCGACGGGACCACCGACACACCGACGGCCGGTATCCCTTCGCACCGGTACACCGCGGCACTGGCCAGGCGGATCGAGACCGCCTGGCAGGAGCGATGGGAGCGGGAGGGCACTTTTCATGCCTCCAACCCGACCGGCCCGCTGTCCGACGGCTTCGACGAGGTCGCCGGCCGGCCGCGCAGCTACGTGCTCGACATGTTCCCATACCCGAGCGGCGATGGGCTGCACGTCGGCCACCCGCTGGGCTACATCGGTACCGACGTCTATGCCCGTTACCTGCGGATGTCCGGGGCCCACGTGCTGCACACGATGGGCTTCGACGCGTTCGGCCTGCCTGCCGAGCAGTACGCGGTGGAGACCGGGCAACACCCCCGAGAAACCACCGAGGCCAACATCCGGACCTACCGGCGGCAGCTGCGCCGGCTGGGCCTGGGCCACGACCTACGCCGCAGCGTTGCCACCACGGACGTCGACTTCTACCGCTGGACCCAATGGATCTTCCTGCGGATCTTCAACGCCTGGTACGACCCGGCCGCGAGAAAGACCCGCCCGGTCGCCGAGCTCTGGACCGCCTTGGACGCCCGGGTCCGGGAGCCGGCCCAGGGCACCAACCCGTTCGGCCGACCGTGGCCCGAGCTGTCCACAGTGGAGCGCCGGCAGGTGGTGGACGCACACCGGCTGGCGTACCGATCGGATGCGGTCGTCAACTGGTGCCCCGGCCTCGGCACCGTGCTGGCCAACGAGGAGGTCACCCCCAACGGCCGCAGCGAGCGCGGAAACTTTCAGGTCTACCGGCGGCCGCTGACTCAGTGGATGCTGCGGATCACCGCGTTCGCGGACCGGCTGATCGACGACCTGGACTCCGTCGACTGGCCTGAGTCGGTGGCCCAGATGCAACGCAACTGGATCGGCCGGTCCAGCGGCGCGCGGGTCCGCTTCGGCTCGCCCGGCGGCGACATCGAGGTCTTCACCACCCGGCCGGACACACTGTTCGGCGCCACCTATTTGGTTCTGGCCCCGGAGCACCCGCTAGTGGACCAGGTCACAGCCGACCGGTGGCCGGACGACGTACGTCCGGAGTGGACCGGTGGCGCTCCGACGCCGGGCAAGGCCGTCACCGAGTACCGTAAGGCAGCCTCGCAGCGCTCAGACCTGGAGCGGCAGACCGAAGGCCCGGACAAAACCGGCGTCTTCACCGGGTCAACCGCGCTCAACCCGGTCAACGGAGAGCAGGTGCCCATCTTCGTCGCCGACTACGTGCTGACGGGGTACGGCAGCGGCGCCATCATGGCGGTGCCCGCGCACGACCAGCGGGACCTGGAGTTCGCGCAGAAGTTCCACCTGCCCGTCGTCAAGGTGATCGAGCCGCCAGCCGAGTGGAACGAGCGGCACAGGATCGGCCCGCACACCGCACCGGCCGAGTGGCCGGAGGCGTACAGCGGCGACGGCGTCCTGGTCGCCTCTGCGAACGCCGTCGTCTCGCTGAACGGACTAGGCAAGGAGGAGGCGATAGCCCGGATCACGGTCTGGCTGGAGGTGCTGGGCCGGGGCGAGGCGGCGATCATGTACAAGCTGCGGGACTGGCTGTTCAGCCGACAGCGGTACTGGGGCGAGCCGTTCCCGATCGTCTACGACGAGCACGGGCTGCCGGTACCGCTGCCCGAATCGATGCTGCCGGTCGAACTGCCTGAGATGACGGACTTCTCGCCGCGTACGTACGACGGCCCGGACGCGGCCGACTCAGAGCCGGAGCCGCCCCTGTCCCGGCTGCCGGACTGGGTCGAGGTCGAGCTGGACCTGGGCGACGGGCTGAAGAAGTACCACCGCGAGACCAACACGATGCCGCAGTGGGCCGGTTCCTGCTGGTACGAGATCCGCTACCTGGACCCGACCAACCACGACCGCTTCGTCGCCCCGGAGGTTGAGCGGTACTGGATGGGGCCGACCGCCGACAATCCGACCGGCGGCGTCGACCTGTACGTCGGCGGCGTCGAGCACGCCGTACTGCACCTCCTGTACGCGCGCTTCTGGCAGAAGGTGCTGTACGACCTGGGAGACGTGTCGACGCCCGAGCCGTTCGCCCGGCTGTTCAACCAGGGCTACATCCTGGCCGCCGCGTACGCCGACGAGCGCGGCTTCTACGTGCCGGCGGCGCAGGTCACCGAGGTCGACGGCGGCTTCGCCTACGAGGGCCGGCCGGTCACCCGCGAGTACGGCAAGATGGGCAAGAGCCTGAAGAACTCCGTCGCCCCGGACGAGATGTACGCCGAGTACGGCGCGGACACGCTGCGGCTGTACGAGATGTTCACCGGGCCGCTGGAGCAGTCCCGGCCGTGGGACAACAAGGCGGTCATCGGTGTCTACCGGCTACTGCAGCGGGTCTGGCGCAACGTCGTCGACGAGGAGACCGGTTCGCCGCGGGTCTCTTCGGAGGTGGCCGACGAGGAGACCCGGCGGCAGCTGCACCGGACCATCGCGGCCGTGCGCGAGGGCTTGGAGACGCTGCGCTTCAACACCGCGATCGCCCGCATCACCGAGCTGAACAACCACCTGACCGCGCGATGGGGTGCGTCCGGAGGAGCACCACGGGAGGTCGTCGAGCCACTGCTGCTGATGCTGGCCCCCCTCGCGCCGCACGTCGCCGAGGAGCTCTGGTCGCGGCTGGGGCATGCAGAGTCGCTGGCGTGGGAGACCTTCCCGGTCGCCGACCCGACGCTGCTCGCGACCGAGACGGTCGAGATCGCGGTGCAGGTGAACGGCAAAGTGCGGGCGACGAGCGTGGTGCCCGCCGATGCCGACAAGGCGAGCACCGAGGCGCTGGTGCTGGCCGACGCTCTGGTGGTCCGTGTGCTGGCTGGCGTCCAGGTCCAGCGGGTCATCGTAGTGCCCGGGCGGCTCGTCAACATCGTCACCGGATGACCGCGGCCGACCCGAAGATAGCTGGTGTGGTACCCCCCGCGACGGCATGACGTCGAGCGGTCACGACAGCGGATCGGCTGAAGCGTGTGTTAAGCAGCCATGAGGCATGTCGCTGTGTGAGTTCACTCATCCGTCAACGGCATTCGGGTATTCGGTTGCCTAAGGCAATTAGTTGAGGTTCCTCGCACCGGTCACGCCCGCGACCGGTAGTAGCAGGATGCTCACCGCCCGCGGAGGCGATGTCGAAATGGGTCTTCTTCGTTTACCGTGTCGGTGGGGGTGGTGGCGTGGGGGCGGACCAGCTGCGGATCCTCCTCGGACACTGAAACACTTGTTTCGATCAGAGGTGACACGACAACTCGTGTCACCTCTTCTCTTTGCCCCAAACATGATGCCGAGGACAACAGTTTGATCACGAGAACATCCTCAAGCATGAGTTCCTTCGATGGCATGGAGATTCCGGGACAGGGCGGCGGCGCAACTGCCGACGTAATCCACGCAGCTATGCCGTCGATCGCGACTGACCGTAGAGGCTAAAAGATCTCGATACTCGCGGGGGCGGCGGGCCAACGGAGGGCGGCTGTGGTGACAGGGAGGGCACCGGGGGTGTGTTCGGTGACTCGGCCGGTCGCAGCGAACTCGGCAAGTGGCCGACCGCCAAGGTACGTGGCGGAGAGCTCGCCCACCGACAGCGAGAGGTCGGGGGTGGACTCGGTGCGTTCACAGGTGGCGTGCTCAGTGTCGCCGGTCAGGTGGAACCGGCCGTTGTTGTCCTCGATGAGGTCATCGCTCACCTCGACAACCACGTCGACACTGCTGGCATAGCGGCGCTGTGCGAGGGCGCGACTGACGTCGGTGAGCCGAACCCACAGTGACTCGGTCAGCCGCCGATTGAGCGCGATCGGGTTGCTCACCAACTGCTGCAGCGGCTCGTCGAGCGCGGCGTGGCCGTACTCGAGTTTGGCGGCCAGGTCGAGGGTCAGTAGGTGATGCCAGAGCGCGTGGTAGGCCGTCGGGCCGAGAGCGACCAGTTCCTCCAAGGTCACTTCGTTGGACGGACCGCCGGGTCCCCAACTCAGCTTTCCGCGCCACAACGCGTACCCGTCCAAGGCGCCGGCCTCGTCGCGGTGGACCAGGATCTGCCTGGCGGTCTTGCCGCCGCGATTCTCGGGCTCGTCCTGTAGTCGCTTGCACCAGACCTGCTCGGATCGACCCGACACTCCAGGACGCTTCGTCTGCAGCTCCCGAAGCATGGGTGCCAGCTGAGCGGGTGCGTCCTCGGCCGGCAGCTCCTCGATGCGGCCGGCGCCGCGGTGCACGGGATGCGGCCCGACCTTGCGCAGGTCGACCTCGTACGAGACGCCCCAGACCGCCGGAGCGTAGCCGAACCGGCCGTAGATGCCGGGCTCGCTCGCCCAGAGCACCGCCAATGCTTCCGGGTACCTCGCGCAGTTGCCGGCTCATCAGGCTGGAGAGGATGCCCCGTCGCCGGTGGGTCGCGCGGACGCCGACCGCGGTCACGTGCGCCGCCGGCACCACGGCGCCCGGTACCGACAGGTCGCGGCTCATCGCCTTGGCGGTACCGACCAGCTTGTCGCCGTCTACGGCTAACAGTGCCCGCTCTGGCTCGAACAGCTCCCGGTCCAGGTCGGTCGGCGTGCTCTCAAACATCATCGCCGTAGCGAACAGACTGACGAACCGATCATGGTCATCAGCTGTCGCCGCCCGCAACACATACTCGGAGTTCACCATGACTGCATCGTCACACGCCGCTCCGACAAACGTTCACCGATCCGGGGAGACGATCTGCCAACGCTGCCTGGCGCGAAACCGCGAGCTCGGCGTCGCGGGGATCGAGACGCCAATCCTGGGGAGCAACGAGGACGCCTGCGGTTCGCCAAGGCGGATGGGTTCCTCGAGGTGGAGGCCTATCTGCTGCCCGGCGGCACTATTCCGTTCGTCGAACTGCGTCTCGATAGGCGAGGATGCGAGGGTGCGCTTCTCGATCAACATTCCGAACTTCGGTGACTTCGCCGACGCCCGCACGGTCGCGCGGGTGGCGACGGCGGCCGAGGAGGCCGGCTGGGACGGCCTCTTCCTCTGGGACCACGTCGTCCACAGCAAGGTACGGCGGCAGGGCCAGCCCTTCGGGGACCCGTGGATGCTGCTGACCGCGGCCGCGCTGGCGACCTCCCGGATCAAGCTCGGTCCGCTGGTGACGCCGGTCGCACGGCGCCGGCCGGAACAGTTGGCGCGGCAGGTCGCGACGCTGGACGGGTTAAGTGACGGGCGGGTGATCTTCGGCGCGGGTCTGGGCGGACCGATCGACGACGAGTTCGGCAGCTTCGGCGACTCGACTGATCCAAAAGTGCTGGCCGGCCGGCTGGACGAAGGACTCGACCTGCTCGCCGGCTACTGGTCCGGCGATACAGTGAACCACCAGGGCGATCACTACCGGGTCAACGACGTAACGTTGCTCCCAGCAACGGTTCAGCGTCCCCGGCCGCCGGTCTGGATCGCCGGCTACTGGCCACGCAAGGCTCCGATGCGCCGCGCCGTCCGCTGGGACGGCGCCGTACCGCTGTTCCTGAACGCGAATCACGGCGAGGCTCCTCCCGTCGAGGATCTGCGAGACCTGATGACCTACCTCGGCGACCATCGCGTCGACCCGATGACGCCGTACGACGTCATCGTCGGCGGCATCAGCCCGGCTGATCGCACGCAGTCTCGCGCAATGATCGAGCCGCTGGCCGAGGCAGGCGCCACCTGGTGGGACGAACGGCAGCTGATCAGCGGCACGGACTTCTATCGCCTCGACCCGATCCTCCGCCGTATCGAACAAGGCCCGCCAAGCCTCGGATGACGTGGGCCCGCGTCTCGCTCAAGGCCCAACTACTGCTCGCCCCCTGAACTCGAACCATCGACCTGATCGCGCTCCGACCAGACGTCGGGTCGAGTTCCGGCGGGGTTGGCAGCGGCGTCAGGGTCGGGGCCGTGACACGTTCTCAACCAGCCACCGTGCCAGCGGGCGCAACTGGGAAAATGCGGAGACCACTCGATCGGCCGCGGCGGGTGTGTGAATCCAGTCGTCACAGCCGAGCGGCCGGGTCGCGATGACTGACCGGTGCCTCAGCAGTTGCGCCCGCGGGTGGTCGGCCGGATACCCTCGCAGCGGCCGCTTCAGCCGGTCGCCCGAGATCACGAACCCCTCTCGCTCGAGCTTCCGGACGATGCCGGTCAGCCGCCGTCCGGAACCGGACTCCGCCACCGCGGCCCGGTACCGCTCGATCTGCACCGCCGGCGCGTACCACCACGCCACGCCAACCTCCAGGCCGTCGAGATCGAACCGGATGCCCAGTTCGACGTTCCCGGCCAGCCGAACGATCGCGTGCTGCCGCTGCCATGCCTCCACCAGAACGTCGCCGTAGCCCCAGACGGAGAAGTCCTCGTACGCGGGATCCGCGTCAGCCACCGCATTGAGCAGCTCGATCATCGGACGGCGAACCAGCTCCTCCCGGTGTCGCCTGCATCGCCGCCTGACATCGGCGGGAGGATCACCGTCAAGCTCGAGCAGCACATCGAAGGCGGCCCTCGGCCACCCCTCGAAATCACCGGTCACGACTGGCAGCCTAGCGAGCTCACGCACCCGGCAACCCGCCTCACGCCGTGTTTCGAGCATGCGGTGATCGCCCGCGTCCCGGCGGACTGGGTCTCGAGAGCACCCAGCCGGCAGGGCCCCTCACGCAATCGGGAGGGGAGCGACGTGCGACCGGAGGATCAGGTGCAGGGAACTGTGGATGGCCAGCCCTCCGAGTGCGCCGAGGGCACGGAACGTCAGTGTGACGTCCACGATCGTCGGTACGTCGAAGCGGACCCGGAAGCCACCCTCCTGGCGCGGTTCGCCGGTCAGCTCGTGCACCGGAAGGTCCAGCTCGACGTCCGGCACCGGGTCGCCCTCGATCACCAGCAGACCTGTCACGTAACCGGTGTTGACGATCGGGAACTCGATCGTGTGCCAGTCACCGATGGTCAAGCTCTCCACCCGGCTCCCGGTCCGGGCGACATTCACCCGTGCCTCCGGATTGATCGTGACCGAGATCGGTGCCGTGGTGTCGACCGGCGCGCAACAGCCCGCCGGTTCGCCGTGAACCATCAGTCCACCTCACATTCGTCGCTCCGGACCAGATAGGTCGCTTGCGCGGCGTCGTACGCTTCCCGCGCCGCCGATCGTTCGGTTTCGCGAATGAACCCGGACTTCGCCTTCCACAGCGCGTCAACCGAGTCGTGCAACCATTGCGCGCTGCGACGCGACGCCCGGATCGGGAGCCCAGCGATCTCGACGAAGATCGGCTGGGTGTGGACACTGCGCAGGATCCGCAGCGCGATCCAGGACGAACGCTCCAGGTCCACGTCGAACTCGATTGCCTGCTCGTTGCCGTCCGCAAGTAATTCCTGCGCCCCGGCCGGAACGCCGTTCACCAGGACCTCGACGAGCACGTTGCGGGATTGGCCGATCCGCGACCGCTCGAGATGCCAGCCGACAGGTGCGGAGTACACCGGCTGGCCCGTCGCTGGTGGCGCGGGGGGCTGTTCGGGTAACCAGGCCGCGACCGTCGCGGTCACCCGGACCGGTCCCGGAGCGTCGAGTGCGTGCTCCCGGCCGGTGTCGCCTTCGACGGCGAAGTCGTATACATGGCTGCGGCCGTCGCCGAAGTACGACGGGCTCTCCTTCAGCCCACCGAGCCACGCCTCCAACGCCTGCTCACCGTGCGGCGCCTCAGGCAGTCGGACGTAGGTGCGCCCGACTCCCGGGCCGTCGTCGTAGATGCAGGGATAGTCGGTCTCGCCGAGCATCAGGGTGCGGTAGCCGACGTTCAGCAGGTGGTACCAGATGTTGAGCTCGGCGGCGGGAGCGAACTCGGCACCGCACTGGAAGTCGGCGGCGCCGAGCGGCACATCGACGATGATCTCGTTGGAACCGATCGACTGGAACCCCGGGATGACGTAGTTCGGCAACTCGTCGGTTCCGACCGAGAGGCCGAGACCGCAGTGCGCATACCCGACCAGCGCGCTCTGCGCGTGGCCCCAGCGCATGACCGGCAGGTTCCACGACGGCCAGTCCTCGATCAGCTGGGTGCCGGGGTAGTCCTGGTCGGTGAGCCCGAGCAGGATGACGTGACCGGAATGGCTGGACGGGAAACCCGACACCTCGAGGTCGTACCGGAGCAGGCTCTGGCTGTCGCGGTCGGTGTCCTGCGGATCCCACGTCATGCCTTGGGCCTGCTGCATGGCGGGGTACTCCAGCTCGGCGCGCGGGCTGATGGACAAGCCGCTGAAGAACTGCTTCTGGTGGTAGTAGCACGGTCCCCAGGTGAGCACGCTGCCCATCCAGAGCCCTTCGCCGCGAACGTGCCGGATCATCGTCTCCGGAGTGACGCCCTCCGACGGCACGCTGTAGTGCGAGCAGCCGCCTGCGTGGATGTGCGGGTCACCGGAGTAGTAGCCACGGGCGGCCGGATCGGCCCAGCGATCGAGCTCGATCGTGACCGCCTCGATGTCGGCCGACAGGTCGACCTCGACGCGGACCTCGCGATACTCCGGTCCGCGGCGGGCGGAGATCTCGTACTGACCGGCCGGGAGCGTGATCACCTCGCCGGTCGCCCGGTAGACGTGTTCGTGGAAGAACATGTCCGGCGCCAGCCGCATCGCCTTCGACGGGTACGCCCGCCGCTGGGAATCCCGGACGGTCAGCGCCGCCACGGTACTGCTGCCGTCGGGCTCCCTGACGTCGAACCGGATGTCGCGGGCGGGCAGGCAGGCGAAGTCGAACATCGCGGCGTACTGACGGCTCTCGAATCCCATCCGCTGGCCGGCCTTCGCGAACGGCGGCCGGGTCAGGCTCTCCGTCGCCTCCTCCACCGCCAGGACGAACGTCAGCTCGCCGCCGCGGCTGCCGCCATCGCGGCTGTACAGGCTGATGACCTTGTACTCGACGTCCAGGCCGGACACGTCGGTCGGACCGGCGAGCTTCACCTGCAGCCAACTGCCCTCGATCCGCGGTACAACGGTCAACGTGTCGTGCAGTGTGATCCGCGATGCGTGGCTGTGGTGGTCGACCAGCCCGAGCACATGATTCGACGGCGCGGACAGATCACCCAGCAGCCGATGCGGGTTCGCAACGCGGACCAGGAAGCTTCGCCACCCGTGCTGAACAAGTCGTGGTGGCGCAGCACCCGGCGTAGTCGCAGTCAGGCCCTGCTCGTCGATCTGGACGTCGGCGAGGACGTAGGGGCGCAGGAGTTCTTCGACTTTGGCGGACCTGACGGCGTCGGTCTGGGCGTCGTCCGCCAGCTTTGCCAGCTGGCTGGTCAGGTCGTCGGGTAGGGGTTCACCGATGTCACGGAGTTTTTCAACGGCTCTAGTCGCGGACGCCAGTAGTGGCTGGAACACGGGACCTCCTCGTCGTGGCCATCTTCGAGCTTAGTTGCCCCGGCTACGCCTGGCTCGCGGTTTTCGTCGGTGGGCACAGAGGTCCGGCGGCCCAGCGCATCATCCGCGACCGCCACCAAGAACTCCCTCGCTACGAATGGTCTGACCTGACCGCCGTCGGCCGAGACCTACGCGTCACTCCTCAAGTCGTCGAACTGCCGTGCGCGTTCATCACCCGTCGGTGATCAGGATCTCTGAGCGCGCGTCGGTAATGCTGTCACGGAATTTCGTGGCCGGTTCGGCACTTGTGCAGGGTGGTGCACAACTCCGCCTCGGCTCGATTCGTCGCACCGTGGGGCGATCCACGAGAGTGGCGGTGTGCTGCCCCGATCGAGCCCCGGGAAGACAGGGAGAACCATGAGCAGGCGTGTCGAGCAGAAGGCTCAGGCCCGGGAGAAGGTCGCGGCTCAGCTCGCCGCTCAGGCACGCGCCGAGCGGCGTAAGCGTCTCCTTCTCGCGCTCGGCGCCGTCGCCGTCGTCGTCATCGTGGTGGGCGGACTGGTCGCGGTGCGCCTGGCCGGCGGCGGTAAGCAGTCCAGCACCGGCCCCTCCGGTACGGCCGACGCCCAGATCATGACAGCGCTGACATCCATCCCGGCGACGACGTTCGCCGCAGTCGGCACCGATGCGGCTCAGGCCAGCCCGTCGGCGATCACCGCGGCCCCTTTGACTTCCGGCGGT
This sequence comes from Kribbella orskensis, assembly GCF_004342085.1. Classification (NCBI taxonomy): domain Bacteria; kingdom Bacillati; phylum Actinomycetota; class Actinomycetes; order Propionibacteriales; family Kribbellaceae; genus Kribbella; species Kribbella orskensis. The sequence continues at coordinate 65,896 of NZ_SLWM01000004.1, forward strand.
AGGCCGAAGGTCCTCTATATCGGCGCCGAGTTCTGCCCGTACTGCGCTGCCGAACGGTGGCCTGTCACGGTGGCGCTGTCGCGGTTCGGGACCTTCAACAACCTCGGCACGACGCACTCCGCCGGCGACGACGTGTTCCCCGACACCCCGACCCTGTCGTTCCACGGAGCGACGTACACCAGCCAGTACCTGGCCTTCACCGGCGTCGAGACCACGACCAACGAGAAGGTCAACGGAAACTACGCGCCGCTGGACACCCCGACGGCTGCCGACCAGACGACCTTCGACACCTACAACCAGCCGCCGTACGTGCAGAGCGGAGGTTCGATCCCGTTCATCGACCTCGGCGGGAAGTTCGTCTCCTCGGGTGCCTCGTACAGTCCGGAACTGCTGGCCGGGAAGACCCAGGCCGAGATCGCGGATGCGCTCAAGGACTCCTCCAGCCCCATCGCGAAGGCCATCGACGGCTCCGCCAGCCTCTACACGGCCGCCCTCTGCAAGGTCACGGGCAACCAGCCGACCGCCGTCTGCACGAGCGACGCGGTCACAGCGGCCGCCGGCAAGCTCGGGAAGAGCTGATCGTGAGCGGGACCGCACACTCAGGCCACCGATCCGAGCACATCACCACAGAGCACTCGCCGCTGGGCTGGATCCCCTGGACCACCTTGCTGCTGTCCATCGCAGGCCTCGCGGTCTCGACGTACCTGACCTACGAGCACTTCACGGCGGGCAGCACCCTCGCCTGCCCCGACACCGGAGTGGTCAACTGCATCAAGGTCACCAGCAGCGAATACTCACGCATTCTCGGGATCCCCGTCGCACTGCTCGGGCTGGGATTCTTCGCCGCCATGACCGTACTGTCGCTACCGCCGCTCTGGCGTACGCCGTCCCCGTGGCCCGGCCGCCTTCGCCTCGCGGCCGTTGTCGTCGGAGTCGCCTTCGTCTGCTACCTGATCTGGGCCGAACTCTTCCGCATCGACGCCATCTGCCTGTGGTGCACCGTCGTCCATACGCTCACGCTGCTACTCTTCGCCCTCGTCGTCATCCGCCAGGCGCTATCCCCGAATACTCCGTAGCCGCTTGGCACAGACGTCACACAGGCCAGGGCGGCGTTCGTGGCAGACGCACGGGGCTCCGATGCGATTCGGGATGCTAGGCATTCAGGTAGGTGCTGATCACGTCCGGGTCGGGATCTATGCCCAGCCCGGGACCCTGCGGTACGTCGACCCGACCGTGTTTCAGGGCCAGTTCGTCGCCGTAGATCTGCGCCTCGAGATCGAAGTAGCGCCATTCGATCATCGTGTCGGCCGTTCCCATGACGGCGACCGTGTGCAGCGCGGCGAGCAGACCGGGTCTCGTGGTCGGCCTTGGCGCCCTGGCTACACGGCTAGGGTTCGAGGCGATCCTCGGCGCATCCGTCCTTTACCGGCCCGCGCTAGCCAGCATCCGCGATGTCGCCGCCGCGGGGCTGCTCCAAGCGACGTCGCTGACCCTCATCGTCGCGACCACCACTGTCGGGCTTCAGTTGCACGCCATCAGGCCGACCGATGCTGTCTACTCTGTGCACCGAACTCCCGTTCGTCCTCGCCGGATCAGACCGGCGTCACCAAGTGGCGGGCGTTGTCCAGCCGAAGTCGATGACGGCGGAAAGCTTGCCTCGGCCACCAACAAGTTGCCTGCCATGAGATCCCCGTGGATCCAGCTGGGCGTGCCGTCCCACGTGGTCGGCGTACCGACCGGCATCACCGACCTCGACGCGATCCTCATCCTCCTCACCGCTGTCAAGGATGGCCTGGCGAGGATGCGGCCGCCAGCCCCGACCGCGCACCCACCGACGTAGTCTCCGGCACCCGCAGGCGCGGCGGCACGGTGCTGCTTCTTGTCTTGGGTCCAGTGACGACTCCTAGTTGCTATTGGCAACTGCATCCGTCGCCGCACTGAGGACCAGACCGCCTCAAAGCGTTGACATCATCGTTGTTGTCGGAACGTTCACGCGTGCGGTTGTCTGTGAGGGGTGGCAGTAGAGCGCATCGCCGTTCACACTCGAAGCAAGGGGCCAGTCATCAAGAGCGCCGACATCAAAGGTTCAGGGCGCGGCTGTGGCTGTCGCGGAAGGGCAGTACCAGCATGGGAGATCGGATGAGGCAACAGCCATCGGCCAGAACGCCGCCACCGCTCGATGGCGTCGACACCACGGGTAGCCCGCATGCGCAGTTCCTCGCGACCGAGCACTGGAGCTTGCTCGCTACGCGCAGTATGACGTGGAACGAGATCTTCAGCCGGACCGGCACTTATCTGACCGTCCTCTCGGCCACCGTCATCGCACTCTCACTGGTGGCGAACGCGGCCGGCTTCGGGCAGAGCTTCCAGACGTTCGCGCTACTGGTTCTCCCCGTTGCCCTACTCGTCGGCGTGGGAACGTACTTCCGCCTGATCGAGGCGGATATCGAGGACGCCTGGCTCGTGATCGGCATGAACCGGCTACGGCACGCCTACCTTGAGCTCGCACCTGAGCTGGAGCCGTACTTTGTCGCAAGCCATCATGACGACGCGCAAGGGCTGTTGAAGACCTACAGCTTTCGCAGCCGGGTCGGCCTGACCCACTGGCTCTCGGGATCGCCCGTCATCGTGGGCATCATCAACGCCGTGGTCACCGGCGTGCTGGCCGCGGTGATCTGCGAGGCCGCCGACGCTGGGGTCACGCTTCGCACCATCGCCGGTGTCCTCGCCGCCGTGGCGACCGCGATCTTGCTCGGCATCATCGGTTACCGAAAGGTCCGCGAGGTAACCCGCGGCTACCAGCCGCGTTTCCCCAGCTGACTACCCGGCCGAGGCGCAGCCTGTTGACCCAGCGTGGCGCTGGTGCTACCGAGGTGAGTGGTACGTCGTCGACGCACCCGTGGCCGCCCCCGGGTGCGACTTACTCGAGGGAGTCGCGCGGGGACCGGTCACGCTCGCACGTGCACCGGGAGGAACCCATGCGCACCCTGTCCACAGCCTCGCGCCGCCGAGGCGTCATCGTCGCGATCGTCGTAGCTGCACTCGCCGCATCGACCCTCGCCGCCACCAGCGCCTCCGGCGCTCCCGAGCGGCAGGAGCAGCAGAAGCCGAAGGTGTCGAAAGTCGCCGCCTTCGACCGCAGCAAGCCGCTGCGCGATCTTCGAGTCGTCGCACCGCGAAGGACCGGAACCAGCCCCGCCGAGCGGGGCGCCGTACCGCGAGACACCGGGTACACCGGTGACGCCGCTTTACAGACCGCACCGGCAGCGGGCGACGCGCCGACGCTGATCCAGTCGTTCGAGGGCGTACCCAACATCCAGCAGGTCTCACCGCCTGACCCGGTCGGAGACGTCGGTCCGAACCACTACGTCGAGATGGTCAACCTCAGCTTCGCGATCTACAACAAGTTCGGCACGAAGCTGTTCGGACCGGCCGACCTCGGTACGTTGTGGCAGGGCTTCGCCATACCGGACTGCTCCGACAGCGCCGGCGACCCGATCGTCCTGCACGACCAGTTCGCCGACCGCTGGATTCTCACCCAGTTCACAGCCCTCGGTCCGAACTACTGGAACTGCATCGCGGTCTCGCAGACGTCCGATCCGCTGGGCGCCTACTTCCGGTACGCCGTGCCGACCGGCTTGAACTTCCCGGACTATCCCAAGTACGGCGTGTGGCCGGACGGGCTCTACATCAGCACCAGAGAGTTCGATCCGGACGACAACTTCGCCGGCAACGGCGCCTACGTCGTCAACAAGGACCAGTTGTACGCCGGGAACCCGAACGCCGCCGTGGTGAGCTTCCTCCTGCCACCGGGCAGCACCCCATGGCTGCAGGGCGACGGCCTGCTCCCGACAGACCTAGATGGCAACCAGCCGCCGCCCGCCGGTACGCCGAACTTCTACGTCGGTTCCATGGACGACGGAGCGCAGTACGGCGCACCAGCCGATGCACTGAACGTGTTCGAGTTCCACGTCGACTGGGCCACGCCGACCGCGTCGACCTTCACCTTCACCGGATCGTTGCCGGTGGCACCGTTCGACTCGATCTTCCCCTGCCGTGGCAACAACTCCCGCGCGTGCATCCCGCAGCCGGGGACCAAGAACCTGATCGACGTACTGTCGTATCGGCAGCGGCCGATCTGGCGGCTGGCCTATCGCAACTTCGGTACCCATCAAGCGATGGTGACCAACCAGTCCGTCGAAGCACAGCCCAAGCTCGCCGGCACCCGCTGGTACGAACTGCGCAACACCGGCTCCGGCTGGAGCGTCTACCAGCAGGGCACCTACTCTCCCGCGGACAAGGTAAACCGCTGGATGGGCAGCGTCGCGATGGACGAGAGGGGCAACATGGCGCTGGGCTACAGCGTCTCCAGCCAGCAGGTGTTCCCGGGTGTCCGATTCACCGGCCGGCTCGCCACCGCGCCACTCGGCACGATGCAGGCCGAGGCGAGCATGATCGCCGGCACCGGATCGCAACTGGTCAGCAACCGCTGGGGCGACTACACGTCGATGAACGTCGACCCGGTCGACGACTGCACCTTCTGGTACGTCAACCAGTACTACCGCAACTCCTCCAACAACGGCTGGCAGACCAGGATCGGATCCCTCGCGTTCCCTGGCTGTAGCTGAAGCAGACATGTCAGGCGGATTCACCGGCAACTCCGGTGGATCCGCCTGGGCCGAACGCATGCCCGAGTTCGTGCCGGGCGTGCTCACCGTGCCGGCGACCTACACCGGCCGCGCGGTGGCCATGCATTTCAACATCGACAACCTCGGCATGACCCAAGAAGAGGCCACCCGCATCGGCCTGGCCAACCTGCGCCGTCTCAGCGACGAGGTTCCGTATCACTGTCACCGTCTGACGGCGTACGGCGCCTGTCGCCCAGATCGGCGCAGTGCTGCTCGCGGTCAGGGACGTGCGCCGTAGATGTTCTGGTCGAGGCCTCCTTGCGACAGGCACGGATCGTCGATGGTCGGCGAGGTGTACGAGGGTGCGTTGATGTCGTTGGGCACGTAGGTGCACGGCTGGTAGACGTCGAACAAGTCCTCGTCGTCGGCCGCACCGGTCTCCCGGGGGTCGGCGCCCGGCACCAGGTCCTGCGAGCTCGTCCACACCGTGTACACGCCACCGGGCACGGCTGAGATGTAGTTGTAGTCGCCCCAGAACCCGAGTCGGCGCGAACTGTGCGTCTCCCAGCCGAAGTTGCTGCCGACGTTGGATACGACCTGCTCGGTCCAGCTGTCCCCGCCGTCGCCCGACCGCGCGACACGTGTATCGACCACGTTGCCGGAGTTCACACCGCCGGCGGTGTTTCCCGGTGGCACGTCCGGTGCGTACGACGGGTCCCCCCGCGAGTCGTAGAACACAACACTGATCACGCCGTCGGCCGAGGCCACGTCCGGGAACCACTGGTGGCCCGTGGGTGCGGCATCCACCGTGGCCGGTGCGCTCCACAGGACACCGTCGGCCGAGTTGCTGACGAAGATCTTTCCCTGCCCGGCGCCGGTGCGCCCACTCCACACGAGATGTACGCCGACTTCGTCGGCGGCAACCGCGGACAGCGATGAGAAGCGGGAGTAGGTGAACCCGGTGGCGCACGCGAACGGCCCATCCCCGCATCCGGCACTGGAGCCGTAATCCCTGTCATCGAACGGTGTGAAGCCCGCGACCCGTACCGGCAGCCCGAAGCTCGCCCCGCCATCGGTCGACTTCGCGACGTAGATCGCGTCCGATGTGGACGGCTGATGCGAAATGGTCCGGTAGGTGAGGTAGACAGCACCGTCCGGCCCCACCGCCAGGTCGGCGAACTGCTTCTCGCTCAGCCCCTTGTCCACGGCGATCGGCTTGGAGTAGGTCGCGCCGTGGTCGGTCGAGCGCGCGAACATCATCCGGTTGTTGGCGGACTGCCCGGGATAGGTCGCCCATGCCACGTAGACGTTGTCGCTGTGCGATCCGCCCGTCTGGTCCGTCGTCACGTTGATCTTGTCCTGGAACAGGCCCCACGTCGAAGGAGTACCGCGGTCGACGCGCACCGTGCGCACGTAGGTCGCTCCATTGTTTGTGTACGTCGCCACGTAGACCGAGCCATTCGTCGGCTGAGCACGGTTGAAGCAGATGAACCCATAGAACAGCCGGCCCCCGGTGTCGAACGACTGCGTCGGGTCACCGGCGGCCGCACACGTTCCATGCGTGGGCGACGCGGCTCCGGCGGCCGACGTGTCCATCGGGTAGCCGGGAACGAGGCTGTGCGCCCAGGTGGCGCCGCCGTCGTTCGAGCGGTAGTAACCCGCCCACACCTCGCCGTTGACGATCTGCGCGCAGTAGTCGTTGGACCCGGCCGCGACGATGTCGGGGTCGCTCGGGTCGACCGCGACAGTCGGTTCGTTTTGTGATCGCCGACCGCTGCTACACGCGGCGGTGGTGGCGTCACTCGTCCCGTCGTACCTCAGGTAACTGGTCGTGCCGTCGTTGTCGTCGGTGACCAGCGTTGGTGCCAGCGCGGTCACGGCCGACGAGTTCAGCCCGACCGATCCGGCGAAGACAATAGACAGTAGAACAATCCCGATTCGAGCATTCGAAGGCATGGCCCCTCCCTGGGCCGGCTTGGCCGTATCAACCCTGGTCCCCCGAGCGATACGTCCTTCCATTGCAACCAACCACGCGATGGTCGGATTGTGAAGCCCTAGGCACACGCCACCATGGTGTACGCATGCGTTGCCCGCAGCGTCACAGCGCCGTGGAGCCGCGACTACTGGGCATCCCGCGATAGTCGGGACATCGACGCCGCACCTCCCCCGTCCTCGCCAAGGCGATGGAGCCGAGACATGCTGGATCCCGGCTCCACCTCCAAGGAAGTGGCCGGCCGCCAGATGTGCCACCGACGAGATCAGGGAGGCTGCATCTGCCAAGCGGCGGTCATCCCTCTCATTCAGTGCACGCCTTCGACATCTACCCGTCAAGACAGCGAATCCGCAGGGTGGTCCGCGCGACGCCATCCACCGCCAGCTTGCCGCGGCAGCACGGTCGGTTGCGGCCCGATGGTTCGCGGCAAACCCGCGACCACCGATCCACCGAAGGACGACGATGACCCCGGCGATCACTGGACGCGAGCGGGCGGTCGCGGTACGGCGTGATGCCTCGGCCGGTTCGAGCACGACGGGCCTGGAGCAAGCCTGTGCCGAACCCGCAGGATGAGGCGATCGACACCCTGGTCGCATGTACGGCGACCTCGCCCGCCAGCGTCCTTCTGATGGGCGGCGAGGCATACGCTCGATACTGTGTCCAGGGCCGCACACACCACGACGAGAGCTGATCAGAAGCGACCCGAGAACTCAGCGAGGATCTAGTGCAGGCGGACGCGTGGGTCGAGGAGGGCGTAGGCGACGTCGACCAGAATGTTGGCGACGACGACCGCGACGGAGGCGAACAGGACGATGCCGATGATGACCGGCAGATCCTGCTGGTTGATCGCGTCGATGGAGGTCTTGCCGAGTCCGGGCAGGCTGAACACGGTTTCGATGACCACGACACCGCCGATGAGCTGCCCGAGGTCGATGCCGAACTGCGTGACGACCGGGGTGAGGGCGCTGCGCAGTCCGTGCCGGATGATCACCCGCCGTTCGGCGATGCCCTTGGAGCGGGCCGTCCGGATGTAGTCCTCCCCGAGTACGTCCAGCATCGAACCGCGGGTCAGCCGGGTGTAAGTTGCCGCGAGCAACAGAGCTAGCGCCAGCCAAGGCAGCACCAGGTGCTGGGCCCACGGCCCGGCTCCGTCCGCCAGGGGCGAGTAGCCGCCCGCCGGGAACCAGCGGAATCCGGCCAGCGTGAGCTTGAAGTAGAAGAAGTACAGCAACAGCAGCCCGAGCAGGAACGAGGGCATCGAGTAGAAGAACAGCGCGAAGACCGTCAGCCCGCGATCGGCGAGTGAGCGCGGGTGGGTGGCCGACAGTACGCCGTTGAAGACACCGAGCGCCATCCACAGTACGGCCGCACCGACTGTCAGCGAGATTGTGATCGGAAGGGCCTGCGCGATGATGTGGGTGACCGCCACCTGGTGGTAGTAGTCGTAGCCGAGGTCGCCCCGGACCGCCTTGCCGAGGAACTGCGCATACTGCTTCCACAGCGGCTGGTCGAGTCCGAGTCGCTGCTCGATCGAGGCGATGGTCTCCGGCGTCGCCTGCCGGCCGGCCAGGGTGCGGCCGACATTGTTCGGGGCAATGAAGAACAGTGCGAACACGCACACCGTGATCAGCCAGAGCACGAGGATTCCGTGGGCGGTCCGGCGGATCAGGAAGCGGAGCATCTCGTCACTTCTTCAGCAGCCGCTCAGTGCGCGGATCGAAGGCGTCCCGGACGCCGTCGCCGAACAGGTTGAAGGCGAGCGTGGTGATCAGCAACGCGGCACCTGGAAAGACGATGAACCACCAGGCAGTCGTGTAGTAGGCCTGCGCCTCGCTGATCATGCCGCCCCAGTCAGGGGTCGGCGGTGCCAATCCGAGACCGAGGAAGGACAGCGTCGCCTGCACGACGATGACGACCGGGATCAGCAGCGTGGTGTAGACGATCACCGGCGCGAGCACATTGGGCAGAATGTCGATGAACATGATCCGGCGGTCACTGGCACCCAATGATCGGGCTGCCTCGACAAACTCCCGCTCGCGCAGGGACAACACCTGGCCGCGCACGATCCGGGCCACCGACGCCCAACTGAAGAAGCCGATCACCAGCACTGTGACGCTCAGGCTCGGACCCGTGACGGAGACCAGCGCGATCGCGGCCAGCAGGAACGGGACCGACAGTACGACGTCGATCAGCCGGGCCAGGACAGTGTCGACGAACCCACCGAGGAACCCGGCGGCGAGTCCGACGACGACACCGATCATCACCGTCAGGGCGGTCGCGGCCACACCGACGAGCAGCGAGATGCGGGCGCCGTACGCGATCCGGACCAGGATGTCCCGGCCGAGATCGTCCGTGCCGAGAACGAACTCGCCGGTCGGGCCCTTCGGCAGCCCATCAGGGGTGAGCCCGGTCTCGCGGTACTGCTCGTTCGGCGGATGGCCAGTGACCGACGCGACCACCGGCGCGAAGATCGCCACCAGGACGATGATCGCGATCACCACCAGCGAGATCATCGCCACCCGGTCCCGGCGCAGCCGCATCCAGGCGAGCACCCACGGACTCCGGCCCTCGATCATCCGGCCGGGCACCGCGGCGACCGTGTCCGGCGTACCGGTCGGGATCTCGGTCTCGTACGGCAAGGTCATGCGAAACCTCCACTCTCAGGGTCGGCAGCGATCACCGTGTCCTCGATCGGTGGCGAGGTGAGCAGCAGGTTCTCTCCCACCTCGAGCGGGAACAGGCACGCGGTCGCATGGTCGGGCGCATCCCCCAGCACGGCGGCCAGCGGTGGCTCGCGTTGGACGCAGTCGTTCCGAGCCTTCCAGCAGCGGGTGTGGAACCGGCAACCGGCCGGCGGCGCCACCGGTGACGGCATGTCACCGGCGAGGATTATCCGCTGCTGACTGTCGGACACGTCGGGATCGGGGACCGGCAGCGCGGACAGTAGCGCGCGAGTGTAAGGATGCCGCGGGGTCGTGAAGAGTTCGGGCGCCGGCGCGGTCTCGACGATCTTGCCGAGGTACATCACCGCGATCCGGTCGCTCACATGCCGTACGACGGACAGATCATGCGAGATGAATACGTAGGTCAGGTCGAACTCGTGCTGCAGATCCGCCAGCAGGTTGATGATCTGGGCCTGAATGGACACGTCCAGGGCGGACACGGGCTCGTCGCAGATCACCAGCTTCGGCCGCAGCGCGAGCGCCCTGGCCACTCCGATTCGTTGCCGTTGACCACCGGAGAACTCGGCCGGGAACCGGTTGTAGTGCTCGGGATTCAGCCCGACCACCTCCATCAGCTCCTGGACCTTCTTCTTCCGCTCCGCCCTCGACGCGGCGCCGTGGATCACGAACGGGTCGCCGATGATCGAACCGACCCGGCGGCGTGGGTTCAGCGAGCCGTACGGATCCTGAAAGATCATCTGGACGTACCGGCGTACCGGCCGCATCGCCCGGCGCGACAACCCGGTGATGTCCTGCCCGTCGAACCACACCGATCCGGACGTCACGTCGTACAGGCGTGCGGCACACCGGGCCAGCGTCGACTTGCCGCAGCCGGTCTCGCCGACCAGCCCAAGCGTCTCACCACGCCGCACCTGCAGATCCACGCCGTCGACGGCGTATACGAATTCGTGCCCGCGGTTGAGCAGTGCGCCGGTCTCGACCGGGAAGTGCTTGTGCACACCGTCCAGCCGCAGCAGTACGTCGGAGGCACTCATGACGCACCGGTGGCCTCGAGCGCTTCGCGTTGCCGGCCACGGGTCGCCTCGTCGGCGCTCAGCCAGCAGGCCGACTGATGGAACGGATCGCGGAACACATCCTCCAGCGGCGGAGTCTCGGCCCGGCAACGGTCAAACGCATAACGGCACCGCGGGGCGAACGGGCACCCGGGCGGGAGGGCGATCAGGCTCGGCGGCGTACCGGTGATCGGCGTCAGCCGCCCCCCCGCGGCCGCCTGCGCCGGGAGCGACAGCAGCAGCCCTTCGGTGTAAGGGTGGTGGTGACGGTAGAAGATCTCGCGTCGCCGGGCCCGCTCCATCGCGGCTCCGGCGTACATCACCACCACGTGGTCGGCCATCTGCGCGACCACCCCGAGGTCGTGCGTGATCAAGATGATCGCCGTACCGAAGCGGTCCTGCAGGCTGCGCATCACCTCCAGGACCTGGGCTTGAACCGTCACGTCGAGCGCGGTGGTCGGCTCGTCGGCGATCAGCAGTTCGGGGTCGAGGGCCATCGCCATCGCGATCATCACCCGCTGCCGCATGCCGCCGGAGAACTGGTGCGGATAGTCGTCGATCCGCTCCGCCGCCCGCGGGATCCCGACCAGCGACAGCAGTTCCGCGGCCCGCCCACGGGCGTCCCGCTTGGAGATCTCCCGGTCGTGCGCCTGGATCATCTCCACGATCTGCCAGCCCACCCGGTAGTACGGGTGCAGGCTGGACAACGGGTCCTGGAAGATCATCCCGATCCGGGCGCCACGGATCCGCCGGAGCGTCGCCGGGTCGGCCGCGAGCAGGTCGATCCCATCGAACGTCGCCTCGCCGGAGATCCGGGCGCCGCGGGTGAGTCCGGTGATGGTCTGAGTGGCCACACTCTTCCCCGACCCGGACTCCCCCACGATCGCCAGCGTCTCGCCCTTGCGTACGTCGAACGACAGTCCCCGGACGGCTTGCACCACACCGTCCGAGGTGTCGAAGGAGACGTACAGATCCCGGACGCTCAAGAGGAGCGGCATCGCTCATCAGCCGCCTTGCTTGTCCTGGCTCAGCCAAACGTTCGTCGGGTCGAAGTTCTGGATCGCCGGGATGTAGATCGCGTTATGCACCTGGGTGGCGCGGTAGTTGGCTTGGATCGGGTTGGTGATCGGGAAGAACGGTGCGTCCTTCATCACCTGCTCGTCGGCCTGGGCCCACAGAGCCGTCGACTCATCGGTGGTCTTCGCTGTGGCCGCCTGCAGGATCAGAGCGTTCGTCGCCGCACTGTCGTACAGGCCGAAGTTGCTGCCGATCGGCGGGAAGGCCCTCGAGCCGGCGAACAGCGGAGCGAAGAACGACAACGCGGCGTTGCCGTACCAGTCGGCACCCCAGCCGGCCAGGGAGAGGTCCCAGACTCCGCGCTGGGCGACGGTCGGCACCTGCAGGTACTTCGTGTAGAAGTCAGCGTTCGGCGATGGTACGCCGACGACCTTGATGCCGATCTTCGACAGGTCCTGCTGGACCGTCTGGAATGTCTTACTGCTGCCCTCGGACGCGTTGCGGTACAGGAACTTCAGCGTCAGCCCGTTCGGGAACCCGGCGGCGGCGAGCATGTCCTTCGCCTTCGTCGCGTCGTACGGGTAGAGGTCGGAGTCCTTGGAACCGAGGATGTCCTGCGGCAGTACGTGCGTCAGCGGCCGGTTGACCTTCGTCCCGCCGAGCACCTGGATGATGTTGGCCCGGTTGATGCCGTACATCAGTGCCTGCCGGAACTCCGGCTTCGCCATCGCCTTGTTGTTGTTCGGCGAGGCGGTGTTGAACACGACGTACGGGTTGGTCGACGCGGTCGGACCGAGATTGAGGTTGGGGTCCTTCGTGTTGATCAGGTTCGGCAGCTGCGACGGCGGCGGGAAGTTGTCGAACTCCATGTCTGCCGTCGGCGTGCCGGTCTGCAGTTGTTGCTGGGTGGAATCCTGGCTGACCGTCTCGTTGATCATGATCTTGTCGACGTACGCCTTGCGGACCGGATCGCTCGACGCCTGCCACGCCGGGTTCCGGGTGAACACGATCGACTTCGTCGGCGCGTAGGACTCGATCTGGTACGGGCCGTCCGACAGCGTGTGCTGGGCGAGCTCGGCGCTGGCCGGAATGTAGGAGTTGAACTCCTTCGGCGCCGGCGAGAACGCGGGCAGCGTCAGCATGTCGACGAAGTAGGTCGCAGGCTGCGTCAGCGTGAACACCACGGTCGTGTCGTCCTGCGCCTTCACCGCCGGCAGATCCGTCCCCTCGATATACCCGCCGATCGCCGCGGCCGTCTTGCCGGCCTTGGCGAAGCCGTCGCAGAACGCCTGGTACCCCTCGAGCAGCGAAGCGAAGTCGGGGATGCCGCCGAACGGCTGGACCGGGTTACAGGTGCGCTTCACGCCCCGGACCACATCGGCCGCGGTGACCTGGCGGGCCGGGTTGGTGTTCCACTGCGCACCCGACCTGATCTTGATCGTGTACGTCTTCCCGTCGGCGCTGACACCGCCGTTCGACGTACTCGGGATCTCGGTTGCCAGATCCGCCACCGGGGCCGTCGTCTTACCGTCCTCGGCCGGGTAGGTGAACAGCTGCCGGCTCCACATCCGCAGACCCAGATAGCCGATCGAGTAGTAGCTGATGTTCGGGTCCATGTAGTCGACGTCGCCCGCACCGAGCATGTTCAGCGTGCCGCCGGTGACGGCCTGGCCTTCAGTCCCCGACGGGGTCTCCGTGCCGCCACCGCAGGCGGCCGCCGCCAGCGTGAACGCGCAGATCGCGGCGATGGTTAGTTTCTGACGAGACATCTCTCCTCCTACTCGCAAAAGCAGGGCGCATCGGCGGGAGGAAGGGCCGGCCGGTGGCTCGGCATATACCTGCTTCGTACGCAGAGCGCAGTACGGCGGCAATGACCGCGACTCAACCGTTACCGCCTCGCCACGCATACGTGACCAGCCCGCGGCGGACCGTAGCCCCTCGGTCACGCCGCGCTGATCCGGTAGCCGCTGATCCGGTTCACAACCAGCTGGACGTACTCCTCGGATGCTTCTCCGGGCGAAGTGGCCCGCATGGAGGGGATGAACCTCGCTGCGCGGTAGGTGGTCGGCCAGGAACTGGTTGTTCGACCAGGGCACCAGGTCATCGCCCTTCCCGGCCACGATCTGGACCGGCGTGGTGATTGTTTGCAGTAGATCACGCGGGTCTGGTTTCCTGCAGGCGCCACGGTTCGTGCCGCCCGTTGTGCATTGTGGCCGGCGGCCCGTTCTCAGGCGGAATCAGTTGCCATCAGCAACCACATCTCAGATCCGCACCGCCCTGGCGCGGGCAGGTACGTGCGTGCTGGCCCGCAGGCGGGTGCCGTGCTGGCGCCGACGCGCCCGGCGGCTCGCTGGTACGACGCTCGAGGGGAGTTCCACCTCGAAACGAAGGAGTCGCCATGACCAGCACCAAAGAGTTCGCTCTGGACGCGCGCGATCCGCTCGTGCGCACCGCGACGACGCGCCGTGTCGGACTCGCCCTCGCGATGTTTCTCGCCCCCTGGCTCATCGTGGGCGCCGAGGTCGGCCACGCGGTTACGACCCTGCACGGGGGTGATGACCTCGAACCGAGCGGCGACCTCGCCCTGACCGGTGAGCACCTCACGTTGGACCGCTGGGCCAGCTTGGCCGCTTTGGCCGGCGCCTTGCTGCTGGTGCCCGCCGTCCTCGGCGTGATGCGACTGGTCCGCGTCCGTGCCGCGCGTCTGGGCCTTGTCGGCGGTGTGCTCACGGCCGCGGCATACGTCTGCTATTTCGCGATGGTGTTCCAGGGCTTCACCACGGCCGCGATGGTCAAGGCCGGCGGCTCGACGAGCCAGAACGTCACGGTGTTGCAGGCGGTCCTGGACGAGCCGTTGACACGCTGGGTCTATCTGCTCTTCGTCCTGGGCAACCTCCTGGGCACGTTCCTGCTCGGCCTGGCCCTGGTACGGGCGCACACCGCGAATCGGCTCGCGGGGTTCGGGCTGATGGCCTGGCCGGTGTTCCACGCCATCAGCTTCCCGTTCTCGGACGTGATCGGGACCGCAGTACAGGCGATCGGCTTCGGACTGGCCGCGATGGCACTGCTCCGACGGCGAGACCCGCGGACGGAGCCGGAGCCCTACGAACTGTTGCGCAGGTAGGCCAGCACTGCCAGGACGCGGCGGTGGTCGTCGTCGGAGTCGTACAGTCCGAGCTTGACGAAGATGTGCCGGACATGGGTTTCCACCGTGCGCTCGGCGGTGTGGAGCCGACGTGCCACTGCCGCGTTCGAGCGGCCCTCCGCGACCAGGCCCAGCACCTCGCGCTCGCGCTCGGTCAGCTGGGCGAAGGCGGGCTCGGGATGCATCGGCGCCAGTAGCGACGCGACCACCTCGGGGTCCAGCGCCGAACCTCCGGCCGCGACCCGGCGGAGGGCGTCGAGGAAGTCGTCGAGGTCGAGGATCCGGTCCTTGAGCAGGTAGCCGAAGGCTCCCGTCGCGACGAGCTCGGTCGACTGGGTCGTCTCGATGTGCTGGGACAGCAGCACCACTGGGAGCCCTGGCCGCATTGTCCGGAGCTCCCGCGCCGCGCGGGCACCGTCATCGCTCATGGTTGGCGGCATCCGGATGTCGGTGACGAGCAGGTCGGGCTCGTGCGCCAGCACCGCCGCCACCACCCCGGGCGCGTCTCCAACACGTGCAACGATCTCGTGGCCGGCCTGGGCGAGCAATAGCGCCAGACCCTCGCGTACGACGGCGGAGTCCTCGCCGATCACGATCCGCACGGCAGCCTCGCCTCCACTCGCGTACCGATGCCAGGGCTGCTCTCCACACCGAGCTCACCCCCGGTCGCCGCCACGCGGTCACGCAGCCCAGCGAGCCCGGACCCGGCGCGCACCGTGGCGCCGCCGCGACCGTCATCGGACACCACCACCCGCACGTCCCCGTTGCGGTGGGTGACGTCGATGACGACCGATCGGGCTTCTGCGTGCTTGAGCGCGTTCGCCAACGCCTCGGCAGCCACGTAGTACGCCGTCGTCGCCACCACGTCCGGTACGGGATCGGAGGTCAGGTGGACCTCTACGGGCACCGGGCTGGTCCGGACCAGCCCGCGGATCGCGGCCGAGAGCCCCTCGTCCAGCCCGCGTGGGCGTACTCCTCCGGCCAGCTGACGGAGCTCGCCCAGGGCTTCCTGCAGGTCCCGTACGGCGGTACCGAGCACCTGTTGCAGTGGATCGGCCGGGTCCGCGCGCTGCTGCGCCAGCCGCAGGAACATCCCGATCGCGACCAGCCGCTGCTGGGCGCCGTCATGGAGGTCGCGCTCGAGCCGGCGACGCTCGGCGTCGCCGGCCTCGACCAGGCGCGCCCGCGAGGCACGCGTCTCGGCCAACGCGTGGCGCAGAGCGATGCGGGAATGCGCCAGCTCCAGTGGCAGGTGCGCTGCTCGCAGCGCCTCCCGGAGCAGCCGGGGGCGCCGCACGGCCAGGTCGTAGCCGACGGAGCCCAGCAGTCTGCCGGCCACGGCGACGTCCAGCGCAGGGTCCTCCGGTCGAGCCGACGGCTCGCCGTCACCAGTACGCCAGGGCGTCGTCGGGTCGAAGGGAAGCCAATACACCACGCGCAGCTCCGGATCGTGCAGCGCCTCACGCAACGCCGACTCGACCTGCTCTGGTCCGGTGCGACCATCTCGCACCTCGTCGAGGAACCGGTCCAGCCGGATCAAGGCGTCACGCCGGCCGCGGTCGAACCGGGCGTCGACGACCACCTGCACCCGGCGCCGCAGCAGTCCGAACGCGGCCGCGCACACCAGCGTCGCCACCGCGGTCGGCAGATCGGAGCCACGTCCCGCCACAACCCCGATCCCCACCGTGACGGCCGCGAACACCGCCACCAGGCCACCGGTCAGCACGATGTAGGCAACCGTGCGGCTGACCAGGGTGTCGACGTCGTACAGGTCGTGCCGCAGGACGGCGATGGCGATGCTGACCGGCATGCTGACGAAGACCAGCAACAGCCCGACCTGGACCACGACCCCGGCGACGTCGGTGAGCAGGTACGCCGCCCAGGTGACGATCAGGACGATCGGCAGCAGCAGGATGCTCAACGCGAACCACTTCAGCTGTCGTCGCACCACGTCTCCTCCTCGGCGGAAGCGCACGACCACGCGGGCCACCGACCCGACCAGCAACGCGAGCAGCAGGACCAGCGAGCCGATGCCGAGCACGCTGGCGACCGAGCGCGGCACCTCCACCGGGGGGCTGCCCGGGATCTGTCCGGCACGGTCGCCATAGTTGTCCGCGTCCAGGGCGACCGCCACGTGGAACGCGACCAGGAAAACGCCCCAGCCCGCCGGGAGCACCCACCAGCCGCGCCCGAGTCGACCGTCCGGGAAGTACGCAGCGAGCAACGCAGGCGGGACGTACAGCCACACCCACCCGGCGACGGAGGCCACCGCGAGGAGGAGGCCGAGGCCGTGCGGTGGCGACCGGCCCGCCACCGATGAGTCGGGCGAGAGGAGGGCCAGCGGGAGCAAGCCGAGCGCTACGAGCAGCGCACCGACGACGCGTGGTCCACGAAGCAACAGCAACAGACCGAGTACGACGCCGGGCGCACCCGCCACGCCAGCCACCGCGACTTGCCAACCCGTCATCGCCACGCCTCGACGTCCAACTCACACCACGACCCCTGACCAGACCGGGACGCCATGCGTTCCCGATCCCATGATCAGGTGCAGACGCCAAGAAAGCATGCGTACTGACACGCACAGCGCAGCCAGCCGGGTAGCACACCTGAGGCGCCGGCCCCTCCGCCCGCTCCCGGCACGGACCTAGGCGCGGTCACGAGCCATCAGCCGAGCTACCGATCGACCCCGGAGCGACGGGGCGATCAGATTCTGGAGGCCCGCAAACGTCCATCCATGCCACAGCCCGGATACAGATCTGCCCAGACGGAGCGGGCCCGGCGTCGCAGGTAGGTCATGTGTGGTCGCTACGCATCAGCATCCTGCCGGGCGAACCTGCTCAACCAGTTCGATATCGACGACGACAAGGCTGACGAGCTGAACGGGGGTGATCGGATACGCGGTGGTCCGTTGGCAGGGCGCGCCGAGGTCTGGGCAGCGTGATGTTCCCAGGGCGCCGCAGTACGTCTAGGTACATGGGTGGGTCCGCGCGTCAGCGGAGGGGGAACTCGAGGGTGGGGGTGTTGTCGTCGGGGGCGGTCGCCTTGACGGCGGTTGTGATTTCGGCTCGTGAGCCGATGCGGTGGCCGGTCGGGTCCAGTTGTTCGGTTTCGACGGTGATCTTGTCGCCGAGGTGGAGGTCTCGAGATCGAGGTTGAGGTGCGTGTCCCTCCTAGGACACAGACAGAGCCGCGGGCCCCAGGGTCAGCGGCCTTTTTGTTGCCTCGGGCAGCTAGGGGTTTCGGTAGCGGCCCGGGGTAGAGCCGACGAGAGCGGTGAAGGCCGCGATGAAGCTGCTGGGGTTGGACCAGCCGCAGGCGTGGGCGATGTGGGTGGTGGTGTGACCGTCGGCCAGCAAGATCAGCGCGTGGTAGATGCGCACCTGGGTGCGCCACTCGTAGTACGTCATGCCGAGCTCGTCGTGGAAGAGGCGGCTGAGGGTGCGGGCGCTTGCGCCGATCAGGTGGCCGAGCTCGGCTAGCGACCGGTTGTCGTCGGGGTGGTCGTAAAGGACCTGCGCGACGGCTCGCAGGCGGTCGTCGTGTGGCTCCGGCAGGTCGAGTGACTGCTCGTGACTTTCCCGCAGCTCGTCGACGAGGACTCTGCGCAGGCGAGCTTCGGCGTCGCTGTGGTGGCTGCGATCACCGGTGAGCGCAAGGATCACCTCGCGGGCGAGATCCGAGACCGCGAACACGACTGGGTGGTCGGATACGCGACGGGCCATGGCCGTGGAGAGGAAGACTATCCGCATGTCGGTCGTGCTGTGGGCCTGGTGGTAGTGCGTGAAGCCGGCCGGAGTCCAGGCGGCGCGGTTGGCCGGGACGATCGACGTACCGCGCTCCGTGTGGACGGAAAGTACGCCGCGGGCGGCGTACACCAGGTGACCACGGGAGTGCGACTGGGGCGCGCTGGCTCCGCCGGACCGCCAGAGATGCACACCACCGGACGGCAGCAATCGTGACGTCTCAGGGACTTGGCGGGCAACGGGCATGAAATGGCATCTTACCGGTGTTCAGCCAAGCTAGCTGTCGGCGAGAGTGACCGCATGATGATGCGAGCAGTGGTGTGCGTACGCTCGGGTGGTCCCGAGGTGCTGGAGATTCGCAAGGTCCCGGTCCCAGCCGTTCGGGAAGGCTGGAGCCTGGTGCAGATCAAGGGCGCGGGGCTGAACCGCTCCGAGCTGAGAACCCGCCAAGGACACTCCCCCAGCGTCAGCTTCCCGCGCGTGCTGGGCATCGAGTGCGTCGGGATCGTGGCCGCCTCGACCGATTCACGGTTGCCGGAAGGCACGACAGTCGCGGCCGTGATGGGTGAGATGGGTCGCGATTTCGACGGTGGCTACGCGGAGTTCGCCGTACTGCCGAACGCACTCCTGATGCCGATCACCACGGCGCTGCCCTGGGAGGTCTTCGCCGCGCTTCCCGAGGCCTACCTGACCGCACAGGGGTCACTGGACGCGCTCGGTGTGGCTTCGGGTGACCGCTTGCTCATCCGCGGTGGCACCTCGTCCGTCGGAATGGCTGCCGCGACCATCGCGTCGGCCGCCGGCATCGAGACCGCCGCCACCACGCGCAGCCAAAACAAGCTCGCCACTCTGCAGAGCCGGCACGCGTTCCTCGACGACGGCCGATTGACCGCCGACGTCCACGCACTCTGGCCCACCGGGCCGGACCACATCCTCGACCTGGTCGGTACCTGTACGGCGCTCGACTCGCTTCGCCTTGTTCGTCACGGCGGCAGTGTCTGCATCTCCGGCTCGCTCAGCGGCTGGCTCATCCCTGACTTCGAGCCCATCGCGATGATCCCTTCCGGCACCAAGCTCACCTCGTTCCACAGCAACGACGCCATGGGCAACACCGCAGCGCTGCAACGCGTCGTGAACCAGGTCGAGTCCGGCGCGTACCAGCCCACCATCGACCGCATCTTCCCTCTCGACGATCTGTCGGCCGCCCACCAATTTCTGGAGAGCAACCAGGCCACCGGCAAGGTCATCATGGTCACCTAGCCGACCCCGGCCACAAAAGGCAACTGACTGTGCGGGCGGCGGGTCGTCAGCGCAGGCTGGTTGCGCGGCACAGCCCGTGCGCGGCGCCTCTCTGCCGGTAGCCGGAGGCAACGTCGGTGCCGGCCGTTTGATGTCTCGTCAGAGCCCGAAGCTGATGGGGCGATGCGAACTATGGACGGCTGGGACGGTCGTGAGCAGACTCGGGAGAAGGGGGTGCACTACCAGGGAGGGCACATGTTCCGGCGCACGATGATCATCGGCATAGCACTGAGCACCGGGTTGAGTCTCGCCGTCCTGCCGGCTACGCCGGCAGTCAGCCAGGACTCACCGTGGCAGGTGGTCGCATCGGGGCTCGACAGCCCTCGCGGCCTGGCGTTCGGCCCGAACGGCACCCTGTACGTCGCCGAAGCGGGCGTGGGCGGCACCAGCCCATGCCTCCCACACCCCCTCGGACAGATCTGCTACGGCGCCACCGGCGCGGTCACAGAGGTGAAGCGAGGCCATCAGAATCGGGTCCTCACCGGACTCCCGTCATTCGCCTTGCAGGGGACGCCCGAGGTCTTCGGACCGTCTGACGTGGCACCGAATGGAAGCGGCAACCTGTACGTGACGCTGGGCCTCGGCGCCGACCCGGCCCTCCGCACGGCACTGCCTCCGGAGGGGCAGACGGCCGCGACTCTGGTCCGTGCCAAGCCGTCGAAGGGGACGTTCCGGCTGGTGGCCGACATCGGCGGGTTCGAGCTGTCGGACAATCCGGACGGCGGACTCCCCGACAGCAACCCGCAGGGTCTGCTCTCCACGGCCGGAGGCCAGGTGGTCGCGGACGCCGGCGGCAACTCCCTCCTGGGTGTGCGCCAACCCGGACGCATCTCAACCCTCGCGGTGTTCCCACCGCGACCGGTGCCCAGCCCGTTCGGTGGCCCAGACATCCCGATGCAGGCCGTGCCGACGACAGTGACCCGCGGTCCGGACGGCGCGCTGTACGTCGGTCAGCTAACCGGGTTCCCCTTCCCGGTCGGCGGCGCGAACGTCTACCGGGTCGAGCCGGGCGGACAACCCGAGGTGGTCGCCAGCGGGTTCACGAACATCATCGACATCGCATTCGGCCCCGACCACTCGCTCTACGTGCTCGAGATCGCCCACAACGGCCTGCTGTCGGGTGATACGACGGGTGCGCTGATCCGCGTGGACGCGAACGGCTCGCGCACGGTCATCGCCAGCGAAGGTCTCATGATGCCGACAGGGTTGGCGCTCCGGGACGGCAAGGCATACGTGTCGAACTGCGGCGTCTGCGCCGACATCGGCGAGGTCATCGCGATCCCACTGCCCGGCTAGGCAAGCCGGTAACGCTAACTCCCGTAACTGTGTGCTAGGACGGGGTCTCATCCTGCGCCCGGTGCCGCTCCCCCATGCCCGCTGTCAGAGCAGGGCTGGCACGCCACGTCACATTTCGACGGGCTGCGTCGTCGTACCAGTGAGATCAAACACCAGCCCGGCACCGTGGCGTGCGGCAGCACCCTCGGAGGAGGTGAATCCGATGCACCAGGTCCTGGTTCGGCCAAGGCCGATCCGAACGATCAGGCGCAGGCGCCCGAGAGCCCTCGACCTTCGTACCCCGTCAGGTCGGTTACTTCCGTTCTGATTTCACTCGACAAGCACACGACCATGAACCTGCGACTGCACATCCATCACGTCTTCACCGGTGGCTGGTGCGCCGACATCGACGACGACCACGACCGCCAACCCGACGATCCTTACTGGTGCGTCGACCATTGGCCCACCTTGCAGGATGCGATCACCGCGGGGTGCCACCAGCTAGCCAAACTGTCCGCCACCCAGCGGCTGGCGCGCATGAGCGGTCGGCATGACCTGCTTGAAGGATGCCCACCGAACTGACCCCTTCGTTTGCCGGTCGTTCGAGTTCGGTCAGTGCAAGGCAACTGTGAGCAGTAGTACGGACGGTTCCAGGGCTTCGACGTCGTGACGCTGCGGCGGCACCGCCACCAGGTCACCTGGACCCAGCTCTACCTGTGCGTCACCGGCGCGAACCAGAACGTGACCCTGCAGGCAGAGCAGCGACGCATCCCCAGGACTCTTGTGCTCACCCATCACCCGGCCCGCGGCGAGCGCAGTCAGGGTCTGCCGGAGGCGCGCACCGGGTCTGCTGTAGACGGTGACCGAACTGCGCCCACTCTCGGCGGCCACCGCCTTCGCAAGTCGCTCGGCGGCCAGCTCGTTGATCGACACGACATCCATCAGTCGATGATCGCATCAAGACGACCCCCACAGCCCGGCTCAGCGGTCGGAACGGTGTTTTGGCTCAGGTTGGTCGGGAGGCAGGATGTGAAGGGCGGTGGTGGTTTGCTCGACGGTCAGCCGGTCGGCCGGGTCTTTGGCGAGCAGGGCCTCTGCGGGTTCGGATATGCCTTCCGTGGTCCGGGCGGTTGGCATCTCCTCTTGTGGCCAGCAGGCTTGAACAAGCAAGCGATCGGCTTCGACCGACCCAGGGAGTGCAATGGCGGACCGCGAGATACAGGCAGTGGTCTTCGACCTTGACGGTGTTTTGGTGGACTCCGAGCAGCAGTGGGACGAGGTCCGTCGCGGAGTCGCCGCCGAAGCCGGCCGCCCCTGGCCCGCCGACGCGACCCGTGCATTGCAGGGCATGAGCACGCCAGAGTGGTCGCACTACCTTACGGCGGTGATCGATGTACCTGGCCGGCCGCAGGACGTGGCGGCCGAAGTCATCGACCGCATGGCGAGCCGATACCGGCTACGGCTGCCGCTGCTGCCCGGCGCCATCGAGGTCGTACGACGACTCGCGAGCCACTGGCCGCTGGGACTGGCGTCGTCGTCACCGCGACAGCTGATCGACGCGGTCCTCGAGTCTGCGAACTTGGCAAGCAAGTTCCGTGTCAGCGTGTCCACCGAGGAGGTCCAGGCCGGCAAGCCGGCACCCGCGGTCTACGAGGAGGTGGTGCGGCAGTTGACTGTCGACGCGCAGCAGGCGGTTGCAATCGAGGACTCGAGCAACGGACTGCGGTCGGCTGCCCGGGCGGGTTTGCGCGTCATCGCAGTTCCCAACAAGGCCTTTCCGCCCGACAAGGACGCCCTCGGCCTCGCATCCGTTGTCGTGCACTCACTTGACGACATAACCGCTCCACTGGTGACGTCGCTGGCTGAGCGAGGCTAGCGTCCAGGTTCCCCAGGCAATCTGTCCGGGTCGTGCGGATCGATGCCACACCATCCGCCGGAGGCTTCCATGACCTGCCTGCTAGGCCGTCACGCATCACGGCGCGAGCACTGCTCGCGCCGTGAACACCTGCGCGGTTAGAGGATGCCGCGATCCGCGAATGCCTTCCGGACGACGGCGGCCTGCGTGACTCCGTACATCGACTGTGCGGTCGCGACCGTGTGCTGGGCTGCAGCGGCGAAGCTGGTGTCCGGAGCGAACCCGAACTGCGCGTTGACGATGATCCGGTCGGCGACCTTCGGACCGAGCGCGGTACGGATCTGGAACAGCGCCTGCGACCAGATCTCACCGTCCGCATGCACTTCGCCGACTACGTCCTCCGGATAGTGCTTGCCGGCGTCCAGACGGCGCAGGCAGTGCGGCGTCGTCGACGTGTACGACGTCGAGTCCCAGTCCATCACACATGCCAGCGGCGCGTTCACCGGAACGCCGTACTTCTTCGCTACCCAGTCGCCGACGGTCACCGAGAAGTAGTCGCCCCATGCCTCGCCAATCGAGCCGGCCTCGAGCGAGGACCCGAAGCCCGGCACCTGGGCGTCGTGCACGGCGTGCCCCGTCTCGTGCACGATCACCTCGCCGTCCTCGGCATCGTCCACGCCCCCCTTGCCGAGTGTGATCGTGTCGTGCTTGTCCCAGGAGAACGAGTTGTCCACGCCGTACTGGTTGATCTTGTAGTCCTGGCTCTCGGCATTCACCGGCGGTAGCTCGCCGCCGAAGCCGAGCGACTGCAGGTACTTCTGTGCCTCGGTGCCCCAGAAGTACGACATCACCTGCTCGAACTGGTCGTCGTGCCGGTTGTAGAAGTAGGTGCCGTCCGTGCTGTATGCCGGGGTGCCGGTGCTGCTACGGACGTTCGCCCACGTGCCGCGCAGATAGCCAGAGCCGTCCAGGTCGGTCAGGGTGACCTCGTAGTACTCGCCGCGGGGGACCGCCGTCGCGGAGTCCTTCTGGTCGGTGAGCGTCTGGTCACCACTGGACTGCACTGGGTTCGGGATGAAGACCAACGCCTTCGCCGTGGTGGTGCCGGTCGGCTGCTTCGCGCTGGCAACGGGCGCTGTCAGCCCGGTCGCCAGGGTCAGTGCAGCAGTCGCGGTCAGGGCGACGGTGGTGGTCCAGGTCTTCGGCGCCATCGGAGCCTCCGTGTCGACGCAGGGGATACTGGACCACAACCTAGGTCGTGCGTGCTCGCGGAGGAAGATCCATTGCGAAGGTTCAGGGAATCCCTGCGCGGACGGTCACGTACAGCGGACAACGAACACCGCCGCGGTGCCGACTCAGGCCGGCATGTTGGCTCACTCCTGTCGCAATGATGCGACCACCACGGGACCTCGGTCCTGTCGGCGGCCTCACTGTCGCCAAGCAGCAGATGGTCGAGATCGCCAAGGCACTGTCAGGCGTCATATGGACGTCATATGCAGCCTTTGGGTGGGAGTCGCACATAGTGACCGCTTCCCCCGCTGCTGGCGCGCTGCCCAGGGATCAGAGGGACAAGGTCACCACTGGACGTGACTTCGTGCCAGCGAAGAGTGATCATGGAGGTACCTAAGGATGTGGAGGGTTGTGGCAGCCGATTTGCGACCCGGTATCAGGGTCGGCCTCGGGCTCGGCGGGCTCGCGCTCGTCGTTGTCGGGGTACTCCTCGCTTTCCGCGGCGCCAGCGATCTCACCGCCCTCGGATCGATGCTCGTGGGCGTGGTCGTTGCTGTTACAGCCGTCAGCGGGCGGTTGCCCAAGGAGGTCGGGCTGCAACGCGTCACTTTCGGCGCCGACGATCGCAGCGCTCAGACCTACCGGGAGGCCCTGTACGACGCAGTCCGGCAAGCACTCCCCGAGGTCGATCCGCCCAGCCGGGACAAGGACTGGCATCCGCGACGGCCGACGTACTGGGTGGACGAGCTCCAGCTCCGGGTCGTCATTCGATGGGCCCGCGATCGGTCGGTCCACCTCGATGTCTCGACGATCGAGTCAGACCTTTCCGGGACACGCGAGGCTGTCGCCGTACTGCTCATCACGAACGTGGACGAGATCGACGACCTCAGCGCCGCCGCCCGGTCGAGGGCGGGTGAACGGGCAGCCGTTGTCCGTTGGCGGTCGACCGAGGACAACGCCACCCTGCGGCACACCGCCCGCGGCCTCGGCGCACCGGACGGCCAATCGTCCTGATCGGCCGCTGCCTAGTCGCCCGCGAACAGCCTCCTCCTGACACCACTGATAACACAGACCAGCGAACCGCGCGGTCTTGAAGAGTCCTCGCCCCCACCGCGTGGCAGCGCACTGTCGAGCTCGGAGGTTATGGCGTACCTGGAGATTGTGCGCTCCGCGAGGCGGCGCCGCGGTGCCGAGACGTTGATCGAGCTGATGCGCCGCGCCGGCAGCTCACCGAGCAGCAAGACATAGCCGACAGACGCCATCAGCGCAGGTCTGCTCACACGGCGGTTGCGACGGCATGCGTGATGCCTTCGGCGTCGAGCCCGTACGTATGAAGAAGGTCCGCACGCTCCCCCGCCGGGGCGAACTCACCGGGCAAACCAAGCGTGATGATCTCGGGGCGTGACGCCGTACGCCGGAGCGCCCGTGCGAGCGCATCGCCGAATCCACCGGGCAGTGTGTTGTCCTCGATCGTCACCACCAGTCGGTGCTCGCCGGCGAAACGGACGAGCTCGGGTTCGATGGGGATGATCCAACGGGGATCGACGACGGTCGTGCGGATTCCCAGCTCCCGAAGCCGATGCGACGCGTCCACTGCTGCCGCCGCGAGCGGACCGACAGGCACCAGCAGCACCTCGGGCTGCCCGGCAGCGAGCACCTCTGGTCGGCTGTCGGTCAGCAGTTCGGCTGAACCGATGTTGCCGGTGGCACGCAGCGCAGCTCCGCTACGTCCGCGCGGAAACCGGAGCATGGTGGGTCCAGCCTGGTGATCAACACAGGTGCGCAGTAGGAGCCGCAGTTGCTGAGCGTCCCTAGGCGCCGCGACCCGCATGCCGGGCACCAATCCGCACAGAGCCAGATCCCACATTCCGTGGTGGGACGGACCATCCGGACCGGTGATGCCGGAGCGGTCGAGGACGAAGGTGATCGGTGCGCGGTGCAGCGCCGCATCCATCAGTACCTGGTCGAAGGCGCGGTTCAGGAATGTCGAGTAGATCGCGACCACGGGATGCAGCCCCGCCACCGCCAGCCCGACAGCCGACGTCACCGCATGCTGCTCGGCGATCCCGACGTCGAACACGCGCTCGGGATACCGGCAGGCCAAGGGAAACAGACCGGTCGGCCGTACCATCGCCGCTGTCACGGCGACCACATCCTCCCGCTCGTCCGCGATCGCCACCAATTCCTGCCCGAACACATCCGTCCAGGCGGGTCCGCGAACCTGGCTCGTGGCGACATCGGCGCGGGCCGGGTTGACGGTGTGGTGGTGGTCGGCTTCGTCGAGTTCGGCGGGAGCGTGGCCGGCGCCTTTGCGGGTGAGGCAATGCACCACGACCGGGTGCTGGAGTAGGGCGGCGGTCCGCAACGCCGCCTCCAGAGCCAAGGTGTCGTGACCGTCGACTGGGCCGAGGTACGCGAGCCCAAGCTGCTCGAAGACGTTGCCGCGCGCCGTCCCTGTCCGCAATGCCCGCAACTGGACGGCCAGGGATCCGACGGTCGATTCGTACGATCGCCCGTTGTCGTTGAGCACGATGACGACCGGCCGGTCCGGCGCGGCCGCGATGTTGTTGAGCGCCTCCCAGCACATCCCACCGGTCATCGCACCATCCCCCACGATCGCGACGACCCGTCGCTCGAGAGAGCCGGTCAGCTGAAACCCCTTCGCCAGGCCGTCGGCGTACGAGAGCGCCGTCGATGCGTGCGAGTTCTCGATGATGTCGTGCTCGCTCTCGGACCGGCTCGGATACCCCGACAGTCCGCCCGCCTGCCGCAGGGTGTCGAAGCGACCGAGCCGACCGGTCAGCATCTTGTGCACGTACGTCTGGTGCCCGGTGTCCCAGACGATGACATCCTGCGGCGACGTGAAGACCCGGTGGAGCGCGATCGTCAGCTCGACGACGCCGAGGTTCGGCCCGAGGTGCCCGCCCGTCCGCGTGACATGACGCACGAGCTGTTCACGGATCTCGTCGGCAAGTTTACGCAGATCAACCGCCGGCAACCGCTGGAGATCGGCGGGTGAAGCCAGGGTGGCCAGCAGCCCGGTGTTCGGGCGACGGCGTTCGTCGACGTCCGACCTGCTCATGATCCGACCGCGGCGCGGATGGTCTCCCGCAGCGACCCCATGGTCGCCACCACGGCCGTCGGCTCGTAGCCGCAGTGCGCCATGCAGTTCGCACACCGCGGATCCTGGCCCCGGCCGTACGCATTCCAGTCCGTGTCCTCCAGCAGTTCCTGGTACGTCGCGACGTACCCGTCCTCCATCAGGTAACACGGCCGTTGCCAGCCCTTGAGCGAGTACGACGGGATCGCCCATGCCGTGCAGGAGAAGTCGACCTTGCCCTCCAGGAAGTCCAGGAACAGCGGCGAGTGGTTCAGCCGCCACTTCTTCCGGCGGCCACCGGCGAACGCCTTCGCGAACAGCTGCCGGGTCTCATCGGGACCGAGCCAGTGCTCCTGGTCCGGCGCCTTCTCGTAGGCGAACCCGGGTGAGATCTGCATGTTGTCGACGCCGAGCTCGTCGTTGAGATAGTCCAGCACGTCGATGACGTCTTGCGGCGTGTCGGTGTCGAAGAAGGTGGTGTTGGTCATCACCCGGAACCCGGCCTCCTGGGCCTGCTTGATCGCGGCGACCGCCTCGTCGAACACGCCGTCTTTGCAGACCGATGCGTCGTGGCGTTCGCGCAGCCCGTCGATGTGGACCATCCAGGCGAAGTTGCGGTGCGGAGTGAACTTGTGCAGGTGCTTGGGTAGCAGCAACGCGTTGGTGCACAGGAAGACGATCTTCCGCCGGTCCAGCAGTTGCCGGACGATCTCGTCGATCTGTTTGTGCATCAGGGGCTCGCCGCCGGCGATCGACACCATCGGGGCGCCGCTCTCCTCGATCGCGGCCACCGCCTGCTCGACCGGCATCCGCTGCTTGAGGATCGAGGCGGGATGCTGGATCTTGCCACAGCCGGCACAGGCGAGATTGCACGCGAACAACGGTTCGAGCTCGACCAGCAGTGCGAACTTCTCCCGTCGCAGCAGCTTCTGCTTGAGCAGATAACCACCGAGGCGGATCGACTGACGCAGTGGCATGGCCACGGTCAGCTCACCTCCCTGGGCAGGGTGAATCGAATGTCCTCGTCGGCGACTCTGGTCTCGGTGACCGCGACCCGGCCGAGGCCGGACAGGCACCGGACCAGGTCGTCGACGAGCTGAGGTGGCGCGGATGCTCCGGCGGTGACGCCGATACGACGTACGCCGCGCAGCCAGCGCAGGTCGACGGTGCTCGCGTCGTCGACGAGGTACGCCTGGGCTCCCTCGGCCGCGGCGACCTCCGCGAGCCGCTGGGAGTTGGAAGAGTTCGCTGATCCCAGCACGAGCACGAGGTCGGCGTCCCGGGCGACGGCACGGACCGCCTGTTGCCGGTTCGTGGTGGCGTAGCAGATGTCGTCACTGCGTGGACCGTTGAGCGCGGGGAATCGGTCCCGCAGAACGGCCGCGGTCTGCTCGGCCTCCTCGACGGCGAGGGTGGTCTGCATGACGTAGGAGACCCGCCGCGGATCGGCGACGCGCACCCGCCCGGCCTCGTCCGGGTCAGCCACCACGACCACCTGGCCGGGCGCCTCCCCCTGGGTGCCGACGACCTCCTCGTGATCACGATGCCCGATCAGGAACACGGTGTTGCCGCGAGCAACAAAACGGCGTACTTCGCTGTGCACCTTGGCGACCAACGGGCAGGTGGCGTCGATCATCCGGAGGTTGCGGGCCGCGGCGTCGGTCCGCACCTGCGGGGCGACGCCGTGGGCGGCGAGCACCGTGACGCTGCCCTCGGGGACCTCGGCGACCTCGTCGACGAAGACCGCGCCGCGTCGCTCCAGCTCGCGGACGACGTGGCTGTTGTGCACGATCTGCCGGCGGACGTACACCGGCGGCCCGTACTTCACCAGCGCACGTTCCACGATCTCGATCGCGCGCTCGACGCCCGCGCAGAAGGACCTCGGTCCGGCGAGGACGACTTCGCGATCGCCGGACGCGGCGGCCCAGGCGTCGATGACCGGCGCGGCGCGACGCAAGGCCCACAAGGCTTTCGGCCCACGCACCAGCGTCCCCGGACGAAGCAGGCGATGATCCGGCGTGTCGACGACGGCACGGATCACGGCCGCCAGTCCTGGTGGTGCGGCCGCGGCGACCAGCGCGGATTCGGTGTCGACCGCCAGGGCTCCGGTTGCTGCGAGCGTACGGCGAGCATCCGGCGCGTCGACGATTCGCCGGGTCGTCACGATCGGCCCGCGGTGCACCCGCAGGCCGGCCCGCCGCAAAGCACCCACGAGCAGTGGCGACGCGTGGCTGGGCAGGGGTTCGGCGTCCCCCCGGATCTCGTCCGCGACGACCAGGTCGCCGGGCCGGAGTTCGTTGCCAAGAGCACCGGCCACCCCGGCGACCAGGATTGGCTGCCCATCGGTCAGGCCGCCGTTCGACGAGCGACCGGTGCGTACGACGTCGGCCGTGAGCCGGTCGTGGAGTGCGAGCCACTCGGACCACAACGGCGTACTGACGATTCCGGTCATCGGGCGCTCCGCGCGACGTAGCGGCCGAGCGCCCAGATCGGGAAGACGAGCCGGTAGATCTCGTAGTTGATGTAGAAGTCGCCCGGGAAGCCGGTGCCGGTGTAGAGGTCCTCGTCCCAGCCGCCGTCCGCGCGCTGGGTGCGGACGAGATACTCGACGCCCCGGTCGACCGCGACCGAGTCCTCGTCGGCGGCAAGCAGAGCGAGCAGCGCCCACGCGGTCTGCGAAGCGGTCGACTCACCTCGACCGATCCAGACCGGATCGTCGTACGAGCGCAGGTCCTCGCCCCAGCCACCGTCGTCGTTCTGGTGATTCTCCAACCAGCGCACGGCCGCCTGTACCGCGGGCGCGTCGGCAGGCATCCCCGTTGCGATCAGAGCCGGGACGACCGCGCCGGTGCCGTAGACGTGATTGGCACCCCAGCGACCGAACCACGACCCATCAGCCTCTTGCGCATCGAGCAGCCACCGTACGCCCCGACGGCACGGCTCCTCGTCCGTGTGCCCCTCGGCAGCGAGCATCTCGACCACATGAGCGGTGACGTCGGCCGACGGCGGATCGATGACGGCACCGAAGTCGCAGAAGGGCAACGCGTTCGCCAGCGTGTGGGTGTTGTCGGCGTCGAACGCACCCCACCCTCCGTCGCGAGATTGCATCCCGGTCGTCCACAGCACCGCGCGATCGATCACCGCCCGGACCCGGGCGGGATCCGGATGATCCACCCGACGCAAGGCAAGCACTATCTCGGCCGTGTCGTCGGTGTCGGGATAGTTGTCGTTGGCAAACTCGAAGGCCCACCCGCCCGGCGGCAGCTCAGGCCGGCGCACCTGCCAGTCACCTCCGGCCCGGATCTCTTCGCCCAGCAACCAGTCGGTCGCCTTCAGGACGGCCGGATCGTCGGCCGGCACACCCGCGTCCAGCAACGCCGCAAGAGCGAGTCCCGTGTCCCACACCGGCGACTGGCAGGCCTCCAGCCACCGGAGAGGTCCGTCGGACGAGGAGGCATGAACGGTGAAACCGTCGAGCCCCTCGATTCCGGCGCGCACCGCGGGATGATCGAGCGGATACCCCATCAGGTGCAGTGCGATCAGCGAGTAGACCCACGGCGGCTGGATGCCGCCCCAGCCGCCATCGGCCTCCTGACGCGCCAGGATCCATTCGACGGCGAGGCGCATCGCCTTCTGCCGCAGGCGTTTGAGCGGCCGCCGACGGTAGCCGTGCAGGACTATGTCGAGCCGCTGGAAGAACCCAGAGATGCTGTACGCCGGTTGTCGTGGCGCCGGCGGTGCCCCGGTCTTCAGCTCGGCGATGCCGAACTCCACCGGATGCACGGGCTCGAGGGCGCTGACAATGGTGAGCGGCACGATCGTCTGCCGAGCCCAGCAACCCCAGTTGTAGATGTTGAGCGGCGCCCATGCCGGCAGGTACATGATCTCCGGCGGCAGCGCAGGACAGTCATCCCAGCTCCACAGCCCGAACAGCGCAAGCCAGACATGGGTGAACACCCGAGCCCGCTCGACCCCGCCCTCGCGCGTCGCGAACTCCGCGGCGTGGCGCATGTGCCGCGCCTCGGGCTGATCCCCGGCGAGGCGCAGGGCGACCCAGGCCTCCACAGTGGTCGACAGGTCGCCCGGCCCGCCGTGGAAGGTCGCCCATGAACCGTCGACCCGTTGCTGGGAACGGATCCAGCGAGCCGTCTCCTCGTTCGTCCGCGGCGTGGCGACATCGATGAACGTCCGGAGCATCAGGTCCTCGGCATCCATCGTCACGTTGGTGGCGAGCAGGCCCTTCCACCACCCGTCCTCGTGCTGCCGCCCGCGCAGATGTTCCACGGCCGCATCAAGGGCTGTCCGTACGCCGTCCGTCGTACCGACCACTCGATCGATGCGCTCGCCGGCCGTCACGACTGCCTCTCGATCACGAACCGGGCGATCTCACCGAGCCGGCTCCGGGCGCCGCCGTCGAGCCCTGCCTGGTCGAGAGCCTGCTCGGCCAGACCGATGCGGTCTCGCGCTTCCTGGACGGCCCAGTCGCGACCACCGGAACGCTCGATCAGCTGAGCGGCGTACCGGAGGTCGCCGTCCGTCGGAGCGTCGTCGCGGCGCAGCCAGGCGGCCAGCTCCCGCCCGGCCTCGCCACCGTGATCGAGCGACCAGGTGACCGGCAGGGTCTTCTTGCGCGCGACAAGATCGGAGAACACCGGCTTGCCCGTGACTTCGGGCGATCCCCAGATCCCGAGCAGGTCGTCGACGAGCTGGAATGCCATCCCCAGCTCGGCACCGAACCTGGACAGGCACGACACGACCGGCTGCGAGGCGCCGACCAGGATCGCGCCGATCGCTGCGCTGACCCCGAGGAGAGCTCCGGTCTTGCCGGCCGCCATGTCGAGGCACTCGTCCAGCCCCACGTCGTTGCGTTGTTCGAAGGCGAGATCGAGCACCTGCCCACGAATCAGCTCCCGAGTTGCCACTGCCAACGCCCGGCCGGCCGCTTGCCCGTCCGGAGATTCACCCTCGGTCAACACTTCGTGGGCGAGGGAAAGGAGCGCATCCCCGGCCAGTACGGCGGTCGCGTCGCCCCAGACCGCCCACACGGTCCGACGATGGCGCCGTTCGGTGTCGCGATCCATCAGATCGTCGTGCAGCAAGGAGAAGTTGTGGACGAGCTCGACCGCGACCGCGCCCGGCAACCCCGGTTCGGGCCTGCCGGTCACGGCTTCGGCGGCGAGCAGGGCGAGCGCTGGCCGCAAGGTCTTGCCCGGGTTCGCCACGGTCGGCGTACCGTGCTCGTCGGACCAGCCGAGGTGGTACGAAACGACCAACCGGGTGAACGGATCAAGGCGCTCGACAGCCAGGCGCAGGGCCGGTGCGACCAGGCCGCGACTGCGGTCGAGGGTTTCCGCGGTGATCGTCATACCACTGCCTCCCGACGTTCAGCGGGGCGTCCTTGGAGCAAGGCGGCCACCGCGGCCTCTCCGCTGCGGACGGCGCCCTCCATGGTTGCGGGCCAGCCGGTGTCGGTCCACGCACCGGCCAGGTACAGACCGGGCAGCGCCGTACGCGCTGATGCACGCAGTCCAGCCGTGCCAGGCCGCTGCCGGAACGTGGCCTGCCGCTCACGGGTGACGAAGAACTCCACCAACCGCGCCTCGTCGGTGATCCGCAGCAGCCGCTCCAAGTGCGGCAGCAAGCGGTCGCGCAACTCCGGAACCGGTGTGTCGATCAGGTCCTCCGCCGCCGACAATGACACCGCGATGTACTGTCCCCGACTGAGTCCAGCCTGATGGGTGCGGTCGAACACCCACTGCAGCGGGCTGTCGACGGCCGCGAAGAACGGCTCGTCGAGCACGACCCGGTCGTAGATGACGTGAAGGTTGACGATCGGCGTACTGCCCAGCTCCTCCGCCCACCCCGACTCCAGCTCGATCGCGCCTGCCGGCGCGAGCATCTCCGCGGCCGACGGCGGAACTGCCAGTACGACGTCGTCGAAGGCGGCACCGTCCACGGTCCAGCCGTCACCGGCCGGTACGACGTCACGGACCTTGGACCGGGTTCGCACGGTCACCCCCGCCGCGGCGAGCGCACGCGACGCCGCGTCGCCGTGCAATTCCTGCAGCGGTACGAGCGACCAGCCGATGTCGGCCGCCGCGGCGGACTCCAGCAGGCCCACCTGGAAGACCGTCGCGGCCAGCGCCAGGGACGCTCGCTCGGCCGGAGCATTCAGCGTGGCGATGCCGATGAGGTCCCAGACCGTCTCGATGGCCCGCTGATCCTGGCCGTGCGCGGTGAGCCAGTCGCCGAAGGACCGGCGGTCGACCTCCGGATCGGTGCGGTCCACCCGACCGAGCGCCAACGCCGCGCGCACCACGCGCGCGCGAGCCGCCGGGCTCAACCACCGGTAGCGCGCCAAGGTCGATCCCAGGTGAAGTGGTGCAGGCAGTCCCGTACGGCGAAGTCGACCGCCTCGTCGATCGAGTTCACTGCGAACCGGTACGTCGAGCCGGTCCT
Source organism: Kribbella orskensis (assembly GCF_004342085.1). Lineage (NCBI taxonomy): Bacteria > Bacillati > Actinomycetota > Actinomycetes > Propionibacteriales > Kribbellaceae > Kribbella > Kribbella orskensis. Next base: position 99,376 of record NZ_SLWM01000004.1, read on the forward strand.
GCACGGTCACCCGGTCAGCGACACCCAGCCGCTCCAGAAGGCCCTGATACGCCGTGCAGCATCGCAGGAACACATGTTGGCCGTTGTCGATCCACAGCCCGTCGCGCTGGAACGAGTAAGTGAGACCACCGAGCCGTGGGCGTGCTTCGAACAACGTGACCCCAAGACCTTCGTCGGCGCATCGCAGTGCTGCGGTCAGACCCGCCAGGCCGCCTCCGACCACTCCGACGCGCCGGGTGATCATCGCCGTCCTCCTCCGGCCAGGGCGGTCACGGCGACGCGCGCCTTCTCGGCGGCGCCGAGCGACAACCGCTGGTCGTAGACGAGAACCGGATCGGCAGCGATGCGACCCAGCAGATGGTGATAGATGCCGGCCATCGCCCGGCAGCACGCCGCGCTGCGCCGGTCGAGGTGTGGGACGAGCCGCAGGCCGAGCGAATACCAGTCGCCCGCGCGACCGGCGGCGTACCGGATGTAGGCAGCGAGTCGGCCGGCGGGATCCTCCAGGGTGCCGAGCTCGTCGACGCGCAGTTCCGTGCCGTACCGATCGAGCTCATCCTGCGGGAGGTACACGCGGCCGTTGCCGAGGTCTTCACGGATGTCGCGCAGGATGTTGGTCTGCTGCAGGGCGATCCCGAGCTGGTCGGCGTACAGGGAAGTCCTCGGGTCGGTGGTGCTACTGCCGAAGATCGACAGGCACAGGCGGCCGACCGATCCGGCGACATGACGGCAGTACACGACGAGCTCGTCGAAGTCGGCGATCCGGACCTCGCCCAGATCCAGCTGGACACCGTCGATGAGCTCCTCGAACGCGGTGAGCGGCACCGGGTACCGGCGTGCGGCGTCGTTCACCGCGGTCAGCACCGGGTCACTGCTCTCGTCCAGCCTGCCGAGGTCCTTGCGCACCGCGGCGAGCGCGGTCTCCTTGTTCGCGGTCGCGTCGTCACCGTCGCCGATGTCGTCGATCCGTCGCGCGAGCGCGTAGACCGCGCACAGCGCGGATCGTTTGGGTTGCGGCAGCAGGCGGATGCCGTAGTAGAAGTTGCCGGCCTCCGTCCGGGTGATCTGCTCACAAGTCGCGTACGCCTGCTCGATCGTGCTCATCGCACCGACCGCCGGCCGGCCAGCAGGCCGAGGACCCGGATTGCCGTGGTGAGCCGCGACGGCCGCGCGGACCGGCCGAGCACATCGCCATCGGTCTGCCGCAGCGCCGACACGGTGGCCTGTCCCCCGGCGACGAAGCCGGCCACGCTGACCCTTCCCCATCCCTGCAGTTGCCGCACGATCGCCGTCCCTTCACCAAGCAGGCCGGCGGCCCGCTCGATCTCGAACCGCATCAACTCGCGGAGCTTCGGACCCGCGTTCTCCTGATCCAGGTCGTGCTCACCGACGCCGTACCGCCGGAGGTCTTCCTGCGGTAGGTACACGCGACCGGCCAGTCTGTCCTCACCGACGTCCTGCCAGTGCTCGAGCAGCTGCAACGCGCCGCACACCTGGTCGGATCGCGCGATGGTTTCCGGAGTCGCCTGCCCGAAGATCTCCAGCACCATCCGGCCGACCGGTTCCGCGGACAGGGCGCAGTACCGGCGGAGGTCGTCGAAGGTCTCGTACCGCCACACCACCTGGTCCTGCAGGTTCGCCTCGATCAGGTGCTCGAACGGCTCGGCCGACATCGCTCGGTCGTGCACCGTCCGGGCCAGCCTCTGGAGTACGGCGTCGGACGGCTGATCGCCCGACCAGATCGTGCCGAGGTCCGTCGCCAGCGCGTGCAGCCGGGCAGTCCGGTCACCGGTGAACGCATCCCCGATCTCGTCCACCATCCGGGCGTAGGCGTAGATCGCGTGCAGGTGGCCGCGATACCGACGCGGCAGGAACCGCAGCGCGACCGGGAAGTTCTCGGCGTTCTCGCGGATGCGCCATGCTCCCTCGTCGACGGACGAGGGTATCGGCCTCGGCGGCTGGTGACGCGAACTGGCCATGACAGTAATCCTCGGTCCGTCCCAGCCGTCAGGTCTGCCACTACTGGGGTGATTCCTGGACCCGAAAATTGTCACGACCGTACAATCCAGAGCGCGGCGGGAAGTTGAGAGCACGACGGTCGGCAGGACGTCTCAGGGCGCGACAAGGGCGTGACAGGGCGATCTGAAGCACGACGAGGCAGGCGATGGGCACGGAGGCGGCGCAGGGCCGGGCGCGACTCGAGGTCGCCCTCGACAGCCGGCTGCCCGAGCTGCTGGCCGAGGTCCGGGACCTACTCGCCGACGGGATGCCCGAGTACGCCGCCTTCCTCGACCACAATCCGCGCGGTATGCGGGAAGCCGCCGAGCTGTTCATCCACCGGCTCCTCGACATGGCCGAGCACGGCCGCTCGGTGTCCCGCGACGACCATCTCGAGGGCGCGCAGACGATCCAGCTCGTTTTCGAGCAGATCGGCCGTCGCCAGTGGCAGGCCGGCGAGGATCTGACCCGCCTGCTGACCGCTTACCAGCTCGGCGCACGCACCGCCTGGCGGCACGTGTCGGACACCGCGCTGGCACTCGAGGTCCGGCCGGACGTCCTGGCCGCACTCGCCGAGGCCGTCTTCGACTTCATCAACCAGCTCTCCTCGGCGTCCGCGCGCGGCTATGTCCTGGAACAGCGCGAGGACGCCTCGGCCCGGGAACGGAGCCGCGAGGAGCTGGCCGAGCTACTGCTGTCGGATCGCTCGAGCATGAACGCGATCCGCGAGGCCGCCGCCCGCGCCAACTGGCCGCTCCCCGAGACCGGGGCCGTCGTACTGGTCGATGCGACCACCGACGTCGCCCGGCGGGTGCTGTCCCACGTCGACGCGGGATCCCTGCCGGTGCGGCACGAACAGCTGTCCGGCGCCATCGTCCCCGATCCGGGCCCGTCAAGTCGCCGGGACCAGCTCCGCCGCGCACTCCGGGGGACCAACGCGGTGGTCGGCCACACCGTGCCGCTGGAGTACCTGCCGCGGAGCGTCGCGATCGCGCAGATCGCCGTACGGCTCAAGCAGCAGGGCATTCTCGCCGACGACCCGGTATTCGTCGATGAGCATCTCGACACGATCATCGTGCATCGCGACGAGCGGCTGGTGGGTTTCCTGCGCGATCAGTTGCTCGCGCCGCTCGACGACCTCCCGGCCGGAGCCCGGGCGCGGCTGATCGAGACACTCTCCGCGTGGTTGCGACACATGGGCGACCGGACGGCGATCGCCGAGGAACTGCACATCCACCCACAGACCGTGCGCTACCGGGTCGCCCAGCTGCGCGAACGGTTCGGCGATCAGCTGGACTCGCCTCGGTCACGCGCGCGACTGTTCCTCGCGCTCGTCTGGCCGGTGCGGTGAGACGTTCAGGACGTGCTCCATCCTTGCCGCGAGGACGCCCGCGTCGAGGACCACCGGATCGGAGGCGAGACCGATCCCGAGCGAGCCGGCCCAGCTCAGGGCGCCCACCGCAAGCGGCGACCCGGGCGCCAGCGGCAGGATCGGGTAGACGGACGCGATCGTGACTCCATCCATCGACAGTGACTGCGTCGGGCCGGGCATGTTCGACGCGATGGCGTGGAAGAAGCGACGCCCGTAGACGGTCCGTGCGAACCAACGTGCCAACGGCTCCGGCAACGCGCGTAGGCCGGACGCCATCACGAATCGCGAGGCCACGGCCCGGCTCGGCGTCCGAAGGCGCGCGGTCCGCCGGCTGATCTCGGTGACCAGCTCATCGAACGGACGGCCGTCCAGCGGTACGTCGACCATCACGGCCGCGGTCGCGTTCGTCTCCGCGGCCGCGTGGGAGTCGCGCACCATCAGCGGCACCGCGACCCGCATCCGGCCGCGAAGCCGGGTGGCGACGTCAGCATGGGTGACAGCGACCGCGTCGGCGACCAGACCGAGGACGACATCGGTCACCCGGACACCGCGGCTGGACGCAGCACGCCGTACGGCGGCGAGGTCGAGATCGGCGGTGGCGAAGTCCCGCCGCGCCGACAGGTTCTCCAGACGTCCACCCGCTCCGCCGTCGGTGGCCAACTGGGCCAGCCCCGCGATCGTTGCTCCAAGCAACTGCGCGCGACCTGGCGCTGAACCGCGGACGCCGGGCAGCTCGATTCGCGGACGGAACAGGTTGAGCGCCTGGATCACGGTGCCGATACCGTCCGCGACGGAGTGGTGCAGGAGCAGGATCATCGCGGACACCCCGGGCTCCACCTCGCGGACCATCACGATTCGCCACATCGGACGATCCCGGGGCATCGGCGTCTCGGCCAGCTCGGCGACGATCCGACGTACGCCGGCCAGGCCGTCCGCCGAGCGGCGTTCGCTGATGTGCCGCGGCCAGTCGATCTCGGCGACTTCGATCCACCGCTGCCGGCGCCAGCGCGACGGCGGCGTGAGCCGCTGGCGGAACCGGGGCAGTCCGTCGAGTTCGCCCTTCACCAGGTCTGTGACGCGGTCGACCGACAGCGCCTCGCCATCACTCGGCTCGAACACGACCAGCCCACCGACATGCTGAGGCGCCGCGGCGCTCTCGACCTGCAGAAAGAAGGCGTCGCTCGACGGCAGGACCATGCCCGGGCGAGCGGCCCGATCCTGCCAGACCTTCGCCAGCCGGTCGATGAGCAGGTAGACGCCGAACAGCAGACCGGGCACCAGCCGGCGCCAGACCCTGATCCGTTGCGTTGATCCTTCGTCGTCGAGGGCCACGCAATTTTCATAGCACAAGCGGTCCGGTCACCCGGACCGGACCGACTCTCCGAAGCGGGTGGCGAGCCGTCGGTAAGCGCCCGGGAACACCGCCCGTACAAGGGCGGCGAGCCGGATCCAGCGCGGGATCCACGTCTCGGCCCGATCCTGCTCGATCGCTCGGACGACAGCACGCGCGACCGTCTCGGGCTCCACTGGCCGGGGTACACGCCGGTCGTAGGCGCGACCCCGCGCGGAGAAGAAGCCGGTGTCGACCGCCGCGGGAACGATGACGCCGACGTGGACGCCCGTACCTGCCAACTCCAGCCGCAGACTCTCCGCGAACGCGTCCAGGCCCGCCTTCGCCGCCGCGTAAACCGCCTCCCCCGCAACGCCGGTTCGCCCCGCGACTGAGGTCACGACGAGCAGACATCCGGTCCGGCGTTCGATCATGCCCGGCAGTAGCAACCGGCAGAGCCGCATAGTCTCGACGAGATCCACGGCAACCAACTCCGCGATCTCGTGATCGCTCATCTCCACGAACGGTCCGGACCACCCTTGACCGGCGTTTGCGACCAGCACATCCACCCGACCGTGCGCCGCCAGCGCCTGTCCGGCCAGAGTGTGCACGGCGTCGTACTCACGCAGGTCGGCCTGCACCGCAACGCCGTTCACCTGATCCGCGACGTCCTGCGCACGCAGGACGTCGCGCCCATGCACCACGAGCACAGCCCCTGCCGTCGCAAGCTCCAGACAAACAGCTCGCCCGATCCCGGCCGACCCACCAGTCACCAACACCACCGCGCCGCCCAGCTCCACGACCTGTCCTCCACAGCTCCCCCACTGCGCACCCTCACGGTACTCGCCGGCGCCCGGTCACACTTCGACCTGGTGCGCCTGAGGCTCCACAGCAATTGACTCCTGGGTTGCCTACAGCAAGAGACAGCTCCGTTCCCGTTTCGACCGAGCTGACCGCTGCGCGGCCGCGAGCAGGACTGCGGGTCACACCTCCACGGTGAGCGTTGTCGTGACCGGGGCGGTGTTGTCGGCGCTGACCGTGAGGGCCACGGTGTACGTGCCCGGTGCCCCGTAGGTGTGGTCACCGCCGATGGTATAGAGACCGTTCACCGAGATCGGCGTGGCCGCCTCACCGGTGAGCGTTCCTGCCGACGTGGTGCCGTCGCCCCAGTTGATCGTGGTGGTGATCGCGCTGGCCGCACGCCCCGGCGCGGACAGGTACGCGAGCGCCCCGGATACCTGTCCACCCGGGCCGACCGCGGTACGCGCGGCCCGCAGGTCGAGGTGCCACGGCACCTTGGGGGTCGGGTAGAAGTTCGTGTCCGGCAGGGTCAGCCGCACGCCCTGCGCGGCCACCCGGTTCTGGAAGTCCGCGTACGCCGGAGGCAGCGCGCCCCGCTTCGGCGACCAGCCGATCTCCGCGATCGCGAGCAGCCGCGGGAAGACCATGTAGTCGACGTTGTCCAGGTTCACCACGGTCTCGCCCCACATCGGCGCCTCGACGCCGATGATGTTGGCGTCGGTCACGCCGGTGACGTGGCCCTCCGGCTCCCAGTTGTAGAACTGGTCGATGTCGCAGCCGCGCGAGCAGGCCCAGTTCAGGCCGAGCGTCGGCGGTACGTTGCCGGCGCTGCCGGCCAGGTACTTCATGTCGAGGTACGTGCGGTTCGCCGGGGACATGACGATCTTCATGCCCTTGGCAACCGCGTTCCGCGCGGTGACCGTGCCGCTGCCGCTACCGGACGAGGTTGACCAGTACTGCGCGACCGAGCCGGCCGGCGGGGTGGTCCCCTCGCCCGCGATCTCGGCCCAGCCCATGACCGTCTTGCCATGGTCGGTGACGATGCCCGACTCGCGGTTGACCAGCGCGGCGTACTGCTCGTGGCTCAGCAGCGTGCTGGGCACCTCGTCCCCGCCGAGGTGGTACCACGGCCCCGGCGACATCGCGGTGAGCTGGTCGATGATCGTACCGAGGATCGTCCAGGTGTTGTCGCTGTCCGGGCACATCGCGCTGTACCCGACCGCGCCCGTGTAGTTCCACACCGGCGGATCGTTGCGGCTGCAGTTGATGTCCTGCGGATTCCCGTCGAGCAGCGGGTTCGCCGTGTCGTTGTACTCGGACATGATGATCGCGTTGTTGTGCCCAGGGCTGTCGACCTCGGGTACGACCGTGATGAAGTGCGCCGCGGCGTAGGCGACCACGTCGCGGTACTCGGCCTGGGTCCAGAAGCCGCCCGGGTCCATCGTGCGGCCGCCGGTGCCGACAGAACCCTGCCCGCCGATCTCCGTCAGGTTCGGGAAGCCGTCGATGACGATGCGGAATCCCTGGTCGTCGCTCACGTGCAGATGCAGGACATTGACCTTGTACGCCGCGACCTGGTCGATCAGTTTCTTCACCGCGGACGCGGGCTGGAAATGCCGGGCGATGTCGAGCATCACGCCGCGGTAGCCGTACCGGGGATAGTCGACGATGTGCACCGCCGGAATCTGCCAGGGGCCGACCTGCCCGGTCGGACTGTCGATCCAGCCGGGCAGCAACTGCCGGATGGTCTGCACGCCGTTGTACAACCCATGCGCGGTCTTCGCGGTCACGATCGCGTTCGCGGTGGTGACGTCGAGTTGGTAGCCCTCGTCGCCGGGGGTACCGGGGTCGCCGATCCGCAGCGCGATGTCGCCCTGCTGCGCGGCACCGGTCACCACGTCCAGCGGGTAGCCGGTGGCTGGCCGGAGGTACCCGGCGAGCGCGTTCCCGACCGCGGCATCGTCGCTGACGATCCGGGCGGGCCGGGTGAGCGTGAACATCCCATTCCCCGCGGTGACCGACACAGGCTTCGGTACGACTTGCGCGACCGTGGCCTTCGCCGGTGCCGCCAGCGGCGCGCCGGTCGCCGGAGCGCTGATCGTGGCGACTGCCAGCGCGGCCGCCAGCACCGCGATACCAACCAGTGAACGTTTCCGGGCTACCAGTGCCATCCGGGCCTCCCAATGCCAGCGCCCTACATGTCGCCTTGATTCCGCGAAAATTAGTCCCGCCAATGGTCTACACCCGCGCGAACTTGCGTGCAAGATGTTGACTACGTGCATTAACGCAGTAGTCGGTGCGGAGGCCGACGCGATCGGTGGCCCTGTACGGCGTGCCCCCACAACGCCCTACTTCGACTGAGCCCCGATCCGCCACATCGATCGGGTTCGCCGTCAGTCCCGCGCTCGAGTCGCCAACGGTGTCGGTGCCGCTTCGGCGACGGGACTCATCACCGCGGCAGGTTTCCACAGGCTGCGAAGTCGTCCGTTCCGCTCGTCGGAAGACCCATATGTTTCTGGGCAAGGAGGTGCTCGATGAGTGCTGGCAATGACAATGACAACCGTAAACGTGGCTCTGGAGGCCGCCAGCGGCCCAATGAGACAGATGGGAAGCAGCCACATCCGGTGTTGACACCGCTGACGGTGAGCCAGGCGGTCCGGCTGGTGCGTCTGGCCGAGGACGCGGTCGCGAGACGGGGAATGCCGATGCAGTATGACGGTGCAGGCGCTCTGATACCGGTCGGAAGCGACGGTGTAGCGGTGCACGACGGCATGGTCGCCGGACTCGCGAACCTCGCGCGGACAGTCGCTGGGTTGCCACGACAGCAGTGGCGCTCGGCAGTGGCGGCGCATTTCGACCAGATGACCGCTCCGGACGGTCCGCCGCCGATTCCGGACGACCTGGAAAGCGAGCTCTACCTTCGACTGGTGTGCGCGTCCACGATCGAGCCCGCCTGGGCCGAACGCGTGCCCGAGTTCGCACCAGGCGTACTCACCGTGCCGGCCACCTACACCGGTCGCGCGGTGGCAATGCATTTCGACATCGACAGCCTCGGCGTGACCCGGGAGGAAGCCACCCGGATGGGCCTGTCGAACCTTCGCCGCCTCCGAGACAAGGTCGAGCACGTGCACTACAACGGTGCCGAGATCACCGCATTGACCGGCAGCATGTTCACCGCATCGAGGGCACTGGTACTCGACACTGTGCTACTCGAGTCATTACAGGTCGAGAATCCGCCGTTCGGCTGCCTCGTCGCAATGCCGGTCCGAGACATGCTGCTCGTGCACGTACTCCGAGACCAGACGGCGCTCACCGCCTTGGACATGCTGGTCACGCTCTCCACCACCTTGTTCATCAGCCGACCGGGCCCGGCCAGCCCGCACGTCTACTACGCCACGGACCACGAGTGGCATCAGGTCACCGACGGCACCGGCGAGATCCGTGTACAAGACGCAGGCCAACTCTCCGACGCAATGAAGCGCCTTGGCGCGGACCGAAGCGCTCTGCTCTGATCACCCAGACGTACCCGCCGCGAACAGCATGTCCCGTCCGTCAACGTCGTGGTCGAGAACGACACCGGCCACATCGTCTACACCAGCAACGGCGAAGCCCGGCAGGAGTTTCTTGCTCCTCCCCACCGGACGCTTCATCGCCGGAGACCCGACCCCCCGCACCGAGAGCACGGAGGTCCACTGGGTCGAGCCCAGCCAACTCACGAACCTCACGATGGACCGCTCAATGCGCCGCCACGTCGACCACCACCTCAGCCGAACCACAATCCCGTACTTCGACTGATCCCTCGAACCATCGCTGTTTGTCGAGGGCGATGCAGTGCAATTCGGGCTTCGACGCGGGCTTCGTGCAGCTCGACGTACCTTTCGGGCGATGACGTCGGGGGCACGCTCGGCCGAAAACGCTCCCCCTGACTGCGCGCGCCGGCCCAGGCGCTGCGTGTCCCGGCTGGCCGTCGCGACGGGCGTGACCTAACGTCCGTAGGAAGACGCCTCCGACGACCAGGAGCAGCGATGACCAGTACGACGCTCACGCCGCAGACGGACCGGGAGGACCTGCAGCGGTTCAAGATGTACATCGGCGGAGAGTTCGTCGACGCCCTTTCGGGAGCGACCTTCGCCTCGCCCAATCCTTACACCGGCAAGGCCTGGGCGATCGTCCCGGACGGTACGGTCGCCGACATTGACCGAGCGGTCCAAGCCGCGAGGGACGCTCTCGACGGTCCGTGGGGCAGCATGACCGGCTTCCAGCGGGCGCGACTCCTCCAGCGACTCGGGGACGTCATCGCCGCCAATGCCGAGCGACTGGCCCGCCTCGAGGTCGCCGACTCCGGCAAGCTCTACCGCGAGATGATCGGCCAGATGCAGTACTTGCCCGAGTGGTACTACTACTTCTCCGGGCTCGCCGACAAAATCGAGGGACGCACCATCCCCTCGGACCGGGACAACTACTTCGTCTACACCCGACGTGAGCCGGTCGGTGTCGTCGCAGCCATCACGCCGTGGAACTCGCCCCTGCTGCTGATGACCTTCAAACTCGCCACCGCGCTCGCGGCCGGCTGCACCTTCGTCGTGAAGCCCTCCGAACACTCCCCCGCCTCGACCCTGGCCTTCGCCGAACTCGTTCACGAAGCCGGGATCCCACCCGGCGTGTTCAACGTCGTCTGCGGGCTGGACCGGTCGGTCGGCGCCTCGTTGGCCGGGCACCCCGGCGTCAACAAGGTCGCCTTCACAGGGTCGACCGCGACCGGTGCCGCCGTGGCCCAAGCCGCCGGCGCGAATCTGAACCGCGTGACACTCGAACTCGGCGGCAAGTCCGCCCAGGTGGTGTTCTCCGACGCGGACCTCGCCGCGGTGGCCAACGGCGTCATCGCCGGTGTGTTCGCCGCGACCGGCCAGACCTGCATGGCCGGCTCACGCCTCATCGTGCACGAGAGTGTGCACGACGAACTGGTCAGTCTCATCGTCGAGCGTGCCGATCGGATTCGGCTCGGGGACCCCAACGACGAGGACACCGAGATGGGACCGGCCGCGAACACACCGCAGTACGAGAAGGTGCTCGGTTACCTGGAGACAGCGCGGAAGGAAGGGGCCGTGGTCGCTTGTGGTGGCGGTCCCGACCAGGACCACGGCGGCCTCTTCATCCGGCCGACCGTACTCACCGGTGTGAGCAAGGAGCACACGGTCGTCCGGGAGGAGATCTTCGGACCAGTCCTGTCCGTGTACACGTTCCGCGACGAGGACGACGCGCTCGGCCTCGCCAACGACACGCCGTACGGTCTGGCCGGTGCGGTGTGGACGAAGGACGTGCACCGCGCGCATCGGGTCGCGGCGCGGCTGCGAGCCGGCAACGTCTGGATCAACGCCTACCGAGTGGTCGCGCCCAACGTGCCGTTCGGTGGCTTCGGTGCAAGCGGCATCGGCCGTGAGAACGGGATCGATGCCATCCACGAGTACACCGAGGTGAAGTCCGTCTGGGTAGAGCTCACCGGCGCCACCCGCGACCCCTTCAAACTCGGCTGATCCAAAGCCGGAGCCCGCCCCCGGGCCAGGCCTTCGTTACGTTCAGCTCCAACACATTTGAGGGCTCGACAAACCGGGCTGATGAAGAAAAGTGCTCGTGCCCGGGCAGGATTCGCGCGTAGTCTCGGGAAAGTCGTGATTCGTGCCAGGGGGACCAAATGAGCCAGCCAGCGACCCACCCCGACTACCCCGACCAGATCGATGCAGCCGCACTGAAGATCGCCGGCGTCGTCGTGTTGGGCGCCATCATGTCGATCCTCGACATCACCGTGGTCAACGTCGCCTTGCCGACCTTCCAGGACGAGTTCGGCTCGCCCGGCAACCCGGTCACCTACTCCCACGTCGCCTGGACGGTCACGGGGTACACGCTCGCGCTCGCGACCGTGATTCCACTGACCGGATGGGCGGCCGATCGGTTCGGCACCAAGCGGCTCTACATGGCCGCGATCTTCCTCTTCACCGCCGGGTCCGCCCTGTGCGCCACCGCGTCGAGCATCGACATGCTCATCGGCTTCCGCGTCCTGCAGGGCCTTGGCGGCGGCATGCTGATGCCGCTTGGCATGATCATCATGACCAGGGCCGCGGGGCCACACCGGATAGGGCGGCTGATGGCCATCCTCGGGGTGCCCATGCTGCTCGGCCCGATCCTGGGACCGATCCTGGGCGGCTGGCTGATCCAGGTGGCGAGCTGGCACTGGATCTTCCTCATCAACGTGCCGCTTGGCGTGATCGCGCTGGTCTACGCCTGGTTCGCGCTGGCCAAAGACAGCCCGAAGCGGTCGGAGTCGCTCGACGTCGTCGGCGTGGCGCTGATGTCCCCCGGCCTCGCCTTGTTCCTCTTCGGCGTGTCCTCCCTGCCCGCCGAGAACGGTGACTTCACTGCCCCACGGGTGTGGGTCTCGATGCTGGTCGGGGTGCTGCTGATGGCGGCGTTCGTCTGGCACTCCTTCCGGCCGGAGCACCCCTTGCTCGACCTTCGGTTGTTCCGCAACCGCAACCTCACCATCTCGATCATCACGATGTTTCTGTTCGCCGCGGCGTTCTTCGGCGGGCTCCTCCTGGTGCCCACCTACTTCCAGCAGATCCGCGGCGAGTCCACCCTGCAGGCAGGTCTCCTGGTGGCGCCGCAGGGACTCGGCGCCATGGTGACCATGCCGATCGCCGGGAGGCTCGTGGACAAGGTGCCGGTGGGCCGGATCGTGCCCGTCGGGCTCGGGCTGATCGTCGTCGGCATGTTCGGCCTGACCCAGCTCACGGCGACGACGCCGTACCCACTGATCATCGGCATGCTGGTCGTGATGGGCTTCGGGATGGGCGCCACGATGATGCCGTTGTTCACCTCGGCGCTGAAGACGCTTTCCGGCCCCCAGGTCGCGCGCGGCTCCACCCTGCTCAACATCACTCAGCAGATCGCCTCGTCCTGCGGCGTCGCGACGATGTCGGTCATTCTCACCAATCAGCTCAACGACTCGCCGATCATCCCCGGTACGCAGAACATCCCCGGGCTGGGCGAAGGCCTCCGCGAGACTCAGGCGGCGATCCTGTCCAACACCCGCCCGGTGGGGCTCGCCCTGCTCCATCTCGACCCCGCCGCGATCGCGCGCGGGCTGGTCGACGCCGCTGCGGCGTTCGCTGATACCTTCTGGGTCGCCTGGGTGCTGGTAGCCCTCACCCTGATACCGGCCCTCATGCTCCCCCGCAAACGCGAGGAGACGCGCCTCGTCGACGAGGGCGCGCCACCCGCGGTGGTCGACTGACCGCGGCGACCGGATCGAACGCCCGCATCGGTGACGCGGTCAGTCCGCGACACTCAAGCGTTGAGCAGAACGCGTGCGGTCAACGTCGGTCAGCGTAGTAGCCGAGAACTCGAGCTGGTCGCGGCTCAGGCCTCCTTCACCTGGCACCGCCGCGAGCGCACCTCTGTCGCCCACAGGACGCGCAGATCCCACGACGGTACGACTTGTCGTGGGTGCCGGCCGGTCGGGAAGATCCGGATCACTCGGTAGGACCGGGACCGATCTCGGTCACCGTGACCAAAGTGCTCGGTCTCATGGTGATGATGGGGACGCAACGTCGAAGTGCGCGACCGTGGCCTCCCGGTCGAGCAGGTACTCATCGTCCTCCGGGTAATACTTGGCGTGGTCTATGTCGTCGCCGGCGAAGGCGCGGATCTGATCGAGGTCGGTCCACCAGCTCAGCGTGACGATCTCGGTCCGGCCGTCGCCGAGATCGCGGGTGAGCAGCTGAGCGCCCTCGTTTCCCGGAGTACGCCGATAGCCCGCCATGCCTGTGCGCTCCACGATCTCGACGTACTCGGCTGCCTTCTCGGTAGGCACCCATCCCCGCCACATGCGCGCAATCATGCAGCCACCGTACGCCGACCAGCGCGGGTGCTGCGACAACTCGTGTCACCTCTTCATGTTCGGGTAGCGGTCGGGTACGCAGACAAGCATGTTGCCGACGACAACAATTCACGGTCACATTCGTGAGGACGAATGCCCAACCAGGCCGGTTTTGTCGGGAGGCGCGGGTAGTGTTCTGGGCCGTGGACGTTGGGGAGCGTATTCAGGAACTTGCTGATCAGATCGTGGTATTGCGCGATGCCTACTACCGGGGTTCGCCGGTGGTGGCCGACGCGGAGTACGACGCGATCGAGGACGAGCTGCGGACGCTGATCGACGCCAATCCTGAGCTGGCGCCCGACTCGAATCCGCTGGAGCAGGTGGGTGCGCCCGCGGTGCTGCACGCGCCGATCCGGCACTCGCGGCCGATGCTGTCACTGGAGAAGGCGACCCGCCCCGAGCAGGTGGAGGCCTTCTTCAGCCGCTTTCCCGGCCAGTCGGTCGTGGTCATGCCGAAATTGGACGGCCTGTCACTGGCCCTGGTCTATGAGAACGGGCGACTGGCACGAGCGATCACCCGCGGCGACGGCACGACCGGCGATGATGTGACTCCGCTGGTGCGGGCACTCACTGACGGAGTCCCGGACCGGCTCGACGTACCGGGCCGCATCGAGGTCCGCGGTGAGGCGGTCATGTTGCGGTCCACCTTCGCCGCCTATAACGCCGCCCACTCGGACAAGCCCCTGATCAACCCGAGGAACGCCGCCGCCGGCACCCTGCGCGCCAAGGACCCGGCCACCGTCGCCGAGCGGCGCCTGCAGTTCCTTGCCTTCGACCTGCTCAGCGATCCCGACAACACCGACGCCGATCTTGAGCGCGCGCTGCTGACGATGGGGTTCACCGTCGCCGACATGCGGCACTGCGACGACGCGGCCGCGGCGCAGGCGGTCATCACCACGATCGAGCAGCAGCGCAACGAGCTGGACTACGACCTGGACGGCGCCGTACTGCGACTGGCCGACCGCGACGCCTTCGCCGCCGCCGGCACCCGGTCCAGCTCGCCGCGCGGCGCACTGGCGTTCAAGTTCGCCGCCGAGGAGAAGACCACCGTGCTGGCCGACGTGGTCTGGGACGTCGGCAAGACCGGCAAGATCGCGCCGGTCGCCTGGCTGGAGCCCGTCTTCGTAGGCGGTACGACGGTCACCCGCGCGACGCTGGCCAACCAGGAAGTGATCCGCGCCCGCGACATCAAGATCGGCGACACAGTCCTGGTACGCCGCGCCGGCGACGTGATCCCCTTCGTCGCCGGCGTGCTCGACGCCTCCAAGCGCACGGGCGCGGAGCGGGACATCGTGCCGCCGACGGTGTGCCCGTCGTGCGAGCAGGCCCTGACCGAGCAGGGCAACAGCCGCGAACTGTTCTGCACCAACGTCGCCTGCCCCGCCCAGACCGTACGGCGGCTGATCCACTGGGCATCCCGGGCGGCCGCCGATATCGACGCGATCGGCGGGGTCTGGATCGAACGGCTGGCCGAGGCCGGGATCCTGGAACACCCGTCGGACTTCTACCGGCTGACCAAGGAATGGCTGCTGGAGTTCGACCGCATCGGCGAGGTCTCGGCTGCCCGCATGATCGACTCGATCGACGCGAGCCGTCAGGTCGGCCTCCGCCGGGCACTGATCGGGCTCGCGATCCCGATGGCCTCCGAAGGCACCGCGACCAGGGTGTGCCGAGCGGGATTCGGCTCATTGGAAGAGGTCGCCGACGCAGGCGTCGACGGTCTCGTCGCCGTGGAAGACATCGGGCCGAAGGTCGCCGCCTCGCTGATCGAGCATCTCACCCGGTTACGGCCCGAGCTTGAACGGCTCCGCGCGGCCGGCGTCTCGCTGGACGTGCGCGAGGAAGACCTCCCACCGGTCGTCGCAGCCGGTGCACCGCTGGCGGGCAAGACAGTGGTGGTCACCGGCGCGATCAGCGACCCACGCTCCGGCGAGAAGGTCGCGCGCCCGGCCTTCCAGCGACTCTGCGAGAAGGCGGGCGCGACCATCGCCTCGTCGGTCTCGGCGAGCACCGACCTGCTCATCACCGGAGCCGACGTCGGCGCCGCCAAACTCACCAAGGCCGAGAAGCTCGGCGTCACCGTCGTCGACCAGTCCGAGATCTGGCAACAACTCCTAGCCGCCGACCTACTCAACCGCTGATGCCCAGGGCAGCGCAGGCCGCGATCAACGGGCAGACCTACATCTGACTGACCCGCACGACCGCGGCCCTCGGCTGGTGGGCTCATGCTGCTGGGCCAGGGCGAATCAACTGACGAAGATCGACTTCGACGACTGACGAGAGGTTGCCCGTAACTCCGGACGGGCAAATACTCCTGAGTGTCAGTCAGTGGTGTCACGGCTACATACCGCCACCGGCCCGACAGTTCGAGGGACCCCGCCCACAGGTCCCGTTCACTCCTTGGGAGGAACTAATGCGGATCGAACGCACGTCAGTCCGGGGCCGCCTGCGCCGGACCGCCCAACTCCTAGCCGCGGTCAGCGCGATCACGGCGTCCCTGTACGCCGTACCAGCCGCGGGAGCCGCCGTACCTTCGCCGGCCGTGCAATTGTCCGCCGCAAACGCCGCAGTGGAACGGTCAGGGGTGAGCGGCATCGCGTGGTACACCGACACGGCCTCCGGCAAGGTGGTCGTCACCGCAGACAGCTCTGTGTCCGCGGTGGAAGTCGCCGCGCTGAAACACGACGCGGTACAGGTCAATCGCACGAGCGGCGTCTTCACGCCGCTGCTCTCGGCGGGTGACGCGATCTACGGCGGCCAGTACCGCTGCTCGCTCGGCTTCAACGTGGTGAAGGGCGGCACCTACTACTTCCTCACCGCCGGCCACTGCGGGAAGGTGGCGAAGACCTGGTACACCAACTCCAACCACTCCACGCTGATCGGCCCGACAATCGACTACAGCTTCCCAGGCAACGACTACGCACTGGTCCGGTACGACAACGCGTCGCTGAGCCACCCGGGTGGCTTCACCGCTGCCAACGCGTTCGTCGGGGAGACTGTCACTCGCAAGGGCTCGACCACCGGAACCCATAGCGGCAAGGTCACCGCACTCAACGTCACCGTCCGGTACTCCGGCGGCGGCAGGGTCGGCGGACTGATCCAGACGACCGTGTGCGCGGAGCCGGGCGATTCTGGCGGCCCGCTGTACGACGGCACGAAGGCGCTCGGCCTGACCTCCGGTGGCAGCGGCAACTGCACCAGCGGAGGTACGACGTTCTTCCAGCCCGTGACCGAAGCGGCGAGCGTCTACGGCGTGACCATCTATTGATCCGACCGATGATCCGGCCGCGTCTCTGAGGCACGGCCGGGTCAGTCGCGCTCCGCGTCCACCTTCGTCCTGTGCACTGCTCCGTGCGGGTGCTGGGCCGGAGCGTAGATCGTGAACAGCTTGAGCTCGCCGTAGCGTTGTTCACGACGTTGTTGCCGCCGGAACCCGCGTCGAGATCGAGTGCACCCGTTCTTCAGCGCGGTCCTAATGGCTCGACCTGGCCAGCCAGCCGTACCACGTCGCGCCGCGATGCGCGCACGCCTGACCGGGCCAGGCGCCCGGACGGGGATGGTCGGCGCCGCGGCTCAGCGCCGACCTCGGTCTCGCCACGCCTAGACTGCTCGGCGGTTGTGGGTGCGGAGCGACGAGACCTACGGGGCGGGTGAAGGGAGCGGACGATGACGTTTTCGATCGTGGCGTACGACGTGGACTCGCAATCCTGGGGAATTGCGGTCGCGTCGAAGTTCCTGGCGGTCGGTGCCGTGGTTCCGTGGGGGCGCGCCGGTGCGGGGGCTGTGGCGACCCAGGCCGCGGCCAACCTCTCCTACGGCCCAGACGGAATCGAGCTGCTCGCGAACGGGCTCCCGGCCGGCGAAGTGGTTGAGCGGCTCACCGGCGCCGACGACGAGCGGGACAGCAGACAGTGCGGCGTGGTCGACGCGCAGGGCCGCGGAGCCACGTTCACCGGCCCGGAGTGTTTGGACTGGGCGGGCGGCACGGCGGGCGATGGGTTCGCGGTCCAAGGCAACGTCCTCGCTGGACCGCAGGTTGTCGAGGCCATGGCCGCCGCGTGGCGAGAGCGGTCGGATGAGCCGTTCGGGCGCAGGTTGCTGGAGGCTTTGACTGCCGGAGACCGGGCCGGTGGCGACCGCCGCGGTCGCCAGAGCGCGGCCCTGAGGGTCTGGCGCGCCGGCGCGGCGTACGGCGGGGTCCTGGATCTCGCCGTCGACCTCCGCGTCGACGACCACCGCCGTCCGGTCGAGGAGCTCGGTCGGCTGCTCGCTCTGCACGAGCTGTACTTCGGCAAGCCCGACCCCGCGACCCTGCTCCCGCTGGAAGGCGCCCTGGCCGATGAGGTGGCCTCGCTGCTGGACCGGCTCGGCTACCACACGAGCAAGGGTTCCCGGCTCGCCGAGGCCCTCGGGACCTGGGCGGGCACGGAGAACTTCGAGGAACGCCTGGTTCCGGGAAAGCTGGACCCGGTCATCCTCGAACAGCTCCGCCGGCACAGCACGGCGGATCACTGAGCAGACAGTTCATGGACGGCCCGAGAGCCGGATCTTGTCGAGCAGGGCGGCACCGAAGTCCTTCGCCGGCATGTCGGCCACGGACAGCAGGGTTGCCGTCCTCTGAATGCCCGGGATCCGCCAAACCTGGTCCATCAGGATCGTCCTCAGCTCGCCGTAGTCCCGGACCCGCATCCGGATCAGGAGATCGAGCTCGCCGGTGACCAGAGTGACGTCTTCGACCTCCGCCAGTTCCCAGAGTGCGGCCATGATCGCGGCGACGTCGTATCCCGGGCCTGCTTCGATGGAGAGGAACACGACCTGGCCGTAGCCGATGACCGACCAGTCGATCTGGGCGCTGTACCCGGTGATGACGCCATTGCGCTCCAGCCGTGCCATCCGCTCACCGACGGTGGGGGCGGACACTCCGAGCATGGTGGCGATCTGGCGCTGCGACGTGCGGCAGTCTGCCACCAGGATCTTCAGCAGGGCCAGGTCGGTCGCGTCGAGCACGTAGGGTTCGCGCGTCGTCGCGGCCACGTCGCGGACGTGAGCCAAGGAGGAGTGATTATCGGCGATCATGGGACTCTCCCCTGCTGATGGCGCTTGCCGTCGAAGGCCGGCCGGCGGTTTCGGAAACGAGACGGAGTTGGGTGAAGGCGAGGATGCCTTCGATTCCGCCTTCGTAGCCGTAGCCGGAGTTGCCCAGGCCGCCCAGGGGTACGTCGGGCAGCGACGGAGCCAACTGATTGATGCCGATGTTGGAGGCGTTCAGCCGCCGGACGACCTCGTCGCGCATGTTCATGCTGTTCGTGAACAGATACGCCGCGAACGAATAGGGCGCCGCATTGGCTGCATCGATCGCCTCGTCCAACGTGCTGAACGAGGAGACGGTCGCGATGGGACCGAACGGCTCCTCCGAGAGGATCATGGCCTTGGAGTCCAGCGGGAGTCCAGCGACGACTGTCGGCTCGAGGTAGAAGCCGTCACGGGCCGCTTGTTTGCCCCCGGTCGTGATGACGGCCCCATGATCGGCGGCATCGCGGGCGAGGCGGACCAAGGCGTCCAGGCGTCCCTGATGTGCGACCGCGCCGAGCGTCACTCCCTCCTCGGTGCCATGGCCGAGGATATAGGTCTCCGCCTTGGCCGTGAGCTTGTCGACGAACTCCTGGTAGAGAGACTCGTGAACGAAGTACCTCGAGGGCGCGACACACGACTGACCTGCGGAACCGAATTTGGCGGCCGCCGTGGTGGCGATCACGTGATCCACGTCGGCGTCATCCATCACCAGCACGGGAGCATGCCCGCCCAACTCCATCACGGTGCGGATCAGATTCGGTGCCGCCTGCGCGGCCAACGCCTTCCCGACGGCCGTCGACCCGGTGAACGACAGAGCCTTGATCGACGAGGACGAGGTCAACTGTTCCGACACCGCCTGTGGATCACCGAAGACCAGATTCAGCACGCCGGCCGGAAGGCCTGCGTCAACCAGCACTTCGACGACAAGTCGCGCCGTGGCCGGAGCGAACTCCGACGCTTTGAACACCACCGTGCAGCCGGCCGCGAGAGCAGCGCCTAGCTTGCGCGTGGCCAGGACCGCCGGGAAGTTCCAGGCCGTGATCACCGCGACCGGGCCGAGCGAGGTCGGGATCGACGTACGCCGCGAACCGGCCACGACGCCCGGGAACATCGTGGCCTGAACTCGGCCGGCCTGCTCACCGTTCCAGCGCAGCGTCTCCACGGCCCGGTCGATCTCGCCGCGGGCGTCGGCCTCCGTCTTACCGGTCTCCAGCAGGATCGTCGCCGCGGCCTCCTCGGTTCGATCCGCGAGCAGGCGTGCCGCACACCGGAGGATGTCGCCTCGACCAACGGCCGGCCTGGCCGACCAGGCTGCGAACGCGACCTCGGCCGCCGTGATCGCCTCAGCGACCTGGTCGGCGCCCGCCAGCGACACGGCGCCGATGGTCCGACCGTTGCCTGGGTCAACGTTGTCGAGTCGCCCGGCCCTGCCCGTGGTCCACGATCCATTGACGAACAGGTCCGCACTCATCCGCGCGAGGCCGGTGTCAACGGACATATGACGCTCCGTTCACGTCGATGGTGGTGCCCGTCGCGTGCTTCGCCAGACCAGTCGCCAGGAACGCGATGATGTTGGCAACGTCCTGCGGCTGTGCGACCTCCCCCAGGCCGGTCTGCTCCGCGGCGACTTCGACGCCGACGGTGTCACGGAAGTGCTCGTTCAAGTCGGTGTCCACATACCCAGGAGCGACAGCGAAGGCAGTCACACCGTGACGCCCGTACTGGCGTGCGATCGTGCGCGTCATCGCAACCACGCCCGCCTTGGCTGCCGCGTAATGCCAGTACTCCGGATCCTCGCCGCGAAACGCAGCGCGCGACGCCAGGTTGATGATGATGCCGCCCCGCTCCAGTCCGGCGTACGCCGCAACCGCCTCGCGGCACAAGACCGCGGGCGCCTTGAGATGCAGGTCGAGCGAGAAATCCCAGACCTTGAGCCACTCCTCGAGCGGGGCGTCCAGTGGAGCAGGCGGATAGGCGCCGGCATTGTTGACCACGACGTCCACCTGCCCCTTGACGGCCCAAGCTTCGTCCCACAGCTTCTTGACCGCCGCCAGGTCGGTGAGGTCGGCGACCAGCACCGTGGCGCTGTCACCGAGTTCCTTGGCGAGAGCATCGAGCGCGGATCCCGTGAGGTCGTGAATCAGCGCATGCCCGCCCTGGGCCACCACCGTGCGAGCAGTCGCCGAGCCGATACCACCACCGGCGCCGGTGATCAGAACAACGCGCCCCTCAAGGCTGGTCACAAAACACCTCCAAGATCTTCCATCTGTAAGCCAGTCGATCTCTGTTGTCTACCGTTCACCAACCTCAGAGCATCACTGATCTTACAGTTATCCTCTCTGGGTAAGCTACCGGCGATCTCAAGGAGTTGTTCGAATGAGTGGGCTGCGCGTTCTTTTTCTCGGCGGAACCGGAATCATCAGCTCGGCCTGCTCCTGGCGAGCAGTCCAGGCAGGGCTCGACCTCACGGTCGCCAACCGCGGTCAGACCTCGATTCGTTCCATCCCGCCGGAGGCGAAGCAGATCACCGCCGATGTCGACGACCCGGCATCCTTGGCCGCTGTTGCCGGCCAGGACTTCGATGTCGTGGTCGACTGGGTCGCGTTCACGCCCGATCAGGTGCGCGCTCGCACCGACGCGCTGCGCGGACACGTCGGCCAGTACGTCTTCATCAGCTCCGCGTCGGCGTACCAGACGCCGCCGGCCCGGCTGCCGATCACCGAGTCGACCCCGCTGCGAAACCCGTACTGGCAGTACTCGCGCAACAAGATCGCCTGCGAGGACCTCCTGACCGCGCTGTACCGCGACGAGGGTTATCCGATCACGATCGTGCGGCCCTCGCACACCTACGATCGCACCCTCGTCCCGTTCGACGGCGGCTGGACGATCGTCGAACGGATGCGCCGCGGCCAACCTGTCGTGGTGCACGGTGACGGAACCTCGCTGTGGACTCTGACGCACCACCGCGACTTCGCCCGCGGACTGGTTCCGCTGCTCGGCCACCCCCGCACGCTCGGCGACGCCTTCCAGATCACCTCCGACGACGTCCTGACCTGGGATCAGATCGCGCACGCGCTGGCCACGGCAGCCGGGACGTCAGCACAGATCGTCCACGTCCCGTCGGACGCCATCGCCGCCGTGCATCAGGGCTGGGGGGACGGCCTCCTGGGCGACAAGGCCCATTCGGCGGTCTTCGACAACAGCAAACTCCGCCAAGTGGTCCCGGACTTCGTCGCCACCATCCCCTTCGAAACAGGCGCCCGCGAAATCATCGCCTGGTACGACGAGGATCCTGCCCGACGCCGCGTCGACCACAGCATCGACGAGGCCATGAACACCCTCGTCGCCCGCTACACGCGTTGAACCCTTGCCTGTTGCCGACGGGTGCCTCGGCTGCATCGCTGACGGTGGCACGCCAATTGATCCCCTCGGTCCGCTACCGCTCAGGCGTTGAGCTCCAAACGCGTGGTTAAGGTCCGTATCCCTCCTCGGACGCTGAAACACACTTGCTTCACTCCAGGCTGGCGGCACTCATTGTGCCGCCTGTCGTGCATCCCGGTGAGCGAGCCGTCAGGTTGCCACCGGCAACCACCCCAGACCGGCGTCCCGTCGTACCGCAACCAGAGCATCGATGCCAGGTCGAATCGACTACTACGGACGATACGGAGGCACCGGCAGCCAGCGGCATCGTTCCGTCGGTCAGCGTGGTAGCCGAGAACTCGAGCTGGTCGCGGCTCAGGCCTCCTTCACCTGGCACCGCCGCCAGCGCAGCTCTGTCGCCCACAGGATGCGCAGATCCCACGACGGTACGACGTGTCGTGGCTGCCGGCCGGTCGGGGACCGCGACACAGCGCGAGCATCCCTCGAACCGGCGGACAGCGCAGACTGCAACTTTTGCCATCGGTCGGCTACCTCGACCCGACCACATCACGCGATAGTTGCTGCTGGTCATGGTGGGTTACGGAAAGTGAGGCAGCCGACAGTCGCCGGATCCTCTGGCCTACCGTCCCGGATGTCGCTGCAGGTGGCACTGGTAGCCGACGAACTGCGCGCTCAGGTCCGGTAGATCTGACCGGTCAGCCCTCGCCCACCGAAGCGATCCGCGGAACGACGCACCCATCCGCCTCGTGCACAAGCCCGAACTACCTGCGAAAGCCGGAAATAGCCCCTGCTACGACCAGATGGCTGCGGCATCAGCCACTCGCCAGCGTCGTTGCCAGGCAACACCACAGGAGGTGAGTCCAATGCGACAAATCCAACTTCGCCAACGGCCGCTGCGAACCCGCAGACCAAGGAACACCAAAGTCATCGACCTCCGGACCCCTTCGGGCCGACGACTGCCCTACTGACTCCACTCACACTTTCCCGGGAAACGAACGACCATGAAGCTCAGATTGCACATCCACCGCGCGTACGCCGGCGGCTGGTGCGCCGACATCGACGACGACCACGACCGCCAGCCCGACGACCCCTACTGGTGCGTCGACCGCTGGCCCACCCTGCAAGACGCCCTCACCGCCGGCTGCGAGCAACTCGCCATCCTGACCACCACCCTGAAGAAGACCCACACGCTCCCCCGTCTAAGTAGCTACCTCGATCCCGCCACCTGACCCACCGAACCGCCGAACGCCGAACTCAAGACGCATCGTGGGCTAGCGGTCGCCCTGCCGACACCGAACCAGTTATCAGTCCAAGCACGCCGAACGGTCGGTGACTGGGTTGTGGCTCGGAGCGCAATAGACGACGCCGACACCTACGTTGCCATCAGCAACTGTTGCCGCCGGCCACACACCTAGGCACGGCGGCGCTCGACCTGGCGGCGTTCAGTGGTATTCGGTTGGGAGTGAGCGGTCGAGCCAGGCCAGCTCGTTGTCGGAGACGTAGCGGGAGAGAGTCGCTTCACGAGTCAGCGGCCAGTCGTGGAAGTCCTCCACCGTCTTGACAAGCACGTCGAGTCTCTCCGGCGTTGGATCCGCCAAGACAACGCGTGCCTGATCGAGAAACCCGTCCGGTGTGTTCTCCAACCCGGCGAGGGCAGGGAACAGGTACTTGTGGCCTTGGAACAAGGTGCGATTGAAGGCCAGCAGCGCACGGCCCGCCGCCGAGACGGTGTGGAGTGTCGCGTAGCGAAGTAGGTACTCCTCCCCCGAGGCGAATGCCTGCTTTGCGAAATAACCGGCCTGCAGCCGCACGACCGCGATCGCGGACGCCATCCGCCGTTCCCACTCCTCCTCATCGAGTTCGACGACGCCCTTCAGCAGGTGCTCGAGCTCTGAGCGGATGGCATCGTCGCGCGACCAGGCGACCCGGGCCTCAGTGAAGGCGGCCCGCATCGGCTCGTCGCCGCGCACTGCGCCTGCCGCCAGCAGTGCCAGAGTGACAACCTTGACGTCGACATAGCCTCGCTCGTACGTCGCGACCTCGCGGTCGACGTAGCTCACCCGATCCCCTGCGCGGGCTTGCTCGAACGCCTCCTCTGTCACGACGACGGTCACATCGACGTCGGAGTCCGGTCGCTCCCGGCCGCGCGCCACCGAGCCGTCCAGCACGACCGCTAGCCAATCCTCACAAGGATTCCTCATGAACGCCGCGAGCGTCTCATCGTGATGCCGCATCCGCTGGTTCCCCTCATGCTGTCTCAGTTGACCGGGTTCGCTTGACCGGCGAGTTTATCGCCTTCGCGAGGGATCAGCCGGAGGAACAATCGCTTCACGCGTCGGTGGGGAACAGCATGCAGGAGCTGGTCGCGTGAGCGAGTAGACGGTCTGTCGAGTCGCGCAGCTCGGCGTTGGCCAGGGCCGTCCGCCGGCCACGGTTGATGACGGTGCCGATGGCGCGAAGCGGGCCGGTATCCGCGAGGATCGGCCGGAGGAACTTGGCCGACAGATCCAGGGACGTGTAGCCGGTGCCGGCGGGCAGTACCGAGTGCACCGCGCTGGCCGCCACGCTGTCCAGCAATGTCGCGGCGACGCCGCCGTGGACGACGCCAATGGGGTTGTACAGATGCTCGCCAACCTCGCGCCCACGATCACCACACGACCAGGTTCGACTCGGTGATGGTGAAACCGATGGTGCTGGACATCGGAATCCGCGTCGCCTCACCACCCTCCATCAGATAGTGGTTGAACTCCAGTCCTGACATTCCGCGGCTTGCCTTGGCCAGCTCCTGCGCGTCGGCCCAGGAGTACGTACGAGTTCGTGCCATTGCGCGATCCTTCGCAATCCGGTCTGGTGACCTGCTTGGTTGACGACCGACTGAGGGGTTTCTGGCGCTGCGACGCGCCAATCACCTCATGCGGCGAAGTCCACGATCAGCTGCGCCAGTTCGGCGGGCTGATCCTCCGGCACGAACGAGTACGAATCGGCAACCGTGACCAGTCGGGCGTCGGGCAGCGTTGCCGAGAGTCGTTCGAAGAGTTCGGCAGGGAAGATCCGATCGTCCGCCGCGCGTACCAGGAGCACCGGCTTGCAGAATTCGGTCAGTTCCTTCGCCGCGGCCAGGGTGTATCTGTTGTGCACACCCGCGATGAACCGCTTGGCGTCCTGCCGGATCGCCCGGCTGTGATAGATCGGCCGTAGGTAGGAGTCCATGATCTCGGCAGGGATTCCACCCTTGGCCAGCCAGCCGAATGTGTTCGGCTGCCGCTGCACGATCGGCAGCCGGAGGAGTCGGCCGCCGAACCAGATCGTCTGGTTACGACTCCTGGAGTTCGGGGCTGGTGCGCAGGCCGTCGCTGAGGAGGGCGACCATGCCTTGGCTGTACTCGGGGCCCTCGCCCGGTGTGGGTTGGCACAGGTGCGCGACGGCGTGCAGGAGGTCCTTGGCACTGATGTCGCCACGGGTTTCGCCACTTGCCGTGGCGTCTTCGAGCAGTGACTCGAGGGCCGGTTCGAGGCGCTGAGAAGTAGTCGGGCAGTCCGTCGAATGCTGGATCGCCCGAGTGGAGGGCCGTGGCAAGTCCTCGTTTGGTCGCGAGGAACTCGGCATACCGCAGAAGCCACTTCGTGAGCGCCACGCCTGGCTCATGCGCGTTCGGTCTTCCGATGGGTGATGATCCGCATCAGCGAGGCACCTCGCGGCGCTGGATCACGACCGCGATCGAGAACTCTCTGCGCCGCCTGCAGACCGACTACATCGACCTCTACCAGATCCAGCGGCTAGGCCCCGACACCGATCTTGAGGAGACCCTGTCCGCCCTCGGTCCTGATCCACAGCGGAAAGGTCCGGGCGATCGGGTCGTCCATGACGCCCGCTTCTGACATCGTCGAAGCCCAGTGGGTCGACGAGCGGCGCGGCGCACTGCGTCGTCGTCCTTGGCCCGGGCCAGGAAACGGGACGTCACGTCCATCGCATTCGTCAGGTATCCGCCCAGCAGGCTGGTGGACGGCCGGTATGGCGGCAAGCACCGCGGTCAACACCGGCTCGGGCAATCAGACCCTGAGGGTCTGAGAGGCTGCGGGTCTTGGCCGCGCGGCGGAGGCGGGTGTTCACGGACCCTGGCCTTCGGTCAGCCGCCGGCGAGGGCGCCGCGGAGCGCCGAGATGGGCGGGGCGAAGAAATAGCCGCCACCGGTGGGCGTGACGAGGTCCTCCTGGAGCTCGATCGTGGTGGTCGAGCCATCGGCGGCCGGGAGGTCGACCGTGCGCCGGCGGTCCCCCCGCACGTCGCGCTGGCCGATGATCGGGTCGACGCCGCCGACGTTGGGCTGTACGGGCGAGTTGGCCCAGCGGCGGGTGACGAACTCGAACTGATCCTCGATCGACGCCATGTACGCGGCGAACAGCAGGCCGCGCTCCGCCGTCTCCAGCTCGGGGGACGGGTCGGCGATGCCTGCGATCGGTTCACCGTAAGGGATGCCGCGGCGCAGCATCAGCCGCAGGAACGTGTCCGCGGGTGCACCGAAGTCGGTGCCACTGTCCCGGGAGTTGACCTTGCGGATGTGGGCGGCGAATGGGCACACCTGGCCGAGCAGGTCCTCGGTCGCGGGCGGATGCGTGTCGCCGGGGTAACCGGGGAGATCGATCAGCGCGGACGGGCGGGTCTCGTCGTCGAAGAGGAAGTGGTTGTTGGCGAACTCGTCGCCGGCGAGGGCGGCGTCGTCCGCATCGGGCGAGCGCATCAGCGGAGCCCCGCTCGGCCAGCGACCGACGAGCATCGACGCGAGCCTGACCGGGGTAGTCCCCATCGCTGCGGCGGCGGCCGTTGCCAGCTCCCAGAAGCCGACGACGTCCTGGTGGAGGCGTCGGCACACCAGGTACGAGCCGCGCCCAGCCCAGTCGGGGAACGCACTGGCGGGTGGGGCCGGGATCGTCGGGTCCTGATGGTGCTGGCGGGGCTCCCCGAGCAGAAACTGCCCGGGCCAGACAAGCGGCTGGCCGGGCTTGGCGAAGAGCTCAGCGTGGGGGTCCTCGGCGTCGAGGAAGCGGGGCGTGAGGTGGTCGTCCGGCGAGGTCGCCCGCCGCCCGCGCACGCCTG
This sequence comes from Kribbella orskensis, assembly GCF_004342085.1. Classification (NCBI taxonomy): domain Bacteria; kingdom Bacillati; phylum Actinomycetota; class Actinomycetes; order Propionibacteriales; family Kribbellaceae; genus Kribbella; species Kribbella orskensis. The sequence continues at coordinate 126,362 of NZ_SLWM01000004.1, forward strand.
GCTGGGATATGCCGTCCTTGAACCCGAAGTGCTCATGGCCTTGGAGGTTCTCAGGGAGAGTGTCGCCGCGCTGCCCGAAAAGCAGCGTGATGCCGTGGGCACTGGCGTGGTCGAGGACCTCGTCGACCATGGCGTCCAGGTCCTTCGGGTCATCGGCGGCGACGATCACCAAGGCGTCGGCCTCGTTGTCCGGGCCGCCCACGACCCAGTTGGCACGATGCCCCCGGTGCTCAGGGTCGGTCGGGTCGCCGAGGTAGGTGGACCGCTCAGCCAGGCCTTGCCGGAAGCTCTGTTCGCCGAAGGCGCGCGCATCGGCCTCGCCGGCGAGCGCCCCGATGGCCGGGAACGAGAACGCGACCGCGGTCCAGATTGCGCTGAGTCCGGGTTCGCGCACGCCGAGGCGCAGGCGCAGCGCGCGGAACTCGCGCCGGAAGTCCAGCACCTCGTCCATGGCGGTGATCCGAGGCGCCAGCCACCCCACCCACTCGCGGGCGCCGTCCATGCCACCGAAGCGCAGGAACAGGAAGTGCTGGTGGTCCTTGTTGAACCCGGGGACGATGTTGCCCTGGATGTCGGCGGCGGCCTCGGCGTCGTACACCGGCTCGTCGGCCAACGCTTGCGGGGCCCGGCCGAGACGCGCAGCGGCACCGTCCGGAGCTGCATCGACCGGCGGCGGTGGTGGGGCACCGCCGCTGCTTGCCGGAAGCTCGACGCCCGACAGCAGCGCCGTCTCGGTCTCCGCGAGCGCGGCCAGTGCGATGGCCGCGTCGGAGTTCACGAGGCGCCCCGATCGATGACGCCGTGGGCCGACATGATCACATGCTCGGCGAGCTGGCCGCCAAACGCGATGGGACGGCCGCCGATCCGGATGTCTCCGACTCGGTACCCGGCTGCCGGCGGTACCTCGTAGACCACCCGCAGCGCCGCGCCCCGTACGCCGCGGACGATCGTCCAGTGGTCACCCACGGGTTCGCCGGCGGGATCGGTCCACCCCGAATCGTCCCAGTCGATGATCAGCGGACCGGGCGGGTCTGCGGTAGCGACGGCGTACCCCTTCCGGTTGATCGACCAGAGATCGATGTTGATCCGGGCGTCGGCGCCCGTCTCGCGGCCGTACGGCAGCGCGCCGTACCCGTCGAGCGCGGCGCCGGTGCGCTCGACCTCCTGTGAGACGCCAAGCAGATCTCTCATGGAGTTGATCGGCATGACGTAGTGCACGATGCCGTCGGTCGTGTTCCAGCGGTTCAGCGGGTCGTACCTGCCGTTGGCCTTGAACAGGTCCTTGGCTCGGACCGCGGGATCGACCAACTCCCGGTACAACGCCACGACCCGGTCGGGGTCGACCGCGGCGAGCGCCTTCCAGTACTCCGGCGTCTCGGTCGTGAACGTGACCCGCACGATGACGCCACTGGGGTCGCGGTCCACGTGCCACTCGAGGTACTCGATCTGGGTGGACCGCTTCTCGCCCTCGGCAAACGCGGCGTCGCGGTCGTCGCGGTGCTTCATCAGCAGGGGCCGCGAGAAGCCGGTCCACGTGTAGGCCCGGGTGGCGGTGACATCGAGGTCGCGTTCGCTGGGATCGACGTAGACGCCAGATCCGCTGAGCGATGTCGACCGCGCGATGAGGGCGCCGATTGTGGCGTGCCAGCGGTCGTACAACGGCGAGCCGGCCGGGACGTCGCGGAGCGACCCCGGCGTGTCGAACTTCCCCACCAAGCTCATGGCCCAAGACCCTATGGCAAGGCGGTCACTGTCGGTAGGGGCGTGTCGTGGCCAAAGGCGAGGCGTGGGACAGTCCTTCCGCCGCTTCCGACGCAGGGGCGGCAACCCGAACAGGATTGCACGCCGCTCCGGACAAGCTGCTCCTCATGCAGCACGACAAGGCGCAGGTCGCGGTCGCCCCTGATCACCGATCCCCCGACACGCCTGCCCTCCAAGTCGTTGATGCCGTCGATCTGTGCGACGCCCTTCTAGATCGGGCCGCTACCCACCTTCCGAGTTCTGTCCGGTTCCGGAGTTGCTGAATTCGAAGCGCACGCTGCCGTCGTCCGGCAGTGCGATCACGCCGTCTGCGACCGTGCGCCAGCCGACCGGCAGGAGGTAGTACTTGTTTCCCGTGCGCTGGAGGAGGCGGAGACCGTCGTACCGGAACCCGCAGGCGGAGGTCGGCTCGCTGATCCGGTACTTGTTCACCCCCGGACCACCGATCTGGATGTCTTGCTTGCTGTACACAACGACCCCCGTCCGCTCGTTCAGGTCTGCCACGATTTGATGTGCCAGCCCACGCCCGACGACACCTGCGAACTCGGAAAGCTCCCAGAACAGACTCAGTGCGACCAGCGAGCCGATCAAAAGCTTCATCAAGGCCCAATGCCAGCTCGGAAGCTGGCCTTCATCGCCCGCGTCGTACAGCCGCGTGATCCGTCGCAACATCACCGATGCGTACGCCGTGGCAAGAATGCCGACAGTGAGGCACAGAGGGACGATGAGCTCTATCCAGGCGGGCCAGACAAGGCCGGCCACGCAGCCCGCCGCCGGCACTGCCAGCCATGCGAACCGCAGCAGGCGAAAGCCCTTCCGCCAGCCGTCGAGGTGACGACCATGGTCGATCGCAGCCGAGATCCGCTCATGAGCCAGTAGCCAGCCGATGCCCATGCATCCCACGATCAGCAGGGGCACGAACAGGGTGTCGATGCTTCTCAGGACGTAGTCGCGAGTGGACATGCCGAGCACGCTCTCCTCGAGCCCCAACTCCTGCGCCTGTACGTCACTTCGTGCCCAGCCGAAGTACACGAGCAACGCGGTCGCAACCGTCAGAGGTGGTCCTAGGACGCCGATCAGACTGAGGGCAGATCGGAGGACCGCGAGTGAGCCGGTCGCCTCGTCGGGTTGCCCCTGCTCCCTGCGTGCCGGCCGTCCCCCTGCCGTACCGCGCCTGCGCCTTCGATCGCCTCGGCCGGACACGGCCGTACCGCGTGTGCCTTCATCACCCCTGCTGGTCATTCTCACCGACCCTCCCGGACTCACGCGAGACAATTCGCGCCGTTCGAGTTGGACAGTCCGGAGGACGAATACTCGAAGACGGCGCTCGGTGGACTTATACGCACGCCTCCGGGTGACTTGAGCGTCAGCCGGACCTTTCCAGCCTTTGTGCTGGGTGGCGAACAGACGTACATGAACTGCCCTGCAAAGCCGCTGCCGTCGATCATCCTCGTCGCCTTGAGATCGCCGAAGTACACCTCCGACACGCCCACCAGGCCGGCTCCATTGATCTTGACCTCGGTACCGCCTTCGAGCGGACCCGCGACCATTTCAGGAGTACCTTCGAGCGGGTCTCTCAGCTCAACGGAGTCGATTCCCCAAGGGCACGCCGTGCCGCCCGCCTGAACGATCTCCAGTCGGGCCTCCGGCTGAGCGCGATGGGCTTCGATGAGGCGGCGGAGCAGCGACACGGCTGCAGTCTCCAAACATCCGAGTCGTTGCCCGGCAACAGCTTGTTGTGCCGTAGCCAGATACGCCGCAGCATTTCGCCAATGTGCAGCATCTCCGCTCAGGGCAGCTACGCACGCCTCCCCGACACCTCGGTAGACCGACAGCATCCGCCCCAACGTGTCGCCCTCGACGCCGGTGAGGAACTCGCAGCGCCGCAATCGCTCGGCACCGGTCGCGAGAACCGACGATGCGTCCGCCCGAACCACTCCATCGGCGGCGGAGAATCAGCAGCCGCCGGGCCGAAAGGCACCCAGGTCACCTTCGCGACCCGAGGTGTCCGCGTCGGCTTGCTCGGCGTGGGGCCGGGACCTGCCGGCGAGCTCGGCCTCCCGGTCCAGGTAGGTACCGTCCTGGTTGTAGCCGTCGGAGTCTGCGGAACGCCCGGCGTCCAGACGCCGGTGCCCGACTCGGTCGGCGTCCCATTCGGTGCCTGAGAAGCATGGCCAGGGCCCGCTGAGGGCAAAGCAGTCGACGGACTCGTCGGAGCCGAGTCCGTCGACCGACTCGTTGGAGCCGATCGGACGGGCGACGAGCCCACAGCGTCGCTTTGTGCAGGATCACTCTTTCCGCAACAGGTCAGCGCGAGGCTTGTCACAAGCACTGCCGACCACCGGCCAGCGACGATCATTCTCACAACTCCCCCATTCCCCCTCTTCCCCAGCGTGAGTGCAGCGTCCCGAATGTCAAGCGAATTCTGGCAGTCAGGGGATTACGCCTTTCGGCAGCGAGCCGCAAGTTCTTGGCTGCTTCCAACGATTGCTTGATGCGGCCGTCGGCGATCGATGGCCGCATCAATTCTCTTGATGGCGTCGCCATCGAAAGTTGCCGTCCTTTTCAGCAACATCCGTCGAAGAAATTTCGCAGAAACTGCAGGTGACGCTTTCAGTGATGAGCGGGGGACGGAGTCGGGCTAACGTCTCGTCATCGCCCTGCTTCCGGATCTACATGGCGACCTTCAGCGACATCGAGCTAATGACGACGAGTCGAGAGCCGCAGGACGGGGACGTGAAGCCACGCTTCGCGTACATCCGTCCGATTCGACAAGCCAGCGGAGTTCCCCACCTCAAATCCACTGAATCGTGACGCTGCCTGATTCTGGGACAAGCGGGTCCCGTCAACCATCGACCTTCAGACGTTCAGGCTCATGCGTGTGGTTAAGGTGCATGTTCCGCCTCGGGCACCGTGCCGTCCTCGTTGAGGCCGAGGTCCGGCATGCCGAGGACCTTGTCGGCGAAGTGCTGGTGCATCCATGCCAGGTGGTCCCACCTGCTGTCGACTATCCGGTGGGTATCCCATGCCGGGATGTCCTGTTGTCCGAAGACCGCCATCTTGTCCGGATCGACCTCGTAAATATGGTCGAACCGCATCACCACGCCGTCGGTGACCCGCCGTGCGTCGGGCGGTTTCTGCGCGGAGAGCCGGAAGCCGAACATGATCCCTCAGTCCTCGTAGGCCTGGTCGAGCAGATACTTGCCGGGATTCATCACGTTGTTGGGATCGAGCGCGCGCTTGATCTTCTTCATCACGTCGAAGGCGCCGCCGAGCTCCTGGGGCACGAACTCGACGTCACCCGCGCGGCTCGCCCCGTGGCAGGCGCTGATCGAACCGCCGTGCTTCAGTGTCACCTCGGTGATCTCACGCTTGCAGTTCAGCCAGGCCTCCCACATCTCGTCGTCGAGCTTCTGCTCCCAGATGCCGATGTCGATCTCGACGAGGTAGTCGCCCCACGGCTTGTACGCCCCGTTGGTGTAGGCGAAGATGCCCCAGTCGTCGAAGATGCCGTACCGCCGGATGTAGTGGTCGGCGATCGCGTGCCACTCCTCGCGGACCCGCGGCAGCACGCTGTAGTTCAGCGCCGCGTCCTCACAGTGCCAGGACATGGGCACGACGTCGCCGGTGCGCAGCCGGCCGTGCAGCGGGATCGCGTACCGATCGTGGCGAGCGGCCCAGTCGCCTTGGCTGATCTCATCGCCGAGGTAGCTGCCGCCGGACTCGCGCCCGATCCGCATGATCTCCCGCGCGGCCGGGACGACCTCGGCCTCGTTGCCGTACATCGCCACCGCGACGACGCTCTTGAGCCAGTCGGGCTGCTCGATGTAGGCCTCGTCGTCACGGCGCAGGTACGCGAGCTTCCACTCGTCGAACAGCACGACCCCAGCCAGCGTCGCGAATCCCGACTTGGCCAGCGCGCCGGTACTCTGCCACGCGGTTTCGTAGTCGCGATATCCGAAGAACGCCGCGAACTCCACCTGCGGCCGCGGCACCAGCTCGAGCGTCGCCTCGGTGACCACGCCGAGCGTGCCCTCGTGACCGAAGAACAGCGGCTTGATCGTGTACCCGGTGGATGCCTTGCGCAACTTGCGTCCACCGCCCTCGCCGACCCGGATGATGTCGCCGGTCGGGAGCACCACTTCCATCGAGCAGACCAGGTCGCGGGTGTGGCCGTAGCGGGCCCCGATCAACGACCATCCGCTGGTGCCGATCCGGCCGCCGACCATCGAGCACGGGTAGCTCGCCGGGTCGTCCGGGAACATCACGCCGTGCGGCTGCAGTACTTCGTTGAGCTTGAGCATGTTGATGCCCGGCTGCACCGTGACCGTGCGGTCCACCAGGTCGATCTCGCGGATCTCGTTCATCCGCTTCACATCGAGCAGGATCCCGCCTCTCAGCGGGGTGGCTCCATCAGTCAGCCCGGTCCCGGCCGCTCGCGGGACCACCGCCGTACCGGTGCGGTTGGCGAGACGGACGATCTCGGCGACCTGCTCGGTCGTGCGAGGCAGCACGACCACGTCGGGGACGTACTCCTTCCACCGGTGCACCGGGAACGGCGCCGGCGTCCGGGTCCGGTTCCACCGCGCCGGCTTGCCCGTCAGTACGCCGTCCTCGCCGAGGATGCCGACCAGTTCGTCGTAGAGCGCGTCGGAGATCGCCATCGTCGTCATGTCGTCACCGCCGTCACCTCGAGGCCGGCGGACTCGGCCACCAGCTCCATCAGGTCGCGGACTTCGATGTCGAGGGCCTCCCCAGCAGCGGCGAGAGGACGTTCCGACCACACGCAGGCGCTGACCAACAGGTCGACGTCCAACGCGGCCGCGCGGTCGAGCCGCTGCTGGCTGATCGCGGCGGTGATCTCCGGTCGCTCGATGCTCAACCCGCCACCCGCACCCGAGCAGTACGACCACTGCGTCACGTGATCGACGTCGCGGAAATCCAGACCGGGAATCGCCCGCAGGATCTCCCGCGGCGACTTGTGGATGCCCTTGCGCTTGTTGAGCCGACAGGGGTCGTGGTACGTCGCCACGCGCTCGATCGGCACCGTCAACGTCAGCTTCCCGTCGCGAATCAACTCGGCCACGAGTTCGGTGATGTGCACGATCTCGAACTCGTAGTCGTCACCGAAGAGTCTGGGGTAGTCCTCGGTGAACGTGATGTAGTCGTGTGGGTCGAGCGTGATGATCCGGCCGGCACCGACGCTGCGCCAGTCGGCCACATTGTGTACGGCGAACTCGCGCGACCGCTCGACGTACCCCATCTCGGCTGCGGGCCCGCCGCAACACCACTGTTCTCGCATCAGGCCGAACTCGACTCCACCCATCTGCAGGATCTGGGCGACCGCACGAGGCAGCGCCGTACGGTAGAACGCCGCCTCGCAGTCGACGAACAGCACGGTCTCGCCACCGACGCCGAGTCCCAGTCCATCGGCCCAGTTGGCGACGTTCTCCTGCGCGACCGGTACGTCGAGAACCGGCTCGTTCTTGCGGTCGACGGTCGCCTCGACCCAGCGCTTCCAGTTGGGCTGCTCGATGCCGGAGTCGACGGCCAGTGCGCGCATCGCCTTGACGACGTCCACCGTCCGCGTCCGGGCCCGGTAGAACTCGCCGGCCATCAGCGTGTTCGGGCAGCGCAACTCGCAGGCGCCGCACTGCGTGCAGTGAACGTAGTCCTCGGCAACATCCGCGACCGTCAACGCGCCCTGCTCCATCGCGACGATGTTGGCGTGGAACGCGGTCGGCGAGTGGTTCTCGTTCTGGGTGACCTGCATGACCGGGCACACGTTCCGGCAGAACTTGTGACCCGAGCTGAAACAGCCGTACGCCGGGTCACGCCACTGCTTGACGAAGTCCCGCTGCTGGTCCTCGGCTTCGGTGGTCATGGCGTCCTCATCAGAGTTCGGGCATCACCTTGTCGTGGATCAGACGCAGCTGTCCCTGGACGTGCGGGACGCCTTCGATCTCCTTGCCACTAAAGGCTTTCACCATCATCGGGTCGGTGACAGCGGCAATGATGTGGTTGACGCCGGTGGGCAGGATGTCGGTCTTCAGCTTGGCGACACACTCCTCCGGCGTACCGGCCACGGAGAGGGTCGCCGCGAGCTCCGGCGACGTCAGCTCGATGGCCCGGTCGATCTCGCCCGCACCGAGGGCGTCGATGATCGGCTGCAGGTCGTCCCGGTTGAGACCGTGCCGGGCGAGCTGGTTGGCCGGCATCGACGAGATGTAGAAGCCGACCATGATCCGCGCCGCTCGCTTGGCCGCCTCCGAATCCTCGGCGACCGCGAAGACCACCCACGCGCCCAGGTCGAAGTCGTCCAGGCTGCGCCCGGACTTGTCCAGGCCCAGTTTCACGTGCTCGGCGACGTACTCGTAATTCTCCCGGGAGTAGCCGAGCGCGTGGTGCATGCCGTCGGCGATCTCGCCCGCGACCTCGAACGACCGCGGTCCGCCCATCGCACCCATCTTCAGCGGGATCTTCTCCTGGACCGGGCGGGCGAAGGTGAACAACCCGGTGTACTTGAAGAATTCGCCGTCGAAGGTGATCGCGCCGTCATCGAGGAAGCGGCGCATCACCTCCATCGCCTCCCGCACCCGCGACAACGGCTTCATCGACTTCCAGTCGACGTGGTACTGCTCGAGCAGGCCGAGGTTGCCGAAGCTGACCACCGCCTCCGCCCGCCCGCCGGACAGTTCGTCGAGCGTGGCCAGCATCTGGCAGATGTGCGTCGGCTCGCGCAGGATCACGTGCGTGACGTTGGGGCCGAGACGGATGTTCTTGGTCTTGTCGGCCGCTGCCGCGAACAGCAGCCACATGTCCTTGTGCCACGTCTCGTCGACGCTGTACGCGGCGTAGAAGCCCAACTCGTCCGCGGTCTTGATCATGTCGATACAGTCCGCGAGCGGGTAATCGGGCAACTGGACGTAACTGAACCGCACCATCGCCTGCTCCTCCCTCTTCACACCGAGCACACGGGGCGGCAGTGAGTAACGGGCGGCAGACTGCATGGCTCGGACCCCATCTCCGAATCTTTTTACTGTACGCAGCCGATCGCGAGTTTGTCTCTGCCTCGAACTCAGCGGCCCCATGGACTTTCCGCGACTTTTCGCCAACTCTGGCGGTGTGAGCGAGGCATCGGAGGGACCTCATGAACGCGAAGCGAACGGTCCGCAATTTCGTCGACGGTGAGTTCCGCGACGCCGCCGACGGCCGGACGACCGACCTGGTCGACCCTACGACCGGGGAGACCTTCGGTACGGCGCCGCTGTCCGGACCGGCCGACGTCGACACCGCGCTGCGCGCTGCCGCGAGAGCCTTCGACAGCTGGCGGGAGACGACACCGAGCGAGCGCCAGCGAGCGCTCTCCAAGCTCGCCGACGAGATGGAGGCTCGCGCCGGCGACCTGGTCGCGGCCGAGTCCGAGAACACCGGCAAGCCGCTCGGGCTGACCATGTCCGAGGAGATCGCCCCGATGGTCGACCAACTCCGGTTCTTCGCCGGCGCCGCGCGGGTGCTCGAGGGCAAGGCCGCGGGCGAGTACCTGGCCGGACACACGTCGTACGTCCGGCGGGAACCGATCGGGGTCTGCGCGCAGGTGACGCCGTGGAACTACCCGATGATGATGGCGGTCTGGAAGTTCGCGCCGGCGCTGGCCGCGGGCAACACCGTCGTACTCAAGCCGAGTGACACCACGCCTGTGACCACAGCGATGCTGGCCGAGATGGCTGCGGAGTTCCTTCCGCCCGGCGTGTTCAACGTGGTGTGCGGCGACCGCGACACCGGGCGGGCGCTGGTTGAGCACGAGGTGCCGCAGCTGGTCTCCATCACCGGCTCGGTGCGAGCCGGCATGGAGGTAGCACAGACCGCGGCGCGCGACCTCAAACAGGTCCACCTGGAGCTCGGCGGCAAAGCGCCGGTGGTGGTGTTCGACGACGCCGACGTGGCGAAGGCCGCGGAAGCGATCGCGGTCGCGGGCTACTTCAACGCCGGACAGGACTGTACGGCGGCCACGCGCGTACTAGCCGGGCCGCGACTGTACGACGACTTCGTCGCAGCGCTCACCGAACAGGCAAAGAACACCAAGACAGGCATGCCCGACGACGAGGACGTGCTGTACGGCCCGCTGAACAACCGGATCCAGCTGGACCGGGTGAGCGGTTTCGTACAGCGGCTGCCCGATCATGCCCAGCTGAACACCGGTGGCGCGCAGGCAGGCGAGCGTGGATTCTTCTACGCACCCACGGTCGTGTCGGGCCTGCGGCAGGACGACGAGGCCAGCCGTGAGGAGATCTTCGGCCCGGTCATCACGGTGCAGCAGTTCAGCGACGACGACGAAGCGGTGCGGTGGGCCAACGGCGTGCAGTACGGCCTTGCGTCCTCGGTCTGGACCCGTGACCACGGCCGGGCCATGCGGATGGCGAAACGACTGGACTACGGCTGTGTCTGGATCAACTGCCACATTCCGCTGGTCGCGGAGATGCCGCACGGCGGCTTCAAGCACTCGGGCTACGGCAAGGACCTGTCGACGTACGGCCTGGAGGACTACACCCGGATCAAGCACGTGATGACCAACATCGAGGCGTGACCGTGCTGCCCCAGGAACGCCGTGTCGTCACGGAGATCCCCGGTCCCCGGTCGCGGGAACTGCTGGCGCGGCGCGAAGCCGCGGTGGCGCGCGGGCTGAGCATCCTGCTTCCGGTATTCGTCGAGCAGGCCAGTGGGGGTGTGCTCATCGACGCGGACGGCAACTCGCTCATCGACTTCGGCTCAGGGATCGCCGTCACCGGCGTGGGCAACAGCGCCGAGCAGGTCGCCGCCGCCGTCGCCGAGCAGGTCACGCGGTTCACCCACACCTGCATGATGGTGACGCCGTACGAGGCCTACCTGGCCGTCTGCGAGGAGCTGAACGCGCGGACTCCCGGCGACCATGAGAAGCGGTCTGTGCTGTTCAACTCCGGCGCCGAGGCCGTGGAGAACGCGGTCAAGATCGCCCGCGCCCACACGCAGCGGCAGGCCGTGGTGGCGTTCGACCACGGCTACCACGGCCGCACCAACCTGACGATGGCCCTGACCGCGAAGAACATGCCGTACAAGCACTCCTTCGGCCCGTTCGCGCCCGAGGTCTACCGCGCCCCCACGTCGTACCCGTTCCGAGAGCCGGTGCCGATCGGCGGTGAGGAGGCGGCCGAGCGCGCGATCGCCGTGATCGACACGCAGGTCGGCGCGGAGAACACCGCCTGCCTGGTGATCGAGCCGATCCAGGGCGAGGGCGGGTTCGTCGTCCCGGCTCCCGGGTTCCTGCCCCGCCTCGCGGCGTATTGCCGGGACAACGGGATCGTGTTCGTCGCCGACGAGATCCAGACCGGGTTCTGCCGGACCGGTGACTGGTTCGCCTGCGAGGACGAAGGCGTGGTGCCCGATCTGGTGACCACCGCGAAGGGGATCGCCGGCGGGCTGCCGCTGTCCGCTGTCACCGGGCGGGCGGAGATCATGGACGCGCCGCACGTCGGAGGTCTCGGAGGCACGTACGGCGGCAACCCGGTCGCCTGCGCCGCTGCCCTCGGCGCGATCGCGACCATGCAGGAGCTCGACCTGTGCGCCCGCGCCCGGCGGATCGGTGAGTTGCTGCTCAACCGGCTACGGGAGATGGCCGATCGCCATCCCGTGATCGGCGATGTGCGCGGGCGCGGTGCGATGGTCGCGATTGAACTGGTGCACCGCGGCACCAAGCAGCCGAACCCGGTCGCCACGCAGGCCGCGGCCAAGGCCTGTCACGCCGAGGGGCTCGTGGTTCTCACCGCGGGAACTTTCGGCAACGTGCTGCGGTTCCTGCCGCCGCTCGTCATGCCCGAGCACCTGCTCGGGCAAGGCCTCGACATCGTGGACAAGGCACTCCCCCGCTGACTGACCGAGGGAAGCCTCCCAGCCGTTCGAGCGGGACCAGCTCGCCCTCCTCATCCCGACTGTGGGCCATCAGGCGACAGCGCGGCGTTCCAGCGGATCCCATGTTCGACGAACTGGCGGAGGGACTCCAAGGACTGGTGGAAGGCGCCGTGGATCATCGTGGTGACCTCGCCGACGACCGACTCGTCGATTGGCACGAACTGCATCTCGAGGACCACGGTCGCGCCTCCCGAATCGTTGGTGAGGACGCTGAACCTGCCATGGGAATCCCGCACCGGCAGGGCTACCCGCAGGTGCTGCCAGTCGTAACTGCGGGCAGTCGTGGAGTAGTTGTCGATCTGCTCATGGACCTCCGAGCCGTCGGCCATCACACAGATCCGGGTGCCGGAATCGACTCGGGCATTGACGGTGCCAGGCAGCCAGTCCGTAGTAGCGGCGAGATCCCCCAGGACTGCCCAGACAGCCTCCGGCGAGGCCTTGATGTCGATGGTGTCGATCAGGTTCGGCATGGGTCTCCCCTGTCACTCGTCGGCTGCGGCCATCGCGCGACGCAGATCCTCCGCGTCGTAGATGAGTTCACCGCTGACGATCTGACCGTCCTGGACCTCCAGGATCTCCGCGGCGGTCAGCAAGCCCGGCAGCGGATCGAGCTCCCAGTCCACGATCGAGCAGACCAGGCTGCCGTCGGTGAACTGCCGGCGTACCCGGAAGCTCCGCAGCGCGGCGCCGGCCTCGGCGGCCATAGCCCGGAACCCCGCCGCGTCGGAGAAGCTCGCGACCGGCCCGGTGAAGGTGAAGCCGGCCGCCAGCGGTACGTCGGACATGTCGCCGGCACGCTCCTGCCAGGCGGCGTAATACGTGTTGACGATCTCACGGGCATCCATCGGAGCCTCCTCGACGCGGGCCGTCCATCGGCCCTGCACCCCGTATGACAATGGACAGCCGGCGAACTCATCGGTGCCGGCGAATACTGTCCGAAGTGCGGCTTACCATGGCGATCGTGAGACCGACAGTGCCCGCAGACCGGGGCGAGGCGACCCTGCTGGACGCCGCGAGAGCCGGTGACCGCGGCGCCTTCGACGCGCTGCTGGCCGACCATCACCGGGCGCTGCACCTGCACTGCTACCGGATGCTCGGTTCGTACCACGACGCAGAGGAAGCCACCCAGGAGACGCTGCTGCGGGCTTGGCGGAGTCTCGACCAGTTCCAAGGGCGCGCGCCGTTGCGGCACTGGCTGTATCGCATCGCCACCACCACCTGCCTGAACGTGCGCACGGCGCGGACGCGCGTACCGGCGGGCCTGGCCGATGTGCCCTACCTGACGCCGTACCCCGACCGGCTGCTCGACCAGCTTGCCGTCACCGACGCCGACCCGGCTGCTGTCGCCGAACGTCGGGAATCGGTCGCGCTGGCTTTCGTCGCCGCTCTCCAGTGTCTGCCCGCCACCCAGCGCGCCACGCTCATCTTGCGCGATGTCGTCGGCTGGCAAGCCGCGGAGATCGCCGACCTGCTCGATACCAGCGTGGCAGCGGTCAACAGCTCGCTGCAACGCGCCCGCGCCACGATGCGCGACGCTGTCCCGCCCCAGACTGCGAGCCCTTCCCTCGAGGAACGCGACCGCGAGGTCGTGGATCGCTTCATGGATGCGTGGCACCGTTGCGACTTCCAGACCTTGGCCGCTCTCCTCCGCGAGGACGCGATCCTGCGGATGCCGCCGGAGCTGGCCGAGTTCCGCGGCCGCGCCACGATCATCGACTTCTTTTCCTCCGTGCCCGCCGACGGGCACCTCGACCGCATCCGGCTCCAGCGCACGCGAGCGAACGGTGTCCACGCCGTCGCCGCCTACCTGCCCGATGACACCGGCGCCTCTGCCCCCTATGGGCTGATGGCCTTCACCATCGAGGGCAGCCGCATCGCGACCATCACGGGCTTTCCCGATCCCGCGACGGTCGCGACGTTCGGCTTGCCCGACTAGTGCCTCGTCAAGCCTCGCTCGGACACGCATCTGGATTGTGAGCTCCAGGCAGTCAACCCGGGTCGCTTCGCGGTGTACGTCGAACTGATCCCGCAGAACGGACCCTTCATCGCCGGACCACCGGTCCAAGTTCCGGTGACGCCCCGCCGACAGAAAGTCGCCCCAGGCAACAGGTGCCCGTCAGGCGTCGCGGAAACGTAGGGCGACTGCGGCGGCGGCGGTGGAGGCAGCGGCGTAGAGCGCTACGACGCCCAGACCGCGCCATGGTGAGATCGGCAGTGCGTCGAGTCGCAGGGTCGCCTGGATGGACAACCCGGCGGTCATCGGCGACACCTGTTCGATCCATTCGCGCCAGCGCGGGTCGGAGACGGCGATCGTGATGATAGGCGCCAGGTAGAGAAGCCCGAGGACGAGCGTCACCGCGCCACCCGTGTGCCGGACGACAAAACCGATGCCGAGAGCAATGATTGCCACCAGGCCCAGGTACAGCACGGTACCGCCATAGGCGCGCAGCGTCGGGTCGTCGCCGAGAGACAGTGGCCGGTAGCCTCCTGCTGTCGTAAAACCGCCGCGCGCAAGGAGTTCCCGGCCCACCACCAGCGAGCCGAGGACGCTGACGACCGCGACCAGCAGCACGACCGAAGCAAGCACCGCGACCTTTGTCGCAAGGACGGTCAGACGGCGCGGGCAGGCCGCCAGAGTGGTGCGGATCATGCCGGCTTCGTACTCCGTGGTCACGGCGAGCACCGCCAGCACGACCACGGCAGCCTGACCGATGTACACCCCGGACAGGCTGAGCTTGGTCAGGTCGAAGTCGCAGGACGGGTCGGAGCGCTCGCAGTTCGGCGGCGTGAGGTCCCAGCTGACCAGGGCGCCGACCGCAGCGGTCATGACCACGGCCGAAAGCAGCGTCCAGCCGGTGCTCGGTACAGTGCGCAGCTTCGTCCACTCGGCCCACAGGGCTCTTCCGGCGCGCTGCATCAGGCGTCCCGGCGGGTGAGCTGCCAGTACGCGAGACCGAGTGCGGCGACGGCGTACGCGAACATCACGCCCAGCCCGGCCCACGGGCCGATGACCTGGCCGGACTCGATGGACTGCTGAACTGCCAGCCCGGCCACCGGCGTGAGCCGGCTGACCCAGATGTCGGCCCCGGGCGAGATCACCGGCGCGACAATCTGGGGCAACACCACCAGCGCGATGACGAACACGATTGCTCCAGCGGTACGCCGCCAGACCACCGCGATTCCGAGGCTGAACAGCGCGACGAGCGCCAGGTAGATGGCCGTGCCGGCCACCGCGCGCACCGCGCTGCCGTCCGTCAGCGAGATGTGCGGGTACGCCGGTGGGTTGTAGCCACCGTCATGCATCCCGGGCTGCGCGAGCAGGAACGCGGCGACACTCGCGATCAACCCGGCAACGAACACCACTCCAGCGAGTACGACGGCCTTGCCGGCCAGCACGTGCCCACGCCGGGGGGAGGCGGCCAGCGTGGTCCGGATCAGCCCGGTCCGGTACTCGGCGGTCATGAACAGGACGCCGAGAGCGATGATCGCGATCATCCCGAGCCGTACTCCGAACAGGCTGAGCATCACCACGTCGTCGTCACCCGGCGAGCGCCAACTGGCGATGCCGTACCCGGCGATGTCACCCGATCCGCTCACGGTGAACGTCCCGCCCGACCGGGAGAGCCCGTCGCCCGCGCTGAGCATCGGATTCACCTTGGACGGCCCACTGGTGATGCTCTGGCCGGCCCAGTCCGGCGTCGTTCGCGCACCGGTGACGGTCACGCTGTCGAAGACCGCCGTACCGACTGTCCCTTCGAGGCTGATCGCAGAACCGCTACCGGTCCGCGTGGTCCGGTAGTTCGGCGGCGACGCGACGAACAGGCCGACCTCGGCGTCTCGCGGCAGCGCCACAGTCACAGTCCCGACCTGCTGCCAGCTCTGGCCGTCCGCCGACTCGTATCCCGTGACCGTGTTGCCGGTCCGGGTCAGCTTGAGCCACCGTGGCGCTGCGGTCGCCGCGCCGGCGAGGTCGGTGTCGAACGTTGCCTGCATCCGGACCCCATGCTCAGGAGTCAGCATGACCGCGGCGTACGGCGATCCGGGCGCAAGCCCGGCCTTGACGAGCAGGCCGGCTTTCGCCCACTCCTGGCTGTCCAGCTGGCTGACGACGCGGGCGACGACTGTGCCGTCACCGCTGAGCGGCTTGTGCACGAAGTACGCCTGGTCCGAGTAGCTCGGCTGCTTGTTGGCGTCCGTGGATCCAGCGGTCGATCCGAGCAGCTCGAGCAGCACCGTCACGGCGACCGCGGCGAACAGGCACAGCGCGCTGCTTCGGACCGACCTGAACTTTGTCCACTCGCCGCGCAGGACCTGCAGGAAACTGCTCATCACGCCTCCCGCGACCTCGTGTGAGCGGCGAACTCGACCGCGTCCCTGGTCAGGTCCATGTACGCCTCCTCCAGCGAGGCTCGGTAGGCCGCGATCTCGGAGAACGGCAGTCCGTTCTCGTTCAGCAGCTTGATGACGCGCTCGGGGGTCAGCCCGGTCACGGTCACCCGGTCGTGGTCGGTCGCGGCCACCACGGCACCGGCGTTCGCGAGGACGGTCATCGCCGCCGTGCGCTCCGTCGTACGCAACCCGACCCGGTCCGCCGACGCGGCAGCCAGCAACTCACGCACCGTCGTATCCGCGATCAACCGGCCACGCCCGATCACGATGAGGTGGTCCGCACTGCCCTCCAGCTCCCCCATCAGGTGGCTGGACACCAGCACCGCCCGGCCCTCGGCCGCCAGCGACCGCAGCAGCCCACGGATCCACACGATGCCCTCCGGGTCGAGCCCGTTCACCGGCTCGTCGAACAAAAGGACCGGAGGGTCCCCGAGCAACGCGCCGGCAATCCCGAGCCGCTGCCGCATCCCGAGCGAGAACCCACCTGCCCGGCGCCGCGCCACCTCCGCGAGTCCCACCAGGTCCAGAACCTCGTCCACCCGCCGGGCGGGCAAGCCGTTGTACTGCGCCATCCACAGGAGGTGGTCCCGGGCCTTCCGGGCAGGATGGACCGCTCCCGCGTCGAGGAGCGCACCGACCTCGCGCAACGGATCGCCGAGGTCCCGGTAGCGGCGCCCACCGACCAGCGCGCTGCCACCGTCCGGCGCGTCCAGCCCGAGGACCACCCGCATCGTCGTCGACTTGCCGGCACCGTTCGGTCCGACGAATCCGGTCACCTGGCCGGGCTGAACTGTGAAGGACAGACCGTCCACCGCGACGGTGGCGCCGTACTTCTTGCGCAATTCCTGCACCTCGACGCTGTTCATGTCCTGGGACGCTACGGCTGTCCGAGCGGAGTGTCGTCACCTAGCGGGGCCGTGTTCCGTCCCCCACGAGAGGTACTGCCGCGGGGTGATGCGGGCAGGGTGGTGCCAGGCGGACAATGCTGACGTGAGTCAGGCCCGCGAACTGGCCGACCGGGTGCTGCTGGGCACCCGCCGGATCGGCGGCACCCGCGACGCGATGCTCGTCGTTGCCGCGGTCCTTGCCGTGCTCGCCGTCGTCGAGGCCGGGAACCGTGGCGACCAAACAGGCATGGACCTCGGTACGTTGCTGCTCCTCGGCCTGGTGGCGACCGCGCCGCTGGCCTTGCTGGCGCCGCAGCCGGTCGCCGTGACGCTGGCCGTGACGCTCGCCAACACGATCATGCTCGGCGGCGAGGAGCCGCTGTTCGTCGCGGGCGTCCTGGCCGAGTTGCTCGCGCTGTACTGGCTGGGGCGGAACCGCTCACGCAAGGTCTCGCTGCCGTTCTTGCTGCCATTCGTGCTGTTCGCCTTCGGCCGACCAGACGCGGGCACCACGCTGTTGCTGGTCTTGGTGACCGCCGCCGTCCTCCTGGGTGCAGCCGTCCGGGACCGCGGCGAGGCGGTCGCGAACGCCGCAGCCAGCCGGGCTACGGCCGACACCTTGCTGGAACACGCAGCCCGAGGTGAGCGGGCCCGGATCGCCCGCGAGCTGCACGACGTGGTCGCACACCACATCTCCATGATCGCGGTCCAGGCCGAGACTGCCCGGCTGACCACCCCCGGCCTGCCGCCGGACGGCGCCAGACGGTTGCTGGCGATCGGCGACACCGCCCGGACTGCGCTGACCGAGATGCGGCGGCTACTGGGAGTACTACGCGAGGACGTCGGCCTGCCGGAGAGCGGTCCCGTCCGCGCGCCGCAGCCCGGGTTGGAGCAACTCAACGCGCTCGTCGACGAGGCACGCGCGTCCGGCGGTGCCGGCGCGCGGCTTATCGTGCGAGGCACGGTGATGCCGCTCGACCCGGGCGTACAGCTCACGGCGTACCGAATCGTTCAGGAGGCGCTCACCAACGCCCGCCGGCATGCACCCGGTGCGGCTGTAGACGTCGAACTCGACTACACGGCAGCGGCCTTGCTCGTCCGGGTTCGCGACAACGGACCGGGGCCTGACGTCCCAGGCGACGGCAGTGGCCATGGCCTGCTGGGTATGCGCGAGCGGGCCGGGATGGTCGGTGGCACCGTGGTGGTCGGCCGATCGCCAGGTGGCGGCTGCCTGGTCGAGGCCGTGCTGCCGATCCCGGCGGAGGAACCATGATCCGGATAGTCGTGGTGGACGACCAAGAGGTGGTCCGGGCCGGGTTCGGCGCGCTCCTGCACACCCAGCCCGACTTCGTCGTCGACGGTACCGCGGCCGACGGCGCCGCCGCGGTCGCACTGTGCCGCTCCGGGCAGCGCCCGGACGTTGTCCTGATGGACGTACGCATGCCGGTCCTCGACGGCATCGAGGCGACCCGGCAGATCCTCGCGGACGCCGGTCCCGACCAGGGCCCGCGGATCCTGATGCTCACCACCTTCGACCTCGACGAACACGTGTACGACGCCTTGGCCGCAGGCGCGAGCGGCTTCCTGCTCAAGGACGTGACCGCGGAACGCCTGTTCGACGCCGTCCGCGTGATCGCGGCCGGCGGCGGCCTGCTGGCACCGAGCGTCACCCGCCGCCTGATCGCGGAGTTCGCCCGGCAGCGGCCCCGCTCGCCCGCCAAGACCATTGCCCTCAGCAACCTCACGCCCAGGGAAGTCGAAGTACTCGCCCTGATCGCCGAGGGTCTGTCCAACCCGGAGATCGCCGCTCGCCTGACGGTCAGCGACGAAACCGTCAAGACCCACGTCAGCCGCCTCCTCGCCAAACTCCGCCTACGCGACCGCACCCAAGCAGTCATAGCCGCCTACGAGTCCGGCCTCGTCACCCCCGGCACAATCCACCACTGAGTGCCCCACAGGGAGAGCTCGTCGGGCCGCGCATGTTCGAGACGATCCCGTGCAGGAAGTGGCGACCGTAAACAGTTCTCGCGAACCACGCGGCCGCGGGCTCGGGCAGGGCGCGCAACCCCTTCGCCATCATGAACCGCGACGCCACAGCCCGGCTCGCCGTACGCAGGCGAGCCGTCCGGCGGCCCACTTCGGCAATCAGCCGGCCGAGCCGGTCAACTCTCGTGGTGTCTCCAGCGGGGCGCGATCCGTTCCCATTCGCGGTCCAGGTCCCGGGCGCGCCGCCGATCGAGCCCGGCAACGGCCAGTCGGGTCAGGCCGATGAGCGTCAGCCAAGCGGCCATCGCCGCTGCCAACCCAGCCAAGGTCCCGATCGCCTCACTGTCGGCCGGTTGACGCGGCGGCGTGACGATCGCACCCGAACGATCGAGCCAGATCGTCACCTCGCTGCCGCTCCTGGTCCCCAACATCGCGTAGGTCCATCCCTGCAGAGACTTGCCGGCGGTGTCAGTCCAAGCAACCAGGACCGGGGCCATCGTCTGCCCTGGCATCGCCCCAGCCCAGCTCCCTGCGTCCGACAGGGTTTGCGCCGGCGACTCGGTCAGAACCGCGCGCCGCTGAGCCGCGGCGTCCTTGCTCGCGTCGGACGCCGCAGTACCGACAGCCATGGCGGCCGGTATCACCAGTACGGCGATCAGCCCCGCAACCAGGAGGATCGCGGACTCCACTCGATCCACGGTCCGGCGCAAGGGATGCCGGCCGAACCCGAACCGGCGCACCTTCCTCTGTACTCGCGACTCCGGATGCATGCTCATCACGACCTCCTCGGTCGGCTGAGGCTTGCGGAGATCCGGTCATCGTCCCCTGATGGTGGATTCCGAGACCTCGGGCCGCCACCCCCATTGTCGCTCCGAACGGCCCGGAAAGCACCGCTGACGTTGCCGAACCAGTCGAGGCTTCAAGTAACGAGTCTCATCTGTGTGGTTAGGTACGTGTCCCTCCTCGGCACTGAAAACAACTGTTCACCTCATTTAGGCGGAGGATGGTGTGCCGCCTGGCCGCTGCCGGTTCTGGTCGCTGGGTGTCTACCGGTTGGCGTAGCTGATGGAGACGGCGCTCGAGCTGGAGGTGATGCTGCCACTGTCGACTCTGTCGCCGTTGACGATCAGTACGACCTTGAGGGTGCCACTCCCCTTGGTCTTTCGCAGTTGGATCCGATAGGTGCCCTTGGAGTCCCGGACCTGGATGGTGGCATTGCCGCAGCCCTTCTTGGTCTGCCCACCCACCTTCCCGGCCCAGCAGACCTTGTCGGACGCGGTGATCTTGACACTGGCGCGCGATTTCGTGCTGCTCTTTCCGCTGTTGCCACTGGTCTTGCTGCTGCTGCTCTTACTGCTACTGCCCTTCGTGCTTCGTGACGTGGTCTCGATGGGTTCACAGCCAACAAGCGCGAGCGAAACAACAGCGGCTATCGCGATGGTGGTCAGTCGGTGGACAGGCATCTGCGTGGCCTCCCGTCATCCGGTCTCGACGGCGAAGCTCGGTCGCATGGTCGTCGGCTTGAGCTCGTTCCTGACAAGGGCTTCGAAGCCCAGCAGCCCGATCTTCTCCTTGGCCGCGGCTGTGCGGGCCGCCTTGGTGTGAGACGCCCCTCGCAGCTCCGCTTCCAACTGGTTCGCCAGCGCCTCGAGCTGTGCGCGGCCGTTGCGTGAGAACGCCTTGTGCTTCTTCGTGACGACAACGAACTGGACCGCGACAGCCGCGGTGGAACAGCCCGCACAGGACGCATTGACCGCCAGTGCGCGGTTCCGGGCGGTCAGATCGGTCCCAGGCCGTACCACCACCACTTGCACGGACACGCTGATGGCGCCGCAGTTGCGACAGCTCGACCATGCAGTCGCCGTGTTGTCGGCTGTGCCCTTTCGCGCTTTGCCGAAGTAGATGACCTGTACTGCGGTCGCCGTACCCCTGCACGAGTCGCAGGTTGCTGAGGCGCTTGCCACGGCATCGGCCTGGGTCCGCTTCCCACCTGCACGTTCGTACATGGCCGTGCGATCCGCGTCGGAACTGTCTGGAGTCGCCGGATTGGCGGACGCGACCAGGTCGAAGTCCTGGCCCTTGCGGAACCTGAGCATGCTGGAGCCGCCGGCCGCACCCACGACCAGGGATGCAATCAGCACTGTCGCTTGGAGTCGCTGGCGGATTGTCATCGTGTTCTGGCTCCTCTTCGGGTGGGACGTGACACGGACGAATGACAGCTCATTGGGCGCTCCAGCGGTCCACGGAGAAGCCGTCGGCAACCAATTCGGCCAATTCAAGATAGGCGTCGCGGGTAGCGGGGCGCAGGTCATCGAGATCGGTCGCCGCGCCGGTCTCCAACGCGGGGTCCCACGGGATGCGGACCGTGCCGGCGCAGCGGGCGGAGAAGTGCTTCTCGATCTCGTCGAGCTGGAGCCAGCGCGGCCTTCCTCTGGTCGTGTTGATGACCGCGACGGCGGAGTCGACCAGGTCCTCGTGGCCGTGCTGGTCGAGCCAGTCCAGAGTTCCCGCGGCGACCCGAGCGCCATCCAGCGCGGGCGGCATGACGACGACGACCTGGTCAGCCTCCCGGAGGATGCCCTGGACGGCGCTGTCCAGGATGCCGGTTCCGGTGTCGACGAGGATCAGGTTGTAGTGGTGCGTGAGGAGCCCGATCGCGGCGCGATAGTCGAGGTCGCCCAGAGCCTGGGTGATGCGAGGATCGTCGTCGGACGCGATCACCTCGAGCCGACTCGGCGCCTGCGAGGTGTAGGCCCGCAGATCGGCGTACTTGGTGATGAGCTCGCGCTCGCCCAGCAGGCTGGTAACCGTGGCCGGTGACTCTCGCCGGACGCGGTAGATGAGGGAGCCCGCGTCAGGGTTGGCGTCCAGCGCAACCACCCGGTCGCCGCGGTGGACAGCGAGGGTGTGGCCGAGCATCAGCGTCGTAGTGGTCTTCCCGGCGCCGCCCTTCCGGCTCAGCGTAACCACTCGGCGCGGCCCACGCAGCGGCGCTCGGACCCGAGAGATCCGCTCCCGCTCGCGTTGTTCGGCGACGCTGGGCCCGACGTTGACGCGACCGTTCGTCACGAAGTACAGGCCGTGACGCCAACCGTGCTGGGGCGGCGGTACGCGCCGGCGGAGCATGGTCTCCTCGGTGAAGGCGGCTGCGCCGGGCGGGGCCGCCGCAACGAGCTGCGACTCGGCGCCGTTGATCCTGGTCTGGTGATCACTCGAGCTGTCCACAGAGCTCATGGGTTCCTCTCCCGACGCCGTCCGATGCTGATCCTCTGCCGATGGCGGGACGGGAGTGGCCCGTGCGGCCCCGCCTGCAGCGTGCCGGGCCCGCAGCAACCGGCTGACGTGGAGCACCGATCTGCCGAGTATCAGGCTGAGCCCGATGACGGGCAGGGTGATCGCCAGCAGGGACAGGATGGCGAGCGTCGCCGCGCCCGGCTGCCCTGCGGAAAAGAGCGCTCGCGCACCGGCCAACAGCTCGCCCGACCGGTCCCAGAAGTCGGCCAGGTAGCGTGGGGCGTTCCACGCGGCAAGTCCAAAGCCGATGATCAACGCGGGCACGGTGACCAACACCCATGACGTAACGATCACCCGGGTCCGGAGCTGTAGCTGCACCACGCCCCGGTCGCCACGATGGCCTGGAAGCAGACTCCGCATGATCGGCCGGACGTGCCCGAAGAGATTCGGCACACCGGCAAGGTCCCCGAGGATGTAGTACCCGTCGAACCGGACCACCGGCAGCAATTGCTGGACTATCTCAAGGTGCGAGAGGGCGACGACCGCGAGCAGCGGAGCCCACCCGGTCCACAGATACGTCGCGGCGGCCGCGACGATGAACACCGCGTTGAAGTACACGCCGCCCAGGTCGGTCCGCAGCCGGCCTGCACGGTTCAGCCGGTACGCGTTCGTCACGTTGGTGTAGAAGGCCGGGATCCACAAATAGATCCCCACGCCGATCCGCCCCGGCTTGGCACCTCCGTAGCTGCATCCAGCGGCGTGGCCGAACTCGTGGAAAATCGTTGCAGCGAGCAACAGAGCCAGGACGGCAAGGACGCCGGCCGGCTCGATGAGAGCGGCAAATACCTCCGAAGCCGCCAGATTGCTGACCATCCACACGTCGAAGGCGACTACTGCCGTCAGCACGCCGAGGATGACCGGTCGGTGGAACAACGGCGCGAAGACCCGGGCGACGACTCGTACTGCGGCCGTGGGCAGCAGCACCCCCCGGACACTCAACGCCAGCAGCGGATCGGCGCGTCGCTGTCCGACAGGTGCGCCGTTCCAGAGCGCGACCAGGCCGGACGGCCCGAGCTTCTCGTGGATGAGCTGGACCAGGTCGGTGGGATCGAGACGCTGACCGTACGCCCGGCTCACCCGGTCGGCCAGCAGATCGGCGGAGGTGCGCCCGTCGGCGTAGTCCACGATGAGGTAGAGCAGCTTGGTGAGCAGCACCATCTGCCGGTCGGCCCGCTCGACCAGGTAGCGCTCCTCCCGAAACCCGGAGCCCTCGTAGGGTCCGAGCAGCCGCAGGCCGACCGCGCGGCTCGGCCTGGGCCCGCCGTGAACCGGTCCCGCAGTCGTGCGATCGACCAACTCGTTCGTCGTCATCGTGGTGGCCTTCGGCCAGAGCGGGGGGCGCGAGCCCCCCGCCTTTCCCGTGCGCGGATGCTGCTAGCGCTGGAACGCAGCCACATGCTGCAGCGCCACTGCGCTCGCGGTCGAGCCGATAGTGGCCGCGTTCACCGCGATAGCCAGGTTGATCGCGGTGATATTGGTAATGTTCACCAGCGCCAACGCCTCTCTCGCGGGCAACAGGTCGACCGACTGGTTCGCGACTTCCGTCCGAGAGATCCTGCCGAGATTCGTCATCGAGATCCCATCCTCTCCTCGAGTGCGTGGACGGGGCGCTCTGCGCCACCGCCCACGCACCGGCCTGTGTCGGGTCCGCTAGTGCTGGTGGACGTTGATACCCTGCAGCGCCACAGCGTTCGCCACGGAGAAGTGGGACGCCGCGTTCAGCGCCACTGCCGTGTTGGATGCGGCGATGCTCGCAAAGTTGAACGAACCCAGCGCCTCTCGCTCCGGGAGGACCTGGACCTCTTCCAGCTCGAGCGCGACCTTCGTCAGCTTCTTGTTCATGAGTCACCCCCTTGCCCTGTTAAGTGCTCACAGCAAGTGGAGTCCTCGGCGCGTGCTCACCGCGTTGTCACGCTGTTGTCTCAGCGTTGTCAGGAAGCCGTTGGTCGACGTAACCGATGCCAATCGTAGATCGTTGACTCATCGTGGGTCCAGCCGTCTGTACCTGCACCACGCGAGGCAGCGGGTCCGACGGCTCATTGGAGAGTGGATCATGAGCGATCAGGCGCATTCTGAGTCCGCACCCGGCACTGGCGCCGCGCTGGTGATCCGGGTCTGGCGGGACCCCCCGGACGCGGCCGGCTTCAAAGCGCGGATCACCCGTCGGCCGGATCTCGCCGCCGACGCGGAGACCACCACGGTGGTGACCTCGCCAGAGGCCGTCTACAGCGAGGTCAGAGCCTGGCTCGAGCGTTTCATCGACCGATCAAGCCACGAGGGATCGGCCTGACAGGTTGACATCCGGCGCTTCGTGACCAATCGTGCAATAGACGGTGGCGTTCGGTGCCTGCCGTCACATATGCGGAGAGCAGATCTGCGGGGGCAGCATAGCCGGGGGGGCAGGCTCGTTCCTGACGCACGCCGCCACCTCGACTGGGGGGAGGCCGGGCAGTGCGCGCACTAGGGGGTTGCGACCTCCGACTTCACCTTCTCGGCGACTGGTTCCTGACGGTCGGCGGCGGCCACACCGCCACTCCCGAACCGATCGAGCTGCCGTCCGGGCCGCAGCACCTCATCGCCCTCCTGGCCCTGCAGGGGCGCTGCGCACGGACTCAAGCGGCCGCGACGCTCTGGCCGGACTGCCGCGACGAGGTGGCGGCCGCTCGCCTCCGCGCGATTCTCTGGAGACTGCGCCACCGTCACGCCGGCGTACCACCGTTGCTGGAGATCGGCGACATATCCCTCGCACTGGCGAGCGGGGTCGCCGTGGACGTTCACCGATTCCGGGCGAGTGCCGAACTGCTGATCCACGACCCGGACGGCAGGGACGAAGGCGGCGAGGACGCCGCAGCCGCCGTCCTGCACTCCTCGGAGCTACTGCCCGGCTGGTACGACGACTGGGTCCTCGCCGCGCGCGAGCGGTTGCAGTACCTGCGGCTCAGTGCTCTGGACGCCCTCGCCAGTCGCCGGCGGCTCGAACGGCGCGGTCACGAGGCACTCCAGGCCGCGCGCGCCGCGACCAGCATCGAGCCACTTCACGAGAGTGCGCACCGCACGATCGTCCGAACCCACCTGGACAACGGCGACATCGTCGAAGCCGTCAACCACTACGAGAAGTTCCGCGCGATGCTGGACCGTGAGCTCGGGCTGCCACCTAGCGAGCTGTTCACCGAACTAGTACAGCCTTACCTGGCGAGTGTCGGCGGCGGAACCCGAACCGCGCAAACCCGCTGACCTGTGTATCCCGGACCGGAGCCCGGTCATGAGGGAGTTGTCAGCGCGAACTCCATCCCGCACCGTCGCCGGCGATCTCGATTACTCGCTGACCCCTCTGCTCAGGATGACGGCAGCGATGAACGTGCGGAACAGTTGGAGTGGGTCGTCGTTGCGGATGGCAACGACCTTCTCTCCTCGTTGCTCGACGCCCCGGAGGGCGCACGTCAGTTCCGCCAGCGCGCGGTTGTGGAAACGGACGGTCAGCTCAGCGGGCAGCGTGACGCTCGGCAGCTGGAAGTCTGTCAGCCGGGCCAGCGCGCGTTGCGCACCTTTCCGGATCAGCTCGCGTGCCATGTCCGGATGCAGGGACAGGGCGGCATTGTGCGAGACCGACTCCTTGACGACGACCGCCTCGACATCCGGGCAGAACGGCTGCGCCTCCTCGATCGTCACCCGGTCGCCCGAAATGAGTACCACCGGAACCCCGTGGGCGAGCGCCACCAGCGCGTTGACTCCGGCCTCGCCGGCGATCGCGTCGTTGAGGCGGACCTCGGCGATGGCCCGGGGGTTGTAGGTGTGGTGAAGCACCGACGACGTGGAACTCGCCGACCCGTGGTACGAGACGAAGAAGGCCGCGTCGAAGGAATCGTCGAGGCCTTCCATCATGTACAGCGGCTTGTGCCGGCCGGACAGGTAGCTCGCGCGGCCGTGGAGCTCGTCCGGGCGGAGATTCTGCATCGTCGAGTGTGAGTCGTTGACCAGGAACTCGGTCGCGCCGGCCGCAAGTGCGCCGTCGATCGCGGCGTTGACCTCCGCCTGCAGCTGCCCTCGGTAGTACTCGTACTCCTGACCCGGACCGCGGCATTGACTCCAGTCGACGACCCCGGCGGTTCCCTCCATGTCAGTTGACAAGAACACCTTCAAAGCTGACTCCTCGTGCGGATCCCCGGCAAGGCGGACCCGGCAATCATCACCACCACTTACCGCTCCGCGACAGCGCGTCGGGGGTCTGGCCG
Source organism: Kribbella orskensis (assembly GCF_004342085.1). Taxonomy (NCBI): domain Bacteria; kingdom Bacillati; phylum Actinomycetota; class Actinomycetes; order Propionibacteriales; family Kribbellaceae; genus Kribbella; species Kribbella orskensis. The sequence continues at coordinate 152,856 of NZ_SLWM01000004.1, forward strand.
GTGGTGTCGAGGGCGTCCAGGGCGGAGACGGACTCTTCGTCGAGGTCGAAGTCGAGGACGTTGAAGTTCTCGTCGATGCGTTCGCGGTGGGATGACTTGGGGATGACCGAGAGTCCCTTCTGGATCGCCCACCTGATCAGGACCTGAGCCGGCGTGCGTCCGGTGGCGGACGCGATCCGCTCGACGACCGGATCCCCGAGGTGCCGCCCGGTTCCCAGCGGGCTGTACGCCTGTGCGACCACGCCCGCATCCTCACACGCATCGACCAGGGCCCGGCGATACTCGAACGGGCTGAACTGGATCTGATTGACCGCCGGCTGGATCTCGCTCACCTTCAAGAGCTCTTGGATCTCCGAGGCTCCGAAGTTCGAGATCCCGATGCCTTTGGTCAGGCCGGCTTCGCTAGCCGCCTCCATCCCGGGCCAGGCCCAGGTCGGCCCGCCCTTCGGCCAGTGGATCAGGTAGAGGTCGAGGAAGTCGGTGCCGAGCCGCCCCAAGCTCTTCTCCGCCTCGACCCGTGGATCCCGGCTCCCCGGGTAGAACTTCGTGGTGAGGAAGATTTCCTCCCTGGGGATCCCGCTGCTCCGGATCGCCCTTCCCACACTCGATTCATTCCCGTACGCCTGCGCCGTGTCGATCAGCCGGTAGCCCTTCTCGAGCGCCCAGGCGACCGCCCGCTCGGTTTCCGGGCCGTCCTCCACCTGCCAGACCCCCAGGCCCAGCAGCGGGATCTCCGCACCATTCGAGAGCGTTCGGGTCAGCTGAGGGTTGTTCGCAGTCATGCTCCCCTTCTACCACGTCAGTCGGTGAACGCGTTGCGCATCGACACCAGCTCGATGTCTCGTTCCTCGATCGCCTTGCGGATCTCGGGGTCGGTCACGATGTCCTGGTCCCCGAGCCTGTATTCCTCGGCCCATCGATAGGTCTCGGTGCCAGGCGCGGTCAGCGCAGCGAGTTCCGGCTCCGCGACAGCGCAGTGCGTGACCAACAGGTGTACGCCTGGCGTCAGGCCGGCGATCCCATTCGCAGGTCAGAGTCTGCAGCGAACGAACCGGTAGACGACCGTACCTCGGTGTACCGCACCGGATCTGCGCTTGACCGCGAGGACTTCAGGCCCGGTCGGCGCACAGCTCCTCGGCGATGCGTTCGCCGATGACGAGGCAGGCGGTGGCGGCTGGGGATGGGGCGTTGAGGACGTGCAGCGTGCGGCCGTCGCGGAGGAACAGGAAGTCGTCGACGAGCTTGCCGTCGCGGGTCACGGCCTGCGCACGCACCCCGGCGCCAGAGCGCCGTACGTCCGCGACTCGCAGCTCAGGCAGCATCCGCTGGGCCTCCCGTACGAGCGCTCGGCCGGTGAGTGAGCGCATCACCTCCTTGGCGCCTGTCTTGGCGTAGCGCCGGGCGAGCCGCCAGGTGCCCCGGTAGGTCATGGACTCCCATAGGTCGCGAGGCACGATCTTGGACCAGGAATAGCCCTCCCGGGCCAGGGCCGGTACGGCGTTCGGCCCGATGTGGACGGTTCCCTCGATGCCACGGGTGAGGTGGACGCCAAGGAACGGCAGCTCGGGGTCGGGTACCGGATAGACCAGACCGTTCACCAGATAGTCGCGCTCCGGGACGATCTCGCTGAACTCGCCGCGGAACGGGAGGATGCGCACCCCGGGCTCGAGCTCGGAGGCCCGCGCGAGCCGGTCGCTGTGCAAGCCCGCGCAGACGGCGACGCGCTCCGCCTCGATCACGTCGTCCGTCGTACGGACCCGAACGACGGAGCCCGCGTTCTCGATCGAGGTCACCGTCACCCCGGTGCGGATCTCGCCGCCGGCCGCGCGGACGTCATCGGCCAGGGCGTCGGCCACCAGCTTGAAGTCCACCCGACCGGTGGAATCGACCGCCAGGGCACCTTTCACGCGCAGGTGCGGTTCGCGCTCCGCGACCTCGCCGAGGGACAGCCGACGGACCGGGACACCGTTCTCACCGCCGAGGCCGAACAGGCGGTCGAGCTGAGGCAGCTCGGCCTCTGTCGTCGCGACGACCAGCTTCCCGGGGACCTCCACCGGGATGCCCTTCTCCTCGCAGTACTCCCTCAGCGCCGCTCCCCCGGCGACAGCCAATCGCGCCTTCAGGGATCCGGGCTTGTAGTACAGCCCGGAGTGCACAACCCCCGAGTTGTGCCCGGTCTGGTGCGCCGCGACCGACCGTTCCTTCTCCAGTACGACGACCGGCGTACCGGGGTCGAGCCGCTGCAAAGCCCTCGCCACGGACAGACCGACGATGCCACCGCCGACCACAACCGCAGTTCTCACCACAGATCCCATCGAACCCTCCTGCACCCGTGACGCCCACCGCAGGCCCCCGGCCAGTGAGAAGAGCCGACACGAGTGCCCATAAATACACTTCCCGAGACCGGGTTCCGTAGGTATGACGTCAAAGGAGGACCACGATGATGGCTGATTCTGCCAGCTCTGGGAGCGGACCGTTGCCGGACGGGGTGGTCAGCAAGGTGGCTGCTGGAACTGTGGCGGAGGTGACTGCGCGATTCCGCCGGCTGCTCGAGGCCAAGGCGGTCACGGTGTTCGCCGTGATCGACCAGGCGGGCGCGGCGCGCACGGCCGGTCTCGACCTGCGCGACACCGTTCTGGTGATCTTCGGCAACCCGGCCGCCGGAACGCCAGTCATGGCAGCCGCTCCGCTGGCCGCACTGGACCTACCCCTGAAGCTGCTCATCTGGGACGACGCGGGGACAACGCGGATTGCCTACTACTCCCCCGAGAGCATCGCCGAACGACACCGACTCGACCCCGAAACCGCCGCCGGATTAGCCGCGATCCACCCACTCACCGACGCCCTCACAGCACCGTGACAGACGCCCATCGACCTGTCGAGAACCGGTGGCCGGCGCCGATAGTTGGAAATACCAACTGGATCAAGGAGAGGTTCCTATGGACATCGGTATCGGTCTGCCGTCCACGATTCCCGGCATCCGCGGCCGGCTGATCCTGGACTGGGCCCGGGCCGCCGAGCAGGCCGGGTTCTCGACCCTGGGGACGCTCGACCGCCTCGTGTACGGCAATCTCGAGACAATTCCGACCCTCGCGGCCGCGGCGGCGGTGACCGAGCGGATCGGCCTGACGACGGGCATCATGATCGGCCCGTACCGGGGCAACGGAGCGCTGCTGAGCAAGCAACTGGCCACCGTGGATCGCATCTCCGACGGCCGGCTGACGGTCGGCATCGCCGTGGGATCGCGCCCGGACGACTTCGAGGCAACGGCGTCGCCGTACGCCGAGCGCGGAAAGGCGTTCGACGCCCAGCTGGCCGAGATGCGTGCGGTGTGGGCCGGTGAGCCGAGGGGGTACGCCGGTCCGATCGGCCCGGCCCCGGTGCGACCCGGTGGTCCCCCGCTGCTCATCGGCGGTGGGTCTGCCGCCGCCTTCCGCCGAATGACGGAGTACGGCGCAGGCTGGATCCTCGGCGCCGGGGGGCCGGACGCATTCGCCGCGGCAGCGGACACGGCCCGGGCATCCTGGCGCGACGCGGGACGTGAGGGTGAGCCGCGCCTGGTCGCCATCGGGTACGTGAGTCTCGGCGACGAGGCTGAGGAGCACGCACGGCGCTATCTCGGCGACTACTACAGCTTCGTGGGTGAGTACGTCGACCGGATCGTGGCCGGCGCCCTCACCACACAACAGAGAGTCGCCGACGCCGTAGCCGGCTTCACCGCAGCCGGATGCGACGAGTTGATCCTGTTCCCTGCCAACCCCGACCTCCAGCAGATCGAACTGATCGCCGATGCGACCGGCCTGAGCTGACAGCCCCTCCCCCGCGGACAGCTCTGAATCATCATCTGCAGACGACGCGGGACTCGGCCAGTCCTCGAACAATGGGCTGTGGCTCCGCGAGAGCTGCCGTGCACGACCACCACCGCTGGGAGGACCGCGTGACGACACAGCCTCACACGTCCGGAGTCGAGCGCGAGCGGATGGCTGGCGACCAGCCCAGGTCGCAGCGGAGCGACTGGAATCTCTGGGGTCCGTACCTCAGCGAGCGTCAGTGGGGCACGGTGCGGGAGGACTACAGCGCCGACGGCGAGGCGTGGGGCTACCTCTCGCACGACCGCGCCCGCGCCACGGCGTACAGGTGGGGCGAGGACGGACTGGCCGGGTTCAGCGACATCGAGCAACGGCTGTGCCTCGGGCTGGCGTTGTGGAACGGGCGTGACCCGATCCTCAAGGAGCGGCCGTTCGGGTTGACCGGCGCGGAGGCGAACCACGGCGAGGACGTGAAGGACTACTGGTGGTACCTCGACGCCGTGCCCAGCCATGCCTGGAACCGCTGGCGCTACCACTACCCGCAGGGTGCGTTCCCGTACGAAGACCTGCGAGCCGAGAACGGGAGACGCGGCAAGCACGATCCGGAGTACGAACTCCTCGACACCGGCGCGTTCGACGAGGATCGGTACTGGATCGTCGAGGTGCACTACGCCAAGGCGAACCCGACCGACCTGCTGATGACGATCCAGGTCACGAACGCCGGTCCCGATCCGGAGACGCTCCACGTCCTGCCGTCGGCCTGGTTCCGCAACACCTGGTCGTGGAGCCCGGGTGCTCCACGACCCGAGCTCGCCGCGACCGGTGAGACGAGCGTGCGCGTCTCGCACCCATCCCTGGGCGAGCTGGAACTACTGGCCGCACCGGGTCCGGACGGGTCCGCGCCGGAACTCCTGTTCTGTGAGAACGAGACCAACCTCCAGGGCCTGTACGGCGTTGCCGGGTCAACGCCGTACCCCAAAGACGGGATCAACGATCACGTCGTGACCGGCGCGTCCACCGTCGACCCCGCACAGCGCGGTACCAAGTGCGCGGCCTGGTACCGCGTCGAGGTCGCGCCGGGTGCCACCGCCGAGATTCGGCTTCGGCTGCGTCCGGCAGGATCAGGCGCTGACTCCGCCGCCGCGCTCGGACCGGAGTACGAGCAGGTCTTCAGGACCCGGCGGGCGGAGGCGGACGAGTTCTACGCCGAGCTCACCCCGGCGGCCGCGTCGCCCGACGAGGCGATGGTGATGCGGCAGGCCTTCGCCGGGATGTTGTGGAGCAAGCAGCTCTACTACTACGACGTCGCCCGCTGGCTGGACGGCGACCCGGGACAGCCGGTGCCGCCGGCCTCGCGGCACACCGGGCGCAACAGCCGGTGGCGCACCTTCAACTCCTTCGACGTGATGTCCATGCCGGACAAGTGGGAGTACCCCTGGTTCGCCTCCTGGGACCTCGCCTTCCACTGCATCGCGCTCGCCCACGTCGATCCGGAGTTCGCCAAGGATCAGCTGCTGCTGGTGTGTCGCGAGTGGTTCCAGCACCCGAACGGCGCCCTGCCGGCGTACGAGTGGGACTTCGGTGACGTGAACCCGCCGGTGCAGGCGTTCGCGGCGCTCGAGGTGTTCGCCATCGACGGTGGACGCGATCTCGACTTCCTCAGCCGGATCTTCGACAAGCTGCTGGTCAACTTCACCTGGTGGGTCAACCGGGAGGACGCCGACGGGTCGAACCTGTTCGAGGGCGGGTTCCTCGGCCTGGACAACATCGGCCCGCTCGACCGCTCGCACCTGCCGGTCGGCGGGGTGCTCGAACAGTCCGACGCCACCGGCTGGATGGCGGCGTACGCGCTGGCGATGACGACGATCGCGGCGATCCTGAACCGGACCGGACACCGGCCCGCGCGCGACCTGGTCCACAAGTTCCTCGAGCACTTCGCCGCGATCCGCACCGCGATGGCGCAGCAGGGGATGTGGGACGAGACCGACGGCCTGTTCTACGACCGGATCACTACCCCTGGCGGCGGCGTCGTGCCGGTGAAGGTGCACTCGATGGTCGGCATCATCCCGATGCTGGCGGTCGGTGTGATCGACGATCAGCTGCTCGAGCGGGCCGTTGCCCCGGGCAAGCAGTTCGCAGAGTTCCTCGATCGCCAGGGGCTGCGCGACCGCGAGAGCCTGGCGGATGCCGGCGTACTGCGCGGCGATGCCGGCCGGCAGCGGCTGCTGATGGGTGCCGTCGGGGTCGACCAGGTACTGCGCATGTTCAGCAAGCTGTTCGACCCCGATGAGTTCTTGTCGCCGTACGGACTGCGCTCGATCTCCGCCTTCCACCGCGACCACCCCTACACCCTCGAGGTGGAGGGGATGCGCGCCACGGTGGACTACGAACCGGCCGAGTCGACCACGGACATGTTCGGCGGCAACTCGAACTGGCGCGGGCCCATCTGGTTCCCGCTGAACTTCCTCGCGACCACCGCCGTGCAGCGCTACCACCGCTTCTTCGGCGACGACCTGAAGATCGAGTACCCCACCGGATCGGGCGAGCTGCTCGCTCTCGACGCCGTCGCCGACGATCTTTTCGCCCGGCTGGTGTCGATCTTCCTCGTCGGCCCGGACGGCCGGCGGCCCTGCTTCGGCGGGGTCGACCGGCTGCAGCACGACCCGAACTGGAAGGACAACCTCATGTTCAACGAGTACTTCCATGGCGACAACGGGGCCGGTCTGGGCGCCGCGCACCAGACCGGCTGGACCGGGATCGTGGCCGATCTGATCCGGCGCAGACACGGGTCGGTGCGGTCCATCGGGGATGTCCTCCGCGTGATGGGCGAATAGTCATGACCGAGCAGGTCTCGCTCGCGCCGGCCCTGCCCGGTGCGGCCGCCCCGCTCGGCGCGACCCCGGGGCCTGACGGCACGAACTTCGCCGTCGCCTCGGCCGCCGATGGCATGCTCTTGTGCCTCTTCGACTCCGCCGGCACCGAGACCCAGGTCCCGCTGCTGGAGCGCGATGGCGACATCTGGCACGGGTTCCTGCCCGGCGTACGGCCCGGCCAGGCCTACGGCTACCGCGCCACCGGACCGTACGACGCGCAGCGAGGTCTGCGGTGCAATCCGGCGAAGCTGCTGCTCGATCCCTACGCGAGGGCGATCGACGGCGAGGTACGGTTCGGGCCGGAGCTGCTCGGCTACACAGTCGACGATGTCGAGGCCCCGAGCGCACTGGACTCGGCCGGCCACGTCCCGCGCAGCCTGGTGGTCGACAGCTCCTTCGACTGGAGCGACCATCCCCGGCCGGCTTACTCCTACGCCGACACGATCATCTACGAGCTCCACGTCAAAGGCTTCACGGCTGCGCACCCCGCCGTACCGGAGCAGATCCGCGGCACCTACGCCGGACTGGCGCACGAGGCCGCGGTAGACCATCTCGTCGATCTCGGGGTGACCGCCGTGGAGCTGCTCCCGGTGCACCAGAGCGTGCCCGAGCGTTTCCTGGTCGAGCGCGGCCTGACCAACTACTGGGGCTACAACACCATCGGGTACTTCGCGCCGCACGCCGGCTACTCCGCCGCGGTCCGGGCCGGTCGGCCCGACAAGCAGGTCGCCGAGTTCCAGGCGATGGTCGACACCCTCCACGGCGCCGGCCTCGAGGTCATCCTCGATGTGGTCTTCAACCACACCGCCGAAGGCAACCACCTCGGCCCGACGCTGTGCCATCGCGGACTGCACAACCCGGCGTACTACCGGCTGGACCCCGGCGACCGGCGGTTGTACGTGGACACGACGGGCACCGGCAACTCTCTGAACGCCGACAGTCCGATCAGCCTGCAGCTGATCATGGACTCCTTGCGCTACTGGCTGACCGAGATGCGGGTCGACGGCTTCCGCTTCGACCTGGCGCCGACGCTGGCGCGTGAGGACGGCAGCTTCGACAAGATGGCGGCGTTCTTCGACCTGACCGCGCAGGACCCGGTGGTCTCCCGCGCCAAGCTCATCGCCGAGCCGTGGGACGTCGGCCAGGCCGACAGTTACGACCTCGGCCGGTTCCCGCCGCTCTGGAGCGAGTGGAACGGCCGGTACCGCGACGTGATGCGCGACTTCTGGCGCAGCCACGACGGCCTGATCGGCGAGTTCGCCTCCCGCCTCAGCGGATCGTCCGACCTGTACTCCGCGGCCGGCCGGCGTCCCACCGCTTCGGTCAACCTGATCACGGTTCACGACGGCTTCACGATGGCCGATCTCGTCTCGTACGACGCCAAGCACAACGAGGCCAACGGCGAGGCGAACACCGACGGCACCAACGACAACCGCTCCTGGAACTGCGGAGTCGAGGGTCCCAGCACCGATCAGACTGTCCTCGACCTACGAGCCAGGCAGAGCCGGGCCATGCTCACCACGCTGATGCTGTCGTTCGGAGTACCGACGCTCCTGGGAGGCGACGAGCTCGGCCGCACCCAGCAGGGGAACAACAACGCGTACTGCCAGGACAACGCGATCAGCTGGTTCGACTGGTCCACCCAGGACGAGCAGTTGATCGTCTTCGTCAAGAAGCTCATCGCGCTGCGCCGGGCCCACCCGGTGTTCCGGCGGCGCCGGTTCCTCACCGGCGTGAGGGCCGACGAGCTGCGGTGGTACACCCCGGGTGGCGCGGAGATGACTCAGGCGGACTGGACCGACCCGGGTGCGCGGAGCGTTGCCCTCTACCTCGACGGGGACGACAATCCCGATCGGGCCGCGGACGGAACACTGCTGGTCGATGACGACTTCCTGCTCCTGGTCAACGCCTGGTGGGAGCCGCTGGACTTCGTCGTACCCGCGACCGAGACCGGCCGGACCTGGTCCCGCGAGATCGACACCTACGACCCCAATGGCGCCGCACCGCCGGACCAGATCGCCGCGGGCGACCACGTCCCGGTCAACCCCCGCTCCATCGTCCTACTGCACGGACAGTGATGCGACGTGTTTGCATAGCGTCGTTGGTGCGGAGGCGCTACGGCACCCGGACGGCGTTCGCGGCCTTGGCCCAGTTCTGGTGCAGGCGGTCGAGGTAGGACTGCGCTTGAGCGCCAGGCTTCGCGCCCGTGGCGAAGGCCCGCATGTTGCCTGACCCGGTGTTGTAGCCCAGAGCAAGCAACTCGTCCTTGCTGAACGTCCCGCGCGTACGACTGGGCAATCGCGCGGCCAGGTCATGCAGATGCCAGGCGGCCGCTTCCACGGCGAGCTCGGGGTGGTCGGGCAGCTCTTCCCAGCTCCTGCCCGCGAAAGGGCGGCCGCGTTTGGTTTCGTTGAAGGCGGCGCGGTGCATGTTGGCGATGCCGAACGCCGCGTCGGGCTTGATGCGCTGCCAGGAGCGTTCCAGCTCGGGGTCGTGCGGCTTGTAGGACTCGTTGTACAGGATTGCCATCAGCAACTGGGGTTTGATCCCTGCCCGACCGGCAGACCTGCGCACCTGTACGGCGAAGGACGCCGGATCGTAGTTCGTGGACCAGTCCGAGGGACTCGGCGTGATCTTGGCGCTCGGCTTCGGCGCCGGAGGTCTGGGCGTGTCCGACGCGGTGGCCCGGGGTGGCGGGACTGCAGTCTCCGGCGAGTCTCCCCCGCGCGCAGCCCACGCCGCCACGACAACGGCGCCGACCGCGATCCACCACCAGCCCTTGCTCACCGGCGCCCCTCATTCGGCACCTCAATGCTTCTGACCACACTCATTTCGAAGGCGACACAGAGCGCTCGGCTGCGGCGAGCCGGGCGGCGGACTTGAGGGAGTTCACGACGTAGGCAGGTACGCGCAAACCCTGCTTCTGCGCCCAGAGCAGTTCGAGTTCGACTCGCCCGATCTGCTGGGCGTAGCGAGTCAACCCGCCCCCACCCTCTGCCGTGATGCCGAGATGGTGCATCACGGCACCGAACTCGGCCCATTGCTTCTTGGTGTACGCCCCGACCGGTTCGAAGGTATGGCGCCGCAGCGTCCTGACCAGCCACTTCTGCCACGAGGCCAGCTCGGTCCACAGGCCCTGGGCGGCGATCTTGTAGTAGGCGAAGTGGCCCGGCTCCTGGCGACGGATCGGCGCGACGATGGTCGCGGCGACGGCTCGCTCACCGAGCTCCAGCAACCCCTGGTGCAGCTTGTTGTACGCGAGAATGGCCGACTGCTCCGTGGCCACACCGGTGAGGTAATACAGCATCCGGCTCACGTCTTGTACGGCGCTCCACCGCCCGAGCGAACCGAGTAGCCGATAACTGAAGTCCACCTTGGTGAGGTCTGGATCCGCCGGCGGCAAACCGGCCAGCGACTGCAACCGATCCAGCAGTAGCCCGTGGTGCGTCTCCTGCGGAAGCCACACGTCGGCGTAGAAGTGCCGGTCCACGGCCGGCGGATCCGGCAGCAGAATGTTGAGCTCGAGCACGTTCCGCTCGACTTCCAGCTCGACCCTCGACATGTAGGTGAGCACCGGGCCGAACCTCTCGGCGAGCAACTCCGGGCGCGCCATCGAGTAGTCGGCGCTGTCCACCGGGATCGGCGGATGTTCATCGGCCAGCCGATCGACATGCTCGGCCAAGCGCGCCTCGACCGAGAACGGCCTTCGACGCCTCCGTCCGGCACGCCTGGGCGAAGTACCCGCGCCGGTCATGACCGGGCCACCTCGATCGCCCGGATCCGGACCTCTCTCCTGTTGCCGCCACCGGTCATGACGATTCCACCCACCCCCACAGGCATCAGATCACCTTCGGTCGGTCAGACCATGAGTAAGCCCGACCTTACGTCACCCGAGGTGTACCTCCCGCTGCTGGCCTCCGGGCATCCTCAGCCGCAAGACCGGCGAGGAGGTCTACCGCCGCCCACCAAGAGCAGGAGTGCGACACCGCGCTGGGAGATCCAGAACCTTCGACAGATCCCGGATCTCCCAACGCGGTGTCAGGGGCTAATTCGCGATCGTGTAGCGGATGATGTCGCTTCGCAGCACCTCGCCTGAGACCTTCACGATGCGCAGAGTGTGCTGCCCATCCGTCAGGCCGGTTTGGCTGAACACCTGCCGCGTCGTGACACGCGCCTCGTTGGAGAGGTTCACCCGGCGTACGAGCTTGCCGTCGAGGTAGACGTCGGCGTCGCCCTGATCCGGAGCCAGCGCCGTGATCCAGTCGACGCCGGTACCCCGGAAGGCGAAGGTGATCGCTGCGCCGTTCGCCGTAGCGGAGTGCACGTCGTCGCGGTAGTCACCACGGAAGCTGAAGTCCAGCACCGTGCTGCCGACCGGCTGCGCCGCGAGGTACTGCTTCTTGATGGTCACGACCTTGCCCTCGACGGTGTAGTCGGTGTCCTTGACAAGGGCCTTGCCGGCGTTCGCGATCGAGACCAACTCGCCGGGGTCGCGCCCGATCTCGGTGCTGACATCGGCCTGTGCGGACTTGTCGAAGGCCGCGGCACCCGGGTTGAGCAGGCTCTCCTGCCGCACGACCAGCTTGTCGACCAGCATGAACTGTCCCGACTTCTTCACACCGCGGATCGTGTGGCTTCCGTTCGGCAGGTCCGAGATGCTGTACACCACCTGCTGCGCCGAGCGCCCGTCGGCATGGGTGTCCACGGTCGCCTTCAAGGCCCCGTCGACGTAGATCTCGACCTCACCCTGCGAGGGGTCCTTCTCCGTCACGTAGTCGACACCGTTGCCGACGAAGCTGTGCGAGAAGGCGTCGCCGTTGGTCTCCGTGTACTGCACGTCGTCCTGATAGTCACCGAGCCCACGGCCCGTACTCCGGCTCCATGAGCCCGTGTAGACGATGCCCGGGTCGTCGTTGTTCAGCTCGACCGTCCGTACGCCGGACGTGGTCGCGTTGGCGGCCGCGGGAGTCCCCGAGTCCGCCACTGTGACCGTCAGCGGCTCCGAGACCGCCGGAACCTCGTTGTTGCCGTTGCGCTTCCAGGCGCCCTCGTAGGAGACGCGCAGGTCATCGTCGTTGACGCGGATCGCCGAGTTCTTCTGCGGCGTGACCTTGAACAGACGGACACCGTGCGGGGGCACGGTCGCCGCGGTGTAGCTGGACGCGAACTGTCCCAGGTCCTTCTTCGCCCACAGGTCGCGCACCTTCGCGGAGCCGTCCAGACCGAGGTCCGCGAAGTTCGCCGTCATGTCGGCCTCGGTGGTCCCGAGGTTGAACATCGCGACGGTGTACGAGCTGTCGGCGTTGAGCGAGTACCACACCTGCCGGTTGGTCTTGGTCGACACCGGCTGCGCGGGACGCCCGGCCTGGTTGACCGCGATCACCTCGGGGTTCGTGAGCAGCTCCAGCCCGTACGAGTCGAGCTTGGTCATGTCGTTACCGATGTAGAACGGAGCGGCGGAGACTGCCCACAGCGTTGCCGCGGTGCGACGCTCGTCCTTGGTCAGGCCGTCCATCGTGCCGTTGCCGACATTCAGCGAGTCGAGATCGTTCCAGCCACCCGGCCCACCATGGCGCCACCAGTCCGCCACCTTGGGGAAGAGCCGCGAGATGTTCGGCCAGGCCGTCAGCGCCTCACCCGGGCAGTAGCACTCGACGTCCCAGTCGAGTCGCCATCCGTTCGCCCACTGCTTCCAGTAGTCCGCGTAGTTGATGTCGAGAGCCCAGGAGAGCTCGAACCAGATCTTGTGACGAGCGAGCGCCTGCGACCATCCCTTGACCTCGTCGCGTGCGTCGAGGGAGAGATCGTTCTTGCCGGAGCCCGGCGTCACGCTGTCGAACTTCAGGAAGTCGACGCCCCAGGCGGCGAACTGATCGGCGATCGAGTCGATGTACGCCTGGGCGCACGGCTTCGTCATGTCGATGCGGTACCCGAAGCCCCAGTAGTCCCCAGGCTGCAAGGGCTGCTTGGCCAGGTCACCCGTCGTACAGCCAGGGTGGCCGTAAACGGGATAGTTGGCGTCCATCATCGCCTTCGAGATTCCCGGAATGCTGTAGAGCCCGACCTTCTGGCCGTTCGCGTGGATGTGCTTGATCACCGCCTGCAGACCGTCCGGATACAGCTTCCTGCTCGGCACGGGCCGGCCGTACTCGTCTACGCCGTCGTTCCACCCGGCGTCGATGTTGATGTTCTTGAACCCGAACGGCTGGAGCTTGCGATGCATCGCATCCGATTGCGCGATGATCTGGTCCGCCGTGATCCAGCTGGGGGCGCCAGGCTTCGATTCGTACACCTGCATGCTGTAACTGCTCCAGCCCAGATAGGGCTTCTGCGCCGCCTCCCCCGCCGGGCCGAGCGAAGGGCTCGCCGCCGCGGTGACGCTCGCCGGGCTGCTGATGCTCGCCGCGCTGGGAGCGCTCGCCGTCGTGGTGACCTCGTGCGGCCCCCGCGGCGGTCCACTCGCGCCAGGTACGGCGGATGGCGTCGCAGCCGCGCCCGCCGGGAGCAGCGCGCCGACGGCGACAAGCGCGACTATGCCTTGCATCGCCCTCTTTCGAAGGGATCTGGTCATGAGCGGTGACCTCTCTGATGATCTGCCAGCCGAGACCCCTGGTGCTCGCGGTCTTCGACACACGTTTCCCAGGAACACGGATCCGATAGGATATTGGAGCCTTTACTTAACTCTGTCAAGATTTGAGCCCCACTCCTACTCACCCGCGTGAACGGACCAGGCGGAAGGCAAGTAGCGACCCCGCTTCAGCTCGCCCCGATCAGGCCGTTTGCGAGTGCGAACAGAACGAGTTCGGCTCTGGTCGCCAGGTCGAGCTTGCGCATGATGTGGGCTCGGTGGGTGTCCACCGTGCGGACCGAGATGTAGAGCTTCCTGCCGATCTCCTGATTCGTGTACCCGAGGGCGAGCAGGTCGAGGACGTCGCGCTCGCGGTCGGAGATCGGCTCGAGTGCCGGTACGCCGTCGGCGACCACCAACTGGGCGCCGAGATCGGGATCGACGTACCGCTCGCCGGCCGCGATGCGGTGAATCGCCTCGATCAACTGGGTGTCGGACGCTCGTTTGGGCACGTAGCCGTGGGCGCCGGCAGCCAGCGCCCGCCGTACCGACGTCGGCTGCGCCAGCGACGAGACGACGAGGATCCTTGTCGACGGAGCTTCCTTGAGGAGATCCGGAATGGCGTCGGTCCCGCTCCGCCGCGGCAGGACCAGGTCCAGCAGGATGACATCGGGTTGGAGTGCGCGTGCCCTTTGGATCGCCTGCGGGACAGTTCCCGCCTCGCCGACAGTCGTCAGGTCGGGCTCGCGGTCGAGTCGGGACCGCAGCGACGAACGGATCAGTCCGTGATCATCGACGACCAGGATGCGGATCATCCGCGGCGTCCGACGATGACCATGGCGCGGGCGCCTCCGACGGATCGGGGTTCGAGCTCGATGACGCCGTCGAATCGAGCGACCAACCGGCGGCACAAGGTGAGACCGATCCGCGTGCCGGCCGCGTAGCCCCTGCTCGAGGTCGGCCCTACCCCGTCGTCCTCGACGATGAGGATGCTGCGGTCGCTCTGCGTTCGGGACCAGACGTGGATACGGCGTGCACCGGCTGCCGCGGCGTTGGCCACGAGGTTCCTGAGAACGAGACGGAGGACGGCTGCTGGGATCGGCAGATCCTCGATCGGCCCGGTGATGACCTCCATGCGGAGCTTGCTGTCGGCGACCGCTTGCCGTACGCAGTCCACCGTCAGTGCGGACCCATGGCCGGTATCGGATTCGGCGTTCACCGCGTCCAGGTCGGCATGCACCACGTCCAGAATGGTGTCGACCAGCTCGACCGCATGGATCACACCCTGGCGCAGGTCGTCGCTGTGGAGGGCGCAGAGGAGCGACGACTTGACCTCGTGCGCAAGCAGGGCCGCATGATCCTCGAGCGCTTCGGTCTTGCGAGCAAGCCGGGCCGCGTGCTCCGCGAGACGCTCAGCGGTGGCGCACGGGCGCTGCGCCGTGGTGACGGCGACCGCTGGGACACTCCGCAAGGAGTAACGCCGATCGATAGACCTGGTCAGTTCCATACCGCTGACTTCCTCATCAGAGACTGTGCTGGCACGGTCAAGTCTCACGCTCTCACGCAGCCGGCGGCCCCGGGACAGCCACGGGGATCAACCCCGGGATCCTGCCCCGGGGGTGCGCGGCCGGTGCAATCCGCCAGGCACTTGCCGTTCAGGTGTGCTGGTCATCCACTAGGGGTGTGCCAACCGACAACACCGAGAACCGGTTGCGAGGGCGCCGACACGAGCGCGACGCGGTGGACCGCGTGCTGGATCGTGCGCGGGCGGGAAGCAGCTCCGTGCTGATCCTTCGCGGCGAGCCGGGGATCGGTAAGACGGCTCTGCTCGGGTACGCGGCGAGTCAGGCAGCGGGCTTCCGAGTTGTCCGAGCCGCAGGCGTCGAGTCCGAGATGGAGCTTCCGTTCGCCGGTGTGCATCAGGTGTGCGCCCCCATCCTCGGCCGGATCGACAGTATTCCGTCGCCGCAGCGGGACGCCCTGCGGATTGCCTTCGGCCTGCAGGAAGGACCTGCCCCGGATCGATTCATGGTGGGTCTGGCAGTGCTGACCCTGCTGGCCGAGGAGGCAGATGAGCAGCCGTTGCTGTGCATGGCCGACGACGCTCAGTGGCTGGACCAGTCTTCCCTTCAGGTTCTGTCGTTCGTGGCCCGCCGGTTGGTGGCCGAGCGGATCGCGATGCTGTTCGGCTCGCGCGCACCTGAGGAGGCGCACGAGTTGGCAGGATTGCCGGACCTGACGCTGCGAGGGCTGGCAGATCGCGACGCACGCGCACTCCTGGCCTCGGCCGTCCACGGTCCGCTCGACCCGCAGGTACGGGATCGGATCATTGCCGAGACGGGAGGCAACCCGCTCGCTCTGCTGCAACTGCCGCGTGACGTCGGACCGGCCGAGCTGGCGGGTGGCTTCTGGCTCCCCGGTGCTGGGCAACTGACGACCCGGATCGAGAACAGCTTTGTCCAGCAGTTCCGGCGACTTCCGCCCGAAACTCAGACGGTACTGCTGCTGGCTGCGGCGGAACCGACCGGCGATGCGGCGCTTCTGTCGCAGGCCGGCGCGCTGATGGGTGTCGACCCCGAGGCGTCCGCGCCGGCCGAGTCCGCGGGACTTGTGGAGTGTGGAGCCGTGATCCGGTTCGGGCATCCTTTGGTCCGATCCGCGGTTTATCAGGCGGCGTCCGCGGTGGATCGACGGGCGGCACACCAGGCGCTGGCCGAAGCCACCGATCCGGCGAGCGATCCTGACCGGCGTGCCTGGCATCGCGCCCATGCGACCGTAG
This sequence comes from Kribbella orskensis, assembly GCF_004342085.1. Classification (NCBI taxonomy): domain Bacteria; kingdom Bacillati; phylum Actinomycetota; class Actinomycetes; order Propionibacteriales; family Kribbellaceae; genus Kribbella; species Kribbella orskensis. Next base: position 168,885 of record NZ_SLWM01000004.1, read on the forward strand.
GGCCCGACGAGACCGTCGCGGCTGAGCTCGAGCGCTCGGCCGGCCGTGCGCAGGCCCGCGGCGGGCTCGCTGCCGCGGCCGCCTTCCTCGAGCGCGCAGCGGCACTGACACCGGACTCCTGGCAGCGCACCGACAGGGCCTTGGCCGCGGCCGAGGCGAAGACTCGGTCGGGCGCGTTCGACGGGGCGCTGAAGTTGCTGGCACTGGCCGAAGCGAGACCTCTCGACGAGCTCAGGCGCGCTCGGATCGACCTGTTGTCCGCCCAGCTGGCGTTCGTCTCGAACCGGGGCAGCGAAGCTTCGCCACTCCTGGTCGCGGCGGCGAGGAGGCTGGAGCCGATAGACGTCGACCTTGCTCGCGCAACCTACCTGGATGCTCTCAACGCGGCGATTTTCGCCGGCAGCCGGGCACGTCCGGGCGGAAGTACGCGGGAGGTGGCTCGGGCCGCGCGCCGGGCGCTGGCCGCGTCACTTCCGTTGAGCGCCCGCGATCTCCTCCTCGATGGCCTGGCCACGAACTTCAGCGAGGGCTATTCAGCCGGCTTGCCCCGGATCCGGCGCGCCTTGACGGCCTTTGAACGGGACAACTCCACGGAGGCAGAGCATCGTTGGCTGTGGCTCGCCGGTATCGCTGCCAACCATGCGTGGGACGAACGGCGATGGGACATGTTTTCCGGCCGGCATGTACGGTTCACGCGAGACTCCGGCGCGCTGAGCGAGCTTCCCTTCGCCCTCAACCAACGCGCATATGTCGTCCTGTTCGCGGGCGACCTGATGGCCGCGTCCGCACTGGTCGAGGAGGCGCAGGCGGCGACCGAAGCGATGGGTGGCAGCCGCACGCAGTACGCCGCCCTGGCCCTGGCCGCGCTGCGCGGCGACGAAGCCGAGACCGCAGCCCTGGCTCGCGCCGCCAAGGAGGACTTCGTCCTGCGGGGCGAATCGATCGGGAACTTCATCGCCAAGTGGGCGACCGCGCTGCTCAACAATGGTCTGGGCAACTATCACGTCGCTCTGGCGGCGGCTGCGGATGCGTACGGATCGCCACCGGACGTGACCAAGGTGGCCTGGGGCCTGGTGGAGGGGATCGAGGCGGCCGCTCGCTCCGGGTCGCCCGACCTCGGTACGGACGCCCTCCGTCGGTTGACGGAGACAACCAGTGTGGCGGGCGGTGATTGGGCGCTTGGGATCGAGGCGCGGTCACGGGCGCTGCTGAGCGAGGGCGAGTCCGCTGACGAGTTGTACCGTGAGGCGATCACCCGGCTGACCGGCACCCGGATGCGGGTGGAACTGGCCCGGGCGTACCTGGTCCACGGTGAATGGCTACGTCGCGCGAACCGCCGCGTCGAAGCGCGAGAGCAGTTGCGCGTCGCCTACGAGATGCTGACCGAGATGGGGATGAACGGCTTCGCGGCACGCGCGCGCCGGGAGCTCGTTTCCACCGGCGAGGTGGTGCGCCGCAGAGCAGTGGACGACTTCGCGCAGCTCACCGCTCAGGAGACCCAGATCGCCAGGCTGGCGCGAGACGGGATGACGAACCAGGAGATCAGCACTCACCTGTTCATCAGCCCACGTACCGTCGAATGGCATCTGAGCAACGTCTTCACCAAGCTGGGCATCACCTCACGCAAGGATCTCCGTCCGATCCGGCCGTAGCCCCGGCCGGTGGTCCGGGGCGTCCACGCGTGCGCGACGTACCAGCGCCGGCCAGAGGCCTTTGTCGCGTACTTTCCGCAACCGGTCAGCGGCAACTCCGATGTGGCGGAGCGGCCCGGCACAGAGGATCGAAGTGTCCGATGAACCGATGCGAAGGAGGACACAAATGTCCTGGGACGACGATGTAATGGCCAATGTCAGTGACGAGCTCTTCTGGGATCCGAAGGTGGACAGCGCTGCGATCGCCGTGTCCGCGGACGATGGCACGGTGACGCTTCGTGGCACTGTCGGCAGTCTGCGGGAGAAGCGGGAGGCGCGGAAGGCGGCACAGCGAGTCTTCGGTGTGAACTCGGTCGACAACCAGTTGAAGGTGCGGTTGCTGGGTGGCCAAGGGCGCTCCGACTCCGAACTGCGCGGCTTCGTCCTGCAGGCGCTGATGCTGGACAGCCTCGTACCGGCGACGGTCGACGCCAAGGTGAAGGATGGTTTCGTCACGCTGACAGGAACGGTGAGCTGGCAGTTCCAGCGCGACGAGGCGGACCTCATCGCCTCGAGCGTCGCCGGCCTGCTCGACGTCTACAACGAGATCGAGATCGTCCCGCCGGCGCCGAACGCCGCGGACACGCAGGAGTCGATCAAGAAGGCGTTCAAGCGCAATGCCGCCCTGGATGCCGACGAGCTGCAGATCTCGACCCGCGACGGCGCCGTGACCGTCAAGGGAGCGGTCCGATCGTGGGCCGAGCACGATGAGGCGATCGCCGCGGCGTGGGCGGCGCCGGGGGTCACGTCCGTCAGTGACGAGCTGACGATCAAGTACTGACCAGCGAACCAGGCACGGGCGACGCCACGACGCCGCCCGTGCCTGGCGGCCGGCAACGCGCGCCAACTACGGCCCTACATCCGTTCTCGACCGGGTGGTATTCATGACCTCGATCTCAGGCTGTCCTGTTCCGCGTCGCTCGCTGCGGCGAGGACCGGCGTTCGACCAGCGGCTGCGGGCCCAGCCTGTCTCCACACTCGTGTCTTTGGCCGGTCTGACGGGACGCTCGGTCTATGACAGCAGGGGCAATCGCGTCGGGCGGGTACACGATCTGGTCGTTGCCTTAGGCAATGGTGGCGAGCACCCGTCGCTGCACGGCATCCTCGTCCGTGCGCGCCGCACAGTCGTCCTCATCCCCTACACCGCAATGGCGGGCATCAATCGGTGGGAGGTGTATCTCACCACCTCGGGTCTCCAGCCGCACCCGTTTCCGGGCCAGCACGGTTTGGTCGCGCTGGCCGGCGACCTGCTCGATCGCCAGATCCTCGACCCCGATGGGAGGATCGTGCGGGTGTCCGATCTTGTCCTGGCCTGCATGATCGACGAGATCCTCCTGGTGGGCGCCGACGTCAGCATCGGCACACTGCTCCGCCGCGCCGGCACTCCCTGGATGAGGCGGAGAGTCGCCGCCCACCGGGTCTACGACTGGGCTGCCGTGGACCTGATCCCGCAGCCCACTCCGGCCGACCGCACCATCCCTCTTCACCTCGCCGAAACAAGGCGCCATGGGGTTTCGATCTAGGTGCTTCGGACGCTCATTCGTTCGCCGGGGCGGCCGAAGATGCTGAGGATCTCAGCGGGCTCGTTGCCTGAGCTGCCGAACCAGTGCGGGACCTGGGTGTCGAATTCGGCGACCTGGCCGGGGCCGAGCACCCAGTCCTGGTCGCCGAGAACGAGGCGCAGGTGGCCGGACAGAACGTAGATCCATTCGTGGCCGTCGTGCGCCCGTGGCTGCGGGGTGACCTTGCTGGTCGGAATGACGATCTTCCAGGCCTGCGTGCCATCGGGCTGTCGGGTCAGCGGGATCACCGTTCTGCCCTTGACCAGACCAGGCTTGAGCCGGATGCGCGGATCGCCCTCCTCCGGCGCCGCGACGAGGTCGTCCAGCGGCACCCGATAGGCATGCGACAACGCCAGGAGCAGTTCCAGGGTGGGCCGCCGCCGGCCGTTCTCGAGCCGCGACAGCGTGCTCTTCGAGATATCAGTCGCCTTCGCAACATCCGCGAGGGTCATCCGGCGTTGTCTGCGGACTCGCTTGAGCCGGCCACCGACCCGGCCGAGCACTGCGGCGATCTCGGCCGCTGAGGCGTCTTCCACGGGACTCATCTGACGCCCATTTCCCACAAACAGCAACCTTCGTAGGTGAACGGCCCCGGCGCCTCCAGCCTTAGGGACATGAGCCAGTACGACGTGCGCATCCGCCGTCCGCGTCCTCGGCTTCTGCCCCCACTCAGCGCGCACGCCCACCCGAAGGAGTGACCGTGACCAGCCCAGCGTCCGACCCCACCCCGCGCGACGTTCCTGAACCGCCGACCAAGCACCAGCTGGCGCTGATGATCTGGCTGGCCGTCTTCCCGACCCTCACCGTCATCAACCTTGCCCTCGGGGACTGGCTCCGCACGCTGACACCGGTCGTGCGCACGTTCGTGCTCGCGACCGTCGCAGTACCGATCGTCATCTACGGGCTGATGCCACAGTTGCACCGACTCCGCCGACGCCTCTTGACCCGCATCGCGAACAGGTGAGCCGGGTGATACCCGCTGCCCGGATCGTAGACGCGACCGCTGTCGACGAAGAGCTGCCTACGCGCCGGCTGAACGTGCTGCGTTTCGGCTACGCGTTCATGGGGGTGGGACTGGCGATCGTCAAGTGGCCGCTCATCCAGAACGCCCATTCCCTCCCGGTGATGGAAGGGGTCGTCGCCTGCCTGCTGACGGCCATGTCGCTCCTGGCGTTCCTCGGCCTCAGATACCCCGTCCGGATGCTGCCGATCCTGCTGTTCGAGGTGACCTGGAAGGTCATCTGGATCGCCGCGGTCGCCATTCCCCACCTGGTCTCCGACGATCTGAACGCCGCAACGCGCGAAATGCTGTTCAACTGCTCCTTCGTCGTCGTCATCGTCGCCGTCATCCCTTGGCGATACACCTGGAGGCGCTACGTCCAAACGCCCGGAGACGCCTGGCGTTGACGATCGGGTACTAGACCCGCCGGCTGAGCACGTCCGCAAGGAGGTTCAGCGCTGCGACCACTCGATCGCGGTCCGCTCCGAGGTCGTCCCTCGAACCTTGCCGAAGTCGCCGCAGGCTTCGACGCCACATCGTCGCCTTCCTCCGCACCCACCTCATCCCGAGCGCCCACTGAGGCAGGTCATTCGTGGGGAGCCGTTAGCTGTCGGGCGAGGTATGCGGGTGCTTCTTCGGGAACGACCGGACCTGGGCTGGGACGGTGAGGTGGACGGTGTCGCCCGGCTGGGGTGCGTGGTGGCCCGGGACGCGGGCCACGAGTCGTGTCGTGGCGTCCGGCAGGCCGAGCCGGACCATCGCCTCCGGGCCGTGGTAGGCGACCGACATCACGCGCGCCGCCGGACCGGACGGATTGCCGAGGACGAGCTGCTCGGGCCGGATCATCACCAGGACCTCGCCGGTAGCCGGTTCGGCCAGGTCGAGAGTTCCCAGGACGCAATTGACCACGCGGCTGTCGGCTCGCCCTGCCAGCAGCATCGTGTCGCCGAGGACGCGACCGACCTCGGGCGTGGCGGGGGCGTCGTACACCTCGGCCGGGCTGCCGATCTGGGCGAGCCGGCCGTCGAGGATCACCGCCACCTGGTCGGCGAACGAAAGCGCCTCGGCCTGATCGTGGGTGACGAGCACGGTGGTCGCGCCGCGGGCGGTGAGAGCGTTCAGGGTGGCTTCGCGGGTGGCGGCACGCAGCGCTGTGTCCAGGGACGAGAACGGCTCGTCGAGCAGCACCACCGCGGGCTCGCGGGCCAGCGCCCGGGCCAGCGCGACCCGCTGTTGCTGGCCGCCGGACAACTCATCCGGCCGCCGCCGCGCCAGGCTGGGGGAGAGTCCGACGAGTTCCAGCAGCGGGCCGACCTGGTCCGCTCGGCGGCGTTCGACCCGGGGCAGCCCGAACAGGATGTTGCCGGTGACATCGAGATGCGGGAACAGCGCGCCATCCTGCCGGACGTAGCCGATCCCGCGCCGCTCCGGCGCCACCAGCACCTGCCCGCCGGTGAGGACCTTGCCGTCCACCTCGATCCGGCCCCGTGCCGGCCGGACGAATCCGGCCAGCGCTCGCAGCAGCGTGGTCTTGCCACTGCCGGACGGGCCGAGCACCGCTGTGGTGCCACCCGGCCGCACTTGCAGACTGACCTGGTCGAGCACCGGCGGACCGCCGTACCCGACGGTCAGACCGCTGATGGTGATGCCGGCGCTCTTCATCGCTGGTCCAGGATCTGCCGGCGCAGCAGCAGGGTGAGCGGGACGGACAGGGCGATCATCGCCGCGGCGTACGGCGCGCTCGCCACGTAGTCCAACTCGTCGCTCGCCGACCAGAACGCGGTCGCCAGCGTCTCGGTCCCGGTCGGAGCGAGCAGCAGAGTCGCGGTCAGTTCGGTCACCGTCGCGAGGAAGACCAGCACGAATCCACTCAGCGCGGAAGGCAGTACGAGCGGGAGCACCACGCGGGCAAAGGTACCCGGCCCGGACACCCCGAGCGAACGCGATGCCTCGCTCAGCTCGGTCGGCGCCGCGGCCAGACCCGACCGCCAGGCCACCATCGCCCGGGGCAGGAAGAGAATCGTGTACGCCGCGACTGCGAGCGCGGCTGTCTGGTACACCGGCCGGGCCCACTGCACAGCCAGAGACACCAGCGCCAGCCCGATCACCACACCGGGCAGGGCGCTCGCCACATAGGTCACTCGCTCCAGGCTGGCAGCGAGCCGGGACGGGTACCGGTGCAGCAGCCAGGCACCGGGCAGAGCGGCAAGTGTCGCGACCAGTCCCGCGAGTGCTGCCAGGCCGATGCTGGAGCCAGTTGCCGCGAGCAACGGTCCTGCCTCCACCGCGCCAGTGCGGATCGCCCGCACCAGCCAGCGCAGCACGATCACCGCGGGCACCATCACCGCGAGCCCGATCAGGGCGGCCAGCGCGCCGAGAGCCGGTATGGTCAACACGCCGAGGCGGTGTGCGACAGGCCGCTGCCGGGCTCCGGGACCAAGCCGGGCGATCCGGGCCCGGCCGCGCAGCGGTACCTCGAGAGCCAGCAGGCCGAGGCACAGCACCACGAGCACCGCTGCCAGTAGGCTGCCGGCCGCGTTGCTGAACCCGACCGCGAACTGCTGGAGGATCGCCGTCGTGAAGGTCGGGAACCGCATCATCTGCAGTACGCCGAACTCGGCGAGCAGGTGCAGCGCCACCAGCAACGCACCGCCGGCAACCGCCGGGCGCAACTGCGGCACCACCACGCGCAACACTGCGCCGGGCCCGGAGGCACCGAGTGAGCGGGCGGCGTCGAGGTGGCCTTGGTCGAGCGCCCGCAGCAGGGCGGCCGCCGGGAGGAAGACGAACGGGTAATAGGCCAGGGCAGTGACGAACACGGCGCCGCCGAGCCCTTGTATCGACGGCAGCACCGAGGTCCAGGCATAGCTGCTCACGAACGCGGGGATAGCGAGCGGGGTCAGCAGGAGGGTGCGCCAGACACCGGCCGCGGGCAGAGTCGTCCGCTCCACCAGCCAAGCGGCGCCACACCCGAGCACCACGGTCACGGGCACAGTGAGCAGGAGGAGAACCAGGGTGTTGCGCAGTAGCTCGGCAGTCCTGGGCCGGAACAGCAGCCTGGACGCCTCGGCGGCGCCGGCCGCCGTCGCCTGACCGAACACCACCAGCACCGGGGCCACCATCAGTACGGCGACCAGCAACGCGGCCACCACGACGAGCCACGGCGTCCGCGTGGACCGGCGAGACCGGACCACGGGCGGGGCCAGCGCCGGGCCGTCGTACCGAACGGCGGCGCCGGCGGGCTCAGAGAATTCCGGCATCGGTCATCAGGGTGGTGACCTTGTCGGAGTTCAGGGCGAACGGGTCGACGGGCGGCGCCTGCAGGGTGTTGAGCGGCGGCAGCGCGGACGCGGAGGGCACTCCGGTGCCGACCGCGTACTCCATCGACTGGGAGTCCACGAGCACCTTCTGGCCGGCCTTGCTGGTGATGTAGGCAAGGAACTTGCGCGCTTCCGCGGGTTTCTTCGACCCGGCCAGCACCGCACCACCCGACAGCGACACGAACGCACCCGGGTCCCGGTTGCGGAAGTAGTGCAACGCGGTGTTGCCGCTGCCCTCCTTGGTGCCGGCCTGATCGCGGTACCAGTAGTAGTGGTAGATGACGCCGCACGGGATCTCGCCGGCGTTGACCGACTTCATCGTGGCGATGTTGTTCTGCAGCGCCCGGGCGTTGGATTTCAGGCCGCTCAGCCACTCGGTCGTCTGCTGGTCGCCCTGAGCGGCGAGCATTCCGGCCACGATGGCCTGGAAGTCCGCACCGCCCGGCGCGCAGGCCCAGCGGTCCTTCCACTCCGGTCCGGCCAGATCCATCAGGGACTTCGGCAGGTCGGCCTCGGGAAGCTTGGACGGGTTGTAGACCAGCACCGTGGACCGGGCCGCGATCGAGGTCCAGGCCTTCGACGACGGGGTCAGGTTGGCCGGCACCTGGCGACGGGTCGCCTCCTCGAGCGGCGCGAGCAGCTTGTTCTGCTCGACCAGGGTCATCGCCGGGCTGTTCTCCGTGAGGAACACATCGGCGGGCGACTCGGACCCCTCAGCCACGATCTGGTGACCCATCGAGGCGTCGGAGCCCTTCCGGATCTGCACCTTGACACCGGTCGCGGCGGTGAACGCCTCGGCCCACGCCTTGGTGAGGTTCTCGTGCTGCGCGGAGTACACCTGGAGCGAGCCGGGGTCCGCGACATACCCGTGCTCGTCCTTCGACCCGCAGCCCACCAGGCTCATCGTGCCGAGGGCCCCGAGGCCGGTCAGGAATGTGCGTCGACGCATGGTCAAACCTCTCTCACAGAGTGCTTCGCCGTCCCGAGACGACGGATCAGGGCGCCACCGGTGGGACCCGGCAACGGCAACCGGCGCAGCGCATAAGTGCTGACCGCGCAGAACACGAGGCCGACGCCAAGGGCGGCGGCAAACTGGACACGCGGAGTGTCGACGAACGCGAACACCTGGAACTGCACCAGATAGACGTGCAACGAGGCAGCGGCCAGTACGCCGAGCGGCCGGACGAGCAGGCCCGGAACCGGCACTGTGGGCAGCAATGCCAGCAGCACCAGTCCGGCCAGGATGATCAGGTCGCGTTCCCACTCGGGGAAGAACCCGATCGTCGCGGCGGCAGCGACCGCGGCCGTCACTACCCGGCGGCGCCGGGTGTCCGCGACCGCCATCGCGATTCCGGCGACGAACAGCCAGGCCACCGTGCCCGGCAGGCCTCGCACCGGCCCGTCGACCAACGCGGGCACCAGATAACGCGGTACCAGCAGCACGGCCAGCGCAGCCATCGCCGTGCGCCACGGGTCTGCGGCGTACGCCGCCCGCACCCGCGGCACAGCCACCAGCGCGGTCGTGACTGCCGACAGCATCAGCAGGGCCTCCACGAACCAGAAGATGTTGATATCCCCCGGCCTCACGAGCCAATGCACCAGCGCCAGATTCGACCAATGGATCGATCTGAAGACGAACACCATCAGTGCGGCCACCACCACCGCCGGGACGGCGACGCCGATCGCGGCTCGGGCGGTACGCCGGACCCGATCGGTCGTCTCAGCGGCGGTGAGTACGTACCTCGCAAACAGGACTCCGGCGACCGCGAGCAGGATGTGCGCGCCGCCCGCCAGCCGGAACAGACCGACGTGACTGCCACAGATCGTCACCACGGCCACGCCACGCATCACCACGGTCGTCTCGACTCGGTGGATCAGGGCACGCCGTGCCGGCCGCCGCCGCGCGGCCAGTGCGACCAGGTCGCGGACCGGCCGGTGGTGCCAGTCGGGTGGCAGGTCGCCGAGCAGCCGGGTCAGTCCGAGGGACGCCGCGACGTGGTTGAACGAGTCGCCGCCGAGCTCGGCGAACGATCGGTCCGGGTCGATCGCGCGGCGGTTGACCAGCGGTGCGAGCACGCTCGTGATCGCGGCGAGCGAGTCGTCCGCGGTGATCGCGGCGTCCTTGTGGGCCGGATTCGTGCTGTGCAACGCGGCGCAACCTCGGCGGTCGGGTTTGCCGCTGGGCAGGACCGGCAGGTCGGCAACCTCCTGAACCGAGACCACAGACTCGCCTAGACCGGCGGCCGACGCCGCCTGCGCGCGGATCGCCCCAGACTCCCGGCCGCGACACTCGTAGGTGACCTGTAGCTGCCCGTCGGTACCGGTGACACAGCACGGAATACCGTCGCCGCGCAGCGAACGCTCGACCTGGCCGAGGTCGATCCGAATCCCCATGATCTTCACGTGGTCGGAGCGCCGCCCGACGATCCGGACCACGCCATCGGCGTTGATCCGGGCCAGATCACCGGTGCGCAGTTCGGAATGCATCCGGCCCAGCGCTAGGTCGTCGGGGTGTTCGGCGTACCCGAGCATCACGCCGGGACCGGTGAACACGAGTTCGCCGACCGGGCCGTCGGCGGGATCAGCGCCGGCGGGCTGCTCGATGCCTGCCGGGTCCAGCCGGAACGCCGAACCCGCGATCGGCCAGCCCACCGCGTCCGGGTACCGGCCCGCCAGTTCCGGTGGCAGCACCGCCATCCGCGCGGTGGCCTCGGTCTGGCCGTACATCACCGCCAGTCCCCAGCCGTCCGCGCGGCCGCGCGTGGCCAGCTCGCGGACCCGTGCGGGCGGCAGCCCGCCGCCCGCCTGGGCAAGCAGCCGCAACGAAGGCAAGTTGTCCAGCACTCCCTGCACGTCGAGCAGGTCGACGACGTGTGGTGTGGCGGGCAGCAGAGTGACCTGGTTGCTGCGCAGCTCGTCAGCGAAGGCGCGGTCCGTCACCGACCCATGCCACAGCACCGCGGTAGCACCGGCCCGGAGCTGAGAGTGCAGCACCGACAGGCCGAAGCAGTAGTGCAGCGGCAATGAGGTGATCGCCCGGTCGGCGGGCGTGATCGACAGCGCGGCCGCGATCGCGTCCGCGTTGCTGACCAGATTGGAGTGGCTCAGCCGTACCAGCTTGGGCGACCCGGTGCTGCCGGAGGTGCTCAGCAGCAGAGCGAGATCCGGGTGCAGCTCATACCGCGGACCGGTGCGGTCGTTCAGCGCCCCGCCGGTTGCCGCGGCGAAGGTGCCGTCTTCGCGGAGCCACATGTCCGGCGGGTAGGCGGCCGTGATCGACGCGTGCTCGGGCGGAGTGACCAGCGCGACGTGCCCAGCCTTCAGTACGGCGAGGTAGCCGAGCACCAGGTCCCGCTCGGCGGCGAGTGGAATGTGCACCAGCCGGCGTCCTGTGCGCACCTCGGGAAGCCCGGCAGCGAGCCCGTCGACCAGTTCGGCCAACGCTCCGTAGCTCAGTGGGCCGGCCGGGTCGACGAGGGCAGGATGGTCTGTATCGGCCGTGTCGGACACCGGGACAGCACCAGGCATCGGCCGTAAGCTCGGCGGGAACACGATGGTTAGGCTAACCTAAACGTTCGTGAGCGCTCAACCAGCCGCGCGCCTGACGGTGTTCACTGTCGGCCTGACCGTTGCGGACATCGGATTGCTTGACCTGCTGGACGACCGAGAGCGCTATCGCATCGGTCGCTGCACCGGCGAGGCGGACCGCGGCCGGATGCTGCTCGGCGCCGCGCTGCTGCGGGCCGCCGCGGGCGCGCTGCTCGGCGTATCGGCCGGAGCGCTGGCAGTAGACCGCACCTGCGTCGGCTGCGGCGACTGGCACGGCCGGCCGACGATACGCGGCACCGACCTCGACGTGTCGGTGTCACACAGCGGCAACATAGTGACCGTCGCCACGCTTAGAGGTGGCGGCCGTGTCGGCGTCGATGTCGAGAGGGCGTCCGATCGGCCACTGACGGAGGTGCTTGCCTGGACGATCGCCGAAGCCCGCTTCAAGGCGGGAGGCGGGTCGGGCCTGACGGTTCACGAACTCCCAGCCCCGGCGCCGGGCCACGTGCTGACCGTCGCCACCGACCAGCCAGACGCCACACCCGAGGTGAGCGACGGAACCGCGCTGCTCAGCGCATGGCTGCACCCGGCATGAGCCCAGCCGCCAAACGGCTCGGAGCCGATTCACCCTGAGCGTGGGGTCAGGGGGCGGGTGAGGATCCCTATGGAGTGGGTCAGGGGTGCGTAGGTAGCGATATAGGTAATTCCCCGCATGCGTCTGAACTTTCGGGCTGGGATGTTGTTCTTACCAGTAATCGAGCGGTACGGCGGCCCGTCGCACCACTCCCCCAGGTAGGAGCAAGACGATGCGACAGATTCGGATCCAGCGAAGACCACAACGACCACTCACCCGCAAAAGCACGCAACCGCTCGACCTCCGTACGCCGTCAGGCCGACCGCTTCCCTTCTGATCCAGCCCGCCCACACAACCCGACAGACAAACGGCCATGAACCTCAGACTGCACATCCATCACGCTTTCACCGGCGGCTGGTGCGCCGATATCGACGACGACCACGACCGCCAGCCCGACGACCCCTACTGGTGCGTCGACCAATGGCCGACCCTGCAGGATGCGATCACAGCAGGCTGCTACCAGCTGGCCAAGCTGTCCGCCACTGTCCAGACCACGCACCGGCTACCGCGCGTCAGCGGCCACCACGACGGCCTCGCGGTATCGCCACCCCTGCAACTGGCCGCCTAGCCGGTAGTGGGCTTGTAATACAGCCCGACCACGCGGCTCTCGAATACTGTCGAGCTGATCAGCTCCAGGACGGCCGATCGTCGAACTCGATGGCCACGCCCCCGACCCTCGCACAGGCGAGGCTCAGCCCGGCCGGGGCGTCAACCTCCGGTACAGGCGGTGACCATCGCCACTCCCCGGCTGCCGCGGGCGGTCCGCCCATTAGGGTGGGGATGCCTCCACGGCGTGACCGGGAGCGACATCGACGGAGTAGAGGAAGCGGAGTACGCGGTGACTGAGTCAACCATCATCTACACGCACACGGACGAGGCCCCGGCCCTGGCCACCTACTCGTTCCTGCCGGTGATCCAGGCGTACGCCGCGCAGGCCGGGGTGGGCGTGGAGACCCGGGACATCTCGCTGGCCGGGCGGATCATCGCCGTCTTCGGCGACCACCTGACCGAGGACCAGCGGATCCCGGACGCGCTGGCCGAGCTCGGCGACCTGGCCAAGACGCCGGGCGCGAACATCATCAAGCTGCCGAACGTCTCCGCCTCTCTCCCGCAACTCAAGGCCGCCATCGCGGAGCTGCAGAGCCAGGGGTACGCGCTGCCGGAGTACCCGGACGAGCCGAAGACCGACGCCGAGCGCGAGATCCAGGCCCGCTACGACAAGATCAAGGGCTCCGCCGTGAACCCGGTCCTGCGCGAGGGCAACTCCGACCGCCGCGCGCCCGCCTCGGTGAAGAACTACGCCAAGACCCACCCGCACCGGATGGGCGCCTGGACGTCCGAGTCGAAGACGAACGTCGCCACGATGGGCGAGAACGACTTCCGCTCCACCGAGAAGTCCGCCGTGATCGAGTCCGACGGCTCGCTCCGGATCGAGTTCGTCGGCGCCGACGGCGAGACGACCGTACTGCGTGAGTCGGTGCCGGCGCTGGCCGCCGAGGTCGTCGACACCTCGGTCATGCACGTCGCCGCGCTGCGCGAGTTCCTCACCGCCCAGATCGCCCGGGCGAAGGCCGACGACGTGCTGTTCTCGGTGCACCTGAAGGCCACCATGATGAAGGTGTCCGACCCGATCGTGTTCGGGCACGTGGTCCGCGCGTTCTTCCCGAAGACCTTCGCGCAGTACGGCGAGACGCTGGCCGCGGCCGGGCTGTCCCCGAACAACGGGCTCGGCGGGATCTTCGCCGGCCTGTCCGCGTTGCCGGACGGCGACGCGATCAAGGCGTCGTTCGACGCGGAGCTGGCCGAAGGCCCGGCGCTGGCGATGGTGGACTCCGACAAGGGCATCACCAACCTGCACGTGCCGTCCGACGTGATCGTCGACGCCTCGATGCCGGCGATGATCCGTACCTCCGGGCACATGTGGGGCCCGGACGGCCAGGAGCACGACACCCTCGCAGTGCTGCCGGACAGCAGCTACGCCGGGATCTACCAGGTCGTCCTCGACGACTGCCGGGCCAACGGTGCGTTCGACCCCGCGACGATGGGCTCGGTCCCGAACGTCGGTCTGATGGCGCAGAAGGCCGAGGAGTACGGCAGCCACGACAAGACCTTCGAGATCGCCGGAGCCGGTGCGGTCCGGCTGGTCGATGCGGACGGCAACGTGGTACTGGAGCAGGAGGTCGCGGCGGGCGACATCTTCCGCGCCTGCCAGACCAAGGACGCCCCGATCCGGGACTGGGTCAAGCTGGCCGTCACCCGGGCCCGGGCCACCGGCGACCCGGCGGTCTTCTGGCTGGACGAGACCCGCGCCCACGACGCGAAGCTGATCGCGAAGGTCGAGCAGTACCTGACCGAGCACGACACCGACGGCCTGGAGCTGAAGATCCTGGCGCCGGTGGACGCGATCAGGTTCTCGCTGGAGCGGATCCGCCGGGGCGAGAACACCATCTCGGTCACCGGCAACGTACTGCGCGACTACCTGACCGACCTGTTCCCGATCCTCGAGCTCGGCACCAGCGCGAAGATGCTGTCGGTCGTTCCGCTGATGGCCGGCGGCGGTCTGTTCGAGACCGGCGCGGGCGGCTCCGCGCCGAAGCACGTCCAGCAGTTGGTGAAGGAGAACTACCTGCGCTGGGACAGCCTCGGCGAGTTCTTCGCCCTGGCCGCGAGCTTCGAACACCTGGCCCAGACCACCGGCAACGCCCGCGCCCAGGTGCTCGCGGACACCCTGGACCGCGCCACCGCGACGTTCCTCAACGAGGACAAGTCCCCCACCCGCCGTGTGGGTGGCATCGACAACCGCGGCAGCCACTTCTACCTGTCCCTGTACTGGGCGCAGGAGCTGGCGAACCAGACCGACGACGCCGAGTTGGCCAAGGCCTTCACCCCGCTGGCCGAGACCCTCGCCGGCAACGAGCAGGCCATCGTCAAGGAACTGCTCGCCGTCCAGGGCAACCCGGTCGACCTCGGCGGCTACTACCAGCCCGACCCGGCCAAGGCCGCGGCCGTGATGCGCCCGTCGAAGACCTGGAACGAAGCGCTCGCGTCTCTGAGCTGACACCAGCCGCACAGTCGCCCGGTGACCACGTGATAGGTCACCGGGCGTCTTGCTGTCTGCGGGCGGAGTTCTGCGCCCGGCTGCTGGTACAAACTGCTGCATGGCGATACCGCTGATTCTCGACTGCGACCCCGGGCACGATGACGCGATGGCGTTGCTGCTCGCGGTGGCCGATCCGGCCGTCGACCTGCTGGCCGTGACCACGGTCGCCGGCAACCAGACCGTCGAGAAGTGCACCGTCAACGCCAGGCGGGTGCTGTCGCTCGCGGGAGCGGTAGACGTTCCGGTGGCCCGCGGCGCCGCCCGCCCCCTGGCCCGGCCGCTGCGCATCGCGGACGACGTGCACGGCGTGACGGGTCTGGACGGCCCCCGCTTCGAGGGCGAACCGGCGGTACCTGAGTCCCCTCTGACGGCCCACGAACTGCTCCTCGAGGTACTCCGAGAGCACGACGGGCCGGTCACGATCGTGGCGACCGGGGCCCTGACGAACGTCGCCAGGTTGCTCTCCGACCGGCCGGACCTGTCCGGGCGGATCGACCAGATCGTGTGGATGGGTGGGTCGACCGAGCGCGGCAACGTGACGCCGTACGCCGAGGCCAACGCCTTCGTGGATCCGGAGGCCGCGGATCAGGTCCTGCGGTCCGGCCTCCCGTTCACCATGTGCGGCCTCAACGTCACCCACCAGGCGCTGGTCACCGACGACGTACTGGCGGCGTTCGCGCGCATCGGTACGCCGTTGGCCGAGATCTGCGTCGAGTGGATGACCTTCTTCGCCTCGACCTATCGGCAGCTCTGGGGCTTCGACGCACCACCGCTGCACGACCCGGTCGCCGTCGCCCGAGTCATCGACCCGTCGAGCGTCCGGTGCGTCGAGGCAAACGTGGTCGTAGAGACCGCCGGGCGCTGGACGGCGGGAGCGACAGCCGTCGACCTGCACGGCTACACCGGCCGTCCTGCCAACGCCCAGGTCGCGATGGAGCTCGATCGGGCGGCCTTCTGGGCCAGGCTCATCGCTGCTGTGACTGCCCTCAGCTGATGCCCGCGGGGACCTCGGTCAGGGCGGTGGGCAAGGGTGTTGCGTGGACGATCTGGAGACGGGTGACGGCGCGGGTCAGGACGACGTACAGGCGGTGGAGGCCGCGGGGTTCGGCTGCGACGATCTGGGCTGGTTCGGCCACGATGACCGCGTCGAATTCGAGGCCTTTCGCGAGGGTTGCCGGGACGCAGACCAGTCGTTCCGTGTCCATCTCGTCCTCGGTCGCGCCGAGGAGGGCCGGATGGAGACCGGCGGCGGCGAGCGCGTCGTGCAGGTCTGAGATCTGCTCGTCGGCCGCGATGAGTGCGACCGAGCCTTCGCCGGTGAGGGCGGTCCTGCAGGCGGCGACGAGGGTGTCCGCGAAAGAAGGCTCATCGGTCGAGACGATCGAGAGTGCGTCGGCGCGCGTCCGGATACCGCTCGGCACGCCGAGCGTGGGGGCGATCTGCGGCAGTAGCCTCGCCGCGAAGTCGATGATCTGGGCCGGTACGCGGAAACCCCGATCGAGCTCGGCCACGACGGCGTCCGTCTTCTCGAGGTGACCGAGCACCCGGTCCCAGGAGCCCGCGGCCCACGGGGTCGTCGCCTGGGCGAGATCGCCGAGGACCGTTGCCGAGCCGGTGCGACAACGCCGGCCCAGAGCGCGCAGTTGCATGGCCGACAGGTCTTGTGCCTCGTCCAGGACGAGATGGCCGAGTGAGCCGGAGCTGCGTTCGATCAGGTCCTCGAGCTCGTCGAGCAACAGGGTGTCGGCGCCCGACCACTTCGCCGACTTCCAGGAGCGGGGAGCCTTGCGCCAGAGCAACGCGGTGCGCTCTTCCACCGTGAATTCATCGGCCGACTGCGCCAGGAAGTCGGCATCGGACAACAGCCGGTGCAGGACCTGTTCCGGAACGACCCGGGGCCAGACCGCGTCGAGCAGTTGCTTCACGGGCTTCGAGCGGGCCACGGCATTCTGCACCCGGTCGTCCGGCGAGTCGCCGCGCTGCTCCATCAGGACCAGTACGGCATGGGCGATCCGCTGCGCGAGGGCGTTTCGCCCCGGGGCGTACCTGGTCGACTCGCGCAGCGCGGACACGATCTCCGCGACCTCGTAGTCGTGCACCCGGAAACGCTGGGAACCCTTGCTGTACAGGACTCCTTCCGTCGGCGTGCCGACGTGCGACCACAGCGCGCGTCGCAGTACGCGGGCCATCCGGGCATCACCCTTGACGCTCGCGGCCTCCGGCTCGTCCGACGCCGTCGCAGGCTGGCTGATCAGCTCGTCGATGGTGATCTGCCGTACGTCGACCTCACCGAGCGCCGGCAGGACCTTGCGGATGTACGAGAGGAACGAGCGGTTCGGCCCGACGATCACGACGCCGCCACGCCTCAGGCGTTCCCGTTCGGTGTAGAGCAGGTACGCCACGCGGTGCAGGCCGACAGCCGTCTTCCCCGTACCGGGTGCGCCCTGCACGCAGACACTCGGATGCAGGGGCGCCCGGACCAGGTCGTCCTGCTCCGGCTGGATCGTGGCCACGATGTCGCGCATCGGTCCGGTGCGCGGGCGCTCGATCTCGGCCCGCAGGAACGCGTCGGCCTGACCTGACTCGCCGGTTCCGATCAGCGGCTCGTCCTCGAAGCCGGTCAGCTCGGCCGCATCGGAGAACCCGTAGCGGCGCCGCAGCAGAACCCGCTGCCGGTCACTGCGGGTCGCTCGATAGAACGGCACCGACACCGGCGCCCGCCAGTCGATCACGAGTGGGGCGCCGCTGCCGTCGTGAACGTGCCGGCGACCGATGTGAACCCGGTCGAGCCCCTCGATGGTGCCGATCTCGTAGTCGAGCAGCCCGAAGAAGAGCGGTACATCGGGCAGGTCGAGCAGCGCCTGCGCACGAAGTTGCTTGGCGCGGATGTTGGACTCGTTGGTGAAGCGTTCGTCGTTGTCCTCGCCACCGATCAGCGGGACATCCCGCTCCTCCACCACCTGGTGCATACGGGAGAGGGCAGCGCGAGCCTCGGCCAGGAAGGCCCGTTCGGCCTCGAGTTCCGGAGAGCCGGCAGGGATGAGTGCGGATTGGACCATCGGAAGGGGCCTCAACTCGTGTTGGCAGGTGTACGAACGGCGGACTGGAGGCGATCAACAGGGTCCCGCCCCGGAGAACCATCCGGTTCGATTCGATCCTTCACGCAGTGCAGGGAAACCACCCGAAAAGACAGGCCGAGTACGCTACCAGCGCCCCCGACGAGCCGCCACCGAATATTCGTCGCCGTCCACTTCCGGGCGGCCGGTTCACCCCGTACGCTCGTCCGCTATGTGGGTCGTCGTGGGGTGACGGCGGCCGGGGAGTTCACCACTGTGCTGGGGGGAATCGCTGATGCAGATTCAGGGCAGTCTCACGATTGACGGCGTCCTGGCCGTGCCGATCGAGGCGTACACGTTCTCCGTGACGGGTGCCGTCGCGGTCGCGACCGGCAAGTCGCGGATCTACCTCGAGGGCGATTACGTCGTCGAGACCGTCCGGGCCGCGGTGAACACCGCGCCGACCGGCGCCGCGCTGGTGGTCGATGTGAACAAGAACGGCACCACGATCTACAGCGACCAGGGCGGCCGGCCGAGTATCGCGGCCGGGACGAACAGTGCCACCGGCAACAATCCGGCCGTCACCGCGCTGGCCGCCGGCGACTACCTGACGGTCGATGTCGACCAGGTCGGATCGACAGCCGCGGGCGCTGATCTGACGGTGACCGTCCGGGTCCGCAAGGCCAGCTAGGCGACGGCCGTGGCGCAAGCAGCGGGCTACACGTTCAACGCGGACACGGTCGACGGCACGACGGTACGAGACGTCGCCGGCTATTTCCTGCACGGCACGATCGTCGGATCGGCAGCGCTCACGACGGGCAGGTACGGCAACGGCCTGAACTGCACCGGTGGCGCGATGCACGTCCTCGTGCGGCCGCCGAAGGCCGGAGACGACTTCTACCCTCTCAACACCGACGGCGGGCTGTCCGTCGCCGCCTGGGTCCAACTGAACAACAACACCGCCGCGGCCCGTTGCATCGCGTCAGCGACCAGCGACGGCACTCTCAACTGGGCCGTGTACGCCTCCAACGCCACCGGCAACGTGGAGGCGAGGATCGCGGGCACGACGTACAGCACCAGTACGAGCATCCGCGACGGCCAGCAGCATCACGTCCTCGTCGTGTACGACGCCACGCCGCCCACCGATACCGTGAAGATCGCCGTCGACGGCGTCCAGGTGCTGTCGGTCAACGCCGGCGCCGCGATGACCTACTCCGATACCGAGGTCACGATGGAGGCCGGACGGAACACGCTCACCGGCACCGACGCACTCGACGGGATCGTCGACGACCTGCGCTGGTGGAACGACCCGGTCGAGGCGGCGTACTGGCCGACCCTCGTGGCCGCCGAGCAGGTCGACCACCAACTGGCGGTCTACCCGTTCGACAACGACACCGCCGAGGACTTCGGCAGCTACGGCCGGGACCTCGCGGTCGCACCGTCCGCCAGCTTCACCACGGGCCTGTACGGCGGCGCTCTGGTCTCCGGCGCGACGGCGGCCGGCGCAACTGGTGCCGTCACCTTCCCCGACTGTGACCGGCTCGCCATCTGCGGTTGGCTCCGCCTCGATACCGCGCCCGTCGGCACAGCAGCCCCGATCCTGGCCATCAATGACACCCTGGGCAGCGCGCGGGTCCGCGTCGTGGTGAACACCGCCCGAACCGTCACCGCCACCTGGACCACGATCGACGACGGGACCGTCTCGGTGACCAGTACCGCGACGCTGACCGTCGGCCAGTGGACCCGGTTCCAGTTCGCGATCAACCCGACCTACGTGCAGGTCCGGCTCGAGGCCGACAACGCGACGGCGAACATCGGCGACGGTGTCCCGCACGTGACGCCGGCCATCGACGGGCTGGACCAGTTGTACGTCGGCGGCGATGCCACCGCCGGGGGCCGGGTGTCGTACGACTACCTGACCTTCACCAAGAACTTCCTCGCCGAGGTGACCTCGGGGTACTGGAGCGGCGCGCCGGTCGTCACGCCGTACCGGCCGGCCAACGTCGCGCGCGGCGTCTTCCACTTCAACGAGAACACCGGGACGGTCGTCGACGACAGGTCGCCGTCCGGCAACGACCTCACCCTCACGGCGGCCGGGTCCTGGGTGACCGGCGTCCAGGGATCCGCGCTCGGGTCGAACGGCACCGGTCCGGGCGCGTCGAGGACCTCGTTCACGTGGCCGGCGTCGCCCCCGGGTTGGGCGTTCTCGGCCTGGGTGAGGTGTCGCACCAGCAGCAGCGGCGCCCGATTCCTGGTACTGCGCAACGGTGGTGACGAGGTCACCCATGCCGGCTACCTGGACGGGTTGTTCTGGGTGCGCCTGTTCGGCGCGAGCGGCACCACCGGCATCATCAGCTCGACCAGAGGGCCGATCGCCGCCGAGACCTGGACGCACGTGGCGGCATCGTGCGATCAGAAGGCGATCCAGTTCTTCCTGAACGGGAAGGTGTTCACGGTCGAGCCCTACTCGGTGGGCGCACTCCTCCAGCCGAACGAGCTGAACGTCGGCGGCGACAACCCGGACTCGTCAGTGGCCGACGTCGACGACCTGCGCCTGTTCGACTCCCCCATCAGCGCCGCCAACGTCCGCTGGCTCCACCAGAACCCCGGCCAGTACTACGACGCGGCGCCCGCCACCTTCGCGGCCTGGGGCGTGCCGCTGTAGCTCAACTGGCTGAGTTCCCTATTCGGGCTGCGACGTGCTGCCATGCTCGGTCGAGGCCGGCGGCTATGCAGCCGGCGACGACCGTGTCGGCGGCGAGGACGCTGACCTTCACTTCCGGCAGGACCGGTGCCAGCAGCCGTAACTGGTCGACGACGGCCTCGAGGAAACCTGGCGCCTGGCCGATGCCGCCGCCCAGGACGATCAGGTCGGGGTCGACGACCGTGATGACGGTGCACACCGCCTTGGCCACGAGCAGTGCCTCTTCAGCCACGATCCCGGCGGCGACCGCATTGCCGCGCGCCGCGGCGGCGAACACCTTCTCGGCCGACGACGCACCACGGACGCCGGCACGTCTGGCGGCTCGGACCACCGCCGCCGCCGAGGCCGAAGCGTCGAAGCTGCCCCGCTTGCGGGCATCCCGCGCATCGCTGCCGGTGCCTTCGGCGAACGGCAGGTAGCTGATCTCGCCGGCCACACCGTGCGAGCCGTGCCGGAGCTTGCCGTCGAGCACCAGGCCCATGCCGATCCCGGTGCCGACGGACACGAACGCGAAGCTGTCGACGTCGCGACCATGACCGTGGACCCGTTCGGCCAGGGCCGCCGCGTCCACGTCGTTCTCGATCATCAACGCCGGCCCGAACGCGTCGCGCAGCGCCGGCAGCACGGCCGGGGAGTCCCAGCCGGACAGGCGCCCGGTCAACGTCAGGGTGTCGAGCTTCGGATCGTAGACACCAGGACTTCCGATCACGGTCTGGGTGAGCTGCGAGGCGCCGATGCCGGCGTCACCCAGGAGCTTCGTCGCGAGGCCGGCCAGCTCCTGGATCCGGGCCATCGCGTCCACGGCCTTCGCGCGCACGCTCATCCGGCTGCGAACGGTGCCGGCCAGATCGGCGACCGCGCCACGCAGGAACTCCCGCCCGACGTCCAGCCCGAGGATGAACCCTGCTTCCGGCCGTACGCCGTACAGGATCGCGGCCGGACCGGGGACGCCCGTCCGCTGACCGGTCGCGTGTACGAGTCCGGCGCGCTCGATGGTGCCCAGCGCGGCGGAGACCGTCGGTTTCGACAGGCCGGAGAGCCGCGCGAGCTCTGTCCTCGACAGCGGCCCGGACCGCCGGAGGTGGTCCAGCAGGACCTTCCCATTGATCGCGCGGATCAGTTGCGGGCGGGCCGCGGAGGCACCCCCGGCGACAACCGTCACGTCGATCTCCTCGCTCGTTAACACTTCGGGACACAGTCAGAGTTAGCCCTTGTGCCCGGGTGATTGTTAAGTTAGTTTCCTATCGATTCTATTGGTCGGCACGAGGAGGTGCCAGTCCATGAAACGTAGGCCTGTCGTCCTCGGACTCGACTACGGCGGGACGAAGATCGCCGTTGCCGTCGGCGACCTGTCCGGCCGGCGTCTCGGTGTCACGACCGTCGACAGCGTGGCCGAGGCCGGAGCCGAGGCGGCGATGACTCGCAGTCTGACCGCGGCCCGCGACCTGCTCGCGGACGTCGCCCCGGGTCAGGAGCTCGCCGGGGTCGGAGCGGCGACGCTCGGCATTCCGTACGACGACCGCGTCGAGCTCGCGCCCACCTTTCCCGGCTGGGGCGCACTCCCCTTCGGGCAGCTGGTCCGGGACGCCTTCCCCGGTATCCCCGTCCGGCTCGGGACCGACGTGAAGGCGGCCGCTGCCGCCGAGCTGCGGTGGGGAGCGCTGGCCGGCTGCGATCCGGGCATCTACCTCAATCTCGGCACCGGTCTCGCGACGGCGATCGTTGCCGGCGGCACCGTGATCTCCGGGGCGCACGGCGCGTCCGGCGAGATCGGCTACAACCTGCGGTCGGCCGCGGACGTTTGGATCGGCGCCGAAGAGCGCACGATCCTGGAACATGTCGTCAGTGGCCAAGCACTCGAGACGACCGGCAGCGCCCGGCTGGGCAAGCCGGTCACGGCGGCCGAGGTGTTCGCGATGGCGCGGACGCAGCCGGACGCCGCCGTACTCGCCGATGAGTTCCAGCGCGAACTGGCGATGCATGTCGTCAACCTGGCGATCGCCATCGACCCGGTCCGGATCGCCGTCGGTGGCGGCCTGGTCGGTGCGTGGGACCGGATCGCACCTGAGCTGCGTCGGGCACTCGACGCGGCAGTCCCCTTCCCACCGGAGCTGACAGTGGCCCGATTCCCTTCGGACGCGCCGCTGGTGGGGGCACTCGCCCTCGGCGTCGAGGCCGCGGGTGCGGTGCTCGGTGCGGAGGCATTCGCATGACCATGAGTTCGAGGAGCGAAAGGCAGAGACGATGAGTGGCATCAAACGTATCGCCGTCACCGCGGTGGCGGTCGGCGTACTGGCCGCGGGGTGTGGCGGCGGCGACAAGCCGATCGGGAGCGCGTCCAGCAACCCGTCGTCCTCGACGAGCAGCGGAGGCCAAGGCACAGGTCAGTTCAAGAAGGGCGGCACCGTCACGATCGCCAACGTGGGCGGGCAGACCTGGCCGTGCCAGTTCAACCCGTTCAACCCGGCGGTCAACCAGGTGGCGCTCGGCTTCGTCTACGAGCCCCTGACCTTCGTCAACGTGCTGAAGAGCGGTGCCACCACGCCCATGCTGGCCTCCGCCTTCAGCTGGTCGCCGACCAAGGACTCGATCGTCTTCACCATCCGCTCGGGCGTGAAGTGGAGCGACGGGCAGCCGTTCAGCGCCGACGACGTGGTCTACACGTTCAACCTGATGAAGCAGCAGCCGGCCCTCGACCTGTACTCGCTGTGGACCGGTGCCGGCCTGACCAGTGTCACCGCGGCCGGTGACAAGGTCACGCTGAAGTTCAAGGCACCGGCCGAGCCGTACTTCTTCAACTTCGCGAACCAGGTCGGCATCGTGCCCAAGCACATCTGGTCCACCGGTGACGCGGCCGCCAAGCCGGCCACCTGGGCGAATCCGAAACCGGTCGGCACCGGGGCGTTCACGGTCCAGTCCTGCACCAGCAACAACATCTCCTACGTTGCCAACGGCAGCTACTGGCAGCCGGGCAAGCCGTACCTGGAGAAGGTCCAGTACCCGGCGTACCTGGACAACAACCCGGCCAACCTCGACCTGGCCAGCGGCAAGGCGCAGTGGGGCGGTCAGTACATCCCGAACATCGACAACTTCTACAAGTCCAAGTCGCCGGACAACAACTACTGGTTCCCGCCGACCGCGAACGTGGCGATCGTCGCGAACAACGACCCGTCGCACAAGGCCACCAGCAACCTGGCCGTCCGGCAGGCGATCGCCTACGCGCTCGACCGGGAGCAGATCTCCAAGATCGGTGAGAGCGGCTACCAGCCGGCCGCGAACCAGACCGGCGTCGTCACGCCGACCTTCGACAAGTACTTCGACAAGGACGCGCTGACGGCCGCCGGCTACGACAAGCCGAACCCGGACAAGGCCAAGCAGCTGCTGCAGACCGCCGGGTACTCGTCGTCCAACCCGCTCAAGCTCAGCGTCATCACGGTCACCGGCTACACCGACTGGGACGCCTCGCTCGCGGTCGTCAAGCAGCAGCTCGCCCCGGTCGGGATCGAGCTGAGCATCCAGGACCTGCAGCAGCAGTCGTACAACCAGAAGCTCTACACCGGTGACTACGACCTGGCCTACTCCAGCCTGTCCGGCGGCCCCACGCCGTACTACGAGCTGCGGCAGCTGCTGTACTCGAAGAACAGCGCCCCGATCGGCAAGCAGGCCAACAGCAACTACTCGCGCTACATCAAGCCGGAGGTGGACAAGCTGTTCGACCAGTACGCGAGTGCCGACCCGGACACGCAGGTCAAGCTGATCAAGCAGATCTCGGGCTACATGATCAAGGACGTGCCGATCATTCCGACCACCGAGTCGGTCGACTGGTACCAGTACAACACCAAGGACATCGAGGGCTGGCCGACGCAGGAAGACCCCTACGCCCAGCCCGCGCCGTACAACATCCCCGACGTCGGACAGGTCCTGACGAACCTGTACTCCAAGTCGGCCCAGAAGTAAGGAACAGTTCGTGAGAGTGAGCACGAGGAGCTGGTGTCCGTGAGGTTCCTGATCCGTCGCCTCGGATTCTTCGTGCTCACCCTCTGGGCGGCGATGACGCTGAACTTCTTCATCCCGCGGATGATGCCCGGCAGTCCCGAGGATGCGCTGCGGGACCGGTTCAGCAAGGGCGGCTCGGTCGTCACGCCGGAGCAGTTGCGAACGGTCCTGGCCGAGTTCGGCTTCGACCCGGACAAGAACATCATTCTCCAGTACAGCGAGTACCTGAAAGCGATGGTCACCGGACACTGGGGGGTGTCGATCGGCAGCAGCCTCGGCGCCCCGGTGACCACGCTGATCGGCGACGCGTTGCCGTGGACGCTCGGCCTGGTCGGCATCGCGACCGTCCTCGCGTTCGTCCTCGGCACGCTGATCGGCACGATCGCCGGCTGGCGACGCGGCGGGCTGATCGACGGGATCTTGCCGCCGGTCTTCATCGTCACCTCGGCCCTGCCGTACTTCTGGGTCGCGCTGCTGTTCATCTCGATCTTCGCGATCGGCAGCAATCCGATCCTGCCCAACGACTTCAACTACGAGCAGGGGTTGACGCCGGGGTTCAACGGGCCCTTCATCGGCAGCGTGCTGAAGCACGGCATCCTGCCGGCCGGCACCATCCTGATCACCGCCATCGGCGGCTGGATCCTGACGATGCGCAACAACATGGTGACCACGCTGGCCGAGGACTACGTCCGGATGGCCCGCGCCAAGGGCATCCCGAACCGGCGCATCATGTTCGGCTACGCGGGCCGGAACGCGTTCCTGCCCAATCTGTCCGGTTTCGCGATGTCGCTCGGTTTCGTCATCTCCGGCACGATCCTGGTCGAGTACGTCTTCAACTATCCCGGCCTGGGTTACATGTTCTACAACGCCACGGTGAGCACGGACTACCCGCTACTGCAGGCCCTGTTCCTGCTGTCGACGCTGGCCGTGCTGATCTGTGTCCTGCTCTGCGACTTCGCGGTGTTCCTGCTCGACCCGCGAGCCCGGACGAAGGGGTAGAACGCAAGTGAGCGAGCGTAGCGAGGTCACCATCAAGCACAGCTGCTCCCCGCGCTCATCGGCGCCCGGAGCGAAGCGAGGACGTCAGTGAGCGAGCGTAGCGAGGTCACCATCAAGCACAGCTGCTCCCCGCGCTCATCGGCGCCCGGAGCGAAGCGAGGACGCCGATGAGTGCGATCGTCGCCGGCACCGCCGCGCCCGCACCGACTGCGGCCCGCCGCCCGAGGGGCGGTCTGTGGCGTGCCATCCTGCACAACCGCAAGGCCATGCTGGGCGCGGTGCTGCTCCTCCTCTTCATTCTGCTGGCCGCTTTCCCGCATCTGTTCGTGCCGTGGCTGCACGGCGATCCACGCGCGATCGGCGACCTGCCGCTGGAGCATCCCTCCGGCAAGCACTGGCTCGGCACCACCGGCCTCGGCCAGGACGTGTACGCCCAGCTGGTCTACAGCACGCGGGAGTCGCTGATCATCGCGGTCGTCGCGGGTCTCGGCGCGACCTTCCTGTCGGTCATCATCGGTGTCTCGGCCGCCTATCTCGGCGGTTACGCCGACAACGCGCTGTCGATGTTGACCGACGTGTTCCTGGTGCTGCCGACGTTCCCGCTGATCATCGTGCTGGCGACCTACGCCGGCAAGGGCAACCTCACCGTGATCGTCGTGGTGCTGATCCTGACCGGCTGGTCGTACGGCGCCCGGCAGATGCGCGCGCAGGCGCTCTCCCTGCGCAACCGTGATTTCCTCGAGTCGGCCCGCGTCCGGGGTGAACGTCAGTCGTACATCATCGTGGTCGAGATGCTGCCGACGATGACCTCCCTCATCGTCGCGAACTTCCTCGGCGCCGCGCTGTACGCCGTACTGACCGCCGCCGGCCTGCAGTTCCTCGGACTCGGCGATCCCAACTCGCTGAGCTGGGGCACGATGCTGTACTGGGCGCAGAACCAGGGTGCGCTGGTGAACGGCCTGCCGGCCTGGGCACTGTCGCCGGGACTGGCGGTCGCGCTCCTGGGTGTTTCGTTCGCCCTGCTCAACTACGCGTTCGACGAGATCAGCAACCCCGCGCTGCGGCCGGTTCGGAGGCGACGTGCCAAGTAGGCCCATTCTCGAGGTCCGTGATCTCACCGTCGAGTACGACACCGGCGGCGATCGGCCCGTCGTCGCCGTCGACGCGGTGGATCTCGACGTCCATGCCGGTGAGTTCGTGGGTGTGGTCGGCGAGTCGGGCTGCGGCAAGTCGACGCTGTTGTTCGCGATCGCCCAACTGCTCAGCCCACCGGCCGCCATCACCAGCGGAGACGTGCGGTTCCAGGGCCAGAACCTCGTCGCGATGAGCGAGAAGAAGCTGGCCGCCCTGCGCTGGCGTGACTTCTCCGTCGTCATGCAGAGCGCGATGAACGCCCTCAACCCGGTGACGAGCATCGGCACCCAGTTCAGGGACGCGATCATGGCGCACGACGAACCGGTGGCCGACGATCGCCCGGCCGAGGTACTGCGACTGGTCGGCATCGACCCGATCCACCTCAGGAGCTATCCGCACCAGCTCAGCGGTGGGATGCGGCAGCGGGCCATGATCGCGATGGCGCTGCTGTTCACGCCCGACCTGATCATCATGGACGAGCCGACGTCGGCCCTCGACGTCGTGGCCCAGCGGTCCCTGATGGTGCAGATCAAGGAACTGCAGCAGCAGCTCGGCTTCGCGGTCGTCTTCGTCACCCACGACATGTCCCTGATCAGCCACTTCTCCGACCAGCTGGTGGTGATGTACGCCGGCCAGGTGGTCGAGCTGGGGGCCACTCGTGCGGTCTTCGATCATCCGGCGCATCCGTACAGCAAGGGGTTGCTCGACGCGTTCCCGTCGATCCGCGGACCGAAGGTGCCACTGATCGGGATTCCCGGGAGTCCGCCTGACCTCGCCCACCCACCGAGCGGCTGCCGCTTCAATCCGCGCTGTCCGGAGGTGTTCGCCGACTGTCCGAAGATCGAGCCCGAGCTCTATCAGGTCGGGGCCGTGCAGGCCCGCTGCCTACTGCACGCTCCCGGCGCCGCGACCGCGGCAGAACCCGTCCAGGAGGCGAGGTCATGACCGATGTGAGCGTCTACACCGACCCGCAGGCGGCCGTGCCGACAGCGCCGCTGATCGAGACCAGGAAGCTGACCCGCCATTTCCGGGTCGGCCGCGGGCTCTCCCCCAAGATGCTGCACGCGGTCGACGACGTCGACATCACCATCGATCGGCAGGAGATCGTCGCGCTCGCGGGCGAGAGCGGCAGCGGAAAGAGCACCATCGCCCGCCTGCTCGCGGGTGTCTACACACCGACGAGCGGCGAGATCTACTTCCAGGGCCGCGCCGTGTCGAGCATGCGATCGCGACGCGACCAGCTGGCCTACCGCGGCGATGTGCCGATGGTGTTCCAGGATCCGTTCAGCTCCCTCAATCCCGCCTTCCGCGTCTCCCACGGCATCCTGCGCAGCCTGAAGCTGCATCAGCCCGAGCTCACCCGGACCCAGCGGAACGAGGAAGCCGAGCGAGTGATCGAGGCGGTCGGCCTGGCGCCGGCCTCCGACCTCATGTACCGCTACCCCTACGAGCTCAGCGGCGGACAACGGCAACGCATCGGCTTCGCCCAGGCCTTGGCGCACAAGCCCAAGCTCATCCTGGCCGACGAGCCGGTGTCGATGCTCGACGTGTCGATCCGGATCGGCCTGCTCAACCTGATGGCGGAGCTGCGCAGGTCGGCCGGCGTCTCGTTCCTCTACATCACCCACGACATCGCGAGCGCCCGGTACGTCGCCGACCGCCTCCTCATCATGTACGCCGGTCACATCGTCGAGTCCGGCCCGACCGAGGCGGTTCTGGCCAACCCCAAGCACCCCTATACCGACCTGCTGCTCGGAGCGGTGCCCGATCCCCGCGCACCGCTCAGCGTCGCCGTCGAAGGCGACACCGGCGAGCCGCCGAAGGTCATCGACCCGACGCCCGGCTGCCGCTTCCGCTGGCGCTGCCCTCTCGTCGTCGACGAGTGCCACCACGTCACCCCCACCCTCCGCCTGCTGGGCGACGGGCACGAGGCGGCCTGTCACGTCGCCGAGCCGGATGCCGGCATGCACGCCACGAAACCGTAGACACCGCAGCTAGTTGCCAGCGGCAACCTCCCCCGGTGCAAGGCGACCGAAGGCCTGTCAGCCGGCGAGACGGTCGCGGAGGAACTCGGTGATCCGGGTCCGCGCGGCCCTGGCCTGCGGCACGACGCCCGGCATGCTGAGGAACGCGTGCCCCGCCCCGGGGTGTTCGCTCACCTGCACGGGCGTTCCGGCCTCGCGCAGCCGATCGGCGTACGCGCGTCCGTGATCGGCCACCGGGTCGAGTGTCGGCACCACCACGAGCGCCGGGGCCAGCCCGCTCAGGTCGTCGGCATACAGCGGCGACACCGCACGAGGATCCGTACCCACTGGAACGGCCAATCGGCGGAAGAGCTCCATCTGGTTCACGGTGAGGGTCGGAGTGTCGGCATGGTCGGCCATCGAGTGGTAGTCGAACGCTGTCGAGGTCAGATCGACACAGGGATTGACCAGTACCTGCGCCCGCAGTTGCAAGTCGGACTCCCTGGCCCGGATCGCGGCCAGGGCAGTGACCATCGAACCGGCACTTTCTCCGACGACAACCACTCGTGCCGGGTCGACTCCCCACTGGGCAGCGTCGTGCACCACGTGCCGCAGTACGTCCCAGCCGTCGTCGACTGCCTCTGATAGCGGGATCTCCGGAGAGACCAGCCGGTGCTCGACCGACACGACCACCGCGGGCAACCGGGCGGCGAGGTGACTGTTGACCCAGTCGCACTGCACTGCCGTGCCCACGAATCCCCCGCCATGCACATGGAGCACTAGCGGCAGGCCGGCATCCGGGCCGCCGCGCCCGGACGACGGCCGGTACACCCGGACCCGCAGTACGCGGTCGGGCAGCGTCACTTGTTGCCAGCTGATCGTGGCGCCTCGGTCCGGGAACCCGGTGATCACCCGCGCCAGACCAGAGGCCCGCTTGCGGTTCTCCGCGTCGCGGAAGGCGGCCAGCGCCTCGGCCGACATCGTCAACCAGTCCGGCTCCTTGCTCAGGGCGTGCAGCAAGCGGATGCCCAGCGGTGGCTGCTGCTTAGTCGTGGCGGTGGTGGTGGCGTGCATGTCTTCTCCTCGGCCGGCCTGGTTTCGCTACTGGAAGTATCGATACCGAAAGTAGCATAACTAGCTAAGGTGTCACCATGGCCCGAGCAACCACCCCCACCAGATCACCCGGCCGCCCCCGCTCCGGCGTCGACGCCACCGTCTTCGCGGCGACGTTGAGCACGGTCCACGAACTCGGCTACGGGCGCGCCACCGTCGACCGCATCGCCGCCACGGCAGGCGTCGCGAAGACGACGGTCTACCGTCGCTGGCCGTCGAAGGGCGCGCTGATCACCGCCTGCCTCGTCGACGCGTTCGGCCCGGTGCCGCTGGAGGGCGCCGACCGGGAGGAGGTCTTGTCGTCAGCCATCCGCTGGATCGCCGCGAAGATCGGCGAACCCGGGATCGGCGCGGCCTTCGCGGGCGTCTTCACCGATGCCGTCGCCGATCCTGACCTGCGCCGGATCCTGTCCACCCAGTTGCAGGACCCGTACCGGCTCGCGCTCCAGGACGCGCTGGGCGAACCCGAGAACCGGGTCCTCTTCTTCATCGATGTCGTGGTCGGAACCCTGCTCCACCGGATGGGCATGACCGGCGAGCCGATGGTCGACGAGGACGTCGACGCCCTGGTCGACCTGGTCCTGCCCGTACTGCGCTAGTCGGTGCCGGGGTGCTCCGGCTCCTGGGTTTCGCCGCCGGCCGGCCGCTGCGCGTCGTCGATCTCCTCCAGCCGGAGCCGCAGGAGCTTCTTGAGGGGCAAGGATTCACCGTCGCGCGCGCCGAGGCCGACCGTGAGCGGCGGGTCGGACGGCGAGATCCGCACGCCCGCCAGCCGCGCCTTCAGACTGGCGGGCGCACCAAGAATGTAGAAGTTGCCGTCGGTGTCCACACCGAGCGACCGATTACGGCGCAGATACCAGCCGGTGATCCCGGTCCGATAACTCGCGCCCGATCCCACAACCGGCGCCCGTAGCAGGCCCGGCTGGATGCCCTTTTCCTTCATCTTCTGGACGAATTCGACCAACTGCGCGCGAGCTTGCTCGGTCTCAGCAGCCTTACGCCGCTCCAGCGCAGCAGCCTGAACAGCCGACGCCTCCCGCCGCCTCTCCCGCCAGCTCGCCTGATCGTCCACCCCGCCACACTAGATCGCGTGACCACTGCACCCCAGGAGAGGGCTTCGGCCAGGCCAGCTGGCGTCAATCCCAGGAGATCAGGGCTGTGAGGAGGGTCGACGGGGTGAGACCGGTCTCGTCGGCCAGCAGGCGGGAGTAGCTGTTGAAGTGCCGGATCGCCTCGGTCCGGTTCCCCTCGGCCATGTGGGCGGCGATCAGAGCCGCGTGGGCCGACTCGTGCAGCGGTTCGACCCGGATCGCCGCGCACGCCATGTCGATGGCCCGGGCAAACAGGCCACGGGAGGTGAGGAGGCTGCTCAGAGTCTCCAGCGCATGGATCCGCAACTGGCGGTACCGCTCGCGCTCGAGGAGCAGCCACTCCTCGTCCCATCCTGGCAGCAGGTCCGCCTCGAGGCGGTCGGGTTCGAGCACCGTGGCGTCGTCGGGTCTCTCCTCGGCGATGAGCCGACGCGCCTGCGCCGACAACCGGTCGTAGTCGACTTCGACCGCATCGTCGAGCCGCACCGAGTCCCGGCAGGCCCGGACGATGGCCGGATCGGCCTGGCGCACCCGCCACAACGCCGTACGCAGGTTGGACATCGCACGATCCGGCGCGGCGGCCGGCCACAGGTGCGTGGCGACCGCGTCCCGGCGTTGCTCGAGCCCGGTCACCGCCAGGAAGCCCAGCACACGCTGTCCGTTGCTCGGCAGTGCGACAGTTCGGCCGTTCACCCACACCGCGAAGGCACCCAGCACTCTGATGGCTGGATGTGCGGCGTCCGCTGTTGTCGTTGTCATACCCACCCCCGGGGACATCGCAGACTCCCAGTCCATATCAATCGCGCGTCTACGCAGCGTCAATGCCCTGTCGCAGCCAACCTCACGAATTGCCGATGACCGGACACCGGTTGACGGAAACGACGACCGGACGGCAGACGCCGCGACGACGATCCGGCGGACGGCGATGCGGCAAGGTCGGCCCACCATGACCGAGCAGATCTGGCACACCCTGATCGTCCGCGCCTGGCACGACCGCGACGGATTCAAGGTGCGGTTCATCGTCCAGACCGGTCAGCTGCCACCTTCGACGGCGGTGGAGGGATCCGTCGAGGCGGCCTGCCGTCGGTTCGATGCCTGGTTGCGCAGCGCCGAGGCAGGTCCGCCCGCGACACCTGCCGCCGCGCCCCACCGCAGGCGACGACGACGTACACGACGACGACCTACACATCGAGGAGACGAACCGGAGACGGGCGAGCAGACAGCCGCTCCCTAACGTCGTACCAGGACGAGCGATCGGAGTCCCACATGTCCATGACCGATACCGAGGCCAGGCTGTTCACCGGCGGTGGGCTGGCCTGGCGGGAACCGGCCGCGACGGAGTCCCCTGCGGCCACCGGCTCCGCGTTGGTCTCGCCGTTCGCCGGCGGCTTCTCGGGTACGGCGGAGTACGACGCCGGCCCGAGCGCGACCGAGGCGCTCATGAACGAGCTGGAGGACGAGGGATTCCGGGAGGCGGTCGAGTCGCTCGTCGACGAGGTCGCCGGTCGCCACCTGATGGCCGCCGAGCGCTGGCCGGACGACCAGCAGAGCGAGGCGGTCGCGGAAGCGGAGGCCACATCTTTCGTGGAAGGTCTCGCGGACAGCGTCGATCGCGGCCTGAGCGAGCTCGAGCTGCGGTACGAGAACCGGCGGATCGATTCCCTCACGGCGGACGAGATCGACTCCGTGCTGGGCGAGTACGCCCGTGACCCCGACTCGCTCAGCGAGCAGTTGTTCGGCGGCCTGGTCAAGAAGGCGTTCAACGTCGCCAAGTCGGTCGCCAAGGGCGCGGTCGCCGGCCTGAGCAGGCTGGTTCCGCTGGGACCGGTCTTCGGCGTCCTGCGCAAGCTGGTGCGGCCGCTGCTCAAGCGAGTGCTCGACAAGGCGATCAACCGGTTGCCGCCCGCACTCCGGGCCCCGGCCACCCAGCTCGCCGCCAAGCTCGGACTGTCCGAAGCCGAGGAACCCACCGAGGCGGGGCAGGACTTGACCGAGGAGTTCGACCGGCAGTACGCCGAACTGCTCCTGGCACCGTCGGAAGCCGATCAGGCAGAGCTGCTGCTCGAGCTCGAGCAGGACACGTCAGGTCGTGCGGAGAGCCCCATCACGACCCTCGACCAGGCCCGCGAGGTCCTCACCCACCAGCTGGCCGAGGCCGAGCCCGGCAGGCCGCCGACCGAGCAGCTCGAGCAGTTCATTCCAGCCGTGATGGCCGCGATGCCGCTGATCCGGACCGGCGTACGAATCATCGGGCGCGCGCGGATCAAGAACTTCCTGGCAAGCCAGCTCGCCAATCTCATCCAGGGCTATATCGGCCCGCAGGCGGCCAGGGCCCTCGCGCCACAGGTGGCGGACACAGGTCTGCGACTGCTGTCGCTGGAGGGCGAGTCACCGGAGCTGCTCGGAGCCGAGGCCTTGGTGAGCACCCTGGAAGAGGCCGTCACGCGGGTCGTCGGGTTGCCTCCGGAGGCATTCGAGGAGCCGCTCAGACTCGAGGCGGAGGTTCAGGAGGCGCTGGCGTCGGCCGCCGTCCACCACCTGCCGGCCGAACTCCTGCGCGACGACCTGGCCGGCTACGACACCGAGGCCGGTACGGGACCGTGGATCACCATGCCGCGGCGGACCAGGCATCGCCGCTACCGCAGGTCGGCCCGTCGGTACGACGTCCAGATCACCAGACCCCAGGCAAGTGGCGTCGAGCTGCCCGGCCCGGAGACGCTGGAGGACCGCCTGCTCGAGGCCGGCGTCTCGGCGTGGCCGGTGTCGGCCGAGGTTGAGTTGTTCGAGGCCATGGTCGGTACCCAGGCCGGCCACCTCGCCGCCGGTGAGGGTGCCGACGCGAGCCCGGCGGAGTTCGAGGAGCTGAGCCCGGTCAACGCCGCACTCCTCCTCGGCCGTCCCGCGCTCGGCACGCGGTACGTCCCCGGAGGGCCGGTGACCCGGCGGTTCTTCCGGCTCGTCGTGCCTGGCCGCAAGGTCGTGCGCCGCCGCCACCGCGTGTACCTGCGGTTGCGGGCGCAGGGACCTCAGCCGGAGCTCCGCGTGCACGTACGGATCGGCGAGCGGCTCGCGGGCCAGATCGCCACGATGCTGTCCCGCAACAACCAGACCGAGGTGGTCGCCCTGTTCGGACGGCTGCTCGGACCACGGGTACAGGAGCACGTCGCCAGCCGGCTGACAGCTCTGTTGAGCCGGGCCAAGTCGGGATCGGCGACCCGCGGCCGGGAACTCGCCGGCCAGGTGCTGGAACAGGTCAAGACCCAGCTCGCGAAGGAACTCGCGACCTCGCAGGAGGCACTGAGCGCGGCCGCCAAGGACCCCAAGCCCGGGTTGACGCTGACCTTCGCCTTCCCGTTCGCCGACACCGCGGCCCTGGCTACTGGCGAGCCCGGTGCACCGTCGCTCACGATCAGACCGGGCGCCCACAATGACTGACGAGGCGCTGCGCCGGCAGCTGCGATCCGAGCTGGCGCACTGGCGCGGCGCGATCGCTCAGCTCGCCGACCTCGACACCGTCGCCGCTCCGGAAGCCTGGGCGCAGCTCGAGGACTACCTCCGGCTTCGGCTGCGTGAGCGGCTGATGTCGTCCATCACGGCGCTGGCGGCGGAGGGCACCGTCCTCGCCACTCAGCTCGAGACCAGCACGCAGCCGGAGCAAGCCCGTGCTGCACTGCTGCGGCTGCGCCAGCGCTACCTGGCCGTGGAGGCGACAGTCGAGTGGTACGGAGACGCTGTCCAGCAACGGACCACGCCACGACTGGGTGCGGTACTGCGTGGGCTGGACACGATCGCGGTCGACGCGATGGAGACACTGCTTCGACCACTGGGAATCGAGACGCCACCGGCGCTGACCTATCCCGACAAGGGCCTGGGCGCCGCCGTACTCCGGGCCGGCATCAGGCTCTGGGACCGTGGCGGCCTGTCTCCGGTGGCGGCGATCAAGATCACCCGGCACAACCTCGCCCACCCGACGGCACTCGTCCACGAGACAACACACCAAGCTGCGCACCTTTGCGGCTGGAACGCCGAGCTACGCGCCGTACTGCGGTCCGTCGTGGCGCCGCGGTCAGTCGTCCTCGCCGACCTCTGGAGCTCGTGGGCCGGCGAGATCGCGGCAGACGCCGGCGCCTTCGCCCTGGCCGGCTGGTCTCCGGTACCGGCGCTGGCCAACGTGGTGGACGGTCCCACGGCCACCGTGCACCGGGTCAGGCCCGGTGACCCGCACCCACCCTCCTGGCTCCGCGTGATGCTGAACGTCGAGTTCTGCCGGAACTGGTTCGGCGCCTCAGGACCGTGGAGCGACCTGGCCGAGGCGTGGCAGGCACGACACGACCCGAGTGCGGCCGAGGGCGCCGACGCCCAGGTCGCAGCCGCCAGCGTGCCGCTCCTCGCCCCGATCGCCGACGCGTGCATCCGCCGGCCCTACAAGGCTTTCGGCGGGCGCCCGCTCAGTGCCCTCGCAGACCCCGGCCGGGTGTCGCCGGCGGCACTGCGCCAGCTGGGCCGTATCGCGGGCGACTCGTTGCTGACGTCGACCTACCTGGCCCGGACCGAGTCATTGCGGATCCTCGCTCTGCTCACCTCCGAACAACCTAACGACCCGGCCGAGGCGACGGCGCGGACTACGCGCCTGCACGACTGGCTGGCTCGTCTCGCTCCGCTCCCGCTGCCGAGGGCGGCCTGATCGCCTTGCCTGGAAGGAAACCCATCGTGGCCACCAGCACAACACCACCGTTCGAGGAGCTCCTGGAAGCCCTCCGGGCGATCGAGAAGGCACTCAAGGACCCGAAGTCGCGGGCTTTGAGCACCGAGGTACCGGCCAACGTCGCGGCCAACCATCTCGACTACCTGGCGATCCGCGAGCTGATGGGACGGGATCGCCGTCCTCCCGACCCCGCCACGTCGCTCGTGTTCGCGGCCTCGCGAACCCGGCGCGGAAACACCAACTTCTCCACCATCAGGATCTACACCGCACCGGCCGAGGCCACGCAGCTGGCTGTGTTCGCGACCGCCGGACCGGCCACCGAGATCGTCGCACTCCCCGACGGCGGAGTGGACAAGACCAGCGGCGAAGAGTTCGTCGACGTCGACCTGTCGGTCGTGACCAACGACCGGCCCATCATCCGGCTGGAGCTGTTGCGTGAAGACGGCTATCCGCTCCGGCTGGGTCCGCGCCTGGCCGCGGTCTGAGGACTCGAAAGGACACTCATGTTCCGCAACCTGGCTCGCCTGCTCCCGCTCCCCGAGCAGCTGTTCGACATCCATCCGCTTCAGCTGAGCCGATGGCTCGACGAGGCCTGGGCGACGGCCTCGACGGTGCCGGACATCGGCATCAACGTCACGCCCCCGCCACCGACGCCGCCGGCGCCGTTCCTCGGTGATCCGGCGATCATCGCCGCGATCGACCTGCCGCTGCCCTCGCCGACCGGCCGGCCGTTCCCGGTGCCGTCGGGCATCACCACCGGGTCGGTGGAGACGTTCTCCGGGGTGCCGTTCCCGTTCCCGACCTCGCCCGGCCTGATCGCGGACCACCTGATCTACGCCTATCTGCTGGAGTCCACCGGGGTGGTCGAGATCATGGCCGAGGTCGTCCGGCGGTTCGCGGTGGGCGAGACGCTCAACCCGGTGGGCATCGCGGCGACCCGGTGGCTGCGCACCACCGAGGAGCTGTTCTTCCGCGACCCGCCGCTGTACTCGATCCAGGGCATCGTCAGCGAGATGCGACCGGACCAACGAATCAACCGGCGCAACGCGTACTGGCGGATGTTCGGCCTCGAACCGCCACACTCGATCCCGTCCCGCTGGGCGCGGTCCGGCCTGCCGGCCGAGGCGTGGAAGCAGGACACCGGCGGCGGCGTTAACAGCGGCTTCCGGGAGAAGTGGACGGAACTGCTGCGCCAGGTCTGGCTCGGCTTCGAGAACGCCAACAACGGCATCGGGCCCAACGCCACCGACAAGGAGTACGTCGCCTTCCTCTGCACCGCGCTGCGCGACATGATGGCGATGCGACGGCGCGGGGCGATGCTGGCGCGCGAGGAGTTCACCTATGTGGCGTACCTCAGCTACTTCCACCTGACGCTGGACACCGGCAGCACCACCGAGACCCCGATCGTGAGCGACCTCGACGCGCGCGGTCCGGGACCCGCCGAGCGACTCGAGAAGATCGCCGCCAAGGTCGGCATGACGCCCGCGGCCAGGTCACGCGAGCTGTTCGAGCTGGCCGACCTGATGTCGGGTCTGCTGCGCGCGATCGAGCTCAACGTGTTCACCACCGGCGACCAGGCCGAGCTGCTCTACCTCAACCTCGGCACGAACCAGACGCTGCTGCAGGACATGAATCGCATCATCGACCTGTGGCAGTCCGCCACCGGCGACCGGGTGAAGGACAGGCCGTCGGGCACCCGGCCACAACCTGTGCGGCTGCCCAACCCGGCGTCCCCCGGAGTCGCACCGCCACCACCGCCGCCGACCGCGCCGGTGATGGTCACTGGGACTCCCCCGGCGCAGGCCCTGGCCGCGCAGAACGGCCACGGGTAGCCGCACCATGCGCTCGCCGTTCGCCACCGAGTGGCTGACCCCGGCCGCCGGGCAGCAGGACTATGAGGTGATCCCGCCCGACGAACGCGTCCGGATCCGCAACACCTTGCAGGTGCCGTTCCGTTGGGTGTGTTCGCTCGACATCACCCGCGGAAGCACGCTGTCGCGCGGCTCGGGTTTGCTGGTCGGACCGCGACAAGTGCTGACTGCCGCGCACAACATCTACAACGCCGAAGGTCAGCGACCGGACGCAGTACAGGTCGCGCCGGCCCGCAACGGCATGGACCTGCCGTTCGGACGGTTCAAGGCGAGCGCCTTCACCGTAAGCAGCCGCTACCTCCAGCAACCGCGGCCCGGCAGCAGGTTCGACGTCGCGCTCGTCACTCTGGAATCCGACGCGTCCGCGGCCAGGTCCCGCGCGCTCGGTGGTGCCCAGCTCGGCTACTGGGGAAGTCCGGTGAACGGAGCCCTGACCGACCTCTCTCCCCTCGACAGCGGCTTCCTGGGCGGCCGTCCGGTGACCGTGTGCGGGTTCCCCGGCGACAAGTGCGACGGCGACCCCTGCGACCCGGTCAGAGGGTGGACCCGCGAGCAACAGGCCAACACGATGTGGTCGCACTTCGGCAGCGCCTCCTTCAGCGCCGGCCTGCCGGGCCTCATCCTGTACGCCGCGGACACGTCCAAGGGCCAGAGCGGATCGCCCGTGTGGATCAGGTTCACCAGCGGGCGACGGTCACTGGTCGGGGTCCACGTCGACGCGCACCGCGTGGTGGACGCCAACACCGGCCAGGTTCGGGTCACGGCCAACCGTGGTGTGTTCCTGGACAAGGAGCTGATGGCGCTCGTGCACAGCTGGTTGGGGCGTTGAGATGAGTCAGACGTTCTCCTTCGAGGAACCCACGTCGCCGTTCCGCCTGGAGGCCGCGGTGGTCGAGACCTTCGGCGAGGCGGAGTACGCCGAGCCGGAGGTGCCCGATCGGGAGCTGGAGCTCTTCGAGTCCCTGCAGGCCGACATCGAGTCCGAGGTCGCGAGCGAGCAACTCGAGCCGGCCGTCGGGTACGAGGAGGTGGAAAGCCCGGCCGACGAGTCACTCGAGCCGAGTGACGAGGAGTTCGAGGCGACGGCCGACGAGTACGAGGCCTACCAACCCGCGGACGAATACGAAGCCGCCGACGCCTACGAACCCGCCCACGAAGCACTCGAGCCGGCGGGCGACGAGGACGAGTACGCGGCGTACCGACCCTCGGTCGGCGAGAGCGAGGCCGAGCATCCGGTGACGCGCTTCTTCCGAGTGCCGCTCGCGGCGGTCGAGGCGCTGGGCAAGGGCTCGTACGCCGCCGCCCTCACCCTGCTGGGTGCGGTCGGCCATCGCAGCGAGAACGACCTCACCAACGTGATCTTCTACTTCCGCCATCCGGACGTGCTCGGTCGCAAGATCCAGCCGGACGAGCGCGACCTGCAGCGCGAGTGGATCCACATCCGGGACACGATCGTCCGTCCCACGCTGCAACGCCGTACGGCCTCCGTGTCCTCACCGGATCGGGCCGGGCGCAGTTCGATTCCGTCCAGCGGCCTGCGTTGGTACGGGCCGGGTGAGGCGACACCTGAGCTCCTGACCTTCCTGCGCGCCGTCTACGAGCGGCAGGTCACCCTGTCCGAAGGAGCGTTCGTCGACACGCTGCCGAAGTCCGCGCTGAGGACCATCGAAGGCGAACACCGAGCACGGATCCCCGCGGCCGATGCGGCCATCAGGATGGTCGCCGCGGCCCGAGCCGACCTGGTGAAGGAAGGCCAGACCGGCGTCGCGGTCGGTATCACCAGCGCGTACCGGTCTGCCGACGAGCAGTTCGCCATCTGGCAGGGCAAGGGCCACGGCGGCAAGCGCGGCTTCCCGCACTACTACCGCATCACGGCCGAGCAGCGGCGGGCGACCGGGGACGAGCACGGACCGGCAGCGGTGAACCTGCTCGCGAAGGTGATGAAGAAGTGGATCGCCGCGCCGGGCTACAGCAATCACCAGGACGGCCTGGCGTTGGACCTCGGCACCGCGCCAGAGGGCAAGCCGCTCGGCAAGATCGGCCGCAGAGCCTGGTTCCACCGCTGGCTGGTGGACAACGCCGAACGGTTCGACTTCCGCCCCTACACCACCGAGACCTGGCACTGGGTGTACCGGCCGAAGCCGACCGGATCGGCCGAGGAGGCGGCCTGGCGTCCCGACGAACTGCCGGCGCTCGTCAGCGCGGACGACAGCTTGCCTGACGAGTCCGTGACCACCGAGGCCGACAGCGAGGACGACGGCGAGTCCGATGACGACGAGAGCGACAGCGAGGACGGGACGGAGTACGAGGAATTCGCGCCCGAGGCGGATCTCGCCGCAGTCGCGGTGCGGTCGGAGAACCCCGTCGAGAACGACCGGCTCCACGTCGATCCCCGCTACGGATGCGATCAGGACGACGTAGTACCGCCCGTGTGGCTGCTGTCGGATCGACTCCGCGCTCTGCTCCGGCAGAAGAGTCACGACAGCGAGGACCGGGCGGTGCTGCAGCGGGCGGTCGAGCGTCAGTTGCGGACGGCAACGATGTACGACATCGTCCGGCAGATCGTCGCGCACGCCACCAGTCCCGGGCGGCTGACGGTCTACGCGCTGCTGTTCCCGGGCGAGGCACGCGACAACACCGGGATCAAGGACCTCAACGACAAGGTGCTCGGCTACACGCTCCAGCAGCAGTACATCGCTCGCCGCCACGAGGAGATCAAGCGCATCTTCCACCCGCAGTTCGTCGTCGCCGGCCAGGACTACAAGATCGCCGTCTTCGTCACGTGGGAGCAGAACCGGCCGGAGTACGATCGCCGCCTGCACCAGCTCGACCAGAAGCTGCGCGAACTGCTGCTGAAGGACTTCCTGCCCAGATCCACCAAGGAGGGCGCCAAGGAGCTCCGCCGGGTGCTGGAGAAGAACCCCGACTACCGCTTCGACGTGTACTACGGCATGGACACGCTCGAGGTCGGCGTGAGCGGGCAGCAGGTGCTCACCGCCGTCCACCTGCTGCTCACCCAGGCCCTCAAGGCCGCGGCCGTGGGGCGTTACATCGCCAAGGGCCAGTCGACGAAGGCACGCGTCGCCCGCCGGTTCGGCGAGAACGCGAGTCCGGATCGCAAGGTCGACCCGCGGGGCAAGGCGTTCGGCCAGGCGGAGTTCCTGAAGGTGGCGAGCGCGGCGCCGGCGATCAAGGCGTTCATGCTCAAGGCGCCGATCGAGCACACGCCGGTCTCGGACTACAACACGATCTACGTCGACACCGTGTGGACCCAGGCGTTCTACCCGCGGCAGAGCACCGGTGACCGCGACATGATCAGGGCTGTCCGGAAGAAGGATCTCCAGAAGCCTTCGCTGCCGAACGTCAAGTACACGTTCGCCGCGCAGAAGGAGCTGCTGGAGCTGTGGCTGGTGACGTTGAACCTGGTCGACTTCATCAAGGACTTCCTCGACCGGGAGTTCACCGGCGTCGTGGTCGACCAGCACGACCGGGCCGTCCAGGTGCTCGACAACCTCCGCGACGCCAAGCGCCCGGTCGACCGTGAGCGGACCGAGCGCTTCCTCACCGAGGACGTTCGCACCAAGCGGCTGGCCGTGCTCGGCACAGCCTCGGAGTACCAGTACTACGCCGAGGCCGCCGACCACGACGCGCGCATCCTCTTCGTGCTGGACGTCGTCGACCTCGGGGTCGAGGTGATGTCGATCTACGACCGGACCAACGCCAAGATCCTCGACGAACGCCTTGCCGGTGAACGGCTGATGCACGAGACCTTCCGGTGCACCGACGGGATCACCCAGCTGCGACGCTCCACCCACGAGCTCGTGGTCACCACCTTCAGGCGGTACCACGAGTTGTTGAAGCGGGGCGACGGAACCACGGCGGCCCGGGCAGCCTTCGGCACCGCACCGGCGAAGCTCGGCGACTTCGCCGACGACGTCCAGATCATGCTCGGCGGCGACGAGATCATGGTGGCCGCGCATCCACGGTTCGCGGCGTACGTCGCCAACCTCGTGGCCGACCTGTCCGCGACGGCCCCGGGTCCGGCCGGCACGAGCCAGGCGGCCGACGCACCGCACCTCCGGATCCGTGCGGGTGTCGCGTTCTCGGCGGCGTCCGCCTCGGGTGAGCGCAAGGCCCGGCAGTTGGCGCACAACCAGGCGATGTGTCTCGCCGACGAGTCACACGGCCTACTCAAGGCGCTGGAACGCCGGCACCGACGGATCGAGCGGCTGCTGGTGAAGCTGGACGCGATCGCGGACAAGCGTTCGAAGGTGCCCGAGTACCGCCGGCAGCTCGACGCGCTACGACTCGACAGGCTCTTCACCCGGGTGAAGTTCGCGCGGCCGGTGCTGCTGCCGAAGAAGCGCGCCGACGCCCTCGTCCGGGCCTGGCGGCAGGGCGATTGGCCGACCGTCGACACCGACGTGGCCGAGCTGGTCGGTCACGACGGCAAGGTCGTCGACCGCCGGCGCCTGCTCCAAGCCGCGAGCAACCTGGAAGCATCCGTCCGCAAGGACGTAGGCAAGGCGAACATCCACATCGACCCGCCCCCCGCGGTAAAGATCCCGGCGCCGAAACCGGACAAGGACGACACGATCCGCACCCTCCTCCGCCCCCTGCTCACCCCGTTCCGAGTTCCGATCTGATCGCGGTCAGCGGATGCCGTAGTCGTGGATTTTTCGGTAGATGGTGGCTCGGGACATGCCGAGGGCTCGGGCGGCGTCGCTTCTGTTGCCGTTGTTGTCGAGGAGGCTGCGGATGATCGCGTCGCGTTCCAGGGCTTCCAGTTGGCTGAGGCTGCGGCGGCTGGTCGCCTGGTGGTCGGCCGGCAGGTCGGCCAGGACGATGACGCCGGTGCGTCGCCGGTGCTGGACGATCTGCTTCATGACCTGGCGGAGCTCCGCGGTGTTGCCCGGCCAGGCCGATCGCAGCAGTTGCTGCATCGCTTCCGGCGAGCAGCTCAGGTCGCCGTGGCTCAACTGGCTCAGGAAGAACGGCACCAGCTCACGAACGTCGTCGATGTGGTGCCGTAGCGGTGGCACATCGACGGTGAGGGGGAACAACGTCAGCAACTCGCCCAGGTCGGGCTGGTTCGAGCCACCGGTCGTCAGCGTCAGCGCCACCCACGGCGGATCCGACAGCCGGCGCTCGCGGCTGCTGTACAGGGCGCCGATCAGTTCGTCGAGCCGGATCTGGCCGAGCCGTTCGACGTGGCGGATCACCAGCGACCGGACGATGTCGTCGGTCAGCTCCGCCTCGACGTCGTCCGCGAAGTCATCCGCCGCATCGGTGGCGTCCAGCACCCGCAGCGACCTCGTCCGGCTGTTCTGCCGATGGGCCGCCCGCGCGAGGGCCAGCTTCCCGGACCCTGCCTCGCCGCTGAGCACGATCCAGTTTCCGGAGCGATAGGCGTTGTCCACCTCGCGGCTGCAGGCGAGCCAAGGACCACTTCTGCCGACGATGCCGGGCAGGTCCGGGCGCGGTGGTGGCCGGTGCGCGCTGACCGCCAGATCGAGACCGGACGCCTGCGGTGTGACCTGGAGGACGGCTGCGGTGGCCCGTGCCCCCTCGGGCACCGGCCGGCAGCTGATCCGGACCCGGCTCCCGCTCGGGAGTTCCACCAAGGCCACGGCGCGGGCCTCGGCCAGCATCTCGGTGGCATGCGCGAGGACGGCCGCCTGGTCGCTGCCGTCGAGATTCTGCTTCGCGGTGGCGTTCATCAACAGCAGGTCGTCGGCGAAGGCGAGCACCATGTCGGAAGACCGGCGTCCGGCCTGCAGGTACTCCTGGAGCAGCTCCAGCTCGCGGGCCGAGCTGTCACTCATCAGGGCCGCGCGGATCTGGTCCGCGGTGGTCTTGGCCAGCGTGATCAGCAGCGATCCGGCGTCCTTGCGCCAGCAGGTGAGGTCGATGGCACCCACGATCTTGCCGCTGACCGGGTGTTTGATCGGTACCCCGGCACAGGCGAGGTCCTCGAGATCCTCCGCGTAGTGCTCGTGCCCGAAGACGTGCATCGGGCCACCGCGCTCGAGGGCCGTGCCGATACCGTTGGTTCCCGCGAACTGTTCGGAGTAGCTGAAGCCCGGCGCGAGG
The DNA here is from genome assembly GCF_004342085.1 of Kribbella orskensis. Lineage (NCBI taxonomy): Bacteria > Bacillati > Actinomycetota > Actinomycetes > Propionibacteriales > Kribbellaceae > Kribbella > Kribbella orskensis. The sequence goes on from NZ_SLWM01000004.1 coordinate 212,467, forward strand.
TGGACCTGGTCCAGGTGTCTGCTCAGCTGGGTATCGGCGGTCAGGCGTCGCAGTACCAGGCCGTTGCGTTCGGTCAGGATGACGCTGATCGGCTGTCCGTCGAGGTGCTCGCGGAGCCGGCGCAGTACTGGGGTCGCGCTGCGGGCCAGGGGCTGGTCGAGGTCGGGGTCCGCGACGTACGGCAGGTCGATCCGGTCGGCGGGGAGGTTGCGCCGCCGGGAACGCACCCAGGAGGCCAGCACCGGACGGCGTACGTCGCCTACCGGGAACGCGTCGAAGGTCAGAAAACTCAGCCGGGCCTGGGCGGTCCGGCGGCCTGACACGGGTTCCACTTCGTCCACGAGGCCTCCTGGCGACCGGCCGGGAGACCCTGTTGGATGTGGAGGCCTCCCCCACCGGTGGCATCGCTCCTTTCAGCGTAGTGCTTCGCGAGCATCTGGTTGTCTCAGATTGAGACAGCCGGTTCCGTCGCCCAGGCGTCTGATGAGAGGGACCGGATAGGAGTAGCGGATGGACGACGACATTCCTGCCGACGAGACCTACAACCCGTGGACGATCGTGAACGCGGTCTTCCGCGAACTGGCCGATGCCGGCCTGCATCCGGTGCTCGGAGCGGCGGGCGATCCGAGCGAAGCAGCCGCCGCTCTGCTCGTCGCGCTCGGCATCCGGCCGTCCACCCATGGTGATGTACGGCCCCTGCAGGACGCGAAGAACGAACTCGCCGAGCTCCGGCAGGCCATGTTCGGAGACTCCTGACGCAAGAGGTGTCTCAATTTGAGACCTCCCGCCGGGCACGGCGGCGATCTACTTACACCAAACGCTAGCAAGACGTGGGCTCGCGCCGCGGGCCCACGCCCGCAGAGCCCCGCGGCCTGGACGGCACCGAGATGCCGGACCGGTGGGTGGGGCCAGGCCCGCGGCCACAGCAAGCGTGAGGAGTGCCATGAGTCGCCAGAGTGTGGCTAAGGCCCACCAGAAGATCCAGGAACTCTCCTGGGAGCCCGCGTACCACGAGCCCGTTTCGCAGTACGGGACCGACTACTCGTTCCAGAAGGCTCAGAAGAAGGACCCGCTGAAGCAGGTCCTGCGGTCGTACTTCCCGATGCAGGAAGAGAAGGACCACCGCGTGTACGGCGCCGCGGACGGAGCCATCCGCGGCAACATGTTCCGCCAGGTGCAGGAGCGCTGGCTGGAGTGGCAGAAGTTGTTCCTGAGCATCATCCCGCTGCCGGAGATCTCGGCGGCCCGGGCGATGCCGCTGCTGTTCCGGACGGTGCCGAACCCCGAGCTGCACAACGGCCAGGCGATCCAGATGATCGACGAGGTGAGGCACTCGACGATCCAGCAGAACCTCAAGCGCCTGTACATGAACAACTACATCGACCCGGCGGGCTTCAACTCCAGCCTGCGCAACTTCCAGAACGACTACTGCGGCACCATCGGCCGGCAGTTCGCGGAAGGCTTCATCACCGGCGACGCGATCACGGCGGCGAGCATCTACCTCACCATCGTGGCCGAGACCGCCTTCACCAACACGTTGTTCGTCGCGATGCCCGCCGAGGCGGCCGCGAACGGCGACTACCTGTTGCCGACCGTGTTCCACTCGGTGCAGTCCGACGAGTCGCGGCACATCAGCAACGGCTACGCGACCCTCCTGATGGCCCTGTCCGACGAGGGCAACCACCAGCTGCTCGCCCGCGACCTGCGCTACGCCTGGTGGAACAACCACCGGGTCGTCGACGCGGCCATCGGCACCTTCATCGAGTACGGCACCAAGGACCGGCGCAAGGACCGGGAGAGCTACGCCGAGATGTGGCGCCGGTGGATCTACGACGACTACTACCGCAGCTACCTGGTACCGCTGGAGAAGTACGGCCTGGAGATCCCGCACGACCTGATCGAGGAGTCCTGGAACCAGATCTGGAACAAGGGCTACGTGCACGAGGTGGCCCAGTTCTTCGCCACCGGCTGGCTGGCGAACTACTGGCGGATCGACCCGATGACCGACAAGGACTTCGAGTGGTTCGAGTTCAAGTACCCAGGCTGGTACGAGAAGTACGGCAAGTGGTGGGAGAACTACAACCGGCTGTCCATGCCGAACGGTCACAAGCCGATCGTGTTCGAGGACGTCGACTACGAGTACCCGCACCGCTGCTGGACCTGCATGGTGCCGTGCCTGGTCCGCGAGGACATGGTGATGGCGAAGGTCGACGGCCAGTGGCGCACGTACTGCCACGAGATGTGCAAGTGGACCGACGAGACGGCGTTCCGGCCGACGTACCAGGGCCGGCAGACGCCGAACATGGGCCAGCTGATCGGCCACCGTGAGTGGGAGACGCTGTACCACGGCTGGAACTGGGCTGACGTGGTGTCCGACATGGGATTCGTCCGCGACGACGGCAAGACGATGGTCGCGCAGCCGCATCTCGACCTGAACCCGGACAAGATGTGGACCCTGGACCACCTGCGGCGGTGCCCGCCACTGCAGAGCCCGAACGTGCTGCTGAACGAGATGTCCGACGACGAGCGGACGGCCTTCGCAGCCCGCTATGTCCGCGGCGGACCTGCCGGACGGGCTCCTGCCGACGGCTGACCGCGCAACGTCACGCGGGAGGGCAGGTATCCCTGCCCTCCCGGCATCCCTTCCTGTCAGCGCGACTGTGAGGAGCCATGGGCGACAAGCACGTCGTACGGTTCGAGCCCGTCGGCATCGAGATCGAGGTCGACGAGAATCAGACGATCCTGCGGGCGGCGGCCGAGCAGGGCGTGATGCTGATGCACGGCTGCAAGGAGGGCCAGTGCTCGTCGTGCAAGTCGTTCGTGCTCGACGGTGACGACATCGAGCTCGAGCGGTACTCGACGTTCGCGCTGCCGGAGTACGAGCTGAACGAGGGTTACACGCTGCTCTGCCGGGCGCATCCGTACGAGGACCTGACGATCGAGCTGCTCAACTACGACGAGGACATGATCCGGTCCGGGCTGCCGATCCAGGAGGCCGTCGCCGAGGTGGTCGCGAACGACGCGGTCACGCACGACATGCGGCACCTGGTACTGCGGTTGCTGGAGCCGGGCGAGCTGAAGTACTTCCCGGGCCAGTACGTCGACATCGCGGTACCGGGGACCGAGGCCACCCGGTCGTTCTCGATGGCGAACACGTCCAGCCGTGACGGCGGACTGCTCGAGTTCGTGATCAAGATCTACCCGGGCGGGTTGTTCTCGGCGTACCTGGACGAGAGCGTGTCGCCTGGTGACCGGCTCGATCTGACCGGCCCGTTCGGGGTCTTCACGTTGCGGGACAACCTCGACGCGCGGCTGGTCTTCCTCGGGGGCGGAGCCGGGATGGCGCCGATTCTCGCGCTGCTCCGGTCGATGGCCGAGCGGGCGATCGACCGGCCGGCGACCTACTACTACGGGGCGCGCGCCAAGCGTGACCTTTGTTTCGACCAGGAGCTCCGGGCGCTGGCCGAGACTTTGCCGAACTTCCGCTACGTGCCGGCGCTGTCCGAGCCGGCCGACAACGACGAATGGGACGGCGAGGTCGGTCTGATCACCGACGTCGTCGCCCGGCACGAGGAGGACCTGGCCGGCGCCGACGCGTATGTCTGCGGCCCGCCGCCGATGGTCGAAGCCGCGCTACCCCTGCTGGAACGGCTGGGCGTCGCGCAGAAGCGAATCTTCTACGACAAGTTCACCACCACCGGCGACGCCGGTGATCCCAAGGTGCTGGAGGCAGATACCAGATGACGGCCACACAGGACTCCCCCCAAGTACGGAGCGTGCCGAAGCCGGTCTTCACCGATGCTGAGGCCGGCGCCAAGGTGTTCCCGGACTCGACGGAACGTCACTTCAACTACTACACGCCGCAGAAGCGCAAGCAGAGCCACTACGAGGACGTCACCGTCGAGGTGCAGCCGGACCCACGGCACTACCTCAGCCAGGGCTGGCTGTACGGGTTCGCTGACGGCCGTGGTGGTTACCCGCTCGACTGGACCGTACTGAAGGCCTGGGGCTCAGACCGGCCCGAGCCGGCGCGCGGCCCCGGTACCGGCGGCAAGGGCTACGACTGGCCGGCGACCGGCTGGCACGAGTTCCGGGACCCCAACGAAGAATGGGAGATGACGCTCTACCGGTACAACTCCAACGTCGTCCGGCAGGTGACCCAGAACGTCGAGGCGGCCCGGCAGTCCAAGGCCTTCGAGCAGTGGAACCGCAACTGGATCCGCTTCATCGAGCACCACGTCGGCGCGTGGATGCACGTCGACCACGGCCTGGGTCTCTACCTGTTCGCGAACGCGAACCGGCGGGCTCCGACCAACATGCACAACAACGCGATCTCGGTGAACAGCATGCACCGGATCCGCGCCGCGCAGGACCTCGCGCTCTACAACCTGACCCTGAGCGAGGAGCTGCCCGACTTCGACGGCAGCGCGCACCTGGAGACCTGGAACTCCGACCCGGCCTGGCAGGGCGTGCGTGACCTGGCCGAGCAACTCACCGGGATCGACGACTGGTGCGAGGCGATCTTCGCCGCCAACGTCGTGTTCGAACCGCTCGTCGGCGAGCTGTTCCGCAGCCAGCTGGTCCAGCAGGCCTCCCCCGGCAACGGTGACTTCGTGACGCCGACGGTGGTCGGCGCGGCGGAGTACGACTTCGCCGAACGCGACCTGCGCTACACCAGGGCGATGTTCGAGCTGCTGACCGCGGACAAGGAGTTCGCCGACCACAACAAGGCGATCCTGCAGGACTGGCTGTCCGACTGGACGACCCGCGCGATCGAGGCGGCCCGGACGATGCAGCCGCTCTGGTCGCAGCCGGACAGCAAGCCACCACGATTCGAAGACGGGCTGGACCGGGCGAAGAGCCGCTTCAGCGGCATCGTCATCGGACTCGGCCTCGAGGAGCCCAAGGAGCTGGCACAGTGACCACCGCCTTCACCACCGCAGAGAGTCCGTTCAAGTCCGACAGCACCGCGTCCAACCGGTGCGGATTCACGCTGATGAACAACCAGGTCGGGGAGGTCGTCGCCGAGGTGATGGGTCAGAACGACAACGTCACCCTGATGCCGCTGCCGTCGATGATCAGGGTCGACGCGGTCGGCAAGATGGAGGTCGTCTACGACGAGATCTCCGAGGCCCTGGGCGAGGAGCCGGGCTACTTCGACCAGGCCGAGTTCGAGGAGAACATGTCGACGCACTACGGCCGGATGATCCACACCGACGACCGGACGATCCTGGTCGCCAACCCCGAGGACGCCGCCGAGTATCTCGGCTTCGACCTCAGGGCGGTCTGAGAAACGCAGGGAGGCGACCGTGTACGAGAAGGATGGCGAGAAGTACTTCGTGGTCGACAGCCACATGCACTTCTGGAACGCCGGACCGGACAACTGGGTGCCGGGAGCGGAACAGTACGCCAAGGGGTGGATCGAGTGTTTCCACGCCTACCAGAGCCTCGCACCGAAGGAGACCCACTGGCCGATCGAGAAGTTCATGAGCTACACCGAGGAAGACCTGATGAAGGACGTCTTCGAGGACGGCTACGTGGACGTGGCGATCTTCCAGCCGACGTACTTGAAGGAGTGGTACAAGGAAGGGTTCAACACCACCGAGAAGAACGCCGCCCTGGGTGAGAAGCACCCCGGGATGTTCGTCCACAACACCCGGTTCGACCCCCGTGACGGTGACGCCGGCCTCGAGGAGCTGAAGGCCAACGTCGACCGGTACGGATCCCGTGGCGTCAAGCTCTACACGGCCGAGTGGAACGCCGGGTCGCGCGGCTACAAGCTCACCGACACCGCGGCGTACCGCTACCTGGAGACGGCCCAGGAACTCGGGATCAAGAACATCCACGTCCACAAGGGCCCCACGATCTGGCCGCTGGACAAGGACGCGTTCGACGTGTCCGACGTCGACCACGCCGCAACCGACTTCCCCGAGCTCAACTTCATCGTCGAGCACGTCGGCCTGCCGCGGATCGAGGACTTCTGCTTCATGGCGACCCAGGAGCCCAACGTGTACGCCGGACTGTCGGTGGTGATCGGCGGTCTGATGGCCGCCCGGCCGCGGTTCTTCGCCAAGGTGATGGGCGAGCTGCTGTTCTGGGTCGGCGAGGACAAGATGACGTTCGGCAGCGACTACGCCATCTGGGAGCCGAAGTGGCAGGTCGAGGGCTTCGTCGACTGGGACTTCCCGGACGACGAGGCGTACTCCGACTACCCGCGGCTCGGCACCGCGGGCAAGAAGAAGATCCTCGGGCTGAACGCCGCGAAGCTCTACGACATCAAGGTGCCGGACGAGCTGCAGCTCGACTTCGGCAAGCCCGCCGCGCAGGACGACGCGAAGCTGGTCACGCAGTAATGCCGGCTGCGGTCGCGCAGCGGTCCCGGGTCCTCACCGCGCTCGACGCGGTGCGGGACCCGGAGCTCGACGAGCCCATCACGACGCTCGGGTTCGTGTCGTCGTGCGTCGTGTCGGCCGCAGGTGACGTCGTGGTCCGGCTCCGGTTGCCGACGTACTTCTGCGCGCCCAACTTCGCCTTCCTGATGGTCGCCGACGCGTACGACGTGGTGGCGGCGTTGCCGGAGGTGCGCCATGCCGACGTCGCGCTCGAGGACCATTTCGCGTCGGCGGCGATCAATGCCGGCGTGGCGGCCCGGGCAGGTTTCGCCGTGTCGTTCGAGGGCGAGGCGGTCGGCGAACTGGACGAGCTACGCCGGACCTTCATCACGAAGGCGGTGCTCGCCGGCACTGATCAGGTCTGCCGTCCGCTGCTGGCCGCCGGGCTCGACCCGGCGGCGCTGACGACGATGACGCTCGGCGACATGCCCCCGTCGGCACAGCTCGAAAGGCTGTGCCGACGGCGGGCTGAGCTCGGGCTGCGTACGGACCCCGCTGCGCCCCTGCTCGTCGATCCTGGCACCGGTGAACCGATCACCGGTGCCGCGGTGTCTCTGCACCTGGGCAAGGCGCGGCTCACCAGGGTCGGCATCGAGGCCAACACCGGCATCTGCCGGGGAATGCTGCAGCACCGCTACGCAACCACCGGTGCGGGTGAAGAGGAGGACGAGGCATGAAGGCCGTTCGGCTGCACGGGTACCACCAGCAACCAGTGGTCGAGGACGTTCCGGAACCGAGCGTCAAAGGCCCCCTGGACGTGGTCGTCAAGATCGGCGGCGCCGGGGTGTGCCGCACCGATCTGCACATCATCGAGGGCCAGTGGGCGGAGGCGATGCACCCGACGCTGCCCTACACGATCGGCCACGAGAACGCCGGCTGGGTGCACGAGATCGGCTCCGCCGTCACCAACGTGCGGGTCGGCGACACGGTGATCCTGCACCCGACGCCGACCTGCGGGCTCTGCCAGGCCTGCCGGGCCGGCGACGACATGCACTGCGTGGCCAGCACCTTCCCCGGCCTGGACAGCGACGGCGGGATGGCCGAGTACCTGCTCACCTCCGCGCGGGCCTGCGTGAAGCTCGACCCGGAGACGCAGCCGAAGGACGTCGCGGCACTGGCCGACGCCGGCATCACGGCGTACCACGCAGTGCGCAAGGCACTCCCCCTGCTGTACCCGGGGACGTCCTGTGTGCTGATCGGCGCCGGCGGGCTCGGCCACATCGGCATCCAGTGCCTGGCGGCGCTGACCGCCACCAAGATCATCGTGGTGGACCGCAACCCGGACGCGCTGAAACTCGCCGAGCAGCTCGGCGCCGACCACACTATCGTTGCTGATGGCAACCAGGTGGCGGCGGTCCAGGAGCTGACCGGCGGCGCGGGCGCGAACGTCGTCCTCGACTTCGTCGCCGAGCAGGGCGCCGAGCAGGACGGCTTCGCGATGACCGCCCCGAACGGGTCGTACTTCGTGATCGGGTACGGCGGCCAGCTGCAGGTCCCGACCCTCGACATCATCTCCACCGAGCGGAACATCATCGGCAACATCGTCGGCACGTACAACGAGCTGGCCGAGCTGATGGCGCTCGCACAGGCCGGCAAGGTCACGCTGCACACCAGGACCTACCCACTGGAGGCCGCCGTCGAGGCGGTCGCGGATCTCGACGCCGGCCGGGTGCGGGGCCGGGCGATCCTCGTTCCCTAGTGTCCCGTTCCAACACACCGTTTCGCCCTGACCGGGCAGTCAAGGAGGAGACCGATGGCCAAGGAACTGCGATTCGGTGAGCAGGCGCGCGAGCTGATGCTGGCCGGGGTGGACCAGCTGGCGGAGGCGGTGAAGTCGACGCTGGGCCCGAAGGGCCGCAACGTGATCCTGGAGAAGATCACCGGCTCGCCGGTGGTGACCAACGACGGCGTCACCATCGCCCGGGAGATCCACCTCAAGAACCAGTTCGAGAACATGGGCGCCCAGCTGGTCAAGGAAGCGGCGATCAAGACCAACGACATCGTCGGCGACGGCACCACCACCGCGACGGTGCTGGCGCACGCGATCGTCCGCGAGGGCATGCTGGCGATCGGCTCCGGCGGCAACCCGGTGCTGGTCAAGCGCGGCATCGACATCGCGGTCGCGCGCCTGGTCGAGCGGCTGCGCCAGGTCGTGCACCCGGTCGTCACCGAGGAGGACTACGCCCGGGTGGCGGCGATCTCGGCCAACGACGACAACCTGGTCGGCGCGGTGATCGCCAGGGCCCTGCACTCGGTCGGCGACGGCGGCATCGTGACGATCGAGGAGTCCACCGCGCACGGGATCCGGGTGGACTTCGTCGAGGGTTTCGAGTTCGACAACGGCTACCTGTCGCCGTACATGGTGACCGATCCGGGCAGTCTGCAGGCGGTGCTCGACGACCCCTACATCCTGCTCTGCAGCGACAAGATCACCAAGGTGCAGGAGCTGATGCCACTGCTGGACAAGATCATGCGTGATCCGAAGCCGCTGGTGATCATCGCCGAGAGCCTGGAGGGCACCGCGCTCAGCATGCTCGTGCACAACCACGTCAACGGGCACTTCCAGTGCGTCGGCGTCAAGGCGCCGGGATTCGGCGACCGGCGGCTGCACAAGCTGGAGGACATCGCCGCGATCACCGGTGGCGCGGTGCTCAGCAAGCACTCGGGCTTCACGCTGGAGACGATGGACATCGGCCGGCTCGGCCGGGCCGACCAGGTCCGCGTCACCGCCGACCGGACCGCGATCGTCGCCTCCGCCGGCCACGAGCAGGATGTCGCCTTCCGGCTCGCCCAGCTCCGGGCCGAGATGGAACGGGCGACGTTCGGGATCGACGAGGACGTGCTGACCGAGCGGATCGGCGCCCTGTCCGGCAAGGTCGCGGTGATCCAGGTCGGCGCGCCGACACCCGCCGAGCTGAAGGAGCTCCAGCACCGCGTCGAGGACGCGCTCTCGGCGACCCGGGCGGCGATGGCCGAGGGCATCGTCGCCGGCGGCGGCGTGGCGATCCTGCACGCCGCGTCAGCGCTCGACGATCTCGAGGTGAAGGACGACTACGCGACAGGCGTGGAGATCGTACGGCGTGCGCTCCGCGAGCCGGCGTACCTGATCGCGACGAATGCGGGCTACAACGGCGAGGAGGTGCTGGAGCGGATCGGGCAGCTCGGCCCGGACGACGGGTTCGACGCGCTCGAAGGCCGCTACGGGAACATGCTCGAGATGGGCATCGTCGATCCGCTCAGGGTGGCCAGGTCCGCACTGCAGAACGGCGCCTCGGTGGCCGGCCTGCTGCTCACCACCAACACGCTCATCGCCGAAGAGCAGACCCCGTGGGGCGGAAGCGCCGCACTGATGACCGAGTTCGGCCCCCTCGACGAAGGCCTCCACCAGCCGTCGCCGGACTCCAGCACTCCACAGTCGCTCGGCCTGGGCCCCTCTGTCGGCTGAGCCGATACCCACGGTCGAGTCGCAAGTCGGCGAGAGCACGCCCCAGGTGCTCTCGCCGGCTGCCTACCGTGTTGCCTACCGCGTCGACGGTGAGAGCGAGGTGAGGACTCTGCCTGCCGCGGTGACGACGTCGATGCGGTCGATGTCCGGCAGGGCGATGGAAGTGCTGGCCGGCACCTCGGCCTGGTCGATGTAGTTGGTCGTCCACCAACCGGTCGTCTCCAATGCCCCACTGCGGGCGTGCACGACGAGCTTGCACAGCTGTCCGGGGTTGAGATCCTTCATCTGCAGCTGGATGTCTGTGCCCCACGACTGGTTGCTGAGGCGTGCGGTGGTGTCGAGTCCGCCGACGCCGTCCGTGGCCGACCAGTTGACGCTCGTCTGCGCTTGTGGCGCCGGCTGAGTGACCGTCTGGCGACCGATCAAGACGCCCGTCAGCCCCAAGCAGATTGCGGCGGCGGTGGCGATCAGCGCACGTCTGCGTGGGATTGTCCGCCGCGGCTTGCCGGCGGACCTGCTGATGACCGGACCACCTGAAGGGTCAGCTGGGGCAGGCACCTGAGCAGGAGCAGGCGATCGTGCATCGTCCAGCGGGGCCGCCGTCAGCAGGTTGTGTTCCTGGCCGAGGGCGAGGCTCCCAGCGAGGTCGGGATCGGCTGCTGTGGAGACGGCCTCTTCCAGTGTCAGCGTATTCAGGAGCCCCGGCAGGTTGGCGAACCGGAGGAGCGCGTCGAGGCAAGTCGGACAGTCAGGGAGGTGCCGCTCCAGCTCGAGCCGCTCGGCGGGGTCCAGCGCACCGAGTACATAGGCGCCGATCGCGACGGTATCCGGACACGTCATGAGCCCGTCACTCCTCGCTCCTCCAGCGCCGCGCGCAAGGCGTGCAGCGCGTAGTAACTCCGGGATTTCACGGTCCCCGGAGGTATCCCCAGGACCTTGGCGGCCTCCGTGACGGTCCGCCGGCGGTAGAACAGTTCGATGATCACCTCGCGGTGGTCGTGGCTCAGTCCGTGCAGGACCTCCATCACCTGCCATGCCTGCATGACGTGCCCGATCTCGTCATCGGTGGCCTCGATCTCGTGCTCGGCGATCGGCACCTCGCTCACCCGTGCCGTCCGTCGGCGATGGCCCGAGATGACCAGATTCCGGGCCACGGTGAACAACCAGGGCCCGGCCCGCTCGGGCTCGACGAGGGCCGGATCCCGCCAGGCTCGCATCATGGTCTCCTGGACGATGTCCTCGGCGTACTGGTAGTCCCCGCCCACCGAACGCAGGACATAACCGAACAGCGGCCGTCGGTACCTGTCGTACAGGGCGCGGACAATCGACTCCTTGTCGGGCGCTTGCTCCACACCCGGGACATACGCATATCAGCCGCCAACGGTTCAATCGTCGTACCGATTGAACCGCCGCGACGCCGCCGGCGTAGTCACCAGAGCAAAGGCCGCAACTGGACGGCCGAACTGATGATGAGGAACACCGAGATGAAATTGATGTCATCGCGATCCGGACGACGCCGGGCGATCATGGCCGTCGGCGCGCTGGCCGGCGCCCTTGCCCTGGCGGGCTGCGGCGGCGGCAACGACGCCGGGACGAGCGCCGGCGGCGCAGGCGCCGCGGCGGGCGGCGCAGGCAGTACCGGGGCCGTTGCGGTGAAGAACGTCGACGGAGTGGGCATGGCCCTGGTGGACAGCGCAGGCAAGACGCTGTATTTCACCGATCAGGACACCGCCGGATCGATCAAGTGCACAGCAGCCTGCCTGGGCTTCTGGTTCCCGGCCTCCGGGAATGGTGTGGCCGGCGGAGCAGTCGCAGGTCTGTCCACCGTGCACCGCCCGGACAACGGCCAGGACCAACTGACCTTCGAAGGTAAGCCGCTCTACACGTTCAAGCTCGACACCGGACCGGGCCAGCACGAAGGCCAGAACGCCCAGGACAGCTTCGGCGGGACCACGTTCACCTGGCACGCCGCAACAACCTCCGCAGCCGCGCCCACCACCACCGAGGCCCCACCGGCCAACACCGGAGGCGGCTACGGGTACTGAGTCCTTGCTAGATTCGGCAGGACTATGAGTACCGCGCCGAATCGCCACGGACACACCCATCGGCTGGATCTCGAGGACGCCTCGATCAGGGACTGGGACGCGGTGGTCGTTGCCGTCGACCCCGATCGCGGCATCGTGCTCGACCGATCCGCCTTCTATCCCGGTGGAGGCGGCCAGCCGCCGGACGAGGGCGTCCTGCTCTGGGGCGGAGTGCGGACCCGCATCGTCGGGACGACCAAGGGCGACGACCTCTACCTGGTACCGCATCAGGACGATCCCGTACCGCCGGCCGGGACCGCCGTCCGTGGCGCGCTCGACGACGAACGCCGGACGAACCTCATGCGGACCCACTCCGGTCTCCACGTCCTGACCGGGGTGGTCTTCCGCGACTTCGGCGCACTGGTGACCGGCGGGAACATGGAACCGCTGACCGCCCGGATGGACTTCGACCTGGCCGAGGTCCCGCCGGACTTCAGGGACCGGGTCGCCGAGGCCGTCAACCAGGAGATCCGCGAGGACCGCAGGATCACCGTGGACACGCTGCCGCGCGAAGAAGCCTTCGCCATCCCGGACATCATCCGCACCGCCACGAACCTGCTGCCGCCCGACATCGAGGTCGTCCGCATCGTCGACATCGTCGGCCTGGACACCCAGGCCGACGGCGGCACCCACGTGGCCTCCACCGCCATGATCGGCCGGATGGAGATCGTCAAGATGGAGAGCAAGGGCCGCGGTTTCCGCCGCCTCCGCGTCCGCTTCAGCTGACCAGTACGACCAGTTCCCCGCGACGACAGGCGGGTGCGTCAGTCGAGGCAGAACTCGTTGCCCTCGGGGTCGGTCATCACGATGGTGCCGAGGCTCAGCGGAGGCTCGGGCTCGCTGCGACTTACCCGCTTCGCTCCCAGCCCGACGAGCCGGTCGCACTCGGCCTCCAGGGCCGCCATCCGCTCCTCCCCCTGCAGTCCGGGAGCCGCACGGACGTCGAGGTGGACGCGGTTCTTGGCGACCTTGTCCTCCGGCACCTGCTGGAAGAACAGCCGTGGGCCGACCCCGTCCGGGTCCTCGACGGCCGATCTCGTGTTGCGCTGGTCCTCCGGTACGCCGACCCGCTCGAGGAACTCGTCCCACGCGGCCAGCGGGTCCGCGCCCTCGGGCACGTCGACTCCGGGCGGTCCGGGATGGACATAGCCCAGCACGTCGCGCCAGAAGGACGACAGCGCCCGCGGGTCGCGGGCATCGAAGGTGACCTGGATCTCGCGGCTCATCGAATTGCTCCGTTCGTGGTGTGAAGGTAGAGGTCCCGCAGCAGGCAGACCTCCGACAGGTGGTGGATCAGTTCGCGGTGGATGTGCAGCACCAGGTCGGCCATCGGCGCTTCGGGATACGGCTCTTTCGCGCCGACCGGAACCCGGAGCTCGGCTTCATCGAGGGCGAGTACCCCGGCCGTCCACACGTCGACCTGGGCCTCGAGCTGGTCGAGCGCGCCGGCCGCGGTACCGGCGTACTCCCAAGTGTCGTACGACGCCGCCGGTGCGCCGAAGTGCGACGCGTTGCGCGCTGCGAGCACGCCCACGATGACGTGACCGAGTCGCCAGGCGATCGTGGTGAAGGCCGCCGGGACCGGCTCCGGGATCGCGTAGTCCATCGTGAAGTCCCCGGCACCGACCTGTACGGGCGCCGTCGAGGTACCGCGCGGCCGCACGCTCCAGGCGTCCGGCACCGGCGACCAGAAGTACTCGTCGTCGGTGAGGCCGTCGAGCCGGTCTCGAAGCTGGTGGTTCCAGTGGTGCTCCCACTGCTCGCGCAAGGTCCGGTTCCAGTCGATCTCGTCAGCATCCATGGACACACCCTGACACCCCAAGCGGACAGGATCGGTCCGCTATCTCTGGCAAGGTGGGAGACATGAACACCGCAAACGGTGACGAGCTCGGTACGACGGAGCGGGTGCTCACCCTGCTCGGGCTGCTGCAGCAGCGCCAGGTCTGGACCGGCCCCGAGCTCGCCGACCGCCTCGGGGTCACGCCGCGCACGGTACGGCGTGACGTCGAGCGGCTGCGCATTCTCGGCTACCCGGTGCACGCCAGCCAGGGGGCCGGCGGCGGCTACCAGCTCGGCCCGGGGCAGGACCTGCCGCCGCTGCTGCTCGACGACGAGGAGGCGATCGCGGTCGCGGTCTCGCTGCTCGCCGGGGCGGGTGGCGCGGTCGCCAACGCCGGCGACGCCGCTGTACGGGCGCTGACCAAGCTCGACCGGGTGCTGCCCACCCGGCTGCGGCCCGAGGTGCGCGCGCTCTCCGGCTCGGTCGAGTCCTTCGGCGGAGGCCGTACGCCCGTCGACCCCGACGTGCTCATGACGCTGGCCAGAGCCTGCCGCGACGAGGTCGAGGCCGGCTTCGACTACCCGTCCGGGAGCGAGGTGCGACGGCGGCGGGTCGAGCCCTACCGTCTGGTGGCCTCCGACCGGCGGTGGTACCTCCTCGCCTATGACCTCGATCGCGACGACTGGCGCAGCTTCCGCGTCGATCGGATGACCGAGGTGTCGGCACGGACCTGGCACTTCCGCCCGCGGCCGGCGCCCGATGCGGCGGCGTACGTGCAGGAGAGCGTGGCGAGCCGGGTCTACCCGCACCAGGCGCGCTTCCTCGTGCACGCGTCGGCCGAGACGGTGCGCGCGCAGATGCCGGCGTCGGCGGCCGTCGTACGACGGCGAGGGGACGACCGGTGCGAGGTGGTCAGTGGCGCCGGCAGCCTCGACTTCATCCTCCTGCACGTGCTCCTACTGGGGCACGGCTTCGAGGCACTCGACCCTCCGGAGCTCAGGGAGCGCTGTCGCATACTGGCCGAGAGACTGCTGTCAGCCGGAACCCGCGGGCCAGAGAGCTGACCCGGGCAGTCACGGGCGCGATTGCCCACCTGACGCGCGATGCTGGGAACAGAGGAGTCGTGCTCCTGGAGACACCAATGAATGGAGGAACGATGACAGAGGCGTCGGCACGTCGGGCCACCGGTCGGGCACCCGAGCTGCTCGGCCAGACGGTCGTGGTGATCGGAGGCAGCCTGGGCATCGGGCTGGAGACTGCCCGGCGCGCTCGGGAGGAGGGCGCCGCGGTGATCATCACCGCGCGCAACCCGGACCGCCTGGCGCAAGCAGGTCGTGAGCTGGGAGCCGACACCGCCGCTTTCGACGCGACCGACTTCGACCAGCTCGATGCCTTCTTCGGCGAGCTCCCCACGCCGATCGACCACGTGCTGGTGACCGGACCCGGCCCGTACTACGCGCCGCTGGCGGACGTGGAGCTCGACCGGGTTCGCGACGATGTCGAGTCGCATCTCCTGCTCCCCCTGGCGATCGCCCGGAACGCCATCGGCAGGGTGCGCCCAGGTGGGACCCTGCTCTTCATGGGCGGCACAGGCGGCCGCAGTACGGCGCCGGGCATGTCGGTCATCGGCGCGCTGACCGCCGCGATGCCGGCCATGACGAGGAACCTCGCGCTCGAACTGGCGCCGATCCGGGTCAACCTGATCGCTGCCGGGTTCGTCGACACGCCGCTGTCGGCCACGCTCCTCGGCGACGAGCTGGACGCGCGCCGCGAGGAACTCCGCACGACGCTCCCGATCGGACGGGTCGTCGGCCCCGAGGACATCGCCAACCTCGCCGTCCACCTGATGGCCAACACGGCCGTCACCGGCGCCACCTTCGACATCGACGGAGGCCAGCAACTCACCTGAGCTCGGCGAGGAGCCCTGAAGATCGTTACAGCGGTGGGTCGACGTCGTCGTAGATGCGGGCGGCGGCGAGTTTGCCACTCGGGCCCCGTGCGTAGACCGCGACGCCGGCCTGGGGTGGCAGGTCGGTCTTGCCCCACCGCGTGACGTTGTACTCCAGCGCGCACGTGTGGCCGTCGTCGGCCACCGAACAGTGCTCGAGCGGAATGCCGCCGCCGTTGGAGAACAGCTGCTCGTAGAACGTGCGGAGGCCGCGCGTGCCTGAGTGTCGATAAGGGTCGCCCGCCGGTTCCCGGGCGTAGCCGTCGGCTTCGAAGGTGGAGACGATCGCGTCCACATCACCGGCCGCGAGGGCGCTCTGATACTCGGCGATGACGCCTGAGGTGCGCACGGTCGAGTCGGACTGCAGCAGCGGCGGACGGACGGCGTGGCGGCCGGTGACCGGCCACGAGCTGTAGTAGATCCGCAGCTCGGTCAGCCGGCCGTCGTGCGGATGGTCCGCGACGATCGCAAGCGGCAGAGCTACCGCTCCGCCGTCGATGTGCAGGACCACTTCCTCGAAGCCACGCGTTTCGAGGACGACGTGGCCGCCGTCCTCGATCGAGACCTCGTGCTCCGCGAACCACACGTTCATCTCCGCGACGTACGCCTCGAACGCCTGCCTGCCCTGGATCCGGCCGAGGACGGGATGGTGCAGCAGAGGCTCACCGGCGAACGACTCCAGCAACGCGTCGAGCTCACCGGACAGCAAGCCGTCGAAGAAGGGGACAGCCACCACCTCGGCGCGGCGCCGCTTCTCCAGCAGTCGCTCCAGCGCCCGCGCGCTGAACAGATCAGGCACCCACGGCACGCCCTGAGTGTATTCCCGCGCGCGGCCACCGCGACAGCCGTACGGGATCAGGTCGGCAGTTCTGTGCCCGCCTGCTCGGCGACCATGTAGTCGGCGTACCACGCCGGCCACTGCTCGTCGTGTTCCCCGGTGAGCTTCTCGTGCTCGCCGTGGGCCAGCGCCGCCCGCAGCAGGGCGTCCATGAGGTCCTTCACCGAGGCGTACGACGTCACGCCGGTGTCGATGCGGCCGGGAAGCCGGGTCGTGACCTCCTGCAGCAGCCACGTGTTGCCATCCGGGTCGCTGAACGTGGCGAAGGAACCGTAGCTGGCCTGGTCGTCCGCCCGGCCGCTGCCACGACCGGTGCCGTCGGCCTGGAACTGAGCGCCCGGCGACTCGGGGTGGAACACCTCGCTGACCGCGGCCCCGTGGGCGACGAGGTCCTCACGCGCGGCCTCGATGTCGGAGACGACCAGGTAGAGGCCCTGGGCCGAACCGGGCGTGGCCGAGGTGATGTTCGAACCGAACTGGACCGAGGCCGGCGAGCCCGGCGAGGTGTACTGGACGACCCGGAAGCCGTTGTCGAAAGCGAAGTCGGCGTCGAGCCTCCAGCCGAGGTTGCCGTAGAACGTCTTCGCCCGGTCGACATCCGTCACCGGGATGACGATGACCTCGAGCTTCAGGTCGACGGTGCCGGCGGTCGGGTCGTTGGTAGAAGCTGTGCTGGGTTCGGTGCCGCTCATTGATTGCCTCCTGGTCGGGTCGCTGTCAAGCACAAGCTTGTCGCCTTCACCGCGTTCCCGCACCAGTGGGACACCCTGGTCAGTCCCTGGAGCCGCCTGGTCACGGGCGGTGCCAGCTGCTCAGCTTGTCCGGGTTCAGTACAACCCACACAGCGGTGACCTCGTGCCCGGCGACGGTCAGGGCGATCACAGCGATCGCCTGGCCCGCGCGACGCAGCGCCAGGCCCATCCTGCCGTTGACGGGCTCGACGGCCAGAGCAAGGCTCTGCCGACCGGCCAGTAGAGCCGAGACGAACCGGGCGGCCTCACTTGCTCCCTGCACCGGAGTGAGCGGAGCCCGCACCTTGCCGCCACCATCGCTGACCACGATGGCGTCGGCGGCCAGGATCGTCTCCAACGCAGCGGTGTCTCCCTTCTCGCATGCCGCGGCGAACCGCTGCACGACCCGGGCGTGCCTCCTGAGCATCGCCTGGGTGGATCTCCGCAGATGGCGACGACCGTCCTCCAGCCCGGCATCCAGCTGTGCCACCTGAGCGAGTGGCGGGGAGTGAACCAGGCTGGCACGGTCGGACTGCGCTGCGGGCGCGGTCACCGGAGACTCCACGGCACTGAGGGAACCGAGCAACTCGAGGCACACCGATCCTGCCGCCCTGGTGAGCCAAGCTCGCGGTACGGCGACGGCGGCGCGCTCGTCTTCGTCGAGGGCGTACCAGCGGCGATAGGTCTCCTGGACCATCCGGTCGGCCGTGGTGGCAGAGTCGAAGATCCACAACCCGATCTCGAGCAGGTACTGCCGTTCGTCGAGCAACTCCACGAGCGACTCGACGGCAGGCCGCGTCTCAGCCATCGTGGGCGGTTCTCGCCCGTACGCCGGCCACCAGGGTCGTCCGCACGATGTCCTCTGTTCTCTAGGTAGTGCCAGCTAAGACCAGACAACCCTCCCGATTGTGACGTCTTTCCGGTGCGATTCTCCGACTGATCAGCGTGCGGTCGCGAAGGTCGGGCCGGCGGTGCTGCCATCTCCGCTGTCGAAGGAGGTATCAGATGCTGGACGGCTGACCGCATGGATCAGCTGCATCGAGACCTGTCCGGTGGCGAACAGGCGGCTGAGGCGCTCGCCTTGACGGGCGGCCAGCGTGTAGGCACGCGCCGACTGATGTCTCGCGGCGATGGCGGCATTGACCTGCTCCACTCGCCGCGACCAGGACAACGGAGCGGCATCCGGGCGGCCGGTCTGCTCGAGCAGCGTGAAACCAGTACGGTCGAGGAGCCCGGCCAGCTCGTCCTGGGTCGGGAAGTGGTTGCCCTCAGGACCTGGAAGACCTTGGGGGCTCCGGGCAACGACCACCAGGAGACCCAGCGAGGCACCAGGGGTCAGCACCCGATGGATCTCGCCGAGCAGCGCGGGCTTGTCCTCGACAGTGCACAGCACACCCAGGCACCAGGCGGCATCAACGGAGCCCGTCCGCACCTCGGCGAGCCAGGCCAGCGCAGCCGGGCTCGCACTGCCACGACAGGCGGCCGGTATCGCGTACCGGACGCCGAGCTCCTCGACGGCGTCGGCGGTCCACCCCGCGACATCGTCGAACTCGGCAACCATCGCCGCTGCGGTCACGACAGAACTCCCGTCTGGTCCGGGTACTGGTCAGGCGGGCCGGGGTACTCGGCGATCCTTGCGCTGGGCAAGCTCTTCGTCGTCCACCAGCACGAGCATCGGCTGGTCCGGCTGACACAGCATCGTCACCGTGAAGCGCAGCTTGGTGTCATCGCGGTTGTTCCCGTCCTGGTAGTGAATGAGGTCGCCACCTGGTTCCCAGAACGCCTCGCCGGCCCGAACGACCCGCGGGGCCTCGCCCTCGAGCTCGAACAGCATCTCGCCTTCGACCACGTAGCCGAAGGCCGGACCGCCGGGGTGCCGGTGCGGCGGCGCACCCGGGTCGCCCGGCGGGTACTCGATGACCACGGTCATCGCGTGGGATCCAGGCGTGACGGTGGGCGGCTCCACCTCCTGCAGCACGGTCAGGGCCGTCTGCCAGGCGGTTGATCTCGGCGGCTGCGCAGCAGTGACCGGTTCGGTTTCGGGCATGGCTTACCTCCAGGGCGAGTCGGGGTGATGGCGAGGCGAGCGAGTGGTCTAGGAGTCCGCGGCTGCGCGGCCCGACCAGGTGGTGTAGCTGGTCTCACCGAGGATCGCGTCGCCGTCCGGCACGAGGGCACTCTCGGCGGGTGAGATTCCGTAGTACATGGCGTCGGGGTCGGTCACGACCTCGCGGCTGTCGTTACCGGCAGCAAGCACCTGCCGGAAGAACTCGTCCATCCGGAACCGGTCCGGACCCGCGACCTCGGCCTGGCCGTTCAGCGGCGCGGCGACCGCGACCCGGCCGACCGCCTGGGCGACCTCTTCGCCGGCGATGGGCTGGAAGAACACGTGGGCCAGATGGACCTTGCCGTCCTGGGTGGCGGCGTCCGCGATGCTCGGCACGAACTCGAAGAACTGGGTGGCGCGCACGATCGAGTAAGGGATCGAGGAGCTCTCGATCAGATTCTCCTGCGCCAGCTTCGCCCGGAAGTATCCGCTCTCGAGGAGCCGCTCGGTGCCGACGACCGACAGCGCGACGTGGTGGCCGACTCCCGCCTCGGCCTCCGCGGCGAGCAGGTTGCGGGTGGAGGTCTCGAAGAACTCCAGTACCGCGGCGTCCTCCCAGTTCGGTGAGTTCGAGACATCGATCACCACGGAGGCCCCGGCGAGAGCGTCGGCGAGTCCTTCACCCGTGATGGTGTTGACTCCTGTGTTCGGCGACGCCGCTACCGCCTCATGACCGTGCTCGCCGAGCTTCGTCACGAGCTTCGATCCGATCAGGCCGGTACCGCCGATAACCACGATCTTCATTGCAAACCTTCCTGACAGCCGGGGCACGGGTTGCCGTCCGGTCAGCAGCTATGACAGGACAGCCCCACGACCTGTGACAGCCAGCTCGAACACCTCGGCGACAGCCCGCACGAAGGCGGCAGGTGCTTCACGCGGAAGGTTGTGGCCGGCGTTCGGCACCTGATGGTGGACCCGCGGACCGACGAAGTGTGCGGCGCCGGCCCTGCCGACGGTGGCGGGAAAGTTGCCATCGGCCACGCCGTCCAGCGTCACCGCCGGAACCACGATCGCAGGCGCGGTGGCGAGTACGCGTTCTTGCTCCGCGTAGGCGGCCGAACCGGCGGCATGGCCTAGGCGGTGACGGTAGGAGTGCCTCCGGTGAACGGTCGTACTCGCCGAACACGACGGCGGCGTTGACGTCGACGGCCAGTTCCCGGACGAGCCGGTCGTGGGTTCCCGCGTTGCCGAGGATCCAGCCGCCGCCATGGACGTACAGGACGGTGGGGGTCCCCGTCCACCAAGGAACGGAGGAAGGGGCCTTGGGCAAGCAGATGGGCGCCGGCCGGCGCGGCACGGGCGGCTAGGCGGGATCGGTTGGCGTGGTTCCGTTGGTGCGGGCTTCGATGGCCTTGACGGTGTTTGCGAATCCCTTTCCCAGGAGCCGGCTGCCGGCGAGCCCGACCAGGATCCCCAGCAGGCGTCCCTTCGCGTTCTTGCCCTCGCGGACGATGACGGCGTCGATGTCGGTCCTGCCGTCGGGTCGCGGCGTCAAGGTGTAGGTGTGGCCCGACCCGCCGCCCCAGATGTTGGAGTCGGTGGTGGTGAGAACGACGTGGTGGGGGTCGGTCCAGTCGTAGTCCAGGCGCTCCCAGATACCGCTCGAGCCCTCGGTCACGTCGGCGTGACCGGGACTCTGGCTGTGCACCTCGAGGTATCCGTCCGCGCTGTTGCCGAAGAGCTTCGAGCGGCCCGGCCCGAAGTCGGTGAGCCCGGCGATGAACTGCTCGGGCGTGGAGGTGGTCGTTTCTTTGAGATGGATCGTCGACATCCGCGTTTCCGTTCTCGAGAGTTGCGCTACTTACCACTCTGCAGACTCAGGCCGAAGCCCGGGCGGTCGGGGACGGTCAGTTCGCCGTCCCGCCAGAGGTATCCGCTGGTGTCCACCCCGATCGTCTCACCGGGAACGCCCTCGACCGTGTCCACGTGGCCCAGTCCGGCGGCGAGCTGAGCCGCGTACAGAGTCTTGAGGGGCAGACCCCAGGCGTGCGGTGACGCGCGTACGCCGAGCTCGGCGATCCTCGGCATGACCGCGCGCCAACTCGTCAGCCCGAACGAGACCACGTCCATCAGCAGGACGTCGATGTCCCCACGACCGGCGATCTCCAGCAAGGTCTCCAGCTCAGGATCGGTCTCCCCCTCGGCGATCAACGTCGCCGACCCTGCGTCGCGCAGGTGACTCCGCAGGCGGGCGAGGTCTGCCGCGCCGTCGAGGAACGGCTCCTCCACCCAGTAGAGCCCGCAGTCGGTGACCGCCCGTAGGTACTTGAGGAACCCGGTGCAGTCGTAGCCGTCGTTGGCGTCCACGAGGATCCGGTGATCCGGATAGGCCTCCCGGACGGCTCTGGTCACCTCGATGTCCCTGGCGTCGCCGGCGGCGCGGTCCATCCACCGGTTGCCGCGGCCGATCTTCAGCTTGAACGCCCGGTACCCGGCCGCGTCGTCGGCGGCACAGTCTGCCAGTACGGCGGGCACTCCGCGCGGGCCGTCGTCCGGATCGAGATCGGCGAAGTAGATCGCCCCGTCGTAGCACGGGACAGTGCGTTGACCGTGTCCTCCGAGCAGCGCGTGGACGGGCAGATCCTCGATCTGGCCGACCAGGTCGTGCAACGCAAAGTCCAGACCGCGCAGCTCTTCGTGACGTACTCCGCTGCCGGGATCGATCAGGCCGGCCACCGACCGTCCGGTCACCTGTTCGGCCGGGACGTCACCGGCAACCAGTCCCCAGCCGACCTTGCCGGTGTCGGTGCGGATTACCACGATGTCGGACTCGCCGCCACTGCCATGGCTCCCGAGACGAGCGTTCCGACCGACCGTCCGGGGATAGCGGGTGCGGATGGTCGAGAGCTCTACGCTGCGGACGAAATGGCGATCCAAGGACATCTGTTCTCCTCCTGCTACCGGAGCGCGCGGTCCCCCATCGCGGCTCCAACCGACTACTGACCGATCGCTGCCGATCATGCTCAGTCCGGTGAGTCTCACACTCCGAGAGATCGGGTGGCGCATTCGTGTCCGGCGGGTGGGCCACGCTGTCGCGGACCGGCGAAGAGCTCTAATCTCGTTGGAGAGATGACGATTGGTGGCGGGGCGCACGGGCTTCGCGGTCGGCGAGCGGAGTGTGCGCGGCTGGACCGTCTGGTGGCCGACGTGCGCTCGGGCCAGGGTCAGGTCCTGATCGTCCGTGGTGAGGCAGGCATCGGAAAGTCCGCTCTGCTCGACTACCTGGCCGGGCAGGCCGACGGGATGCGGGTTGCCCGCGCGGCTGGGGTCGAGTCCGAGATGGAGCTCCCTTTCGCCGGCCTGCACCAGTTGTGCGCTCCGATGCTGAACCTCGGCGATCACCTGCCACGACTGCAGCGCGAGGCGCTGGCTGTCGCGTTCGCCGAGAGTGTCGGGGGCCCGCCGGACAGGTTCCTGCTCGGCGTGGCGGCGCTGAGTCTGCTGGCGGAGGCGTCCGGCCGAGAGCCGCTGCTGTGCGTCATCGACGACGCGCAGTGGCTGGATCAGGCTTCGGCGCAGACACTGGCCTTCGTCGGCCGGCGTCTGTTCGCCGAGCGCATCGGGATGGTTTTCGCCGTCCGGGAGCCCGTGGCCGGTCCCCAGTGGCGAGGCTTCCAGGATCTGGTCGTCGGCGGCCTGGCGGACGAGCATGCCGGGGCCTTGCTCGACGCCGCGGTCCCCGGGCGGCTGGACGTCCACATCCGGGACCGGATCGTGGCGGAGACCCGCGGCAATCCGCTGGCGCTGCTGGAGCTGCCCCGGGGGCTGACCACCATCCAGTTGGCCGGTGGGTTCGAGGGGCCGGACACTCGACCCCTGGCGAGCCAGATCGAGCAGAACTTCGCTCAACGGGTGCAGTCGCTTCCGCCGCAGACGCAGCAGTTGTTGCTGACAGCCGCCGCCGAGTCCGTCGGCGACCTACCACTCCTGCTCCGGGCTCTCACCATCCTGGGCGTCCCGGTCAGCGCGGCAACACCTGCCGAAGCGGCCGGCCTGATCGAACTCGGTGCGCGAGTCCGCTTCCGGCATCCTCTGGTGCGGTCGGCGACGTACCGGACGAGGGCCTCGGCCGACCGCCGCGAAGTACACCGGGCTCTCGCCGAGGCGATCGATCCGCACCTCGATCCCGATCGGCGTGCCTGGCATCGCGCCCAGGGAGCGGCCGGTCCCGATGAGGACGTCGCCTGCGAGCTGGTCAGCTCCGCCGACCGGGCCCAGCGCCGCGGCGGTGTCGCGGCCACGGCCGCCTTCCTCCAGCGGGCGACCGAGCTCACCCCGGACCCGGCCGAGCGGGCGGCCCGCGCCCTGGCCGCCGCCCGGGCCACCCTCCACGCCGGCGCTTTCGATACCGCGCTGAGGCTGCTCGTCACCGCCGACGAAGGGCCGGCGAACCCCCTGCACCGGGCCCACGTGAATCTCCTGCGGGCGCAGATCGCGTTCGCCTCCGGTCACAGCGTGGACGGCGCTCATCTGCTTCTGGACGCCGCCCGGCGGCTCGAGCCGCTCGACCTCGAACTCGCCCGCGACACCTATCTGGACGCGATCGCGGCCTCGACGTTCGCCGGGCGTCTCGCGCCCAGTTCCCCGCAGACCGAAGTGGCGCGAGCAGCCCGCGCGGCGCCGCGGCCGAAGGCACCCCGCAAGCACGATCTGCTGCTGGAAACCGTGGCTGTGCTGTTCACCGACGGCTATCCGGCGGCGGTACCCCTGGCCAGGAAGGCGCTCCGGCTGTTCTCGGACGAGGAGCTGGCGGAGCAGAGCGACCTGCGCTGGCTCTGGCTGGCATCGCGCACCGCCGTCGATCTGTGGGACGACGAGAACTGGGACGTCCTCACCGCGCGGCACCTCAGGATCGCCCGTGAGCTGGGCGATCTCACCGAGCTTCCGCTGGTGATGAACTCCCGGGTCCTCCTGCACCTGTTCGCCGGGGAGTTCGCGGCGGCCTCCTCGCTGGTCGCGGAGATCCGGACGATCGCCGAGGCGACCGGGATCGGCCTGGCGCCGTACGGCGCTATCGCTGTGGCGGTCTGGCGGGGCGATCCGGACGAAGCCGGCCGCCTGATCGCCACGACGATCGACGACGTCACGGCGCGGGGCGAAGGCGGCGGGTTGTCCTTCGCCCACTGGGCCAACTCCGTGCTCATGATCAGCCTCTCCAGGTACCAGGAGGCGCTGGCGGCGGCCAGAGCCGCCACCGAGGATCCGAAAGACTACGGCGTCGCCGACTGGGCCCTGCCAGAACTGGTCGAGGCAGCAGCGCGGAGCGGGCGGCCCGAGCTGGCGGCCGAGGGCTTCGACCGGCTGACCGAGATGGCGAAGGCAAGCAGTACGGACTGGGCGCTGGGCCTGCTCGCTCGCTCGAGAGCCCTGCTGGCGACCGGCCCGGCGGCCGAGTCCGAGTATCTGGAGGCCATCGAGCGACTCGGCCGGACGCGGGTCCGGATGGATCTCGCCCGGGCTCATCTGGTCTACGGCGAGTGGCTCCGCCGGGAGGGCCGGCGTCAGGATGCCCGCGGCGAACTGCGGACGGCGTACGACATCCTCTCCGCGGCCGGTGCCGACGCGTTCGCCGACCGGGCACGCCGTGAGCTCGCGGCCACCGGTGAGGTCGTCGACGAGCGCGCACGACGGTCCGGTGACAGCTTGACCGCGCAGGAGGCGCAGATCGCCGAGCTCGCCGGCGCCGGCCTGACCAATGCCCAGATCGGAGCCCAGATGTTCCTCAGCCAGCACACGGTCGAGTGGCATCTGCGCAAGGTCTTCACCAAGCTGGGCATCACCTCCCGACGGCAGCTCCGCCCACCGGTCGCCGAGACCACGCCGGCCGACCCCGGTCTCACCGGCTAGGAGGCCTGTCACAAACCGCGGCTGCCCTGTCCTAGCAGGTGCACCCCAGTCTCACCGGAGGTCTTTCAGTGCCGGAAGCGTCAACCACGGCCCCGCGACACTCGCATGGCAGCCACCTGGCCGCGCGTGACCATTGCCTCAGCGCCGTACGCGCTGTGGACCGGCCGACCGGGGCAGCCCGCTACGGGCGCATGTTCCCGGGGCTGGACCCGCTGCGCACCGACCCCGGACTGCTGATGCGTGCCGGCGGCGACGGCGGTATCTGCGACGCCGCCGCGGTCCGGGACGAGGTAGCAGCCGGAGACGACGCCACCGAGGCCGCCGGCTGGCCGTTCTTCGGCCAGTTGATCGCGCACGACATCACCGCCGATCGTTCGCCCATCGCCGGCGGCGTCAGTTCCGAGGCGCTGCGCAACGCCCGCGCCCCGAAGCTCAACCTGGAGATGGCCTACTCCGACGGCCCGATCGGCTCGCCGTACCTGTTCGACCTCGCCGACCCGGCGAAGTTCCTGCTCGGCCCCGACGGCGGCGACGTACCGCGCAACCAGCAGGGCGTGGCCCTGATCGGCGACCCTCGCAACGACGTGCACCTGTTCTCGCTGACGCTGCACGTCGCCCTGCTGCACGCGCACAACCGAATCGTCGACCTGCTGCGCGATGAGGGGGTGTCCGAGGCCGAGGTCTTCGACCGGGCACGGATCACCCTCACCTGGCACTACCAGTGGATCGTGGTCCACGACTTCCTGCCCCGGCTGGTCGGGGCTCCTCTGACGGAGCAAGTGCTCGCCGAGGGCGGGCGCTGGTACGCGCCGGGGCCGTTGGAGGCGTACATCCCGCTGGAGTTCGCCGACGCGGCCTACCGCTACGGCCACGGCCAGATCCGGCACACCTACCGGCTGGTCGAAGGTGGTCCCGCCGTACCGCTGTTCCCCGACCTGGTCGGGTTCCGCCCCTTGTCCGCCGACCGGCGCCTGGATCTCAGCCAGGTCTTCGACATACCCGGACACCCGCCCGCGCAGCGTGCCAAACGGCTCGACGGCCGCCTCGCCGCCAGCCTCATCGGACTTCCCGAGCAGGTCACCGGCGCGGTCGACAACAACTCCTACCGCTCCCTGGCGGTCCGCGACCTGCTGCGCGGCGAGACCACCGGGCTGCCCAGCGGTGAGGCGATCGCCCGGCTCGTCGGCGCGGCGCCGCTGACCTCCGACGAACTCGAACAGGCCTGGCCGCACGGCACCCCGCTGTGGTTCTACATCCTCAAGGAGGCAGAGCACCGTGGCGACGGAGACCGGCTGGGCCCGGTCGGCGGCCAGATCGTGGCAGAGGTCCTGATCGGACTGCTGCGCGCCGACCCGGCGAGCTACCTCAGCCTGGAATCTGACTGGGAGCCGACCGTGCCTGCAGCCCGACCCGGCTTCGGCCTGGCAGACCTGCTGGCTATCACGGCGGCTGCCGCTCGCTGACCGGCGAGAACCTGCTCAGCGGGTGCCTCGGCGTCGAACCGCGCCTCGGCGAGCTCGCCCAGCCCCTCGGACAGCGCGCCCGGGCGCGCTGTCCCGTGGGCTGGTGAGCCAGCTCGGCCCGCCACGCGGCGTCAGGGACTGGAGCCTGCCTGTCAGGACTGGAAGAAGGCGAGCAGGTCGGCGTTGACGGCGTCAGCCTGGGTGGTCGGCATGCCGTGCGGGAAGTCCTTGTAGGTCTTGAGGGTCCCGTTCGCCAGCAGCTCGGCCGCTCGGGGGCCCGCTGCGACGTACGGCACGATCTGGTCGTCCTCACTGTGGATCACCAGCACCGGGATGGTGATCTTCTTCAGGTCTTCGGTGAAGTCGGTCTGGGAGAAGGCGACGATGCCGTCGTAGTGGGCCTTCGCCCCGCCCATCATGCCCTGGCGCCACCAGTTGGCGATGACCGCCTCGGACGACTCGACGCCCGGCCGGTTGTATCCGTAGAACGGCCCGGTCGGCAGCGCCCGGTAGAACACCGAGCGGTTCGCGGCCAGTTGTGCCTGCAGATCGTCGAAGACCTCCTTCGGCAGGCCGTCCGGGTTGGCGTCGGTCTTCACCATCAGCGGTGGCACCGCGCTGATCAGCGCGGCTTTGACGGCCCGGCTCTCGCCGTGCCGGGCCAGGTAGTGAGTGACCTCCCCGCCACCGGTCGAATGGCCGACGTGGATGGCGTCGTGCAGGTCGAGATGCTCGACGACAGCGGCCAGGTCGTCCGCGTAGTGGTCCATGTCGTGGCCGTCGGCGGTCTGCGTGGACCGGCCGTGACCGCGACGGTCATGGGCGATGACGCGATACCCCTGCTGCAGGAAGAACAGCATCTGGTTGTCCCAGTCGTCGGCCGACAGCGGCCATCCGTGACTGAAGACGATCGGCTGGCCGCTTCCCCAATCCTTGAAGAAGATCTCGATGCCGTCGCTGGTCGTGATCGTTCCCATTCCGTGCCTCCGTTGATCGGTTTGGGGCGGCCCAGAGTGTCTTGGCGCCAGCCTAACGACTTCGACCGGCGCCGGGCAGTGCCGATTCCAGGTAGTTGTGCAAGGTGCTGGTGGCGGTGATGCATGACCAGGTCATCTGGTTCAGTCTCTCGAGCCGTTCGTCGAGCGCGTGCCGGATCTGGTCGGGTCGGCCGCCGGCCAACTCGTCGAGTACCTGACGAATCGTGTCGAAGCGGTACCCGACATCTCGAAGCAGTGCTATCACATTGAGCCGGCCGAGTTGCTCGGCGTCGTACAGGCGGTACTCGGTCGACGGCTCGCGGGCGGGGTGGAGCAGTCCCTGGCGTTCCCAGAAGCGCACGGCGGAAGGTCTCACGCCGACGGTCCTTGCGGCTTCCTTGATTCGGACCGCCGCTCGGCCGCGCGCCTGCGAGGCCTCCTTGGATCGGCGCAGTACGGCGTCGGTGGCCTCAAGAGCCGCAGCGATCCGGATGCGTTGGCTGTCGAGCGCCGCATGCCGCGAGTTGACGAGGCCATAGGCGGTCGGGCGATCGCCGAGATGAACGGCGCGCATGACCTCGAGGGCGCCCTGCCAGCCGTAGCCGTCGATCAGGATCCTCGAGACCCGGAGCGCCTCGACGTGGTCGGCCGAGTAGCGGCGGTAACCGTTGGCGCCGCGCTCTGCCGCCGGCAGGAAGCCGACCCGCTCGTACGTGCGGATCTGGGTGACGCCGAGGCCGGCCATCCGGGCCAGGTCGATCGGCCGCAGCTGCGTCCGGGGGTTTGACCTACGGCGCAGGCTTTTGGCCGCGCCTGAGGCGACATCTGGCACGAGCGAGCTCCCCAACCCTTCAGCTTGCATCAAACTCCTAGTTTGAGCTTATGAGGACAGATGGGGTCACCGACAGTGAGTCCGGACCGGTTGTTTCCGTGCGGCGACTCGGTATGACGTACCGCGCGGCGGTGCGGGAGGCAGGACTGCGGGCGGCGTTGCGTTCGGTGGTGAAACGCGAGTACCGGGACATCGAAGCGGTGGCCGAGGTGTCCTTCGAGCTTCGCGCCGGCGAGGTCGTCGGGTTCATCGGACCCAATGGGGCAGGCAAGACGACGACGATGAAGATCCTGTCCGGCATCTTGCATCCGACTGTCGGTGAAGCCCGGGTGCTCGGTTTCGTCCCCTGGCGACGGCAGCACGACTATCTCAAGAAGATCGCCCTCGTCCGAGGCAGCCAGCCCATTGGTGGGCCCGCTGAGCTGACGGTGATGGATTCCTTGCGCTACCAGCAGCTTCTCTATGAGGTGTCGCACGCCGACTTCCGCGCCAACGTCGCCGAACTGGTCGGCATGCTCGACCTCGAGTCGTTGCTGGACCGCCAGGTGCGCGCCCTGAGTCTGGGCGAACGGATGCGGGCCGGGCTCGCCACGACCCTCGTGTACCGGCCGAAGGTGCTGTTCCTGGACGAGCCGACACTCGGACTCGACGTGTCCGCGGCGGCCGCGCTGCGCCGATTCGTCGCGGAATACGCGGTCCGAACGGGCGCGACGGTTCTGCTCACCAGCCACTACATGGCCGATGTGGCGTCGTTGTGCCGGCGAGTGATCCTGATCGATCGGAGCCGGGTCCGCTACGACGGTGACCTGAACTCACTGGCCACCACCCTGTCGCCGTACAAGCTGATCAAGCTCTCGATGCCCGACCGGACGGGCATCGACTGGGAACGCTTCGGCGAACTGGACACAACCCAGGACCTGGAGCAAGAACAGGTCTCGCTACGAGTACGTCGCGAGGCTGTACCCGAGGTGACGAGTGAACTGCTGCGACAACTCGCGATCGTCGACCTGACGGTCGAGGATCCACCCCTCGACCTCGTCATCGATCAGTTCTACCAAGCAGGCCGCCGATGACGGCCACGAGCGTGATGGCAACGCAGGTCGAAAGGCTGTTCCGGCTGCTGGGGCTGGGGATCTGGCGAAGCTCGGTCCAGTGGTGGAGCTTCCGCACGTTCGTCATCACCTTGGTGATCGGGCAGGCGGTCACCCCGTTGCTGGGGCTCTTCGTGTGGTCGTCGGCCGTCCCTGGGAATCCGACGGTGGCGACGTACTACGTGGTGCTGCTCGGCGTTCAGTTGATGACCGTCTCCTATGAGCACCACACCCTGGCGAACGGGATCTACGGCGGCGACTTCGCGATCGAGCTGACGAAGCCTCGGCCCGTCGTACTCGACTATCTGGCGACGAACCTCGCCATCCGGCTGTGGCACCTGCTGTTCGGGCTGCCGTTGATCCTGGTGGTGGGTTGGCTCGCGGGTCTGTCGTTGACGGCTGGCAACGTGCTGTTCGCGGTACCGGCCGTTCTTCTCGCCGCGGCGCTCCGGTTCGTGTTCACCTACACCCTGGCGATCACAGCGGTCTGGACGCAGCGTGCGCATGGCGTGGTCGGGATCGGCGAGTCGTTGATCTTCCTGCTCGGCGGATCAGCGGCCCCACTGAGCTTCCTCCCCCAGCCGATCCAAGAGGTCGGCCGGCTCCTCCCCTTCTGGTCGATGCTCGGAGCGCCGGCAGAAATTGCCGCAGGCAACATCGCGCGGTCCGAAGTCACGACCGTGTACGGCGTACAGGTCGCTTGGCTGATCGTCCTGAGCGGGCTGGCCGCGTTCGTTTGGCGCCTTGGCGTTCGACGCTTCACGGCTGTTGGAGGGTAGAGGTGTTCAAGCTCCTCAGGCTCTTCAGCGCGCTCTTCTCCATGTCGCTTCGGCGCAGCGTTACCTTTCGCACCGACATGCTGTTCGAACTCCTGCTGACACTCGTCGCGGCCGCCTCCTCGCTCGCCGCGCTGAGTGTTGTCTACACCCGCACCGACACCCTTGGCGGCTGGACACCGGGAGAAGCGATCGCCCTGCTCGGGACCTTCCAGGTCGTCAGCGGCCTCCGGACGGTCTTCGTCGAGCCGAACATCGAGTGGTTCGGTGAGCAGGTGAAGAGCGGCAAGTTCGATGCCGTCCTGGTGCAGCCGGCGCCCGCCATCTTCCTGGCCAGCCTCGGCGCTTGCGCACCGATCAGTCTGATCCAGGTCGCGCTCGGCCTCGCCGTCGTGGCCTTCGGGGTCGTCCACGCGGCTGTCGCGCTCACCGTGGTCGGGGTCCTCGCCTGGCTGGTCCTGGTGGTGACAGCCACTGTCATCATGTGGGCGACCCGCGTGATCATCGCTGCGGTCGTGTTCTGGGCCTTCGGGCTCAGCCTCGATGTCGTCTACGACGCGATCTGGCAGTTCGCCCGCTATCCCGTCCAGATCTACCGGCAACCACTCCAGCTGATCTTCACCTACCTGCTGCCCGTCGCGCTCGTTGCGACCGTGCCTGTCGATGTACTCGCCCGCGGCGGCGGACTGGCCGCAGTACCGATCGCGATAGCCATCGCCGCCGCTGCCTGCCTAGCTGCCGGACTGGTCTGGCGCGCGGGCCTGCGCCGCTACACGAGCGCAACCAGCTAGTGTCTCGCTTACGGGACACTAGGTCTGGAGGACCGGGGCGATGGTCTTCGTCCGCGCGCCTTCATAGGCGGCCAGGAGGATCCCGAGTACTGCGATGCCCTCCTCGTCCGTATGCAGCGGACGGGTCTTGTTGAGCAGGGAATCGGCGAAGTGACCGACCTCGGCGACGAAGGTGTCCACCGGCTCCCAGTGGAAGGTGTCGGTCTCACCGGACCGGAGCTGGTAGGTCAGCGAGTTGCCGTTGCTGTGCAGGGATCCGAGCTCCCCGACGATGGAGAACCGCTCGGTGACGGGCGCCGGCTGGTAGGCCCAGCTGGTCACCAGCTGTCCGACGACGCCGTTGTCGAACCTGATCAGGACCTGCGCCGAATCCTCGCCCTCCATGAACTTCAGCCGGTGGGTGGACAACATCGCCGTGGCTTCCACCGGGGAACCACCGGCCAGGTGCAACATCAGGTACGTCGGGTGGTAACCGGTGTCGATCAGCTCGCCACCACCGCTCGTCTTGCTGCTCGCGCGCCAGCCCATGGTGGCCGGATCGAAGTCGTTGTAGAAGCTGTCGGTGGTCCGGACCTCGTACACGTCGCCGATGGTTCCGGCGTCCAGCAACTCCTTCGCCTTGGCCACAGCAGGCAGGAACAGTTGGTTGTGCGCGCACATCAGCGTCACGTCGTTGGTCCGGACTGCCGCCCGAACGTCCGCCGCTTCGTCCGCGGTGAGGCAGAGCGGCTTCTCGCACAAGATGTGCTTGCCGGCTTGGGCAGCGGCGACGATCGCGTCCCTGTGCAGGTGGTGGGGCAGGCAGATGTCGACCGCATCGAGGTCCTCGGCTTCGAGCATCCGGTGATAGTCGGTGTACGGCGTGGCGCCCAGCTCGCCGCCGCGGTCCACCGCCGTCTGCTGCACTGCGTCGGCCACGGCGGTGATGCCGATCCTGTCGGCGTGCTCCCGATAACCACGGATGTGGGCGGCCGCGATGCCACCACCCCCGACGAGCCCGACCTTGATCTGAGGCATAGCAGTCTTCTCCTCGGTTGCCTGGGGTGGTGAGGAAGGGTGGGAAGGTCAGACGCCGTCCGACGCGGAGTACGGGATGGTCCGGCCCTGCGCCGCGGATTCGTTGGCAGCGGCAACCATCCGGGTCAGCTCCACTGCCCGGGCCAGGTTGTCATCCGCCCGGGTGTCGTTGGTGATGTGGTCGACCCACTGGGCGAAGGGATCGTTGCCATGGTCCGGCACCGGCAGCTGCTGGTCCTCGCCGCCGAACGCCGGCCCCGAGACCCGCAGTACGTTGCCTGTCTCGGTGTAGGTCAGGCTGCCGTCGGTGCCGAAGATCTCGATCGTGAAGGGGTTCCGGCTGGCGAACCCTGCCTCGATCACGCCGATCTTCTGGTCGCGATAGCCGGCGGTGACGACGGCGTTGTCCTCCAGGCCGCGACCGTTCACGGAGCGATAGGTCGCGCTGACGGTCTCGGGATCGGCGCCGAGGAACAGCTGGATCAGGTAGACCGGGTGGCAGCCGAGGTCGGTCAGGGCGCCACCGATGGCGGTCTCCCGGTCGAAGAAGCGCTGGGGCAGCCAGCCTTCGTTTCCATCCCGCGGAACAGCTCCGTCGTGGGAGAGCCGGACCCGGCCGTAGGTGAGCCGCCCTAGCCCGCCGGCGCCGATCACGTCACGGATCGCCTGCGTGTAGCCGTGCGCGAGCCGGGGCAGGGAGACCACGAGTTTCACGCCGTTGTCGTCGGCCGCGGCGATGATCTCCTCCGCCTCGGTCACGGTCGGCGCGAGCACCTTCTCGGTGAAGATGTGCTTGCCCGCCTTCGCCGCCCTGACCATCAGGTCGCGATGAGCGTTCGTGGCCGTGCTGATGACGACACCATCGAGGTCGTCACGGCCCAGCAGAGCCTCGAGATCCGCGGTGAACGGAACGCCGAACTGCTCCGCACCGGCCTCCCCCAGCGCCAGGTCGTCATCCCACACCGCGACGAGCTCCGTGCCGGGATGCTCCTGGGTCTGCCGGGCGTAGTCCTTCGCATGAACATGCCAGAACCCCAGTACCGCGATCTTGAGCGGCTTCGACACCTTCTCCTCCTCGCACGAGGTCGCGTGAATATCCAACGGCCAACCGCGATCCACCGTAGCCGAGATGCACCGACCTCGCCGCCCGACTTCCACCAGTTGGTCCGGCACTCCTGCTGCTCACAACAGCGGCCGGCTCGCAACTTCCGGCATGTCGCGCGCATCAAGACTGGTAGCCGGCGTTGCCGGCGACAACCAAGGTGCGTGTGAACTGTTCGAGCCGGTGTCACGCTGGCGGGGCGCCTGACATTGCCTTTGGCAACTTTATGGCTGCTGAGTCGGTCGTGGTCATGCGGGGATGTCGTCTCGCTCCGGCGTGCGCGCGTCGCTGGATCGCAGTACGGAGCTGCTAGTTGGTCCACTGACACTGGGAGTACTGCGCTTGAGGCGGAGCTGGGCGACGAGGCTCATCAGGGCGAGGAGGATGGCCGCTCCGGTGTACCAGGTGACTGCCGGGATCTCCCCGAGGGGGCCGGTCAGTTGGCCTTCGATGACGATGGGGAGGCCGAGAGCGACGTACGAGACCAAGTAGATCCCGCCGACGACTCCCGCGCGTTGGTGCTCCGCCGCGAGCGGGAAGATGAGGCGGAGGGCCGCGGTGAAGGATGCGCCGAAGCCGACACCGGCGATGGCCTGTCCGAGGATCATGATGGCCAGACTTCCGGCGTACACGCCGCTGATGATGCCGACGGCCCCGATGATGGACGCGTAGATGCCGATGGTCATCGCGCGCCGGGAGTCGACGCGGGCGAACACCAGTCCGATGACGGCCGAGGTGGCCGGCGCGATGAAGCCGGCCAGGCCGTTGAGCAGGCCGCTGTTCAGATGGAAGACGCTGCGAACCATGTTCGGCGCGATCCCACCCGAGAGTCCGGCGAGCATCCAGACCGCGGCCACGACCGGCGCCGCCGCGGCGAACTCCCGGCGGGTGGCGGGCGGGAAGGCGATCCGCGGGATCAGCGAGCGGAGCGCGCCCGGTGAGCGGGTCACACTCTCGGGAGACAGGGCGACGACGACAGTGCCGAGGATCGTGACGACGGTGAGGACGACGAAGATGATGGTGTTCGCCGCGGTCGTGAGCTGGATCGCCAAGCCGGCCAGCAAGGAGCCGAAGCCGAGGCCTCCGGTCAGGCCGACGCTGCCGAGGATCATGCCCAGTCTCTTCCGGCTGGGCGGAGCGAGTTCGACGAGCGCCGCGGTGAAGGCAGTTGTCGCCGCGCCGCTGGCAACGCCCTGCACGATGCGACCGGCGATCACCCAGCCGATGTCACTGGCCACGAGGAACAGGAGGTTCGACGCGACCTGAACGACGAGTGCGCCGATCAGCACTGGGCGCCGGCCGATGTGGTCGGACAGTGACCCGACCGTCAGGACGGCGGCGAGGAAGCCGATCGCGTAGACGGCGAACGCCACCGTGAGAAGCGACGCGGGAAAGTTCCACTGCTCCTTGTAGACCACGAGCAACGGCGTCAGCGCGCCTGCCGCGAGGTACAGGCTCGTGAACGTGATCGCCGCGCCCGCCAACGCCAGTCCGGCGGGCAGGAGCGGACGGCGCCGGCTGGCCGGCGCCCTGGTGGAGACCTGAGATGATGACACGAGAAGCTCCTTGCGGTTACGAGGTGGATGAAGTCATGGCGATCACGTTCGAAGGTGTGCTGGCCGACCGGAGTACGTGGCGGCTGGAGAACTGCTCGATCGCGCTGGCGATGGATGTCATCGGCACCCGGTCGTCGATGCTGATCCTTCGCGAGGCCCTCTACGGCACCACCCGGTTCGACGACTTCGCCCGGCGTACGAGGGTCACCGATGCGATCGTGGCGGCGCGGCTCAAGGAACTCACCGAGCTCGGACTGTTCACCAAGCAGCCCTACCGGGAGCCGGGCAAGCGCACCCGCGACGAGTACCACCTGACCGACAGGGGCCGAGATCTGCTGCCCGCCGTCTTCGCGCTCATGCAGTGGGGCAACAAGTACCTGCAGGCGGAAGAAGGCGGGCCGCTGCGCCTGGTGGAACGAGGTACCGGCGAGCCTGTGGTGATCGGTCCGCGCACCGAATCCGGGCGGAACCTCGACCTCGACGATCTCGCGATCGTGGCCAACGGTGATTGGGCCGAGCCACAGGACACCTGATCCTCAGTCGGTGATGACGATGACGCCGGATGGCTCGCCCAGCACCTCCACCGTCCGGTCGGCGGCTCGGTCGATGTGGACCCGGGGCTCCGCGGGCTGCCCCTGCTCGTTGTAGGTGCCGGGCCCGTAGAACTGTCCGTAGCTCAGCACGACCCCGCCCTCGGCGAGAACCGAAGCCTCCAGCTCTGCGAGAGCCCGAGCGTCAGGCCCGTCAGGCAGCTGCCAGGCGACGCTCTGGGCCAGGATCTTCGGCGACCCGCTCTTCCGCGCGGCCTCGATCAGGTTCTGGTTGCCCTCGGTCCGGATCCGGGCGTTCAGGTCTTCGTGGTCGCCGATCTTCGTCACATCGTCCGGCAGGTCGGTCAGCTCGTTCAGGATGACGTCCGGCTGGAAGTCGACCACCGCCTGGATCAGCGCCTCCCGGTCGAAGACATCACAAAGAATCGCTTGGCCGCCGAGGCCGCGCAGGAGCTCCGTCTTGCCGGCCGAGCGCGTCATGGCGCCGACCACGTGCCCCTGCTGAACCAACCGGGGAATCAACCGCTGCCCGATCACTCCGGACGCGCCGGCCAGAAAGATCCTCATCGCCATGACTTCTCCTCAACTCTGTTTAGATCCTGGATGTTTGATGTCCAGGTTTGATATTCTGAACTGTAGGAGCTGACTACAGCGCAGTCAAGTCAGCTACTGCGTGACCTGGATGACGAAGGACCCCGCCATGACCCACCGGGACCACGGACCCGGGGATGACCGGGGTACTCACGGGCGCGCCCCCTCCCGCCTGGCTCGCACAGTTGATTTGCCCGCACCCCAACGACCGTTGTCGACAGCAGAAGTGAGGCACTCATGAATCACGCAGGACAGCAACGGACCGCCGTGGCGCCAACCAGGGCACGGATCGAGACGCTCGAGAGTCTTCGCGAGCACCTGCAGTGGGCGGTCGAACTGGAGCACGCCACCCTGCCGTCCTACCTGTGCGCGCTCTACTCCCTCGACCCGGAGCAGAACCCGGACGCCGTTCAAGTGGTGAGCAGCGTCTTCGTCGAGGAGATGATCCACCTGGCCCTGGCGGCGAACCTGCTCAACGCCGTCGGCGGGAAGCCCCGGCTCGACACACCCGAGATGCTGCCCTGCTACCCCCGCCGCCTCCCCCATGGCGAGCACTCGCTGGAGTTGTCGCTGGTTCCTTTCGGGCCGGAAGCACTCGAGATGTTCCTCCGCCTGGAACAGCCCGCACCACCCGGAGCTCCGGCCGAAGGCGACCACTACGAGACGATCGGGCAGTTCTACGACGCGATCGAACAAGCACTACGCCACTTGTGCGCTGAACTCGGCGAGCGAGAGGTCTTCTCCGGCGACCCGTCTCGCCAGGTCACCGCAGACCACTTCAGCCACACCGCCGGACGACTGGACCGGGTCGACGATCTCGACACGGCCCTCGCTGCGTTGAAGGAGATCGTCGAGCAGGGGGAAGGCACCGCCCGCGGCGAGGTCTGGGACGGCGACCAGGACATCTTCCACCCCGACCGGGACGAGGTCGCCCACTACTACCGGTTCGTGGAACTCAAGCTGGGCCGGCGCTACCGACGCGGTGACACGCCGCAATCCGGTCCCACCGGCGAGGCTCTCTCCGTCGACTTCGCCGGCGTCCGCCCGATGCGGCGCAACCCGCGCCTGGCCGATCACCCGCTGGACAGCCCGATCCGCACCGCCCAGCAGGAGTTCAACCGCACCTACTGCACACTGCTCCAGTCGCTGGAACAATCGTTCAATGGCTGGCCGAAGACGCTCGGACCCGCTATCCGCACCATGTACGCGCTCAAGACCCAGGCGCAGAGCCTGATGGAGATGCCCGACGGAGACGGCTGCACCGCCGGCCCGACCTTCGAGTACGTCGAACCCGAACTCCGCCGATGAGCCAGGACGAGCGGACCCGCCTCAGGCGTTGAGGAGGGTGCTGGAGAGTTCTCGGCGGGAGCCGATCCCGAGCTTGGCGAAGACCTTGTGGAGGTGCCACTCGACCGTGCGGGGGCTGAGGAACAACTCCGCACCGATCTCGGGGTTCGTTCGGCCCTCCGCCGCCAGCCGTGCGATCTGCGCCTCCTGCGCCGTGAATTCCTCCCTGGCCTCGACGGATCGCCGGCGGAGCGTCTCCCCGGTGGCGACCAGTTCGCGACGAGCTCGTTCGGCGAAGGCTTCGGCGCCCATCTCAGTGAGGATGTCGTACGCCGACCTCAGGTGGCTGCGTGCATCGCGACGACGGTTCTCCCGCCGCAACCACTCGCCGTACAGCAGCTGAGCGCGAGCGTGTTCGACGCGCATGCGAGTCTGGCCGAGCCGCTCTACGGCCTCGGCGTGGTAGGCCTCGGCAGCCTCACCCTGACTCACCTGTGCGCGAGCTCGGGCTTCGATTCCGAGTGCCCAGTCGGTGCCGCTGGCGCTCGTGGTCCGAATCAGCGACTTGAGTGCGTCCGCTGCGCGGTCAGGGTGTCCGCTTCGCGCAGCGGCCTCGACGAGTTCCACCAGCGACCAGGTGGAGAAGCCGAGCTCGTCGGGGTATCCGGCTCCTTGCTCAGCTGCTCTCATGGCTTCCTGGTACTGCCCCAGACCGTTGTGGAGGACAGCCGTCGAGTAATCGACGATGGTGAGTCCCATGCCCTCACCTCGTGCCCCGACCTCCACGAGGATGGTTCGGGTGAGCCCGGAGACGATGTCTTTCCGGCCCTGCCATGCCGCGAGCGCCAGAGCGCCGTACGGCAGCAGGTGATTGCCCATGACCTCGTTGACGGTCGCGAACTCGTTGACCAGCGCGGCGGCCGCTGCGAACTCGCCGGCGAGGAAATGCAGGCCCATCCGGCTGTTGAGTGCGATCGGCAGCACGGCCAGTGCTCCAGCTTCGCGCGCAAGGCGGAGGTGACGTGTGCAGAACACCTCCCAGCTCTCGTCGTCCCAGACGTCGTGGGCAGCGTGGGTGGCGAGCCACAGCCAGCGAAGGGCATCGGGGGTCGACACCTCGTCGGTGCGCCAGGCGTTCAGGGCGCGCCGCACCGGTGGGACGCCTTCCGCATACCCATCGGTTATCAGCGACGCCAGGCCGTCCAGCAGGAGATCGGTAGGCCGAGCGGTCGATGGAAGTGCCGCGCGGGCCGCCTCGGCGACCTCACGGGCGCCGACATCGCCGGCCAGACGTCCGACCAGAAGCCCTGCCGCCAACGCGTCGAGGTAGATGTCGCGGGCAGCGGTTCTGTTCAACGCTTCCATCCGCTGGGCGGCTGACAACAGGAGAGGCGGCGCATCGCGGCCACGGCTGGAGAAGAACGCTATCTGCGCCCGGAGAACCTCCACCTCGGCGTGAGTCGGCTCGTCGAGGTGGAGGTTCGCGGTCTCGATTCTCGCCAGCAGCGCCAGTGCCGCGTCCGACGAGCCGGATTGGTGCCGGGCCCTGGCTGCGGCAAGGACGCGGGCCGGGCGCCGGGCCGGGTCCTGGGTCAGTTCGATGGCACGTTCGAGAAATGCCGCCTGCGCCGCCAGACCGCCCCGGGCCCGCGCCCGATCCGCGGACCTTTCCAGCTCGACGGCGACCTCCTCATCAGGCCTGCTTGCCGCGTACGCCCGGTGCCAGGCCCGTCGGGCGGGATCCAGCACCGGATCGGTCTCCTCGGCCAGCGCGAGATGGACGGCTCGCAAGTCGGTCACCTCCCCGGCTCGGGCAACGGCGGATCGCACCAACGGGTGCCGGAACCGGACTCGTGCGCCCAGCTCGATCAGGCCCACCCGCACCGCCGGCACCGAGGCTGCGAAGTCGACCTCGAGCCGCCGCAAGGCTCGTCTCAGCAGGCTCAGGTCCCCGACGGGTTCGAGGGCAGCTGCCAGCAGGAACAGGCGGGTCGGCCTCGGAAGTGCCCCCCAGCGCTGCGAGAAACCCTGCTCCAGCTGAGTCTCCAGCGGCACCGCGTGCGCGAGACCGAACCCGAAACTGAGCTCGGCTCTCGAAAGGCCGCGAGGCAGTTCCAGCAGCGCCAGCGGGTTGCCCCGGGCCTCGGCCACGATCGTCTCGCGCACGCGATGGTCGACGTGGCCGGTCAGGACGGTGTCGAGCAGCGCGTGAGCATCGGCGTCCCTCAGTCCCCGGACGACCATCGTCGGTTGCCCGGTCAGTTCCTCGTCCTCGTGCTCTCCCCGCAGCGCGAAGACCAGCGCGACCGGATCGGCCAGCTGACGACGGGCCACGAACGCGAGCGTCTGGGCCGAGATGGGGTCGAACCACTGCGCGTCATCGATCATGCACACCAACGGCTGCTCCTCCGCCACGTCGGCGAGCAGACTCAGCACGGCAAGTCCGACCAGGAATCGGTCCGGCGGCTGCCCGGTGTGCATCCCGAAAGCCGTCGCCAGCGCATCACGTTGCGGCCCGGGCAGGCGATCGAGGTGGTCCAGCATCGGCGCGCACAACTGGTGCAAGCCGGAGAAGGGCAGCTCCATCTCGGACTCGACACCCGCCGCTCGGGCGAGCCGGCAGCTCGGCCCGAGCCCACTCGCCAGGTAGTCCAGCAGAGCCGTCTTGCCGACGCCGGCCTCGCCACGCAGTACCAGCACCTGGCTCGCGCCGGCGCG
This sequence comes from Kribbella orskensis, assembly GCF_004342085.1. Lineage (NCBI taxonomy): Bacteria > Bacillati > Actinomycetota > Actinomycetes > Propionibacteriales > Kribbellaceae > Kribbella > Kribbella orskensis. The sequence continues at coordinate 252,391 of NZ_SLWM01000004.1, forward strand.
CACGCCGGCCACGAGGGCGTCAAGGGTCGCGCACTCGCTCTGCCTGCCGCGGAGTTCTCTGGGCAGCCGGGGTGACGTCACGGAAAACCTCCGCCGGATTATCTCACAGCCGCGGCACGACAGCCGGTGGCACGAAGGTCTCAGGGATCCTCGGCGTGGAACGAGCGCGGGCCCGACGTGGCACGCTGTTCGGGTGACCATCGACCGGTACGAGCTCGTGGGGATCTTCGGCGGCGCCGTCGATGCCGGCGTCGCCTCGCTGTTCGTGGGCGCCGGTCTGTCCGCGGCGGCCGGACTGCCGACCTGGGGCGATCTCCTGAGCCCGCTCGCCGCCGAGATCGGTGTAGCCGGTGAGTTCGCGGACCTGCCGCTGCTCGCCGAGTACTACGAGCAGAACGGTCCCGGCCGGCGCCCGGCGTTGGAGAATCACCTGCGCAACGAGCTGTCGGCGTACCGGACACCGGCGGTGAGCCATCACCTCATCGCCAAACTCCCGATCGACGAGATCTGGACGACCAACTTCGATTCGCTGCTGGAGACGGCAGCTCCCGATGCCAGTGTCGCCGCGCAGGACAACGACGCTCTCGACATCGGCACCGGGCGCCGGACGATCATCAAGATGCACGGCGGCCTCAGTCTCGACACCCCGCCGACCTGGACCGCCCCACCGGTGATCACCCGCAGCGACTTCGAGCAGTACGAGGACACGCATCCGCGGATGTGGGCGCTGCTGCGAGCGTCGTACCTCACCCGCACCATGCTGTTCCTCGGGTTCAGCTTCGCCGACCCCAACATCGACGTTCTGCTGCGACTCGCCCGTCGCTACGGCACAACTGCAGCCGACCGGCACCTCACCGTCCTGCGTCGACCGGCCGACCCCGAGGGGGTCCAGCTCCACGAACTGCGAGTCCGCGACCTGGAGAACAGCGGTGTGCACGTCTGCGAGATCAGCGACTTCAGCGAACTCACCCCGATGCTGCAGGCAATCACCACCCGCACCCGCCCGGAACGCCTGTTCGTCAGCGGGAGCGGCGACAAGACACTGCTGAAACCGTGGTACGACAAGCTCGCGGTCGCGCTCACCGCTCGTCCCCCGTCGTGGCAGCTCGCCTCGCTCGGCGGACCGGCGGGGTGGGGCGTCACGAGCCGGCTCGCCGAGCTCCTCCGGGCCAACGGTCGCTACAAGCCCGACCGGTTCCGCATCTACTTCCGGAACGATCCAGGAGAACAAGCGCCACTGATGGATGCGCACGTCGGTACCGCGATCTTCACCGACCTCGAGCGGGAAGAACTCGTCGGCAGCGTCCTCGACGACTGCCGCGCCCTGCTGGTCATCTGCGGTGGAAGCGGCACCAGCGAGGAGGTGCGCTGGGCACTCGAACGCGGCGTGAGCGTCATCCCGCTCGCCTCCAGCGGCGCGACCGCACGGGCCGTCTGGGACAGCTCGAGGACACCTCCGGACCTCGGCGGCCGCCCGTGCGATCCCCAGGTCTGGCACAACCTGGCCGACCCCGATCCGGACGTCGCCGTGATGGCCGCGATGACCGCGATAGACCAGGCGATGTGCCGGCCCAGAGGCTAGAACGCCAGCCGCTTCTGATCGCGGCATCGCCGCCGGGGAAGAACTGATCAGCTTTCGCGCACGACCTCGAGTGCAAACTTGTCGTCGCGCAACCCGGTGTACCGCGGATGCCGGAGCAGGCCGTCCCGGGTCCACTCGGTGAAGCCGATCTGCGCCACGAGCCGCGGTTCGACCCAGTGCACGTCCCGCTCACGAACCCGCCCCCGAGTGAACGGCGAGTGCTCCTGCTCGAGGCGCTGCATTCGCGCGTGGAGGTCGGTGAGCACCGAGACGTTGAAGCCGGTTCCCACCTTCCCGGCATAGACGAAATCGGCGCCGTCGAAGTAGCCGACGAGCAACGCGCCGAATTCGGTCCGGGAGCCCTTCGGTGCGGTGTAGCCGCCGATCACCAGTTCCTGGTCACGCACGCACTTGAACTTCAGCCAGTCGTGCGACCGGCCTGCGGCGTACGGCGAATCGGCCCGCTTCGCGATCACGCCCTCGTCACCTCGCGCGCAAGCCTTGCGGAACTCCTCCTCACCGGTGGTGTTGCGGTGCGCCGTAAATCGCAGCGGATCGGCGAAATGGACGGCGTCGCGGAGCAAGCGCTTGCGCTCCCGCAACGGCAAGGCCCGAACGTCGTACCCGTCGAGATGCAACACGTCGAACACGTAGTAGTACACAGCGATGCCGGTTGCTCTTGCCGCGACAGGATCGGTCAGCCCCAGGCGGCCCTGCAGGCGCTCGAAACTGGTCCGCCGGCCGACGAACGCCACCACCTCGCCGTCCAGCACCGCGGCGACCTCGCACTCGCTCGCCACCGCCTCGGCGATCTCGGGATAGGTGCCTTCGAGCGGCTTGTCGTTGCGCGTGCGCAGTCGCACCTCGCCTGACGCGGTACGGAACGCCAGGCACCGCACGCCGTCCCACTTCCGCTCGAACAACCACGCCGGATCGGAGAAGCGCTCGTCTGTCAGCGTGGCCAGCATCGCGCTCGCCGAAGTGGGCATCGGCTGCGGCCGGCGATCGTCGGTCGACATCACTCGTCCTCCCAGCGGAACTGCGGTAGGGGTCGCGGAGCTTGCTCAACTCAGCGTCTCCAGGTCGCGAACAGCGCGTCCGGTGCACCATCTGAAAATACGCCCCCGTAGAACGTCTCCTCCGAGACCTTGAACGCGTAGGGCTCCAGATCCTTGGAGTACACCTCGACCATGTGCGTCGGGTCCATCCCGATCACGTCCGTGGTGCGCGGATTCGGCGTCGACATGACCACCCCGATCAGCGCCTTCCGCTGCATCCGCTCGATCAGGGCGCGCCAGTTGGCCAGGTGCTCGATGATCTCCAGGGCGACGAAGAAATGCGCCTCGCGTGGTGGCGTCCAGTAGTTCAGATTGACACCGTCGATGCCGCCGTCCACGGGGATGTACCGTCCCCGCCATCCGTACTCCGCGCGCAGGCAGTAGTCCAGCTCGGTCATGCCCGCGCCGACGTCCACGATCGTCATGTCGTGGGTGAGGCCGCTCGCTGTCAGCCAGTCGGCGGCAGCGCGGTACCGGACAGCACGGAACTCGTACTTGCCGGTGCGATCGTCCAGGTAGGAGTCGCAGGACTGAATGGTGGGGGTCCAGGTCATGCTCAACTGTCGGAGCCGAGCACGTGGACGCGCGCCTGTGAGTACCCCGGCCACCCCCCGGGTCCGAGCCCCAGGTGGCCGGCCCGGGCATTGACCCGGGACTACCCAGGCGCCCAGGGCCGACCTTCCCACCCAGAGTGGCGGCATCCCGTCATCAAGGGATCCACGCAATAGGAGGACCTCATGCACGCCCATCCCAAGCACAAGACCGCCACTCCCCCAGGCCGCCGCCGGAGAATCGCCGCCCTCGGGGCCGCCGTACTGGCCGTCCTGATCGCCGCCGTGTCCCTCGCGGCGCCTGCCGAGGCGCACACCACCAAACCGACGATCGTGCTCGTCCACGGCGCCTGGGCCGACAGCACCAGTTGGGACAAGGTCGCCCGGCAACTCAAGGACGACGGCTACCGCACCGTGACCCCCGAGCTCGGCCTCAACAGCGTCGCCGAGGACGTCGCGATCGTCCGCACTGCCGTGGACAAGATCTCGGGCAAGAAGGTGCTGGTCGGCCACTCGTACGGCGGCATCGTCACCGCCGGCGCCTCCTACGGCCGCACGGACATCTCCGCGTTCGTCTACGCGGCGGCGCTCGTACCTGACGAGGGCGACTCGATCGGCAGCCTCGGCGCCGATTTCACCCCGTCCGAGGCCTTCGGGCACCTGATCTTCACCGGCGAACCCTTCGCCTCGCCGGCCTTCATCGACCCGGCCTTCTTCCATCAGTACTTCGCTCAAGACCTCAGCAACCGGCAGGCGGCCACGTTGAGCGCCGCACAGCTGCCGCTCAACTTCCCCATCGTCACGACACCTTCCGGCCCGGTCGGCTGGCACAACGTCCCGGCCTGGTACGCCGTGTCCGGCCAGGACCGCATGATCGACCCGGCCCAGGAACGCTGGATGGCAGCACGCGTCGGCGCCACCGTCGTCGAATACCCCACCGCCAGTCACGTCGGCGGAATCACCCGGCTGGCGTCACAGTTCACCGCGCTCATCGAACACGCGGTGCGCTCGACCCGAGTGGGGTGACCGCCGAGGGCCGGGGTGCCGGTCAGGGCCGGCGGATCGCGGTGGCCTCGAACTCCAGGGACACCTTGTAGCCGAGCAGGAGGCCGGCGCCTTCCGCGGCGGCGTTCCAGACGGCGCCCCAGTCCTTGCGGTTGATGGTGGCTCTGCCCTCGAGGGTGGCCCGGAGGTTGCCCTCCGGGTCGTCCTCGGCGCCGGTCAGGTCGAAGTACAGGGTGAGCGGCTTGGTCACGCCGCGGATGGTCAGGTCGCCGGTGACCTTGAAGGTGGTCTCGCCGGCCTGCGCCACGTCGGTGGAGTTGAAGGTGATGCTCGGATGGTCGGCAGTGTCCAGGAAGCTCCTGCACAAGTGGGCGTCGCGCCGTTGGTTCCGGGTCTGGATGCTGTTCGCCCGGATCGTGAGCTGGGCGCTGGACTTCGACGGGTCGTCGCCATCCAGGTACACGCTGCCCTCGAACTCGTCGAACTGCCCGCGAACCTTGGTGATCGTCTGGCGTACGGCGAAGCCGATCCGCGTGTGGGAGGTGTCGAGGACGTAGTCGCCGGTCAGCTCGTTGAGTTTGGTGGTTGTCATGCTTCGTCGCTCCTGAAGGGGAATGGCGCTAGGTCGGGCGAGCCCGCCAGTGGAGTGGAGTCGGCGTACCTGATCTCATAGGCACGCTCGGTGAACCTCCAGCCGTCCGGGGTACGCCGGTAGCGGTCGTGGTAGATGGCGTAGTTCCGGTGGGACCCGCCGTCGCCGAATCGCCCGAACTCCTCGACGTAGGAGCGGCCGGTCGCGGTGTCGCCGTCGAGCCGGATCGTGCCCGGGTGCACGGTCTGCACGAAGTACTCCCACAGCGGCCAGGCCCGCCCGATCCAGGCGCGGATCTCGTCCGGGCCGACGAGCTCGACGTCGATGTGCGACATCCGCCAGACGCCGTCCGGTGTGAACAGCGCCGCGAACCGATCGGGGTCGCGCATCATCCCCGCGTCGGTGAACTCGCCGCGGAGCGCCTCGATCTCGAAGCGGTCGACGATGCTCTGAACGTCGCTCATCGGTCTTGCTCCCTTGTCTGATTTCGCTGAGTGGCATGGTGTTGGCATGGTGTTGTGTCTCAGCGGTACGACGAGGCAGCCCGGTGGAATGTGAGGTGACGACGCCAGACCTCACAGTTCGGTGCGCTGTTTCGTCGAACGGGTAAGAGCAGCTGCGAGCAAGGGAGTCGTCGACATCATGGGTACCGAGTCAGAGCCGGATCCGAGCCTGAGCGCGATCATGAGCGAGCGGCGTCAGCTGATCAACGTCGCTTACCGGCTGCTCGGCTCCCTGGCCGATGCCGAGGACGTCGTCCAGGAGACGTACGCCCGCTGGTACGCCCAGTCCGAGCAGCAGCGGGAGGCCATCGAGTCTCCCGGCGCCTGGCTGACGACGGTCACGAGTCGTATCTGCCTCGACCTGCTCGGGTCGGCGCGGGTCCGGAGGGAGAACTACGTCGGCGAATGGATCCCGGAGCCGCTGCCCGATGGCACGGAGTGGCTCGACGCGCGGCCGGGCGACCCCACGGCGGACCCGGCCGATCGGGTCACCCTCGACGAGTCGATCAACATGGCCTTTCTCGTCGTCCTCGAAGCGATGACTCCGGCCGAGCGCGTCACGTTCATCCTGCACGACGTCTTCCGCTACCCGTTCGCCGACGTGGCCGGGATCGTCGGCCGTACGCCGGCCGCCTGCCGCCAGCTGGCCTCGTCCGCCCGCCGGCGGCTGCGCGAGGCGCAGAGCCCCCCGACTCCGGCGGCACAGCGCGCCGACATCGTCAGGGACTTCAAGCAGGCCTGGCAGGCCAAGGACATCGACGCCCTGATCAACCTGCTCGACCCCGACGCCACCGCGATCGGCGACGGCGGCGGCCTCGCCACCGCCGCGCTCTACCCGGTCGAAGGCGGCGAGCAGATCGCGCGCTACTACGTCGATCTCGCCGAAAGGGCTGAGACGCTGACGCTCCTGGAGCGCACGGTCAACGGTCAGCCCGGCCTGGTGGCTCAGCAGGACGGCGTCACCGTGGTGGTGATCGCCTTCGACATCGCGGGCGACCGGATCAGGAACATCTGGGCCGTGCGCAATCCCGAGAAGCTCCGCCCCTGGACGAACTGACGCCCAGCTCGGCGCTCAGCGGGATTCGAGTCAGAGGAGTTGCCTGGACAGGTTGGCGTGCCGGTTGACGTCCTTGTAGAGGAGGTAGCGGAAGCGGCCCGGACCACCGGCGTAGCAGGCCTGGGGGCAGAACGCCCGCAGCCACATGAAGTCGCCCTCCTGCACCTCGACCCAGTCCTTGTTCAGCAGGTAGACCGCCTTGCCCTCGAGCACGTAGAGGCCGTGCTCCATCACGTGGGTCTCGGGGAACGGGATCACGCCACCGGGCTCGAAGGTGACGATGTTGACGTGCATGTCGTGGCGCAGATCGCCCGGATCGACGAACCGCTGGGTCGACCACCGGCCCTGCGTGTCCGGCATCTCGTGGCCCTGGACGTCGACCTCGTTGGTGACGAACGCTTCGGGGACGTCGATCCCCTCCACCCGCTGGTAGGCCTTGCGGACGAAGTGGAACCGGGCGACCCGGTCGCTGGTGTTGCGCAGCGTCCAGTCGGCGGCCGGTGGTACGAACGCGTACCCGCCCGGCCCGAGCTCGTGCTTCTCGCCCGCGACGGTAAGCGTCAGGTTGCCATCGACAACGAACAGGACGGCCTCGGCACCCGGTTCGGTCTCGGGCCGGTCGCTACCGCCGCCCGGTGCGACCTCGACGATGTACTGCGAGAACGTCTCGGCGAACCCCGACAGCGGCCGGGCCAGCACCCACAGCCGGGTGTCCTCCCAGAACGGCAGGCGGCTGGTGACGATGTCGCGCATCGTGCCGCGCGGCAGCACGGCGTACGCCTCGGTGAAGACGGCCCGGTCGGTGGTCAGCTCGCTCTGCGCGGGCAGTCCGCCGGTCGGAGAGTAGTAGCGCGGCGCTGTCATCCTTGTCCTCCTCGGTTCAGCAGCCGCCCCCGTGGGCCGGCCTCGATGTCGATGGGCTCGCCACGCAGCCACGTACTCCGGACGACCCCGGCGAGCGGCTTCCCGTCGTACGGCGTGAGGGCGTTCTTGTGGTGCAGGGTGGCGGCGTTCACCACAAAGGTCTCGTCCGGCGCGAACACGCAGAAGTCCGCGTCGTACCCGGGCTCGATCCTGCCCTTGTGCAGCAGTGTCGCCTCCGCCGCGGGGGTCTGGCACATCCAGCGGGCGACGTCGACCAGGTCGAACCCTCGCTCGCGCGCCTGCGTCCATACCGCCGGCAGGCCGAGCTGAAGCGAGGCGATTCCGCCCCAAGCAGCTCCGAAGTCGCCAGTGTCCAGGCACTTGAGGTCGATCGTCGACGGCGAGTGGTCGGAGACGACCAGGTCGATCACTCCGTCGCGCAAGCCCTCCCAGAGCAGCTCCCGGTTCTCGGCCTCACGGATGGGTGGGCAGCACTTGTACTGCGTGGCGCCGTCGGGGATCTCCTCGGCGGTGAACGTGAGGTAGTGCGGGCAGGTCTCCGCGGTGATCCGGACTCCGTCCTGGCGAGCCTCGGCCAACAACGGCAGGACGTCCGCGCTGGACACGTGCAGGATGTGCACTCGGCAGCCGGTCAGGGCGGCGAGGCCGATGACGTCGGCAACGGCTGCGTACTCCGCTTCGCGCGGTCGCGAGCGCAGGAAGCCGAGATAGCTCCCGCCATGTGCCGCCGGGGCATGGTCGATCCTGTGCGCGTCCTCGGCGTGCACGATCAGCAGTCCGTCGAACGAGCTGATCTCGCGCATCGCGAGCTCGAGCTCGGCGGGATTCAGCGGCGGGAACTCGTCGACGCCCGAGTGCAGCAGGAAGCACTTGAACCCCAACACCCCTGCCTCATGCAGCGGTTGCAACTGCGAGACGTTGCCGGGGATCGCGCCACCCCAGAACCCGACATCGACGTACACCTGGGTCTGCGCTGTCTTCCGCTTCACCTCGAGCGCCGGTACGTCGCACGTCGGGGGGATGCTGTTGAGCGGCATGTCGATGATCGTGGTGACCCCGCCGGCCGCTGCCGCCCTGGTCGCGGAGGTGAAACCCTCCCACTCGGTGCGCCCGGGATCGTTCACGTGGACATGGGAATCCACCAGCCCCGGCATGAGCACCTCGTCGTCGGCCAGCTCCACCCGGTCCGCAGCCTCACCCCAGAGTGCGGACTCATAAGGCTCGACGGCAACGATCCGGCCGTCTCGGACACCGACGACGCGCGCCACCTCGCCGGCAGTGCTCACCACCCGGCGAGCCCGGATCACGAGCTCCAACGCGGTCATGCGAGGCCCCTCTCCGTTGCTGTCATCGTAGGTCTACTCCTGGTCGGCGCACGGGGAGCCCGCGATCGGGAGGTGCTCGGCCGCGATCCGCTCACCGAGCCCGCGGAGCAGTGGGGCCGGATCGGCGATGCACCTTCGTACGTCGGGCTCGAGATCGGTCAGCGCGTACGCCGCGGCGATGCCGGCCGCGCGCAACTGACCAGGATCGAGCCGGTTGGTCCCGCAGACGGCGACCACGGGGATGCCTGCCGCTCCGGCCGCCGCGGCCACTCCGGCGGCCGCCTTGCCGTGCAGCGTCTGCTCGTCGAGTGCGCCTTCGCCGGTGATCACCAGGTCCACGCCGGTGAGCTGCTGGTAGAAGCCGGCCAGGTCGAGCATGAGGTCGATGCCCGGGCGCAGTTCCGCGCCGAGCAGCGCCAGCGCCGCGAAGCCCACTCCCCCAGCGGCGCCGGCACCGGCGGTGTCCCGGAGATCGCGCGCGGTTTCCCGAGCCACGATGTCGGCCCAATGCGTGAGAGCGGCGTCGAGCTGCTCGATCTGCGTGGGGCTAGCGCCCTTCTGACCTCCGTACGTCGCTGCCGCGCCGTCCGATCCGGTCAACGGGTTGTCCACGTCGCACGCGACAACGATCTCGACTCCCGCCAGCCGCTCGTGGAGTGCGGTCAGGTCGAGAGACGCCGCCGCGGTCAAGGCTGCGCCACCCTCGGCGAGGTCGGCACCGTTGCCGTCGAGCAGCCGGCCGCCGAGTGCCCGGATCAGACCGGCTCCGCCGTCGGTACAGGCGCTGCCGCCGATACCGAGGATCACCCGCCTGCAGCCGCTGTCGATCGCCGCCGCCACCAACTCGCCCGTACCGCGTGAGGTCGCCGTCATCGGAGCCGGCCTGGCGCCGGGCAGCCGGATCAGCCCGGAGACGTCGGCCAGCTCCACCACGGCCACCTCGCCGCGCCGGACGAAGCCACTGCGCACCGGCTCACCGGTTGGTCCGCTGGCGGTCACCGGCACCAACTCGAACCCCGAGGCCACGGCTGCGGCGAGCGTGCCATCACCGCCGTCGGCCACGGGCACCGAGTCGACGGACGCCTCGGGGCGGACCCGCCGTACGCCGATGCCGACCGCGACCGCGACCTCGTCACTGCTCAGGGTGCCCTTGAACTTGTCAGAGGCAACGACCACCCGGAGATCAACCATCGTCAGCCGACAAGCGCGATCGCGGTCGGGGCGTCCTCGGGGCGCTCGGCCGGCTCCTCGAACTCGACGATGTTGTCGATCTCGGTGCCCATGGCGACGTTGGTGACCCGCTCCAGGATGATCTCCACCACGATCGGCACCCGGAACTCGACCATCAGCTTCTTGGCCTGCTCCAGCGCCGGCAGGATCTCGTCCGGCTCGGACACCCGCAGCGCCTTGCAGCCCAGGCCCTCGGCGACCTTGACGTGGTCGACGCCGTAGCCGTTGAGCTCGGGACTGTTGATGTTCTCGAACGACAGCTGCACGCAGTAGTCCATCTCCAGGCCGCGCTGTGCCTGCCGGATCAGCCCCAGGTAGGAGTTGTTCACGACGACGTGGATGTAGGGGATGTTGAACTGCGCGCCGACCGCGAGTTCCTCGATCAGGAACTGGAAGTCGTAGTCACCCGACAGCGCCACGACGGTGCTGTCCGGGTCGGCGGTGGCGACGCCCAGCGTGGCGGGCACGGTCCAGCCGAGCGGACCCGCCTGGCCGGCGTTGATCCAGTGCCGCGGCCGGTAGACGTGGAGCATCTGCGCGGCCTGGATCTGCGAAAGCCCGATCGTGCTGACGTAGCGGGTGTCCGGTCCGAACGCCCGGTTCATCTCCTCGTACACGCGCTGCGGCTTGATCGGGACGTTGTCGAAGTGTGTCTTGCGTTGCAGCGTGGTCCGGCGCTGCCTGCACTCCTCCACCCAGGCGGAGCGGTCGGCCAGTCTGCTCTCGGCGGCCCAGTCCTTCGCGACCTCGACGAACACCTCGAGGGCGGCGCGAGCGTCGGAGACGATGCTGTAGTCCGGTGCGAACACCCGGCCGATCTGCGTCGGCTCGATGTCGACGTGGACGAACTTCCGGCCCTCGGTGTAGGTCCCCACCGATCCGGTGTGCCGGTTGGCCCAGCGGTTTCCGATCCCGAGCACGAGGTCGGAGGCCAGCAGGGTGGCGTTGCCGTAGCGGTGCGAGGTCTGCAGGCCCACCATGCCGGCGGCCAGCGGATGGTCGTCCGGGATCGTGCCCCAACCCATCAGCGTCGGGACGACCGGCACCCCGACGAGCTCGGCGAACTCGACGAGCAGGTCGGATGCATCCGCGTTGACCACCCCGCCACCGGCGACGATCAGCGGCCGGTCGGCGTCGTTGAGCAACGCGAGCGCCTTCTCCACCTGGGCCCGGGTCGCGGCCGGCCTGGCTATGGGCAGCGGCTCGTAGGTGGCGATGTCAAAGTCGATCTCGGCCAGCTGGACGTCGATCGGCAGGTCGATCAGCACCGGGCCCGGACGACCCTCGCGCATCAGGTGGAAGGCCCGCTGGAACGTCCCCGGCACCTGGGCGGCCTCCATCACGGTGACTGCCCACTTGGCGACCGGCTTGGCGATCGAGGTGATATCGACCGCCTGGAAGTCTTCCTTGTGCAGCTTGGCCACCGGCGCCTGGCCGGTGATGCACAGGATCGGGATGGAGTCGGCCGACGCGGAGTACAGGCCGGTGATCATGTCGGTGCCGGCCGGACCCGACGTACCGATGCAGACGCCGATGTTGCCTGCCTTGGCGCGGGTGTAGCCCTCGGCCATGTGGGAAGCGGCCTCGACGTGCCGGGCCAGCACATGCTTGATCCCGCCGTGCTTCTTCATCGCGCTGTAGAAGGGGTTGATCGCGGCGCCGGGCAGACCGAACGTCTGGGTGGCACCTTCCTTCTCCAGGATCAGGACCGCGGCATCGACCGCGCGCATACGTGTCATCGTTCTCGTCTCCTCAGTCCTGGGTCTTGCCGGAAAGGCGTTCGACGCCTCGGAGCAGCGCCGAGTGGTCGAGGCCGCCGTCGCCGTTCGCGCGGGCGGAGGCGACCAGCTGGGCCACCAGTGAGCCGAGCGGTACGACGACGCCGCGCTCGCGGGCCGCCGAGGTGACGATGCCCATGTCCTTGTGGTGCAGGTCGATCCGGAAGCCAGGCTGGAAGGAGCGCGACAGCATGTTCTCCTGCTTCTGGTTCAGCACCGCCGAACCGGCCAGGCCCCCGCCGAGCACCTCGAGGGCAGCCTTGGTGTCGACGCCGTACGCCTCCAGGAAGACGACCGCCTCTGACAGCGCCTGGATGTTCGCGGCGACGATCAGCTGGTTGGCGGCCTTCACCGTCTGCCCGGATCCGCTCGCGCCGACATGGACGACGGTCTTGCCGACCGCGTCGAACAGCGGCTTCGCGGTCTGGAAGTCACCGGCCTCGCCGCCGACCATGATCGACAGCGCGGCGTTCTTGGCTCCCACCTCGCCACCGGAGACCGGGGCATCGAGCACCCGGAAGCCTTGCTCCCGGCCTTGGGCGGCCAGCTCGATGGTGACGTCGGGCCGGATGCTGGAGAAGTCGATGATCAGCGCGCCGGACCTGGCGTGCTGGAACACGCCGCCCTCGCCGGTGAGCACCAGCTCCACGTCCGGGGAGTCCGGCACCATCACGCAGACCACGTCGGCGTCCTGCACGGCGTCGGCGATCGACTCCGCGGCCCGGCCACCCGCTTCGGCCAGCGGCTTGGCCCGCTCGGGGTCGAGGTTGTAGCCGGCCACCCGGTGCCCGGCGTTCGCCAGGTGGACGGCCATCGGGCTGCCCATGATGCCGAGGCCGATGAAAGCGATGTTCGTCATGTCTGAATCTCCAATGCTGGGTCAGCCGGCGACGGCGCGATGCTCGCGCGGCAGCCAGCCGAAGCTCTCGACGGTGGTGGTGGACGGCTTGTACTCAAGGCCGATCCAGCCGGTGTAGCCGCCGGCCGCAAGGGCGCCCAACTGGCGTTCGAGCGGAAGCGTGCCGGTGCCGGGCTCGTTGCGGCCGGGGGCGTCGGCGATCTGAACGTGGGCGATCCGGTCGGCGTGGTCCGCGATCACCCGATCGACGTCGTCGCCGTTGACCGCGAGGTGGTAGAGATCGGCGAGCAGGCCGAGGTTCTGCACGCCGTACGACGCCTGCACCCGGTCGATCACGGTCAGCGCGTCGGCCGCGGTCAGCAGCGGGTACTGCGCCGCGCCGCTAACCGCCTCCACCAGCACGGTGCCCTGGATCCGGGCGGCCGCCCGGGCGGCGAGCCCGAGGTTCTCGACGGCCAGATCGTCCTGTTCGCCCGCGGAATGACGGTTGTCCCGGTTGCCGTAGAGGGCGTTGAAGGCCCGGCAGCCGAGCCGTTCACCAATGCCGACCGTGGCGTCGATGTTGTCCCGGAACTCGCTGGATCGCTTGGGTGAGGACACCAGGCCGCGATCGCCGCCGGGCATGTCGCCGGCGAAGAAGTTGAGACCGGTCAGCTGCAGGCCGGCGTCCTGGATGGCGGTCACGAACGCGTCGACCTCCGCGTCCGACGGCACCGCCTCGGCGAACGGCCACCAGAACTCGACGGCGCCGAAGCCGGCCCGGCGGGCCGCTGCGGGGCGCTCCAGCAGCGGCAGTTCGGTGAACAGGATCGAGCAGTTCACCGTGTAGCGCGGCTCGTGGCTCATGGCGTCCCTTCCGAGATATTCCGCATTGTGGAAATGCAATTCTGTTCTGCGAAAGGACCATAGAATGACAGCGGCGAATGCGTCAAGCACCGGCGGAGTACGGGGCCCGAGGCCTTCGCCGGGAGCCGAGGCGAGGTATCAGGCGCGCGTCCGCGCGTTGTACGTTCCTCTGAAGGGCCGGCTTCATCCATCGGATCGGCCAGAGGAGGTGTGCCGTGCTGCTTCCCGACCTGCTCGACGCGCCGGAACTGCGGCTCCGCCTCCTGCACGCGGCTCCCGGCGCGCTGGAGCGCCCGATCGGCCGCCTCGTCACCACCGACCTGCTCGAGCCCGGCCGCTACCTCAGTGGCGGCGAACTGGTTCTCACCGGTCTGGTCTGGCGCCGCAGCGACACCGACAGCGAGGTCTTCGTGGCCTCGGTGGCCGGGCGGGGCGCGGCCACCATCCTGGCCGGCAAGGCGTTGTTCGGCACCGTCCCCGACGACTTGCTCGAAGCTTGCCGCCGGCACCAGGTCACGCTCGTCGAGGTACCCACCGAGGTCGCGTTCGCCGATGTGACCGAGCACGTGGCCGCCGCGGGTTCGGCCGAGACCGGCGCCCGGTTGTCCGCGAGTCTCGTCCGCCAGCGCCAACTGCTGTCCTCGATCGCCTCCGGCCGGAGCCTCGACGAGCTCGCGGCCAGGATCTCCGACGAGATCGGCCATGACTGCCGGGTGATCACGCCCACCGGACGCCACGTCGTACCGGGTCCTGGTGAGCTGGACGACGAGACGCTCGACGCGGTCACCCGCACATTCCTCACCGCGGCCCGCACCCCGGCAGTCGCCGTCGCCGGCGACACGTCGTACAGCCTCTTCCCGGTCGGATCGGGCCTGGGCAACCGGCTGACCTCGTGGGTGCTGGTCATCGACGGCGACCACACGCAGTGGTCTCGCGACCATGTCGAGGCCGTGCACGAGCTGTGCACGATCGCCGCGCTGGACCGCGCGCGCCGGGACGAGGGGCGGCTCGCGCTGCGACCCCTGGTGGCTGAGGCACTGGAACTGGTCGAGTCAGGCGCACCGCACACGGACGTCGCCACGCGGCTCCGCCAGGCCGGTGCGCACTCGGATCGGCCGATGGTGGTCGCGGTGGTGGAGCTGACTCTCACCCCACCGGGCCGCCCCGGCCACGGTCTCCGCGAGGACGGACCGGGCGCGGTGGCGGTCACGGTGCTCGAGGACGTTGCTCTGACGGTGGGGCCGGCTGTGGTGGCGCCGGGGCGGGACGGCGTACTGGTCGCATTGTTGCCGTCGTCCCCCGAGCTGCCGGACCTTTTGCGCCGGGCGTTCGGTCGGCTCTCGCCTGGACTCGTACGGACGAGACTCGCGGTCGGGGTCAGCGGCGAGACCGGCATCGACGCGCTGGCGGGAGCGCTCGAGGAGGCGCGGTTCGCCCACCGGGTGGCCAGTTCCGGCAGCACGTCGGTGTCGGTGGTGACCTCGGACCAGGTCGCCTCACACGTGCTCCTGCTCGCCACCTTGCCCGACGACGTCCGGCGGACCTACACCCACCGGGTCCTCGGGCCGGTGCTCGACCACGACCGCCGGACCCAGTCCGACCTGCTCGCCACGCTGCAGGAGTTCCTCGCCTGCTCGGGTTCGTGGTCGCGGACCGCCGAGGCGATGCACCTGCACGTCAACACCGTCCGGTACCGGATCGAACGCGTGGAGCAACTGACCGGTCGCGATCTGTCCCGGCTCGAGGACAAGGTCGACGTGTTCCTGGCGCTCAAGTCGCTCTGAACCGCCCGGTTTGGGTGATCGCACAGATCCGGACGCTCCAGCGGGCCGACTTTCGGAGGTTCACCGGGTGCCCCCGCGGCCGTGACGAGCCGATGCTGTCGTGCAGGTCACACAAACGCCGCGACCTCCTGAGCCCCTGAGGCCTGAGCCCCTGAGGAAGGTGCCCGATGAAGGCAATCCCGCGACCGAGCCGCAACGCCGGCCGGCACCCCGTCGACGAGGTCCTGCCCGCTGGCAAGCTCGTTGTCTACGGCACCCAGCACGTCCTCGCGTTCTACGCCGGCGCGGTGATCGTCCCGATCCTGCTGGCGAACTCGATCGGACTGAGCACGCAACAACTCGTGCACCTGATCAACGCGGACCTGTTCACCTGCGGCATCGCGTCGATCATCCAGTCGGTCGGGTTCTGGAAGGTCGGCGTACGGCTCCCGCTGCTCCAGGGCGTCACGTTCACGGCGGTGTCGCCGATGATCGCGATCGGCCTCGCCGCGGGCGGCGGCACGGACGGCCTGCTGGTGATCTACGGCGCAGTACTGGTCGCCGGTCTGGCTACCTTCTTTATCGCGCCGTACTTCAGCCGGCTGATCCGGTTCTTCCCGCCAGTCGTCACCGGCTCGGTGATCACGATCATCGGCCTGGCGCTGCTGCCGGTCGCGGCCGGGGACGCCACCGGTGGCGCCGGGCCGACCTCGGACCCGACCAGTGGCAAGAACCTGGCCTATGCGCTGGGAACGCTCGCGCTCATCGTGCTGATCCAGCGGGTCTTCAAGGGATTCATGGCCACGATCGCCGTGCTCGCCGGCCTGGTCGCCGGCACCCTGGTCGCGTGGGCCTTCGGCGACGCCCACTTCGGCGCGGTGAGTGACTCGGGCTGGGTCGGCGTCACCACGCCGTTCTACTTCGGCTGGCCGCAGTTCTCGGTCGCCGCCATCATCTCGATGATCGTGGTCATGCTGATCACCGCGGTCGAGACCACCGGTGACGTGTTCGCGACCGGCGAGATCGTCGAGAAGCGGATCGGCCGTGAGGACATCGCCCGGGCGCTCCGCGCGGACGGCCTGGCCACCACCATCGGCGGTGTCTTCAACTCCTTCCCCTACACGTGTTTCGCCGAGAACGTCGGCCTGGTCCGGCTCACCCGGGTCAGGAGCCGCTGGGTGGTCGCCGCGGCCGGCGCGATCATGATCCTGCTCGGCCTGGTGCCCAAGGCGGGCGCCATCGTCGCCGGCATCCCGCACCCGGTACTGGGCGGTGCTGCGCTGGCGATGTTCGCCACCGTGGCCGTCGTCGGTTTCCAGACACTGGCCAAGGTCGACTTCCATGACCACCGCAACGTCGTCATCGTGGCGACCAGCGTCGGCCTCGCCATGTACGTCACGGCGCAGCCAGAGGTCGCCCAGGCGGTGCCGGGCTGGGCCGAGATCATCTTCGGCAGCGGCATCACGCTCGGCAGCCTGACCGCGATCGGGCTCAACATCCTCTTCCACCACGTGGGCAAGGACTACGGCCCCGCGGTGGCCGGGCAGCCGGGCGACACGGTCCGGCTGGACCAGGTGAACAAGATGAGCCGCGAGGAGTTCGTGGAGACCTTCGCCGGCCTGTTCCAGGGTCCCCGCTGGATGGTCGAACGCGCCTGGAACATGCGGCCCTTCGCCGACACTCACGCCTTGCGCCGTTCGTTCCAGGAGGCACTCTTCTCCGGCTCGCACGACGAACAGCGCCAGCTGATCGAGGCCTACCCGCAGCTCGGCTCGCAGTTCGTCGCCGACGGCCTCAGCGGTGAGGCGTCACTGCGGGACCAGGCCGCACGCGGGCTGACCTTCCTTGCCGAGCCGGAACGCGATGAACTGGAGACGATCACCGCGGCGTACCGCGAGCGCTTCGGTTTCCCGCTGGTCATCTCGGTTCGCGACGCGGACTCGTTCGACCGGATCGTCGAGCAGGGCCGCGAGCGACTGGGCAACTGCGAGAACCAGGAGCACGCGGCCGCGCTGCTCGAGATCGCGAAGATCGCCGGCTACCGGTACGACGACTTCCTCCAGGAAGCGAACCCCATCCACAGCGCACGAACCCGCTGGAGCAGCAACCGATGACTACAACAGCCGACCACCGGCCCGTGGCCCTGAGCGCACCCGCGCTCAAGGTCAACGGCGAGGACACCGCCATCGGTGAGGTGGCCGTCCACACGACCGCGCTGGACTGGCTCCGCGACCGTGGCCTGACCGGAGCCAAGGAGGGTTGCGCCGAGGGTGAATGCGGCGCGTGCTCCGTACTCGTCGCCCGCCCGGGGATCGACACCCCGACCGAGTGGACCGCGGTGAACGCCTGCCTGCTGCCAGTGGCGGCCCTCGATGGTCAGGAGATCGTCACCTCAGAGGGACTGGGCTCGCCGGCCTCGCTGCACCCGGTGCAGGAGGAGCTCGCCGTCCGCGGCGGATCCCAGTGTGGCTTCTGTACCCCGGGCTTCGTGTGCAGCATGGCCGCCGAGTACTACCGTTCCGCCCGTACGGCGCCCGCGGCCGAGGCGTGCGACCACGAGCACGGCCCCAACGGCTTCGACATCCACGCGCTCAGCGGAAACCTGTGCCGGTGCACGGGGTATCGCCCGATCCGGGACGCGGCGTACGCGCTCGGTACTCCGGTCGCGGACGACAAGTTCGCGGCGCGCAGGCTGGCCCCGCCGCCCCCGCCGGCGCCGACCGCGATGGAGGTCGCCGGATCAGAATTCCTCCGGCCGGCGAACCTCGACGGCGTACTCGAGGTGCTGGCCGACCGGGCCGACGCGCAGGTCGTGGCGGGGTCGACCGACGCCGGCGTGGAAGTGAACCTGCGCGGCGCCCGGCCTGCTCTGGTCGTCGCCGTCGATCGGCTTGCCGAGCTGCGGGAGTTCGAGTTCGGGGCTGACGAGGTGCGTATCGGTGCCGCCCTGACATTGAGCGAGATCGAGCGGCTGCTCGACGGACGGGTTCCGCTGCTGGCGCAGATGTTCCCGCAGTTCGCCTCCCGCCTGATCCGCAACGGCGCCACCATCGGCGGGAACCTCGGCACCGGGTCACCGATCGGCGATATGCCGCCGGCGCTGCTGGCTCTCGATGCCTCGCTCGTGCTGGTCTCCCGCCGCGGGGACCGGGTGGTGCCGCTCGCGGACTACTTCACGGGATACAGGCAGACGCTGAAGGCTCCCGACGAGCTGATCCGGAACATCCTGGTTCCGCTGCCGCTCGCACCGCTGACCGCCTTCCACAAGATCGCCAAGCGCCGCTTCGACGACATCTCGAGCGTCGCCATCGGCTATGCCGTCGAGTTTGAGGACGGTGTCATTCGCCAGGCCCGGATCGGGCTCGGCGGGGTGGCGGCCACGCCGCTGCGCGCCCGAGCCACCGAAGAGGCGCTCACCGGCCGGCCGTGGACCGAGCGGACGGTGCGTGAGGCCGCCGCCGTGATGGCCACCGAGGGCACGCCGATGGACGACCACCGCGCCAGCGCGTCGTACCGCTCCGCGATGCTCGGCCAGTCGCTGCTCCGGTTCTACGCCGAACACCGTGCACCGGAAGGAGTACGCACATGAGCCAGCTGTCCGAACGTCCACGGCAGGCCATCGTCGGCCTGCCGCTGCCGCACGAGAGCGCCGCACTGCACGTCACCGGCAACGCCCTCTACACCGACGACCTCGTCGTCCGGACCAAGGACGCGCTCCACGCCTGGCCTGTCCAGTCACCCCATGCCCATGCCCGGATCACCTCGCTGAAGGTGAAGCCCGCGTACGACGTACCGGGGGTGGTCCGGGTGCTGACGGCCGACGACGTGCCTGGGATCAACGACGCCGGGGTGAAGCACGACGAGCCGCTCTTCCCGACCGAGGTGATGTTCCACGGACACGCGATCTGCTGGGTTCTCGGGGAGACCTTGGAGGCAGCGCGGCTCGGCGCCGCGGCCGTGGAAGTCGAGTACGAGTCACTCCCCTCGCTCGTGACAGTCCCCGAGGCGATCGCCGCCGGCAGCTTCCAGGGCACCGGGCGGCACCTGAACCGCGGTGACGTCGGTACGGCGTTGTCTCAGGCGAGCCACGTGTTCCGGGGCGAGTTCGAGTTCGCCGGCCAGGAGCACTTCTACCTCGAGACCCACGTCGCGCTGGCCCTGGTCGACGAGGCGGGCCAGATCTTCGCGCAGAGCAGCACCCAGCACCCGTCGGAGACCCAGGAGATCATCGCCCACGTTCTGGGCGTGCCCAGCCATGCGGTGACCGTGCAGTGCCTGCGGATGGGCGGCGGCTTCGGCGGCAAGGAGATGCAGCCCCACGGCTTCGCCGCCATCGCGGCCCTCGGCGCGACCCTGACCGGCCGGCCGGTACGGCTGCGGCTCAACCGCACGCAGGACATGACGATGTCCGGCAAGCGCCACGGCTTCCACACCGAGTGGGCGGCCGGCTTCGACGACGACGGCCGCCTGGTGGCGCTCGACGCCACCCTCACCGCCGACGGAGGCTGGAGCCTCGACCTGTCCGAGCCGGTCCTCGCCCGCGCGATGTGCCACGTCGACAACGCGTACTGGATCCCGAACGTCCGCGTCGACGGCCGGATCGCCAAGACGAACAAGACCTCCCAGACAGCCTTCCGCGGCTTCGGCGGCCCCCAGGGCATGCTGGTCGTGGAGGAGGTGCTGGGCAGGTGCGCGCCGCTGCTCGGGCGCGACGCGATGGACCTACGCCGCCGCAATCTCTACCGGCCGCACGACACCACGCCGTACGGGCAGCCGGTCCGCCACGCGGAGCGGCTGGAGGCGTGCTGGAGCGAGGTGGTCGAGACCGGCGAGGTCGAACGCCGGCGGGTGGAGATCGAGCAGTTCAACGCGACCCACCCGGACACGAAGCGGGCGCTGGCGATGACGCCGGTGAAGTTCGGCATCTCGTTCAACCTGACCGCGTTCAACCAGGCCGGGGCGCTCGTGCACGTCTACAAGGACGGCTCGGTGCTGATCAACCACGGCGGCACCGAGATGGGGCAGGGCCTGCACACCAAGATGCTGCAGGTGGCGGCCACCACGCTCGGCCTACCGCTGGAGCGTGTCCGGCTGGCGCCGACCCGCACCGACAAGGTGCCCAACACCTCGGCCACCGCGGCGAGCTCCGGCGCCGACCTCAACGGCGCGGCGATCAAGAACGCCTGCGAGCAGATCCGCGACCGCCTCGCGCGGGTCGCCGGCGGTCGCCTCGGCATCAGCCCCGGCGACGTGCGGTTCAGCGAGGGCGTCATCCGCGGGCTGTCCTTCGAAGGCGAGGGGCTGCGGTGGGAGGACGTCGTGAATGACGCCTACCACCAGCGCGTCCAGCTGTGGGCGGCCGGCTTCTACCGCACCGAAGGCCTGCACTGGGACCCCGTCGCCATGCGGGGCGAACCCTTCAAGTACTTCGCGTACGGGGTGGCCGCCGCCGAGGTCGAGGTGGACGGATTCAGCGGCGCCTACACCCTGCGCCGGGTCGACGTCGTCCACGACGTGGGCGACAGCCTCAGCCCGCTGATCGACCTCGGCCAGATCGAGGGCGGCTTCGTCCAGGGCGCCGGCTGGCTGACCCTGGAGGATCTCCGCTGGGACGAGAGCGACGGCCCGAACCGCGGTCGGCTGGCCACGCAGGCGGCCAGCACCTACAAGCTGCCCAGCTTCTCGGAGATGCCGGAGGTCTTCAACGTCAGCCTGCTGGAGAAGGCCCACGAGGACGGCGCGGTCTACGGCTCGAAGGCGGTCGGCGAGCCGCCTCTGATGCTCGCCTTCTCCGTGCGAGAGGCGCTGCGGCAGGCCGCGGCGGCGTTCGGCCCGCCTGGGACGAGCGTCGTACTGCGCTCGCCCGCGACGCCCGAGGCCGTCTACTGGGCGCTGGACGGGGCCCGATCGTCCGGCCACCGCGCGGAGCAACTGGAGACGGTCGAGCTGATGCGCTCCCCCGCCGGATTGAGTGGAGTGTGACGTCAGAGATGGAATGGATGAAGGCAGTAACCCGGCTACGCGAGCAGCGACGGCCCGGCGTACTGGTTACCGTGCTTTCGGTCCGCGGGCATGCTCCTCGCGAGGCCGGCGCCAAGATGGTGGTCGCGGAGGACCAGGTCTGGGCCACAGTCGGCGGTGGCAATCTGGAGTCGGTCGCGATCGACCGGTCGCGTGAACTGCTCGCGACGGGTGGCACCGAGCCGGAGGTGCTCGAGTTCGCGCTCTCGGACAAGGCGCCGTACCAGCACGGGGTCCAGTGCTGCGGTGGCGAGGTGAAGCTGTTGCTCGAACCGCTGCCGGTGGTTCCGTCCGTAGCGATCTTCGGCGTCGGACATGTCGGTCTCGAGCTCGCGCGGATCCTCGCTCGGCATGACGTAGAACTGCACCTGGTCGACTCGCGACCCGAGCAACTGAGCCCCGAGCGGCTGTCCGTGCTCGATGACGCGGTCGCGGGAGTGCACGTGCACCACGTGCCGGTGCTGCCGGAACTGGTGATCAGCGAGCTCCCGCCGGGCACCCACGCGCTGGTGATGACCCACGACCACGCCGAGGACGCCGCCCTGTGCGACGCCACCCTGCGCGACGGCCGGATGGCCACCATCGGGCTGATCGGGTCCAGTGCGAAGTGGGCGCGGTTCCGCCGCAAGCTGGCCGACGACGGCCATCCGGACGAGGCGATCGCCAGGATCACCACGCCCATCGGCGTACCCGAACTGTCCGGCAAGGAGCCGGCCACCATCGCGGTCAGCGTGGCGGCCTGGCTGCTCCAACTCTTCTCTGCCGAGCGCAACACCGCGCCGGCTCATCGTGAGGCAAAGGCATGACGATCTTCCGAGGCACGTTCCTCGACACCCCGGACAACCCGTTCAGCGGCGGCAGCCTGCGGGTCGCCACCGACACCGCAGTACTGGTCCAGGACGGCCTGATCGTTGCTCGCGGCAACGCTTCGGACATCCGTAGCGCACATCCCGCCGAGGAGGTCGTAGACCTGACGGGCGGCCTGGTGCTCCCCGGGTTCGTGGACACGCACGTCCACTTCCCGCAGATCCGGGCAGTCGGTGGGCTGGGTCTGCCTCTGATGGAGTGGCTCGACAAGTACGCGCTGCCTGAAGAGGCCCGCATGGCCGACGTCGGCTACGCCACGGGCGTCGCCACCGAGTTCGTCCGTGGCCTAGCGGCCGCCGGTACTACGAGTGCGCTCGTCTTCGGCGCCCATTACGCCGACGCCGTGGACGTGCTGTTCACCGCGGCGTCCCGGGTCGGACTCCGGATCACCAGCGGGTTGGTCGTGAGCGACCGCCTGCTGCGGCCGGACCTACTCACCACCCCGGCGCGCGCGTACACGGAATCGCTAGCCCTGGCAGAGAAGTGGCACGGCGTCGGCCGCAACCGGTACGCCGTGACTCCGCGCTTCTCCCTGTCCTGCACGGACGACATGCTCGCGGCCTGCCGCACTGTTCTCGAAGAGGTCCCGGGTGCGCTGTTCACCTCCCACCTCAACGAGAACGAGGCGGAGATCGCGACCGTGGCCGAGCTCTTCGGCGGGAGCGACTATGTGTCGACGTACGACCGGCACGGGCTGGTCGATCGCCGGAGCGTGCTCGCCCACAACGTCCACCCGACCGACGTGGAGCTCAAGGTGCTCGCCGAGAGCAGTGCATCGGTCGCCCACTGCCCGACGAGCAACGCCGCCCTCGGCAGCGGTCTGTTCCCGCTGGAAAGGCACCTCCAAGCCGGCGTACGCGTCGCGCTTGGCTCGGACGTCGGCGCAGGCACGGGATTCTCGCTGCTCAAGGAAGGGCTGCAGGCGTACTTCGCCCAGCAGTTGCTCGGCGAACGGGGGTGTTCGCTCACGGCCGCCCACCTGTTGCACCTGGCAACGACAGCGGGCGCCGAGGCGCTCGGCCTGAGCTCCGAGGTCGGCGATCTCAGCGTCGGCAAGCGCTTCGACGCCCAGCTTCTGCGTCCGGCCGACGGCTCACCCCTGGCCGTCGGAGTCGCCCACGCCGCCGACGCCGAAGAGGTCCTGGCCCGCATCTTCACCCTGGGCACCCCCGCCGACGTCCGCGCCGTCTGGATCGACGGCCAACTCCTGCAGGACGAATCCTCCAGCGGCCCCACCCACCTAGCTCCCGCCACCTGACCCCGCCGAAGCGCCCAGCCACACCGCCACCAGTTCCCCGGCGGCCAGCGAGGGCGTCCGCTGGCGGGTTGTCCGACCGCTGGCGCCCTACAAGCCGCCAGTAGCCGTGCAACCCGCCAGCCGCGCCCCACGCCGCAGATCAAGGGTTACCTGCGCTCCGGGGTCAAACCCTCAGAGCGTGTCAGCCGGCCTTTGCGAGGAGGTTGTGCTGGACCTTCGACACCTGCTTGGCCAGGGTGGGCTCGTCGACGGTGATGACGGTGTCGTGCTCGACCACGGGGCGTCCGTTCACGAGGAGGAGTTCCAGCGGCGGCGGGGTGCCGAGGACCAGTGCGGCGACTGGGTCGGCGATGCCGGCATGCGCGAGGGTGTCGATTCGCCAGAGCGCGAGGTCGGCGAGTTTGCCCACTTCCACCGAGCCGATCTCGTCGTCACGGCCCAGGATGCGGGCGCCGTCGAGAGTCGCCATCTCCAACGCGGCACGGACGTCGAGCGCCCGCGGACCACCCCGGGCACGGGCGAAGAGCAAGGCATGGCGCAGCTCTTCGACCAGGCTGCCGGCTTCGTTGCTGGCGGCACCATCCACGCCGAGGCCGACCGGACTACCGGCCGCCCGGAGGTCGGCGACGCGCGCGATTCCGGCGCCGAGGCGAGCGTTGGAGCTCGGGCAGTGCGCGACACCGGT
The DNA here is from genome assembly GCF_004342085.1 of Kribbella orskensis. Classification (NCBI taxonomy): domain Bacteria; kingdom Bacillati; phylum Actinomycetota; class Actinomycetes; order Propionibacteriales; family Kribbellaceae; genus Kribbella; species Kribbella orskensis. The sequence continues at coordinate 276,256 of NZ_SLWM01000004.1, forward strand.
GGCGGTCTGGCCAAGCTGCTTGATCTCCGCGTCGTCGAAGTGGATGCCATGCGCGAACCACACGTCCGGACCGGTCCAGCCGAGGCGCGCGGCGTACTCCAACGGGGCGCAGTCGAACTTCTCGTGGCACCAATCGGCCTCGTCAGTGGTCTCGGCCAGGTGCGTGTGCAGCCTGACGCCTTTGCGGCGGGCCAGCTCGGCGGCCTCCTGCATCAGCTCGCCGGTGACGGTGAACGGCGAGCAGGGCCCGACCACGATCCGCAGCATCGACCCGGGACCCGGATCGTGCCAACGGTCGATCGCGGCCTCGGTCGCGGCCAGGATCTCGTCGCGGTCCTCGACCACCGAGTCCGGCGGCAGTCCGCCGTCTTTCTCGCTGAGATCCATCGAGCCGCGCGCGGGGTGGAACCGCAGTCCCACCTCCGCGGCGGCGAGGATCTCCGCCCCGAGCAGGTCGTTGGCTGCCCGCGGGAAGAGGTAGTGGTGATCGGCCGCGGTGGTACAGCCGGTGCGAGCGAGCTGAGCCAGCGCGGCCTGCGCGGCAACGTGAACGGACTCCTCGTCGATGCCGGCCCACACCGGGTAGAGCGTGGTCAGCCAGCCGAACAGCGTGGAGTCGGCCGCGAGCCCACGGGTCGCCCACTGGAACAGATGCTCGTGGGTGTTGACGAAGCCGGGCGTGAGCAGACATCCACGCCCGTCGATCACCCGCGCTCCGTCGTACCGCGGCGCGGGTCCGGCACCGACCGCGACGATCCGGTTGCCATCAGCAACGACATGCCCGGTGGCGAGCTCGCGGCGCTCCCGGTCGAGCGTGACCACGGCCGCTCCGTCGATCACGATAGGGGCTGTGCTCATCGGACCACGTCCTGCTCCTCACGGGAAGGCGACCGGCGTCACCTCAGTGGGGTCAGTCAACTCCGCCGGTCGATGAGCCGTAACCGGCAGGAGACACGAACTTCGGCCCTCGATGGGCACTGCGGCTTGGAGGTTCCTCCTAGCGTGTGTCTGCCGCGCGACCCGGCAGACACACCCCGTGTCAGCAGAAGCCCGGGACGCCGTGCCAGGCGCTGCCCGGCTCGCTGGCGTCGTCACGGATGACGGTCGCCTCGATGAGTCCGTACGGCCGGTCAGCGGCGATGAACACCTCGCCCGGGTTCTCCACGCCGAAGGGGCTCAGGTCCACCAGGAAGTGGTGCTTGTTCGGCGCCGAGAACTTGATCTCCGCGACCTCGGGGTGCTGCTGGAGCACCGCCTCGCCCATCCCGTAGAGCGTCTGCTGCAGCGCGTAGCTGTGGATCCGCGCGAACTGCTCGAGCAGCAGCCCCTTGATCTCGTCGTACGACTTGTCCCAGTCGACCTCGGTGTGGTCGTAGCGCCAGCGGGCGACCAGCGAGGTCGCGAGCACGCGGTCGTCCGTCTCCGGCAGCGTCGTGTACTTGTCCTTGAGGAAGCCGTGGAACTCCGAACCGGTGGACTTGAGCAGAGTGAGGTCGTGGACGCCGGAGACGACGTGCGCCCTGCGCTCGGCGCCACGCCCGTCGACGTTGACGACCGTCGTCCGGATGCCGCTGCCGGCCCGGACGAAGGAGTGGTCGTGGCCCGCGCCGTCGACGCTGATCCGCTCCCACGGATACTCCTCGATCTCGATCCGCGCGCCGTCGGCGGCCGGGGCGGAGTCGATGAAGTGACCGCCCAGCGTCAGCGCGAAGTCCTCGATCGCGCCGATGCCCTTCTCCTTGGCGAAGGCGAACGCGGTGTTCTTCTGGGTGTCGGTGGGCAGCACGTCGCGCTGGTCGCCGGTCGTGTGCGCATCCTCGAACCGTCCCCGCAGGGCGGACGAGACGTTCAGGTCGCGGATCTGGTGGCGGGGCGTGTCGCGGTAGATGCGGACGACCCGGCTCTCGGCCTTGCCGTACTGATTGGCTCCCAGGTGGATCGCCATGGGATCAGCTCCCTCGGTAGGTGGAAAAGGCGAACGGGCTGAGCAGCAGTGGAACGTGGTAGTGCCGCTCGTCGGAGATCGTGAAGGTCACGGTGACCTCGGGGAAGAAGATGCTCTGGCCGGACGCGCTCGCGTAGGCGGCGACGTCGAAGCGGAGCTGGTAGGTGCCCGGCTCGAGTCCGGGCTCCCACCCGGTGATCCGGCCGTCGTCGTCCGTGGCGCCCTCTGTGAGGAGGACGGTCTGATCGGCCGTGATCCGCGACAGCCGGACCGGGACAGCGCGAGCGGGCAGCCCGAGACCGGTATCGAGGACGTGTGTGCTGATCGAGCTCATGCCCGCGCCTCCTTGTCTGCCATGTCCTGATCGACGACTTTGGCGAGCCGGAGCAAGGCGATCTTGCGCAGTTCGTCCCGTACTACGGCGGCCTCGGTGGCCTCGTCATGGGTGAGCCGTTCGCGCAGGTTGGCGAGCATCTCCTGCGCCGACAGGCCAGTGGCGCAGATCAGGAAGACCCGGCCGAAACGCTGCTCGTACTCGCGATTGCCCGCCGCGAGTGCCGCGCGAGTCTCCGAGTCGTCGCCGACGCCCGCCTGCTCGTTGCGCGACCAGGCGGCCTCGGTGCCGGCACCTTCCGGCCGGTCCCCGATGCGCGGGTGGGCTGCCAGTGCTCGGTCGACCTCATCGTCGCCGAGATCTCTCGCAGCCCGGTCCGCGGCCTGGGTCAGTGCCACGGCGTCGCCGTACGGGCGTCCGGCGAGGATGCCGTCGACCCAGCGGGGAACGTCGCAGCAGGCCGCCAGCATCGGACGGAGCCGGCCGGCCGGAGCGGAGTTGAACTCCTGCAGATCCACGGATCACACCTTCTCGAATCCCGAAATCGAATTTCCGTATGACGAGAGGGTGGCATGAGCCTGGCACTCCGTCAACAGTTTGTTGAATTTTGCCGGGCGGCGCCAGCGCCAGGGTCAGTCGCGAGCCCGGTTGAGGTAGTTGTAGACGGTGAACCTGGTGACGCCGAGCGCCTCGGCCACGATCTCCGCCGACTTGCGGTAGTCGAACGCCCCCTTGGCCTCGAGCAGCAGCACCGCCCGCTGCTTGTCATTACGCGCCAACTCGCGCAACGGCCCACCGAGCTCTTCGGCGACCTCCTCGAGCAGCGCGTTCACGCCACCCTCGCCGCCGGCCGGAGCCTTGCGGGGAAGGCGGACGGCCGCGACCGCCTTTCCTTCCCAGACCAGCGGTACGTCGTCGGCGCGCGCCTCGTCCGGAGCCACCAGTTCCGCGTTCAGGCGCTCCACCAGCGGCGAGATCGCCACGACGAGCGGATGCGTGGGCTCAGCCATCGCTGCGCACCTGCAAGGTCACTCGACTGGCGCCGTGCGCGAACGCGGTCTCCAGCACCCCCGTCAGTGCCGGCAGCAACAGCTCCTGCTCGCCGCGCACCAGGGTGCCCAACGGCCCGAAGTCGCACTCCAGGCCGGCCTCCTCGGCCACGCGCAGCGCCTCAGTGGCGTGGGCAGGCGGCTGCCCCTCGACCTCGAAGGGCTCCGTCGTGAATTCCGCAACCAGTCGCATGTCGCGAGGCTAGCTGTCTCCACCGGGAACGGTCACGACCGCAGGGGGCGGCGGGCCAACTTCGTCAATCCGGCGGCATCCACACCGATCAGCTTGTCGACCTCGGACATCTCGACGGCACCACACTCCAGTCCACGCAGCACGTAGCCGGCCAGGGCGGCAGCCGTCGCGGGCTCGTCGAGGTAGCCCGACTCCCCCTCGCCCACGTAGGCGCGCAACCGAGCGGCCGCGGACTCCAGACCCTCGCGGTAGAACAGGTACGTCGCGACGAACCGGCTCGGCAACTGGGCCGGATGCATGTCCCAGCCCTGGTAGATGCCGCGGGCAAGCGAACGCCGTACCAGCCGCAGGTGGAGCCGCCAGGCCGCGTGCACGGCCTCGCGCTCGCCGATCGGAAGAACGTTGGTGGAGCCGTCGGAGACGAACACTCCCGTGCCCGCGGCAGCCAGCTGCATCACGTCCTTGGCGTGATCGGCGACGGGGTGATCCATGCTCTGGTACGCCGCGGCGACGCCCAGCGAGGCCGAGTAGTCGTAGGTCCCGTAGTGCAGACCGGTGACGCGCCCCGCGCCCGCCCTGATCATCCGGGCCACCAGCGCGGTGCCATCGGCGCCGAGGATCGCCTGAGGCGTCTCGATCTGGATCTCGAACTTCAGCGACCCCGCGGGCACCGCGTGCGCCTGCTCGGTCGCGGACAGCACGAGCATCATCGCCTCGACCTGCTCGACCGAGGTCACCTTCGCGAGCGTGATCACGAATCCATCCGTGAGCGCCCCGGCGCCGGCCAGCTCGCGGACGAAGAGGTCGAGCGTGCGGACGCCGCGCCGGCGGGTCGGCGCCTCCAGGGACTTGATCCGAAGCCCGTGGTACGGCGGGGCCGCGCCGGCCTTGACGGTCTCCGCCAGCGAACGGGCGGCATCGACCGCAGCCGCGTCCTCCTGCTCGTCAGGCCTGGTTCCGTAGCCGTCCTCGAAGTCGATGCGCAGGTCCTCGATCGGCTCGCGATCAAGTTTGGCGCGAACCCGCTCATACACCTCGACCGCCAGGCCGGCCGGCAACTCCAGCGCATCGGCCAGTTCCGCCGCCGACCCGCCATGCCGACCGAGCGCGGCCTTGGCCTCCTCGGCCCACCCGCGCGCCGTGCCGGCGTCGTACTGGTCGGCTGGAACGTAGACAGTGTGGACGGGTTGCCGGACTCCGCGATCGCCCGGGTAGTACGCGGCCAGCGCCGCGTCGGCATCGGCCAGCCGCCGATCCAGCTCATCGACGAGAGCGTCGAGCTCACTCATGACCGAACCCACCTTCTTCAGATTTCGTATTGCGGATACTAATATCTACTCTGCGGAAGTGGCAACGGCGTCGTATTCCGGGATCTGGCGCTAAACTTCCGTCATCCGGAAGTACTGAGCAGAGTGAGGCCCCAGTGGCGGAAGAGAACAGCGGCAAGGGCCGCTCCGGCAGCGTCCAGTCCATCGGGCGGGCCTTCGGGCTGCTCGAGACTATGGCCGACGCGGGCGGCATGATGGGTCTGTCCCAGCTGGCCGCCGCCTCAGGTCTGCCGCTGCCGACGATCCATCGACTCGTCCGCACGCTCGTCGACCTCGGCTACCTGCGCCAGGAGCCGTCCCGGCAGTACGTCCTCGGCCCCAAGCTGATCCGGCTCGGCGAGAGCTCGTCCGACATGCTGAGCGTCTGGGCCCGCCCCCACCTGGCCCGGCTGGTCGACGAGCTCGGCGAATCGGCCAACATGGCGATGCTCGACGGCGACCAGATCGTGTACCTCGCGCAGGTCCCCTCCCGTCACTCGATGCGGATGTTCACCGAGGTCGGGCGCCGGGTGCTCCCCCACTGCACAGCTGTGGGCAAGGCGATCTTCTCCCAGCTGCGGGAGGCCGAGGTCCGCGAGCTGCTGCAGCGCACGGGCATGCCGAAGCACACCGAGAACACCATCACCGATCCGGACGCCTTCATGGCCCAGGTGCGCGCCACCCAGGAGCAGGGTTACGCCACCGACGAGGGCGAGCAGGAGGTCGGCGTCCGCTGCGTCGCGGTGGCGGTGACCGACGTACCGTCGCGGCTGGCGATGTCGATCTCGGGCCCCGCCGGCCGCATGACCGAGGAACTGGTGGAACGCGCGGTCCCCTTGCTCACCCAGGCCGGCAAGGCGCTGTCCGAAGATCTGCGATAAGCGGCGTTCGTCGTTCACCGACCAAGACCAGCGATTTCCCGCTCGTCCTCCCGCAGGCGCCGGCTCAGGCGGCCCAGCGGTTCAGGACGTGAGCGGCCGGGGCGATCCGCCACTCAACCTGGCCCCCAGCTTCTCGGCGAAGTCGTTGGGCAGGGACAGGCGGAAGACCTTGGCCCACGCGGACGCGACCTGCTTCGGGAGCGGGCCGGTGGTGTAGGTGAGGCCGTACTCCTCGAAGATCGCCTGTACCTGGGGCGCGATCTCCTGGTAGCGGTTGCTCGGCAGATCGGGGAAGAGGTGGTGCTCGATCTGGTACGACAGGTTGCCGGTCATGATGTGCAGGGCCCGGCCGCCGCTGATGTTGGCGGAGCCCAGCATCTGGCGCAGGTACCACTCCCCGCGCGTCTCGCCCTCGATCGAGCGCCGCTCGAAGGTCTGCACGCCTTCGGGGAAGTGACCGCACATGATGACGGAGTGGGCCCACAGGTTGCGGACCACGTTCGCGGTCGCGTTCGCGGCGAGGGTGTGCAGGAACGACGGACCGGACAGCAGCGGGTGGACGACGTAGTCCTTGGTCATCTGGCCGCGGATCTTCTTCAGCACCTGCCGGGCGCGGGCCTTGAACTCGGGGTCCTTGCGCCGCTTCTTCGTCGCCAGGTTCTTGCCGAGCTCGAGGTCGTACGCCGCGATGCCGTACTCGAAGAAGCAGGCGTTGATGAGGTTCCAGAGCGGCTGCGCGAGATAGAGCGGGTACCAGCGCTGGTCCTCGTCGACACGCATGATGCCGTAGCCGAGGTCGTTGTCCTTGCCGACCACGTTCGTGTACGTGTGGTGCAACTCGTTGTGCGAGTGCTTCCACTGGTCCGACGGCGAGGCGTGGTCCCACTCCCACGTGGTCGAGTGGATCTTGGGGTCACGCATCCAGTCCCACTGGCCGTGCATCACGTTGTGGCCGATCTCCATGTTCTCGAGGATCTTGGCCACCGAGAGGCCCGCCGTACCGACCAGCCAGGCCGGCGGGAACAGCGACAACAGCAGCACGGCGCGGCTGGAGAGCTCCAGCTTCCGTTGCACGTTGATGACCTTGCGGATGTACGCCGCGTCCGTCGCCCCGCGCGAGGCGACGATGTCGGCGCGGATCGCGTCCAGCCGGCGGCCGATCTCCTCGATGTCGTCGGGAGTCAGGTGACCGATGGGGTTGTCGGCCTTCTTCTGCAGCACAGTCACAGGGATCCTTGTCTTACCAGTCGATGTCGCAGGCTCACAGGTCGATGTCGCAGGCCCCGGCCGCGGCCGAGATGCAGGTCTGGATGAGTACGCCGTCACCGGGGGCGGCTGTGGTGACGTCACCGGAGCGCAGGTCGCGCACCGAGCCCGAACGCAGCGGGAGCACGCACGAGTAGCAGATACCCATCCGGCAACCGGAAGGCATCAGTACTCCGTTCTGCTCGCCCGCGTCGAGGATCGGCGTAACGCCGTCGAGCTCGAGAGTGACTCCCGCACCGGTGAACCGAACGGTGCCGCCCTCGCCAGGCTCGGCGAGTGCGGTCCGGAACCGCTCGGTGTGCAGCCTGTCGGGAAGGTCGAGGTCAGCCCACTGCTCCTCCAGAGCGTCGAGGAGACCGGCCGGCCCGCAGGCCCAGGTCTCCCGCTCAGCCAGGTCGGGCACGAGAACCGCTAGCTCCGCAACGTCGAGCCGGCCGTGAATGTCGGTGTGCTGCTCGACCAGTCGGAGCCGGCCTTTGCGCGCGAAGTCGCGCAGCTCGGCACCGAAGATCACGTCTTCGGCGGAGGCCTCGGAGTGCACGAGGACGACATCGCCGAGCCGGTCGAGACCGGACCTCAGCATGCCCATCACGGGCGTGATGCCGCTGCCGCCGGTGACGAAGAGGACCTTGCGGGGTGCCTGGTCCGGAAGGACGAAGTCGCCGACCGCCTGATCGAGGTGCACCAACTGACCGGGGCTCAACTCCTGCGCGAGGTGGGCGCTGACCAGGCCGTCCGGGACCGCCTTCGCCGTGATGGTGAGGAGCTCGCTCCCCGGCGCGGAGGTCAACGAGTACGAGCGCCACAGCCGTACGCCGTCGACGTCGAGGCCGATCCGGACGTACTGGCCCGGCTGGTGGCCGCGCCAGGCGGCGCCGGGTCGCAGTACGACGGTGACCGCGTCGGAGGTCTCGGGGCGAACCTCGACGACCCGGGCCCTGAGGTCGGCACCGGCCCGCAGCGGGCGGAACATGTCGAGATAGTCGGCGGGATCGAGCGGATGGGCGGCGGCGGCCGCGACCCGCCAGACCCGGTCGCGCAGACGGCTGCGGAGAGTCGCCGGAGCGTCAGGGTCTGACGCGAAGGTGGTCATGCTGTCCAGCATCCTCGACGCGAGGTGTAGTTTCATGACCGACAGCGGTGAATCTGTCGCGCGTATTTGTTCGGAAGGAATAACTTTGTCCGATGCTGACCCCACCCGGCACGCCAGCCGGACGGCCCGAGGGGCCGCCGAGCTGGAGCTCGGCCAGGCCGCGATCGACCTGTTGCGATCCCGCCTGCCGGACATCGCCGGGAAGACCGTCACCGCGATCATCGCCGAGGTCCCCGGCTACACAAATGCGCTGGCCGGGCCGATGGGGGCCAAGATCGAAGGGGCCGTCCAGCTCGCCCTCGGCGGATTCCTCCGCCTGACCGGCAGCGGCGACCCCGGAACTCCGCTCGCTCCCGCACTCGAGGGCGCCTACGTCCTGGGCCGCGGCGAAGCGCGCAGCGGCCGGAGCATGGACGCGCTGCTCGCCGCCTATCGGGTCGGCGCCCGGGTGGCCTGGCGCGAACTGTCCCGTACCGTCGTCGAGGCAGGTCTCCCGGCCGAGACACTGGCCAAGTTCGCCGAGCTGGTCTTCGCCTACATCGACGAGCTGTCCGCGGCCAGCGTCTCCGGTCACACCGACGAGCTCGCGACCACGGGCCGGGTCCGGGAGCGCTACCTCCAGGAGCTGGGCCGGGGTCTCTTGCAGGGTGAGTCCGCGGACCAGTTGGCAGGCCGGGCGGAACTCGCCGACTGGGAGCCACCGCGCACGTTGACGGCGGTCATCCTGCCGAGCGCCCACGTGCGCGGGATTCTCGGTGCCCTGGATCCACGGACGCTACGGCCCGAGGACGACCTCACCGAACTCGGCGACGTCGACGAGGACCCGGCCGAGGTGGCGGTGTTGCTGGTCCCCGACGCCGACGGCTCAGCGCGATCCGCCCTGCTGCGGAACCTGCGCGGGTACCAGGCGTGGGTGGGCCCTACCCAGTCGTGGACGACTGCGCGTACGTCGTACCTGCGGGCCCTCCGGGCGCGGCAGCTCCAGCTGACCGCCGAAGCCGACGCGCCGGTCGACACCGAGCGCCACCTGACCACCTTCGTCGTGACGTCCGACTCCGCGGCACTCGACGATCTCCGCCGGCAGGTGCTCGCGCCGTTCGAAGCACTCCGTCCTGCCACCGCCGAGCGGCTGGAGGAGACCCTGCGCGAATGGCTGCTCCACCTCGGCCGCCGCGATGAGGTCGCCGCGGCGCTGCACGTCCATCCACAGACCGTGCGCTACCGGATGGGCCAGCTCCGCGACCTCTACGGCGCCCGCCTCGACGACCCACAGACCGTTCTGGACCTCACGATCGCCCTGGCGGTCAAGCCGTCGCCACCCGGCTGAACGTGCCTGGCGCACGTTCTAGCCGGCGGCCCGCGACGCCGCTGCTCCTCAGCCGGACAGCCCGGCCTCCAGGGCGGCGATGAGCTGCGGACGCAGTTCCTCGGGGCGGATCACAGCGTCCACCGAGCCGACCGTGACGGCTCGGTGGATGTTGTGCACCCGGTCGAACTCGGAGGCCACCTCGCCGAGCTTCTCGGCCCGGACCGCCGACCGCACCTCGGCCAGCTCGTTGGCCAGGGCGGCCCGTTCGGCGCCCTCGGCCTTGGCCAGCCGGGCCGACACCTCGGTCACCCGCGGGTCGGCCGACGTCCGGTTGTTCACCTCGCCGGAGAACACCACCGCGGCCGCCGGCGCACCACCGATCACCGAGGCGAACGAGCCCTCCACGGCGAGCACCGTCATGCTCGGGTTCAGTGCCTTGGAGAACACCACGAAGGCTCCGCCGTGGTACCGCGAGACGACGCAGAACACGATCGGGCCCTCGAAGTTCACCATCGCGCGGCCGATCTCTGCGCCGTACTCGAGCTGCAGGTTGCGCATCGACTCCGGCGACCCGTCGAAGCCGGACAGGTTCGCCAGCACCACCAGCGGACGGTTGCCGCTGGCACCGTTGATCGCGCGGGCCGCCTTCTTCGACGACCGCGGGAACAGCGTGCCGCCGTTGTAGGTGTCCGGCCCGTCGGTGGGCGGGAAGCCCCTGCGCGGTACCGGCTTGGACTCGATCCCGAGCAGGCAGACCGACAGGCCGCCGAGCCGGGTGTCCGCGACGACCGCGGTCTCCGCGTCGGCCATACCGGCCCAGCGCTCCAGCATCGGGTGGTCCTGGTCGGCCACCGCCCGCATCAGGGTGCGGATGTCGAACGCCTTCTTGCGATCCGGGTTGGTCGTGGCGGAGAAGATCTCCCCGACCGTGCTGAACCCGCCGTCCACCGGGTCGTGTGGGTACGACGTGACGTCCCGGTCGTGCGGGTCGGTGGACGGTGCCCGGCGCGGACCGGACTCCCCCGGTACGACGTACGTGTGGTCGTAGTGCGCCATCAGGATGTCCCGCGCACCGGCCAGGTCGGGGGCCCAGTACTGCGCCTGCCCGTTCGGCCCCATCACCCGGTCGTAGCCGCCGATGCCGAAGTTGTCCTCCGCGGAGACGCCGCCGGCGAAGTCCAGCGTCTGCTTGCCGGTCAGCACCATCGCACTGTCCGGGGTCATCACCAGGATGCCCTTGGTGTGCATCAGCATCGTCGCCTCGGCGTTCCAGTACGGCTGGGCGCCGACGTTGATGCCCGCGACGACGATGTTGATCTCGCCGCCGGCCTGGGTGAACTCGACGATCCGCTTCAGCGCCTTCGCCACCCAGTCCATGTTCTCGGTGCCGGAGTCCATCGAGATCCGGGCACCGGCCGAGACCGCGAACCACTCGACCGGGACGCCCAGCTTCTCGGCCAGGTCGAGGGCGGCGATGATCCGCGCGCACTCCGCCTCGGCCACCGCGCCGAGCGCCTTGGTCGGGTCGCCGCTCAGCGCCACCCGGGAGACGCCTTCGGGGTACCGGCGGGTCGGCGTACTGATCACGCCCGCGATCAGGCCGGCCTTGTTCAGCCCGCGCGGCCGCTCGACCGGGACCAGCGTGCCGGTGTCGTCCAGGTCGTACTCGACCCAGCTGCCACCCGCACCCGCGACCATCCCCGCCACCTCATACGGATAGACGGTGTTGCGCCGACGGGCGCGGAGGACCTTCTGCGCATAGTCGTCGAGCGGCTTGAGCCGTTCGGTAGCGGGCCGCTCCACGGCCGCGATGACACCCGCGCCGGGCTGGTAGTAGAACCGGCCGACGGCCGGGAACGGGTTGCCGTTCGAGCCGGTCACCCGGCCGGTGACGACGACCTCCTCGATCCCGGCTCCGGCCGTCAGCGGCGCGATGTTGCGCTGCAGCGCGGTGAGCTCGGCGACCTGCGCGTCGACGACCGGCCAGATCGTCACCCAGACGTGGTTCATCTCCAGCCGGGCTCCGGCGGCGCCGCGCGCGGTCCGTGCCCGGCGGATGCCTTCCAGACAGTTCGCGATCGCCCGCTCGACGTGCGGCAGCGAGGTGACCTTGCCGTCCTCGTCGCGCACCACGGCGAACTGCCGGACCTGGGCCAGGGCGACCAGCCGCTCGTCGGCCTCGTTGTCACGGGCGACACAGTGGTAGAGCAGCACGTCCTCGGGCGCGTCCAGCCGGGTGATCCGGAAGTCGTGCAGCCGCCACAGGTTGAGCCGTCGCCCGACCATCGGGTGGACGCCGCGCACGTTACCGTCCTCGACCACACCTTCGGCCGACGGTCGGTAGGTGAAGTACGAGACCTCGCGGCCACCACCCGGGGCCACGGCGACCGCGACCCGGCGTACCTGCTGCATGGACGGCAGCGCCGCGACGATCTCGCGCAAGCGGTCGGACGCTTCCTGCTGGGTCCCGGGGGTCTGCGGCCAGGACAGGTACAGGTCGGTGACCGCCTCGTGCCCGGCCGGGCGGGCGTCGATCTCGGCGGACAGGTCGCGGACCAGCGCGCTCTCGGGATCGGCCAGCTCGTCGACGGTGCCGATCGTGCTGACCAGATGGGTCGGGCGATTGTCCAGCGTGTAGTCGGCCGTGGTGAACGCGCGGCCGTTCACGGTCGCGTTGCGCAGGTCGTGCAGCTCGTACTCGAGGTAGTGGCGGCGGACCAGCACCTCCAGCATCGGCTCGGTGCCGTTGACGCCATGCTCGAGCCGCTCGGCGAGGAAGCGCACGATCTGCTCAGGGATCGTCGCCAGCGCCTCCACCCGCGCGACGTGGTCAGGCGCGTCCGGGTCCAGCGCGAGCGCCGCCAACTCGTCGCCGACGCCGGACAGTACGTCGGCCCGCGCCTGGTCCACCAGCGGCTGGTCGAACCAGCGGAACCGCACACTGCGGGCCAGGTCGCCGATCACCGGGAAGCGCAGCTGAGTGGCGAGCACCAGGTGATCGAGCACAGCGTGCGCCTCGGCGTCCAGCGGCGGCTCGGGCATCGGCTCGACCAGCCACTGCTGCAGCAGTGAGGTCATCAGCAGTACGTCGGGCGAGGTGCGCTGCTGGGCCAGGAAGATCCGGAAGACCGCGTCGGTCAGCTCGTCGCTGCGCTCCAGCTCGGTGACGCCGTAGTGGACGAGCACCCGCGCCAGCCGGTCGCAGAACTCCGCCGACAATCCGGCACGCTCGGCGTCCAGGGTCTGCAGGTAGGTGTGGAAGTGCTCCTTGGGGCTGTGCACCCGTAGCTCGGTGTTCAGGTCCTCGCCGGCCGGCCGGTTGCGGCTCAGCTCGGCGAAGTCGGCGAACAGCCGCAGTACGCCGATCTCCTCCGCGACCGGCGGCACGGCCAGCTCCGCGCGGGCGGCGAGGTAGCCGGTCAGCGTCCGGCCCTCGTCGCGCGGATCGATGTCGAACCCGAGCAGCATGCTGCGCAGGTCGTCCAGCCCACGGGCCGCGCGCTCCGCCGCCGTCGGCGGGGCCGCCGGCTCGGGCAACTCCAAGTCGATGCCCTCGGTCGCCTCGACCTTGACGTCGGCGTCGCCGACCGGCTCCAGCCGGACCAGCGGCGCGCCGGTCTCGACCTGGCTACCGGTCGACACCGGCAGCTCGCGCACGATCGCCTTGAACGGCGCGTAGAGCACCGTCTCCATCTTCATGCTCTCGAGGACGAGCACCGGCGCCCCGGCCTCCACCTCGGTGCCCGCCGCGACCGGAGTCGCGACCACCAGGGCCGGGCTGGGCGCACGCAGTACGCCGCCCTCGTCGCGGCTGACCCGGTGCGTGACACCGTCCACCTCGACCATGTGCACCGGGCCGTGCGTCGCGGTGACCAGCCGGAACCGGCGGCCCGCGACCTCCAGCCGCGCGTCGTACGCGTCCAGCCGATCAAGCTCGGCGTCGAGGTACTGCAGCTCGTCGCCGACTCCGACACCCACCCGGTACCGCTGCCGCCCGATTCTCGCGACAGTCACCTTGTACGCCGCGCCGCGCAGCTTCAACGCGATGGCCCGGCCGACCTCGTGCTGGACCTGCGGGCGGCCGCCGCGGGCTGTCTCCAGCAACCGCTGGCGCTCGACCTGCTCGGCCTCCTCGTAGGCCTCGATCGCCGCCGCCACCAGGGCGATACCGGAGTGCCGGCGTGAGACCAGGCGCCCCTCACCGCGGACCCGGTCGATCCAGCCGGTGTCGGCGCTGCCGTCGATCACCTCCGGCTGGTCCAGCAGGTCGAGCACGAAGCTCTTGTTGGTCGCGCCGCCCTCGAGGACGACGGTCGTGTCGGCCACCGCGCGGCGCAACCGGCCGAGCGCCTCGTCGCGGGTCCGGCCGTACGCGATGATCTTGGCGATCATCGAGTCGAAGTCCGCCGGGATCGTGTCGCCCTCGCTGACCCCGGTGTCCACCCGTACGCCGGGGCCGGACGGCAACCGCAGCCGCGCGATCCGCCCGGGCGACGGCGCGAACTCGCGGTCCGGGTCCTCCGCGTTCAGCCGGGCCTCGACGGCGTGGCCGTGCTCGGCGGGCTGCGGGCCCTCGAGCCGGCCGCCCGAGGCCACGTGCAGCTGCGCCTTGACCAGGTCGACCTCGGTGGTCAGCTCGGTGATCGGGTGCTCGACCTGGAGGCGGGTGTTCACCTCGAGGAAGGCGAACAGCTTGTCCCCGGGGTGGTACAGGAACTCGACCGTGCCCGCTCCGCGGTAGCCGACGGCCAGTGCCAGCCGCTCGGCGGACGCCTTCAGCTCGGCGGTCTGGTCCGGCGCGAGCACCGGCGAGGCCGACTCCTCGATCACCTTCTGGTTGCGCCGCTGCACCGAGCAGTCGCGCACGCCCAGCGCCCACGCCGTCCCCTGGCCGTCCGCGATCACCTGGACCTCGACGTGCCGCGCGCCGGTGACGAGGCGCTCCAGGAAGACCACGCCGCTGCCGAACGCGCGGGCCGCCTCGTCGCTGGTCCGCTGGTAGACCTCACGCAGCTCGTCGTCGTCGCGGACCACCCGGATACCGCGGCCGCCGCCACCCGCGGTCGCCTTCAGCATCACCGGGTAGCCGATCTCGCCCGCCGACGCGAGCGCCGCGTCCAGGGACTCGACCGCCCCGCGGCTCCACGGCGCCACCGGTACGCCGACCTCCTCGGCGATCAGCTTCGAGCCGATCTTGTCGCCGAGCTTGCGCATCGCCTCCGCGCCCGGCCCGATGAACGTCACGCCGATCCGCTCGCACAGCTCCGCGAACGCCGGGTCCTCGGCGACGAACCCCCAGCCGACCCAGGCAGCGTCGGCCTTCGTCTCGGTCAGGGCCTGCTCGAGCTTCCCGTGGTCGAGGTACGGGCGGTCGGCGGCCGGGCCGAGCGGGTAGGCCAGGTCGGCCTCGCGCACGAACGTCGCCGTACGCTCCGCCTCGGTGTACAAGGCGACCGTCTCGACCTGGCTCCCCGTCTCGGCGTTGAGCTCGCGGACCGCGTTGATCAGCCGCATCGCGGCCTCTCCCCGGTTGACGATGGCGATGCGGTTGAACACCGGGCGGCACTCCTGTCGTTGACGAGTCTGTTACCGCACACATTCCCAGGCAGCCGGGCCTACCGTCGAGTCGGGCCCCCGGATCGGGCCCAGCACGGTCCCCCGACCCTGCTGCGGGCCGCTAGTTCTGGCCGTTGGAGACGTAGATCGTGACCAGGGAGCCCTCGGGGGCGCCGTCGCGGCTGCGCGGGTCGGTGTAGGCCACGGTGTCCTCGGCCTCCGGGGAGTCCACCCGCTCGTCGGAGATGACGACGTCGAAACCGGCCTGCCGGAGTATGTTGGCGGCCTCGTCCGGGCTTTTGCCGCTGACCGGCGGGAGGTCGGCCGTGTCGCCCCTGGCCACGCGGTTGCTGGGAGCGACGAATCGAAGCAGCGGCATACCGTCCAGCGCCTTCTCCATCGCGGTCTGCCACAGCGGACCCGCAGTACCGGAGCCGGTGGGGTCGGAGATGTCCTTGCCGTCCAGGGTGTGGCCGTACATCAGGTTGGTGTACGGCAGGTTCGCGTCGGCGACCACGGCGGCGGCTGCCAGGTTCGGCGCGTACCCAGCGAACCAGACAGCACGGTTGTCCTGGATGGTTCCGGTCTTGCCTGCCAGGTCCCAGTTGCCGAAGTTGAGTCGTCCACCGGTGCCGCCGGGCTCCATCACGGCGCTGAGCACCCGGTTGACCCCGTCGGCCACCTCCGGTGCGATGGCCTGCCGGCAGTCGATGCTGGGCGTCCTGATGGGTTTGCGGGTCTTGTCCAGCAGCGCGGTGACGACGACGGGCGAGCAGTACTTGCCCCGCGCCGCGAACGTCGCATAGGCGTTCGACAGCATCAACGGCGTCACGTAGCCGACACCCAGGGTGAAGGACACCACCTGGTCGAGCGGCTGGAGGGTCTGCGCGTTGTACATGCCCAGGTCGGCGGCGATGGTGGCCGGCGCGCACAGCCCGGTCCGCTGGGACAGCTGCAGGAAGTAGGTGTTCGTCGAGTACCTGGCCGCCTCGACCATGGTCAGGTTGCCGCTGCGGGTCGAGTTCTGCGGACGATAGTCCGGGTCCCGCGTGAAGCCTGTGCAGGTCCGGAACTTCTTCCCGCTGAGGTTGATCTGCGCCGGCGAGTTGATCCGGTAGGTCAGCGGCAGGCCTTTCTGGATCGCGGCGGCGAGCACGAACGCCTTCATCGTCGACCCGTTCTGGAACCCGCCGTAGCCACCCGCGTACGACTTCTCGACGTTGTAGTTGTACGCCGTCTCGTTCTTGCCGTTCCCGTGCGGTTTGCTCTGCACCATCGCCTTCACCAGCCCGGTGCCGGGCTCGACCACGGTGATGGCCGCGATGGCGGTGTCGGTGGTCTTGCTGTGTGCCTTGATCGACGCCTGCGCGGCCGACTGGATCCTCGGGTCCAGCGACGTCTTCACGGTGAGGCCGCCGGTCTTCAGGAAGTGGTCCCGGTCCTTGGGCGTCCGGCCCAGGGCCGGGTTGTCCAGCAGCTTGGAGACGACGTAGTCGCAGTAGAAGGGATAGCGGGAGCTGGCGCAGCCGTTGCGGACCTTCAAGATCTTCTTCTTGTCGATCACCGGCGCCTTGATCGCGTCGTTGGTCTGCTTCGCGGTGATCACGCCCAGCTCCCGCATCCTGCGCAGCACCACGTCGCGACGTTCCTTGGCGCGCTTGAGGTCGTTCGTCGGGTCGTAGCCGGTCGGGTTCTTCACCAGCCCGGCCAGCAGCGCGGCCTGCGGGAGCGTGAGCTTCTTGGCGGTGGTCCTGAAGTAGTGCTGGGCAGCGGCCTGTACGCCGTACGAGCCGTCGCCGAAGTTCGCCAGGTTCAGGTACCGCTCGAGGATCTGATCCTTCGAGAACTCCTTCTCCATGGCGACCGCGTAGCGCAGCTCGGTCAGCTTGCGCTGGTAGGTCACCTCGGTGGCGGCCTGGCGCTGCTCGGCGGTCTGCGCCTTCTCGATCAGGCTCATCTTCACGTACTGCTGGGTGATGCTCGAACCACCCTGCTGCACCGAGCCCCCGGTCTGGTTCCGGATCAGCGCCCGCAGCGTGCCCTTCGCGTCCAGGGCGCCGTGGTCGTAGAAGCGCGAGTCCTCGATCGCCACGATCGCCTTGCGCATGATCGGGCTGATCAGGCTGAGCGGCACCGGGACGCGGTTCTGCTCGTACAGGGTGGCGATCAGGCTGCCGTCGGCCGCGAGGATCCTGCTCCGCACCGCCGGCGGCTCCGTTTCCAGCTCCTGTGGCAGGCTCTCGACCGACTCCGCGGCCTTCTTGGAGCCGAACTCGGCCAGCCCGGCGAAGGGAACCATCAGTCCCGCGGCCAGGGCGCCCGCCAGCACGCTCACGCCGAGGAACTTGTTCAACGACCGAATGCTGGTGCGAAAGCCCTGCCCGCCCCCACCCATACCTTCAGGCTACGCCGCCGAACGCGCTCAGGCCGGGGCTCGACGGAATGGACCTGTGAGTCCATTTTCGTTTTCAGAGATCGGAGCGTCAGGCTGGCTGCCTGAGTTCGCAGCGGAAGTAGAGAATGCCGGCGGCCTCCTTCCAGACCGGGCGGTCGCCGACGGGCTCTTCCATCCGGGTGAGGGGCAGGCCGGCCGCCACCAGAGTGTTCACGTACGTCGACAGCGTCCGGTGGTAGGAGACGCGCGGCAGGATCGCCCAGCGGGTCACGCTGTTGTACGGGCCCTCCTCGAAGTAGCGGCCGGTGATCCGCCTGGTGAAGCCGTCGACGTGGTCGACCAACTCCCCGTGGGCCGGCGGTTTGTAGCACGGGTGCACGATCGACGCCACGAACCACCCGCCCGGCACCAGGATCCGAGCGATCGACCGCAACGCCGGCTCGAGCTCCGGGATGTCCATCAACGCCATGTGGCACACGACTCCGTCGAACGACGCGTCGGGAAGCCGGCGGAGATCGTGAGCATCCCCGTGGACGTACTCGATCCCGCGAGGAGTCTCCTGCTCGAACCTGCGGGCGTGGGCCAGCAGCGACTCCGAGGCATCGATCCCCACCACCTCGGCCCCGAGATCCGCCAGGCGCCGCGCATCCCGCCCCTGCCCACACGCCACCGCGGCCACCCGCTGCCCGCGCACGTCCCCCACCAGCCCGTCGAACGTCGGATCCTCCAGCCCGGCCCCCTCGGGATCCACCGTGCCGTGGTACTCGTCCGCCAGCTGCTCATATTCGCTCGTGAGGTTGCTCATATTCCTACCAACGGCCGCGGTCCCGCCGAAGTTTCCTGACGAAACCGGTTGCCAAGGGCACGTATGCCCTCGGGCCGGCTCAGTACCGGCCAAACCGGCGACAGCCAGGTCCACCGGGGGTGGACCTGGCTGTCGTGTGCAGGCGGGCTGACCTGGACGGGTGGGTCAGGCGATGTCGTAGCGGTCGAGCTCCATCACCTTGGTCCAGGCGGCGATGAAGTCGCGGACGAACTTCTCCCGGGCGTCGTCGCTGGCGTAGACCTCGGCGAGGGCGCGCAGCTCGGAGTTGGAGCCGAAGACCAGGTCGACGCGGCTGCCGGTCCACTTGACCGCGCCACTGGCGTCGCGGCCCTCGAAGGTCTCCGCGTCCTCGGACGTCGGCTTCCACGTCGTGCCCAGGTCGAGCAGGTTCGCGAAGAAGTCGTTCGTCAGCGACCCGGGCGTCGAGGTGAGGACGCCCAGCGACGACTGCTGGAAGTTCGCGCCCAGAACCCGCAGGCCGCCCACCAGGACGGTCAGCTCGGGCGCGCTCAGGGTCAGCAGGTTCGCGCGGTCGATCAGCAGGTACTCCGCCGGCAGCCGGGTGCCCTTGCCGAGGTAGTTACGGAACCCGTCGGCCACCGGCTCGAGCGCGGCGAAGGAGTCGGCGTCAGTCTGCTCCTGCGACGCGTCCGTGCGCCCAGCGGTGAAGGGCACCTGTACGTCGAAGCCGGCGGTCTTGGCGGCCTGCTCCACGGCAGCCCCACCAGCGAGCACGATGAGGTCGGCCAGCGAGATCTTCTTGCTGCCGGAGCTGTTGAAGGACTCCTGGATCCCCTCGAGCGTGCGCAGCACCTGCGCCAGGGCGTCAGGCTCGTTGACCTCCCAGCCCGACTGGGGCTCGAGGCGGATGCGAGCACCGTTCGCCCCACCGCGCTTGTCACTCCCCCGGAACGTCGAGGCCGACGCCCAGGCGGTGGCGACGAGCTGCGAGACCGACAGACCCGAGTCGAGGATCTGACCCTTGAGCGAGGCGACGTCCTCGGCCCCGACCAGCTCGTGGTCGACCGCGGGCACCGGGTCCTGCCAGATCAGCGTCTCCTGCGGGACCAGCGGGCCGAGGTAGCGCTGGATCGGGCCCATGTCGCGGTGCGTCAGCTTGTACCAGGCCCGCGCGAACGCGTCCGCGAACTGGTCCGGGTTCTCGAGGAAGCGCCGCGAGATCTGCTCGTAGATCGGGTCGACCCGCAGGGCCAGGTCGGTCGTCAGCATCGTCGGCGGGCGGGTCAGCGAGCCGTCCTCGGGGTCCGGGACGGTGTTGGCCGAGGCGCCGTCCTTCGGCTGCCACTGGTGGGCGCCGGCCGGGCTCTTGGTCAGCTCCCACTCGTGGCCGAAGAGGTTCTCGAAGAAGCTGTTGCTCCACCGCGTCGGCGTGGCCGTCCAGGTGACCTCGAGGCCGCTGGTGATGGCGTCCCGGCCCTTGCCGGAGCCGAAGCTGTTCTTCCAGCCGAGGCCCTGCTCCTCGAGCGGGGCGCCCTCGGGCTCGGGTCCGACGTACTGCTCCGGGTCGGCGGCACCGTGGGTCTTGCCGAACGTGTGGCCACCCGCGATCAGCGCGACGGTCTCCTCGTCGTTCATCGCCATCCGGCCGAAGGTCTCGCGGATGTCGCGCGCCGAGGCGAGCGGGTCCGGGTTGCCGTTCGGGCCTTCCGGGTTCACGTAGATGAGACCCATCTGTACCGCGGCCAGCGGGTTCTCGAGCTCCCGGTCACCGGTGTAGCGCTCGTCGCCGAGCCAGGTGGTCTCGGGGCCCCAGTACACGTCCTCGTCGGGCTCCCAGACGTCCGGCCGGCCACCGGCGAAGCCGAAGGTCTTGAAGCCCATCGTCTCCAGGGCGCGGTTGCCCGTGAAGATCATCAGGTCGGCCCACGAGATCGAGGCGCCGTACTTCTTCTTCACCGGCCACAGCAGCCGGCGCGCCTTGTCGAGGTTACCGTTGTCCGGCCAGCTGTTCAGCGGGGCGAAGCGCTGCATGCCGGCGCCCGCGCCGCCGCGGCCGTCGTGGATCCGGTAGGTGCCCGCGCTGTGCCAGGCCATCCGGATCATGAACGGCCCGTAGTGGCCGAAGTCCGCGGGCCACCAGTCCTGCGACGTGGTCAGCACCTCGTCGACGTCACGGGCCAGGGCGTCGAGGTCGACGGTGCCGAAGGCCGCCGCGTAGTCGAAGTCCTCGCCCATCGGGTTCGCCACCGCGGGGTGCTTGCGGAGGATCTTCAGGTTGAGCTGGTTCGGCCACCACTCACGGTTGCTCCCACCCTCGGTCGGGTGCTTGAAATGCCCACCCGCGACCGGGCACTGGGCCTCGCTCTCCTCATTCATCTCTCCAACAACGGCGTCAGGCTTGTCAGACACGGGAAAACCTTCCGGAGACTAGGGGGTACTCAAGTACTGGATGCGGTGGAGCAGTCGGGGCAGCGGCCCCAGTAGACGACCTCGGCCTCGTCGATCGCGAAGCCGTGGTCGTCGGAGGCGGTCAGGCAGGGCGCGGAGCCGTGGGCACAGTCCACGTCGGCGATGGCACCGCAGGACCGGCACACGACGTGGTGGTGGTTGTCGCCGACCCGCGACTCGTACCGCGCCACGGACCCCGTCGGCTGGATGCGCCGCACCAGACTCGCCGCGGTCAGCGCGCGGAGTACGTCGTAGACAGCCTGGTGGGAGACCTCGCCGAGGTCCTCGCGCACGGCGCCGATGATCGAGTCCGTGTCGGCGTGCGGACGGTCGTGCACCGCGGCGAGCACGGCCACCCGGGGCCGCGTCACCCGCAGTGCGGCCCGCCGCAACATGCGCTCGTACTCCGACGGTGTTGGCACGTCCCGGAGTCTGTCGCATTTTCTGGAATCATTCAAGAACAAGTCTGGCGAGTCCTGCTGGCGCTACGGGAGGTGTGGGGTGGCGGACGGGGTGATGGTCGTGCGCAGGCGTACGGCGTCCTGGCCGGGCGGAGCGCCGAACAGGCGGCGGTACTCGCGGTTGAACTGGGAGGGGCTGTCGTAGCCGACCAGATGCCCGACGCCGGCGATGTCTCCCGCGCGGGAGACCAGCAACGAGCGCGCCTCCTGGAGCCGGATGCGCTTCTGGAACTGCAGGGGGCTCATCGCGGTGACGGCGCGAAAGTGGCGGTGGAACGCGGAGGTGCTCATCCCGGCCAGCCGGGCGAGGTCCTCGACCCGCATCGGTTCGGCGTAGTTGTCGCGGATCCAACGGATCGCCCGGCTGAGGTAGGACAGGCTGCTGTCCGCCAGGCCGATCTGCCGGACTATGCCGCCGTGCGGGCCGGTGAGTAGCCGCCAGAGGATCTCCTGCTCCACCAGCGGAGCCAGCACGGCCGCGTCAGCCGGGTGATCGAGCAGGCGCAGCATGCGGGTCACCGCGTCGAGCAGGTCGGGGTCGGCGTCGCCGGTCGCCATCGCGGGCAGCTCCGCCGTACTGCGGGACCAGCGTCCTGCCGGTGCCTCCAGCAACAACCTTGCGATGACGGCCGGTCGCAGTACCAGGCCGATGCCCAAAGCCGGGATCTGCGGGCTGGCGTCGAGAAAGTGACCCGTGACGGGTAGGTCGGCGGTGACCACGAGGCACTGGCCGGCTCTGTACTCGTACACCTGGTCGCCGAGCAGCAGGCGTTTGCCACCCTGGGCCATGACGACCAGCAGCGGCTCCGTGAGCGAGTAGTCCGGCTCGACCGTCTCCACCTTGGACAGCAGCAGTCCGTCGATCGACGTCCCCAGATCCGATCGGGCGTGGGTCGCGATGATGCCCCTGAGCTCAGCCAGCAGGTCGACGGTGGTGTTCACATCCTGAGCGAAGCAGCCGCGATCATCGCGCGCAACCCGATCGACGCGAGATCGGCAGGATTGTGCAAGAGGTGAGCTCGATCGGTCTACCTCGGATCCGGTGCCTCGCGATTCGATGGTGGTGACCGTTTCCAGCACTGATCGGAGCCATCTCATGTCACTCGACCACTACGTCAGCCTCGGCCGGTCCGGCCTGCGGGTCAGCCCGTTCGCGCTCGGCGCGATGACCTTCGGCGAGGATCCCGGCGCCGCCGGGACCAGCGTCGAGGAGTCGGAGAAGATCCTCGCCACCTACCTCGATCTGGGCGGGAACTTCGTCGACACCGCGAACTTCTACACCAACGGGCACTCGGAGAAGATCCTCGGCGACTGGTTCGCCGCCCACCCCGGCCGGCGCGAGCACGTGGTGCTGGCGTCGAAGTTCTTCGGCAATCTCTTCCCCGGCGATCCCAACGGAGGCGGTGCCGGCCGCTCGGCGATCATCGCCCAGCTCGACGAGAGCCTCCGCCGCCTGCAGACCGACTACCTCGATCTGTACTGGTTGCACAATTGGGACAGGCACACCCCGATCGAGGAGACTCTGCGCACGCTCGACGATCTGGTCCGGGCGGGCAAGATCCGCTACATCGGCTTCTCCAACACCCCGGCCTGGTTCACCGCCCAGGCCCAGACCATGGCGCTGTTGAAGAACTGGACCCCGCTGAGCGCGCTGCAGGTCGAGTACTCGCTGCTCGCCCGCACCGTCGAAGGTGAACTCGCACCGCTGGCGCTGGACCAGGGCATGGCGCTGGTCCCATGGAGCCCGCTCAAGAATGGCTTCCTGTCCGGCAAGTACCGCCGGGACACCCAGGTCACCGACTCCGCCCGTACTGCGTTCGTCGGCGGGCCGAGCGACGACGAGTTCACCGTCATCGACGCCGTCGCCGCGGTGGCCGAAGAACTCGGGACCACCTCTGCGGCCGTGTCCCTGGCCTGGTTGCGCGCCCGCCGCGGCACCGTCGTACCGATCATCGGCGCGCGACGCCTCGAACACCTGCAGACCAATGTCGCCGGGCTGGAGGTGGGGCTCAGCGCTGAACAGCTTCAGCGGCTGGAAGAGGTCTCCGCCCCGACGTTGAACTACCCGGCACCGATGCACGGCGCGCAGAACGCGATGCTGCAGTTCGCGGGTGCCACGGTCGACGGCGAGCCTTCGGCCGTGTATCCGCCCTTGCTGCAAAGCGATGTCCGCTACTGAGACCGCTCTGCGAACGTCTTCTCCAGCGCCGCCGTGTCGAAGACCCTGCGGTGTGCGTGACCGCTATTGCTGGAGCACGTTCGGGCGGGTCAGCGCCCAGATGATCCACACGTCGAGCGCGATCACCAGCAACGACCAGAACGGGGCGTACGGGATGAAGAAGAAGTTGTCGAGCGCGCTCAGCGCGGTGACGATCAGCGCGACCACTCGTGCCCAGCTCGCCCGGACGAGCAGGCCGATGCCGGCCCCCACGACGATGAGGCCCAGGATCAGGTGGATCCAGCCCCAGGCGGTGATGTCGAGGTCGAACGCATAACCTCGGATCACGGCGAAGTACTCGTCGTTGATCAGCGCTGCGAGTCCGGCGATCACCTGGAACAGGCCGTTCATCAGCATCATGGCGGCGGCGAACACGACGCCGCCCACCGCCCAGTCCGAGACGGGCTGCCGCCCGGTGGATTGGTTCTGAGTCATTGTCCGGCCTCCCCGGTCCAGCGCCTCGACTCGCTGTCGAGCGCGCACCCGAACCTAGGACCCGCTCAGCGGACACACATCACCCTATTCGGACGACCCCCGGCGCTCACGCGACCAGGCGGCCCTCCACCAGAACGATGAGCAGCTGAGGGTCAGCGGGGGCGGCGGGGTTTGCCGCGCTTGCCGGAGCTGGCGGCGTCGGAGGCTCTGCGCTTGCGGGGGGCGGGCTTTCGCGCCTCCGACTCGGGGCGCTTGCGCTTCGGCTGGGGTGGGGTCGGCTGGTCCCGCGAGCTGTTGACGGTGCGGCCGCGGACGATCCCGATGAACTGCTCCATCAGATCGGTGGTCTGGTCCTCCAGCCAGGTCAGCGCGACGCGCGACTGGGGCGCGTCCGTGATCGGCCGGTAGGTGAGGTCCTTGCGGTGATGCAGCCGGGCGAGCGACTGCGGGACGACGAGCACCCCCGCTCCCGCCGCCACCAGTTCGATGGCGGCCGCGGTCGTGGCGGGACGCTCGAACGCCGGTTGCCCGGGCAACTGGTCCCACTCCAGGGAGTCGTCGAGCGGGTGCAGCACGAACTCGTCCGCGAGGTCGTCGGTGGTGACCTCCTCGGCCGCGGTCACGAGGTGATCCTTCGGCACCACGACCACCGTCGTCTCGGTGTAGAGCGGGATCGCGCTCAGCCCCGTCCGGTCGATCGGCAACCGCACCAGCCCGGCGTCGGCGCCACCCGCCCGTACGACGTCGGCCGCCTCGGGCGCGGTCACACCGATCAGGGTCAGCGGGACCTTGGGCAGCCGCTCGTTCCAGGTCCGCACCCACTTGGCCGGCGTGACGCCCGGGACGTACGCGAGCCGGAAGGAGGGCCGTTCGTCCGGGGCTGTCACCGGGCCAGGCTATCCGGCGTGGTCGGGAGCCCGGCTCGCAGTCGATACCCTGGGCGGTATGACGTCGCACAAGACCACCCAGACGATGAAGCCCGCTACCGCGGCGAAGAAGCTGGGTGTGTACCTCGAGGCCACCCCCGCGGAGTTCCAGGAGGGTGTCGTCTCGCGCGACGAGCTGAACGCCCTGCAGGCCGACCCGCCCGAGTGGCTGCGGGAGCTCCGCCGTACCGGCCCGCACCCTCGCCCGGTGGTCGCCGCCAGGCTGGGAATCTCCATCTCCGGCCTGGCCCGCGGAGGTATCACCGAGCCCCTCACCACGGAGCAGATCCAGGCTTTGCGGGCGGCAGACCCCGAGTGGCTGCAGCGCGAGCGCGCCACCCAGGCCGAGGTCCAGAAGGAAGCCGAGCGCCTGAAGTCCACCGGCAGCTGACCGACTTTCGACACCCCGCCGGCCGATCCCGGCCGCCGTTCCGGCCGGCTGACGATTACCGTCGGAGGATGAGCCGCGACAAGGAGAAGAGCCCGCAGAAGGTCAAGCGGGTACCGAAGAAGCTGTACGAGCGGGAGCTGATCCGCCTGCAGGCAGAGCTGGTCAAGCTGCAGGAGTGGGTCCGGGTCGAGGGCGCGCGGGTCGTGGTGGTCTTCGAAGGTCGCGACGCGGCCGGCAAGGGCAGCACGATCAAGCGGGTGACAGAGTTCCTCAACCCCCGGGTCGCCCGGATCGTGGCCCTGCCTGCGCCCACCGAGCGGCAGCGCACCCAGTGGTACTTCCAGCGCTACATCGAGCATCTTCCGGCGGCCGGCGAGATCGTCCTGTTCGACCGCAGCTGGTACAACCGCGCCGGGGTCGAGCGGGTGATGAACTTCTGCACGAACCAGGAGTACAGCCGGTTCCTGCACCAGTCCCCGATCTTCGAGCGGCTGCTGGTCGAGGACGGCGTGCTGCTGCGCAAGTACTGGTTCTCCGTCAGCGACAACGAGCAGGAGAACCGCTTCCGCAAACGCCTCGAGGACCCGATGCGCCGCTGGAAACTGTCGCCGATGGACCTGGAGTCGATCGCCCGCTGGGAGGACTACTCGCGCGCCAAGGACGAGATGTTCGTGCACACCGACATCCCCGAGGCCCCGTGGTACGTCGTCGAGAGCGAGGACAAACGCGCCGCGCGGATCAACATGATCGCCCACCTGCTCGCGACCGTCCCGTACTTCGAGGTCCAGCGCCCGCCGCTCGCGCTCCCGCCCCGGCCTCCGTCGAAGGGCTACGAACGCACCCCGCGTGACATGCAGACCCAGGTCCCCGACCACGCCGCCCAGCTGTCCGGCTGACCCTTCACAACTGGGCGGTAAGCGCGCAGTCTGAGGAGGGGGCATGGACCCTGGCAGCCGCCGTCCTCCCCTGCCGGGCCGTTGCCCGGCCACCGATTTGACGGGAGGGCCACAGTGACCAGCCTCGACGAACGCCGCTCGGCGACCATCAGTCCGTCCCTGACGGTCCCCCGGCGTCGCCTCGGCGTCGTCGCCGTGCGGCTGCTCACCACCACCGATCACAAGGTGATCGGTCATCTCTACCTGATCACCTCGTTCGCGTTCTTCCTGGCGGCCGGCCTGATGGCGCTGGTGATCCGCTCCGAGCTCGCCACGCCGGGCCTGCAGATCGTGAACGAAGAGGTCTACAACCAGCTCTTCACGATGCACGGCACGATCATGCTGCTGCTGTTCGCGACGCCGCTGTTCGTCGGCTTCGCGAACGTGATCATGCCGGTCCAGATCGGCGCCCCGGACGTCGCGTTCCCGCGGCTCAACATGTTCAGCTACTGGCTGTTCCTGTTCGGCGGGCTGATCACGCTGGCCGGGTTCCTGACGCCCGGTGGTGCCGCCGACTTCGGCTGGACGGCGTACTCGCCGCTGTCGAACGGGGTCCGCTCGCCAGGCGTCGGCGGTGATCTGTGGATCATGGGTCTGTGGATGGCCGGTCTGGGCACCATCCTGGGTGCGGTCAACTTCGTCACCACGATCATCACCATGCGCGCACCGGGGATGACGATGTTCCGGCTGCCGATCTTCGTGTGGAACATCCTGATCACGTCGATCCTGGTGCTGATCGCGTTCCCGATCCTGGCCGGCGCTTTGCTGATGCTGGAGGCCGATCGCGCCCTGGGCGCTCACGTGTACGACGCGGCCAACGGCGGCGCACTGCTGTGGCAGCACCTGTTCTGGTTCTTCGGGCATCCCGAGGTCTACATCATCGCGCTGCCGTTCTTCGGCATCATCACCGAGATCCTGCCGGTGTTCAGCCGCAAACCGATCTTCGGCTACATCGGCCTGGTCGCCGCGACGCTCGCGATCGGCGCGCTGTCCGCCGCCGTGTGGGCGCACCACATGTTCGCGACCGGCGGAGTGAACCTGCCGTTCTTCTCCTTCATGTCATTCCTGATCGCGGTGCCGACCGGGGTGAAGTTCTTCAACTGGATCGGCACGATGTGGGGCGGCTCCCTGTCCTTCGACACGCCCATGTTGTGGGCCGTGGGGTTCCTCACGACGTTCCTGTTCGGCGGACTCACCGGCGTGATCCTCGCGTCACCCCCGCTGGACTACCAGGTCACCGACTCGTACTTCGTGGTCGCGCACTTCCACTACGTCGTCTTCGGCACGGTGGTGTTCGCGATGTTCGCCGGGTTCTACTTCTGGTGGCCGAAGATGACCGGCCGGATGCTCGACGAGCGACTCGGCAAACTCCACTTCTGGCTGCTGTTCATCGGCTTCCACACCACCTTCCTCGTCCAGCACTGGCTCGGTGTGGAAGGCATGCCGCGCCGCTACGCGACGTACGGCGCCAACGAGGGCTTCACCACGCTGAACCAGGTGTCCAGCGTCGGGGCGTTCATCCTGGGTCTGTCGATGTTGCCGTTCTTCTACAACGTTTACAGGTCGCGTAGATCGCCGCTGGTGGGGGTGGACGACCCGTGGGGCTGGGGCCGGTCGCTGGAGTGGGCCACCTCGTCCCCGCCGCCGCGGCACAACTTCGTCACCCTCCCCCGCATCCGGTCCGAGAGCCCTGCGTTCGACCTCCACCACCCGAAGATCGCGATGTCGGAGTACCCCGACAGCGGCGCGTCGAAGGACAACCTGCTCGACGCCGGCGAGGACCAGGGCCGGGTCGACAACCTGCGCCAGAACGAGGACCCGGACAACACCTGACCGCATCACACCCTGAGCAGCCCGGCGTTCTCGGCGCCAGAGAGGTACTGCCCGGTCACGCGCCGTAGAAAAGTTACGCAATTCCGGTGACCATGGGAACGAACTACCACCGCCCTGGAGGTTCCCGGATGTTTCCGCCCGTTTCAGCTGTCCGAGGGGCCTGTCGCCATGCGCATTTCTGAAGGTGAGGCCCATGAGACCGATCAGTCGTCGAACCCTTGTCCTCGGTGGACTAGCGGCGGCCGGTGCCACCGCACTGCCCGCCCACTCCAGCATCATCACCGCCACCGCAGCAGTTCCGTATCCGTTCCAGCTCGGCGTCGCCTCGGGTGAACCCGATGCGAGCAGCGTCGTGCTGTGGACCCGGCTGGCCCCTTCGCCACTCAACGCCGACGGCCAGGGTGGCATGGCCAACACCAACGTCACAGTCGACTGGCAGGTGTCGACGAACGACCGCTTCACCACGCTTGTCACGCAGGGCCAGGTGACGGCGACCTACGGGGCCGCCCACTCCGTGCATGTGATCGCGAACGGCCTCAACCCCGACTCGGACTACTACTACCGCTTCCGCGCCCAAGGTCACCTCTCCCCGGTCGGCCGGACCCGCACCGCTCCGGCCGACGACACCAACGGCCGCGATCTCGTGATGGCCTTCACCTCGTGCGCGCACTACGAAGAGGGCTACTACACCGCGTACCGCCGGATGGCCGAGGACAACCCCGGCCTGATCCTGTTCCTGGGCGACTACATCTACGAGTACCCGGCCACGGCGGGCCGCACGCGGCTCCACCTGGGCGCCACGGAGATCGTGTCGCTCGCGGACTACCGCCGCCGCTACGCGCAGTACAAGTCGGACCCGGATCTCCAGGCCGCGCACGCGGTCGCGCCGTGGATCGTCGTACCGGACGACCACGAGGTGGAGAACAACTACGCCAACATGGTGCGGGCGGACAGCACCCCGTCGCTGACCACGGCCCAGTGGACCGCCCGGCGGACCGCCGCCTACCAGGCGTACTACGAGAACATGCCGCTGCGGCCGGCCCAGGCCAACAACGGCAACAGCATCCCGCTGTACCGCAGGCTCCGGTGGGGCAACCTCGCCACCTTCCACATGCTCGACACCCGGCAGTACCGCAACGACCAGGCGTGTGGCGACGGCTGGAAGATCTGCTCGGACGCGGATCTGGCGTCCCGCAGCCTGCCCGGCAACGCCCAGGAGACCTGGCTGCTCGACGGACTCGCCCAGCACTCCGGCACCTGGGGCATCATCGGCCAGCAGGTGTTCTTCGCGCGGCGGTTCAACTCGACCGGCGCGAGCATGGACTCGTGGGACGGCTACCGCGCCTCCCGGGCCCGGATCCAGCAGGGCTGGGTCGACCGCGCCACCCGGAACCCCGTGGTCCTCACCGGTGACGTCCACCGCGCCTGGGCGAGCAACCTGGTTGCCGACTACAACAATCCTGCCTCGGCCGTGATCGGCAGCGAACTGGTGACCAGCTCGGTCACCTCCAGCGGTGACGGCGACGGTGCCACCGCGATCCCCGACGTCGGGACCAACCCGTGGCTGAAGTTCTACAACAACAGGCGCGGCTACGTCCGGACGACGATCAGCCCGACGCAGCTGCGGGCCGACTACCGGGCCGTGGCGAAGGTCTCGGAACACGACGCCGCGGCATCCACGGTCAAGTCGTTCGTGATCGAAGAGGGCCGGCCCGGCCTTCAGGCCGTGTGAGGGGACCGGACATGAAGAAGCTCTTCGCCATCGGCGCTGCCGCGTCGTCCTTGTTGTTCAGCGCAACCATCGCCACCCCGGCCCAGGCCGCCGTGGCGACGCCGACCTGGCTGACCGCGAACAGCGTGGCCACCGGGGACCAGGACGTTCCCTCGATCGCGACCAACCGCAACGGCTACGTCGCCGTGGTGTGGGAGGACGACCGGGACACCACCGCCGCGACCGACAACGCCCACAGCGACATCTTCGTGCGGTTGTTCCGCAACGGCACGGCGGTCTACGAGAAGAAGCTGTCCGCCGGCGGCAGCAGCGGCGTCACCAACTGGCGCCACCTCCAGCCGGACGTCGGTCTCGACGACAAGGGCAACGCCGTCGTGGTCTGGGCCGACGACCCGGACGGCAACGGTTACTACAACGTCCCGTACCGGGTGGTGAATACCGCGGGCACCGTCACCGCCTCGGGCAACGCGAACAACAGCTCGACCGGTCAGCAGATCAACCCGCGGGTGGCCGTCGACCCGGACGGCGCGCCGGCCGGTGGAGCGGTCGCGTTCTCCGTGGTGTGGGAGGACATCCAGACCGGAGCCCAGCCGCTGATCAAGGCTGCCGGGTTCACCGGGCCGACGACCCGGGCGTGGCAGGTGACCGCTTCGCAGACGACCGGTCAGCACCACAAACCGGACGTCGCGGTGTCGGCGTCCGGCGACGCGATCGTCGTCTGGGACGAGGACGGCGACGCCAACGCGTGGTACAACATCGGCCTGCTCGGCTTGGCCCGGACCAACGGCGCGGTCACCCTGTCCCGCCGTACGGCGAACTCCAACGGCGGCGGGCAGCAGACGCACGCCTCCGTGGCGGCGAACTTCAACGGCGACTTCGCCGTCGCCTGGGAGTCCGACCACACCGGTACTGCGGGGGCGTGGACCCGCACCTTCGACGGGGCGGGCACTCCGCGCTTCGCGGATGTGCAGGTCGCTGCCGGGGGCAAGGACCCGGATGTCGGTATCGATGACCAGAGCAACAGCGTCGTGGGGTGGACGATTCAGGCCACCGACCTCGACGTCTGGGTCCGCGGGTTCGGCACCGACGGGACGGACACCGGACGGCTGTCGGCGCAGCAACTCAGCCAGGTCACCGTCGGCCGGCAGGAGCAGCTGGCGGTCGCGGTGTCGCCGTGGTCCGAGGTGGCCGTCGCCTACACCGACGACAACGACGGCAACACCTTCGACCAGGTGATCCTCGGCCTGGACATCTCCAACAACAGCTGGTGACGCGGGCGCCCGGGGTCGGACCACCCGACCCCGGGCGCCTTCACGTCAGCGCGTGACGCCGGCGAGGTGCTCGGCGATGCGCAGCGAGCCGGCCAGGATGGTCAGCACCGGGTTCACCCCGCCGTTCGTCACGTGCACCGAGCCGTCGACGATCCGGACGTTCTCGTGCCCCCAGACCCGGCCGTACGGATCGGTGACCGAGCGCGCCGGATCGTCGCCCATCCGGCACGTTCCAGCTTGATGCTGGCCGACGCTGGCTCGCCGCGCAGTTCCGGCGCCGCCGACCGCAGTACGGGCTGCGCCGGCCTCGACCAGCCACTGCCTGGCCTTATCGCTCATGTATGCCTGAGTGCGGACGTCCTCGGGGTGGATCGACCCGCTGATCCTCACCACGGCGTTGCCGAATCGGTCGGTGACCTCCGGATCGACCCGCACCCTGGACTCCGCCGACGTGACCTCCTGGATGGGCCCGACCACACGCAACGTGCGGAGGGCTTCACGCCGCATCGCCTGCTTCCCGGCCGCTCCGGCCGGTGGGATCAGGCCTGCCCCGGTCAGATAGTCGTACGTCGATGCCGGGGTGGCGACGAACTCGTTGGCCAGCATCCCGCCACCCACGATCCCGTCGTTGCCGTGCCGGAAGTCGCAGGTCGCGATCGACACCCCCGGGCCGAGCAGGTCGACCACCTCGTCGTCGAACGCCCCGGCCGCACCGGCGTACACGTGCGCCTGGAGGTATCTGCCCACCTGGTCGCGATTGTTGCCGAGTCCCCGTGGTTCGTGGTCGTGCGCGCTGTTGAGCAAGAGTCGCGGGGTCTCGGTGGCACCGGCAGCGACGACGACCTCAGCGCAGTCGACCGTACGACGCCAGATCCGGCCGTCGGCGTCAGCGGCGACCAGGGCCACGCCGGTGACTCGGCCTCGGGCATCGGTGACGAGTCGTTCGGCTGTTGTCTCGGTGACCAGCGTGCAGAGACCGGTCGCCAGTGCCGCCGGCAACGCCGTGTTGTGGGTGCCCGCCTTGGCGTCGACCGGACAGGCGAAACCAACGCACTGTCCGCAACGCACGCAACCGGACCGCCCCTGGTAGTCGACCGAGTTG
The DNA here is from genome assembly GCF_004342085.1 of Kribbella orskensis. NCBI lineage: Bacteria > Bacillati > Actinomycetota > Actinomycetes > Propionibacteriales > Kribbellaceae > Kribbella > Kribbella orskensis. Next base: position 308,123 of record NZ_SLWM01000004.1, read on the forward strand.
ATGAGCAGCGGTACGTCGAGGGTGCCCCAGCCCAGGCGATCGGCCGCATCCACCAGCCGCTGCGCGGAACCGGATCGCGGCAGCGGCGGCATCGGCAGCGGGATCGAGCGCGAATCGTGCCACGGGTCCACCCCGCCACCGCTCACCCCGAACCTCTGCTCGGCCAGGCTGTAGTACGGCTCCAGGTCGGCATACGTGATCGGCCAGTCCGCGAGCGCGCTGCCCTCGGGGACGCCGTAGGTGCTCGCCATGGTGAAATCGCGCGGGGCGAACCGCCAGGCCTGGGCGCCGTACACCCGGGTGCCGCCGCCGACAGTGAACGCGTTGTTGCCCCAACCACCGTCGGGTGGCAGGACAATCTGCGCCTCGCCGTCGACTACGGAGACCCTCGGGCGTCCCTGCGGATCCGGGTCGGTGAAGGCCGGCAGGCCAACCGTGGACCGAGGGTTGCGCAGGTGATCACGGGTCAGCGATTCCGTCGACGGGTAGCAGCCGGTCTCGACCACCAGCACCGACCGGCCCGATTCGGCGAGCACCTGGGCTGCCGCTCCCCCGCCGGCGCCTGACCCGATGATCACGCAGTCGTAGCGGCCGGCGAGCGCCGACCGTGGGGTGACGGTCAGTTCGGTCTGGGTCGTCTCCCAGGTCCCGGCCGCGTCCGGCCGCCAGCCCACCATCTCCCACGCCGGCGGTCGCTCGCCGTACGGGCTGTGACCGTCGCCGGCGTAGAAGCCCTGCGCCACCAGGCGGACGAGCCAGGCCCCGTCGGAGTCGGCGAGCACGGCGTCGAGGTCGGGTTCGGCACCGGCTACCTCCAGCGCCCGAAGAACCCGGGGCCGCCAGTCAGGCCGGTCCTCGGCGAGAACCCGCTCGACGAACGCCACCGCACCGACGTCGGCCGCCGACGGGAACTCATCACGTGGCACCGCCAACTCCGCCAGCCGTCCGAGGATCGACCGTTCCTGTGCACTGAGCGAGTAGGCGCCCTCTTCTTCCATGCATCCGTCCCTTCGCCGGGCCTCGCGGCCCTCTCCGACAACCGCGGGCAAGCCTGCCACTACCCCTCAGTTGAGTCCTCAACTAGTGTTGAAACCGAAACGACGAGGGGAAGTCGAGGACATGGCGATCTTCCGGTTGAACCATGCGGTGCTGTACGTGCGCGACCTGGCCGAGAGTGTCGCCTTCTACCGCGACGTGCTCGGGTTCGGGTACACCGACGGCGGCGGCTCCTTCCAGGGAGCCGCGTTCCTGCGCGCGCCGGGATCGACCAACGACCACGACCTCGGGCTGTTCGAGCTCGGCGCCCAGGCCGGGCCGTCCGGGGCCGGCCGGACCACCGTCGGGCTCTACCACCTGGCCTGGGAGGTGGACACCCTCGGCGACCTCGAGGACCTGGCGAAGACGCTGGGCGACGTCGGCGCCCTGGTCGGGGCATCGGACCACGGCACCACCAAGTCGCTCTACGGCAAGGATCCGAGCGGGCTGGAGTTCGAGATCGTCTGGATCATCCCGGCCGACCTGCTCACCGACGAGGATCGCCAGAAGGCGGGCGTCGCGCCGTTGGACCTCGCCGCCGAGCTCGCGAAGTACGGCCGCGACGCCCGCAGCGGCGTCGGCATCTCCCGCATCCTGAACTGACCGTACGGCGCCGGCTCAGTCGTCGGGGCGGGCGGAGAGGGCGTCGCGGAGGGCCGCGCGGGCGGTGATGCCCAGTTTCGGGAACGTGCGGTAGAGGTGGGCCGCCACCGTGCGCGGTGACAGCGCCAGGCGCTCCCCGATCTCCTTGTTGGTAAGGCCTGTCGCCGCGAGCATGGCGATCTCACGTTCCTGGGCGGTCAGCGGGATCGCGGCCGGGTGCGATGCCTGCGATCGGGTCAGTCCGGCGGCCCGCAGTTCGTTGGCGGCTCTCCTGGCCCACGGGCGCGCACCGAGTTGGTCGAACACCGCCCGCGCCGCCGACAGTTGCCGCCGGGCCGCCGCGATGTGCCGCTCCCGGCGCAACGCCTCGCCGTAGCAGAGCCGCACCCGCGCCAGGTCGAAAGGCCACTGTTCGGCGCCGGGCACCGCGAGTGCCTGCTCGAAGAGCTCGGTACGACGATCCTCCGGCGCGACGAGTGCCTCGGCGCCGCGCACCACCACCGCCAGCCGCGAGGACAACTCGTCGATCGACGCTGCCCGGGCGGCCTCGACATGAGCTCGGGCTTCCCGCTCGCGACCTGACCGCATGGCGGACTCCACCAGCTCGAACAGCACCCAGAGCGCCTGGGGCATGTACGGCGGGAAGACCCCCGGCGGGCTGATCTCGGCGGCGTACCGGTAGGCCGTATCGAAGTCGCCGCGGCCCAGTGCGACGAGGCAGTAGATCTGCTGGGCCATCCCCTTGACCACCAGCGCACCGCGGGATCCTGCCCATTGGTCCAGCTCCGCGGCCCCTGCCTCCGCCGTCTCGATCCCCCGCGCGGCTCCCACCAGGTTGCTGATGTAGCCGTCGAAGACCCACGTGTACCGCAGATAGCCGTGCAGCTTGGCGAGTTCGCGCCCCTCGGCGACGAGCACGTCGACCTCGTCCCAGCGGCCGTGCATCCAGCCGTCCACCGTCAGCGAGACGATGGCGTTGATGGCGGCGGAGACCGCACCACCCTGCCGGCCGTCCTCGACGACTCGCCAGAGGGCCTCCCGGCATTCCCCGATCCGGTCGACGTAGACCGATGCGACACCGATCCGGATGATCTCCCAGGGATTGTCCAACCCACCCAGGCTGCGCAGTTCGTCGTCCAGCAGCGGCAGCACGGACTTGGCCCGGTAGACCGGGTCCCACAGCCCGCTCAGGAGCACCAGGCTCGCCGGCGCGGCCGCGCCCAGCCGGTCCATCTCGGTGTGGAACGGCACCCACAACTTCGCCCGGCCGCCGAAGTAGCAGACCATGGCGAGCAGCTGCAGGGCCTCGGCCAGGGTCTCGCTGTCCACCTTGTCGGCGTGTGCCTCGAGCGCCAGGGTGAGCAGCCGGTGTGGCGTGTCGACTGCACAGTCCCGGTTGAACAGGACACTCGCGGCCGCCATCGACAGCTGCAGAGAGCTCGAAGGATCGACGGCGTACTGATTCGCCGTCGCCAGCAGTTCCTCCGCGCTGCCGAGGGTCCCGGTCACCTCGGCGCCGATGGTGGCGGCCTCGGCCAGCCGGCGGATCCGGGCCTGACGGTCCACGCTCAACTCTGCCGCGCGGGTCAGGGTCTCGACACTGGCCACCGCGTCACCGCGACGAAGCACGATGTGGGCGGCCTGCTCGACGAGCCCGGCGACCTCTTCGTCGGGCTCCACCGTGGCCTCGGCCAGGTGGCGCGCCCGGCGGACCGGGTCAGGGGACCGATCGGCCAGCAGCCGGTGGGCTTCATTGCGCTCGGCAAGGGTCGAGAGCTCGACCACGGCGAGCCGGCTCAAAGGATGCCGGAAGCTCAGCTTCCCCGTCTGCTGGTCGAGCTCGACCACGCCTTCCCGCAGCGCCGGATCAAGGTGCCGGATGGCCTCGACCGAACCGGCGATCACCCGGAGGTAGCACGGCCCGGACAACGCCGCCAGCAGGAGCAGCTCCCGGGTCGCGTCGGGCAGCCCGCTGATCCGGACCGCGAAGACCTCGTGCAACCGGCGGCTCATCGGCAGCGCCGACAGCGGTTTCCTCCCGTCGCGCAGGGCCGGCAGCTCGGTCAGCGCGAGCGGGTTGCCCTGCGCCTCGTCGAGGATGCGTCGTCGCGCCCGAGGGCCGAGCTGGGGATGGCGCTGCCGGAGCAGCTCCTCACTGGCCGCGTCGTCGAGCGGACGAAGGACCAGCTGGGTCATTCCGCTGTACTCGAAGAAGCCGTTCGCTCCGGTGCGCTGGCCGACCAGCAGCCCGACCCGTACGTCGGTCAGCCGCCGCGCGACCAGGCCGAGGACGACGGCGCTCGAACGATCGAGCCACGGCACGTCGTCGACGACCAGCAGCACCGGGACGGCCGCCGCCAGCTCGGCCAGCAGCTCGAGCACCGCGTTGGACACGGCCAGGAAGTTCGGCGCCGGCCCCGAATCGAGGCCCAGCGCCACTCGCAGCGGCCCGCTCTGCGGAGAATCCCGCAACGCGGCCTCACGCATCACCGGCAGCAGCAGCTGGTTGAGCCCGGCGAAGCTGATGTCGGTCTCGAACTCTACGCCGGCGGCCCGCAGGACCCGATCGCCGTTGCCGGCGGCCACGGCGGCGGCCGCGTCCAGCAGGACGCTCTTGCCGATGCCGGCGTCTCCGACGACGAGCAGGGTGCCGCCGGTCCGTTCGGCGGCGCGGACCGTTTCGTGGATCATCCGCAGTTCGCTCTCCCGGCCGACGAGCTGCGAGGAGCTGTGCGGGGAGCAGGGTGCGTCCGTCATTTCCGAATCCATTCGCTAGCTGCCCGCCCGCGAGCTGAACGTAGCAAATACTACAACAGGCCCGCTTGCGTAGTGGTCGCTACAGCCAGGAAATCAGAGTCATTTGACGCTACCTACGACCGTCCGCGGGCAACAGCCCCCGGGCCGGATTCTTCGCAGAATGACGGATTGTTCCTCCCTCCCCGGCTCCGCACGCTGGGACTGCGATCGACAAGGAAGGACTGACGAGCATGGCCAGGAACGTCTTCATCAGCGGTGCGTCCAGCGGCTTCGGGCTGATGACGTCTCGCGCTCTCGCCGATGCGGGCCACACCGTCTTCGCCGGGATCCGTGACATCGGCGGCCGCAACGCCGAGCAGGCCGCGGCAGCCACGGAGTACGCGAAGGACACCGGTGCCGACCTGCGCGTCGTCGAGCTGGACGTCACCTCTGAGGAGTCCGTCCGACGGGCCGCCGACGACGTGCTCAGCGAGACCGGGCGGCTCGACGTCGTGGTGCACAACGTCGGCCACATGGTGGTCGGGCCGGCCGAGGCCTTCACCGCGGAGCAACTCGCCGAGCTCTACGACACCAACGTGCTCGGCGCGCACCGGCTCAACCGCGCGCTGCTGCCGACGCTGCGCATCCAGGGCGAAGGGCTGCTGGTGTGGATCGGCAGCACGAGCACCCGCGGCGGCACCCCGCCGTACCTCGCCCCGTACTTCGCCGCCAAGGCCGCCCTGGATGCCCTCGCGGCCACCACCGCACTCGAGGTGGCCCGGTTCGGCATCGAGACCACCATCGTCGTACCGGGCTCGTTCACCCACGGCACCAATCACTACGCCCACGCGGGCCGCCCCGCCGACGCCGACATCGCCGCGGAGTACGAGGCCCGCTACCCACAGCTGATGGAGGAGATCGGCACGAGGATGGCCGCCCTCGAGCCGGCCGACGCGGACCCGAGCCGGATCGCGCGGATCGTCGCCGGGGTGGTCGGCACGCCGGCCGGCCGCCGCCCGTTCCGGGTGCACTACGACCCCTCCGACGACGGCGCCGTCGTCGTCAACGCGGTCGCCGACCGCATCCGCGCCGAGTTCCTCACCCGGCTCGGCCTGGCCGATCTGCTCCACCCCACCACCCCGAAGGGACACTGACATGGCAGGAAAGCTCAGCGGAAAGGTCGCCATCGTCGCCGGCGGCTCCGCCAACATCGGCAGGCTGTTCGCCGAGGCACTCGCCGACGACGGCGCCGACGTCGTCGTGCACTACAACAGCGCGCGACGCGCCGAAGAGGCCGATCTGGTGGTAAAGGACTTGGAGTCGCGGGGCGTGCGCTCTTTCGCCCACCAGGGCGACCTGACCGACAACTCCGAGATCACCCGGCTGGTCGACACCACGATCGAGCGGTTCGGCAGTTGGGACATCCTGGTCAACACGGCCGGCCTGATCATCCGCAAGCCGCTGTCCGAGACCACCGAGGACGAGTACGACCGCTCGTTCGCCATCAACGCCAAGGTGCCGTACTTCTTCATGGCCGAGGCCTTCGGCAAGATGGCCGACAACGGCCGGATCGTGAACATGGTGACCACCCAGGTCGCGGTCACCGCGGCGACCTACTCGGCGTACGCCGGCAGCAAGGCGCCGGTGGAGCACTTCAGCAAGGCGTTCGCGAAGGAGATCGGCCCCCGCGGCGTCACGGTCAACTGCATCGCCCCCGGCCCGCAGAAGACGAGCTTCTTCTTCGACGCGGAGACTCCCGAGACGATCGCCTGGCTCAGCGGGATGACGATCAGCGGCGACCTCGGCGACCCCGTCGACGTGGTTCCGGTGATGCGCTTCCTGGTCTCGCCCGAGACCCGCTGGGTCACCGCCCAGACCGTCTACGTCAACGGCGGCATGATCTCCCCGATCAACTGAGCGCTGCCCTCCCCAGCGGCGCGATCGGCCGGTCCAGCCGATCGCGCCGCGCCCGCGGCACCACATGCGCCTCACAACCGGCACCTCACAACCGGCCATCAACGCGAGCCCGGGATACCGCCCGGGCGGTGGTGGCCGCAGTGATTGCCTCTACGATTCCGCGGGTGACCTACGACGATCTCGATCCCTTCGAACACCTCAACGCCTCAGGTCTGCCGGAGCGGCAGCAGCGGATTCTGGTGGCGATCAGGGACTGGGTGGTCAAGTACGGCTATTCGCCGAGTACGCGGCAGATCGGCGACGCGGTCGGGTTGCGGTCGGCGTCCTCGGTGTCGAAGCACCTGGCGAGCCTGGAGGAGAAGGGGTTCCTCCGGCGCGGTACCTCGATGTCGCGGCCGATCGACGTGCGGTTGTTCCTGCAGGACTCGCCGGGCCGGTCGGTGTCCGACGACTCCGTCTCCGTGCCGGTCGTCGGTGACATCGCCGCCGGTACGCCGATCTCGGCCGTGGAGCACGTCGACGATGTGCTCTCGCTCCCCCGCGGCCTGACCGGCCGGGGCAACGTCTTCGGCCTGCGGGTGCGGGGCGAGTCGATGATCGACGCCGCGATCTGCGACGGCGACATCGTCGTGGTCCGGCAGCAGACCGAGGCCCACAGCGGCCAGCTCGTCGCCGCGATGATCGACGACGAGGCGACCGTCAAGGTCTACCGCCGCCGCAACGGCCACGTGTACCTCGAGCCCCGCAACCCGGAGTACGACGTGATCGACGGCGACAGCGCCGTCATCCTGGGCATCGTGGTCTCGGTACTGCGCAGCGTCTGACGCAGGGTCCAGGGCAAGACCGCTGCTCGTCAGCCGCGGCCTCGGCTGCGGAGGGGCACCGCCTCGGGCCAGCGGCTCGGCCGGGCGTCGATCGGCGTGGCGGCGGAGTCGGCGGCCGGCGTACGGACCGGGTCGGACCCGGAGATCAGCGGACGCGGCGGATCCAGCCGCACCATCAGGTCGAGGTTGACCAGGTGACGCTTCTTCGCCAGCCGGGCGCCGTCGAGCGTCAGCGTCGCCGTGACCACGCACTCGCCGGCGCGCACCATCGCCAGGGCGCCGTCGCGGACGACCGCCTCGAGTCCGATCACGTCGAAGACGAGCTCCAGCTCGAACTCGAAGGAGTGGACCAGCGTGCGCTCGACCGCCAGGTCGACGTGCGGGGTGTAGGTCGAGCTGACCCGGTGCGTGACGAGCTCGACGATCTCCTCACTGCCGGGAGCTGCCTGCGTCCGCTCCGCCGACTCGATCAGTTTCGAGTACTTCTGCCAGCTCGACACCAGGATCTCGCCGAGATCCAGGTCGAGCAGCCGGCCGGTCACGGAGCCGATCTCGCGGTCGACGGTCTCCACCGACGAGGCCGAAAGCCGGCGGACGGACCGCAGTGCGGAACGGGCGGCGCCCTGCTGGCTGATCGCCTGCGCGACCGCCTCCGCGGTGTGGGCCCCCGGGCTGTCACCGAACAGGAAAGCCCCGGCTGTCAGCGGTGCGTAGAGAGTGGAACTGCTCATCTGTCAGACCTCCTCGAGAATGCTGCGACCGGCGTCGGCGTGCGGTTCGATCCGCACCACCGGCATCGGCTTCGTCGTCCGTGACTCCGTGATCGTCGGGGCGGCTGCGGGAGTCTGCCGTGCCGTCACCCGGACCTTGCCGCGGACCCATCGATGCTCCAGGCGCTTCCGCAGGATGCGGTAGCCGACTGCGCCGATCCCCAGCAGGAGGACCAAAGCGGCCGCAGCTGCCCGCCAGGGAAGCGGTTGTACGACGGTCAGAGTGACCGTTGTCCCCGCCGGTACCAGGGTTCCGGCGACCGGCTGCTGACTGGCGATATCCCGGTCACCCTCTTGGCTTCCGCCCGGCACCAGGCCAACCGCGGTCAACGCCGAGCGAGCCGCGGCCAGCCTCCCGCCGACCAGGTCCGGGACCTGAACCAGCCGAGGTGGATCGACCCCGACCGCCGTACTGATCGTGACGGCGCTTCCGATCCGGACCCTCGATCCGGCTTTCGGGCTCTGCTGACGGACCACGTCGCCATCGCCGGACACCTGGCCGAGCACCAGCCAGCGGCCGCGCAGGATGGTAGGTACCTCAGCGGCACTCGCGCCGACCAGGTCGGGCACGGTGACTGTCTGCGGCGGTAGCGAGACGACCGAGATGTCGACGGCGGTACCGCGTCTCACCTCGCGGCCGGCGACCGGATTCTGCACTCGTACGACGTCTCCGCGGCCCTCGACACTCCCGAGCTTCAGACCCACCGATGCCAAGGCTGCCTCGGCACTCTCCTGCGAGCCGTCGACCAGGTTCGGCACGGCCACCAGTGGTGGCAGTTTGCCCAGGTCGACATCGACCTTGCTGCCGGACGCCACTTCCTTGCCGGCGGCCGGGTTCTGGCTCTGGATCTTGTCCCCGTCCCCCGACGTCCTGCCGAGCAGCAATCCCTTGTCCGCCAGGGCTTTCCGGGCCTGATCGGCGTTCAGGCCGACGACTCCGGGAACGACGACCGACGGCTTGTCGGTGCCCGTCACCCTGAACGGGACGGTCTGTGTCATCGACTCGTCACCATCACAGCGCGACTCGACCCAGTACCGCCGCGCGGTCGCGGACTCGGGCACTGTGAAGGTGATCGTCGCCGATCCACCCGTGGAGACCGGGACCCGCTTCAGCTCAACGCTGGTGTCCCAGACGAACACCACAACTCCCGCCGCACCCTGATCGGCCGGAGTATCGGCCAGAGCCGGCTCCCGGCCCGGAGACTCTTCTGCTGAAGGCTTTTCAACAGAAGGCTCCTGGGCGAGGCGACACTCCTGGTACCCCCGGGCGACCGCGGTCACCTTGCTACCGGGCGCGCCGCTGCTCGGCTCGATCGACAACGTCGGCGCTGTCATCGTTGCTTGCCCGGTACTCGTTGCGTGGGCGGCACCAGCCGTCGCGAGCCCGAGCAGCACCAGCGCACCAATCAGCACACCAGCCACAACACGAGCTGGCACACGCGCCGGCCTTCCCGCCTCCTGCTGTCCGACAAGCCGGTGAATCCCGGCCTGCCGGCGTGAACTTCCCCCCATGATGATCAACTTTCGTCAGGGCGACACCCAGCCGGTGAGCACGGTGGCACCCGAGTCCGTCTGGCACAGCACCCGGAACGGCCGGCCCGGAACCGGCCGGACGATGAAGAAGCCGAGGTCGTCGATGGCAGCCCGCCCGAGCTCCTCGGTGTCCGTTCGCAGGCTCACCGTTCCCCCCTCGGGCGGGCTGATCTGGCCGAGCACCTCGTCCGAGGTGAGCTCGAGTTCGATGGTCAGCGCGTCCGAGCCGAAGGTGAGCGTCCGCAGCATCGCGCTGTCCGCCCGGGTGAGGGCGAGCTCCCCGCCGTCCCAGACCGAGTCATATGTGAGTGCGGCGAGCTCCGCATCGATCGTCCGCCACACGTAGGCGGCCTTGCCGACGTCGATGAAGTCAGGAGACATCTCCCGCGTAATCGTCAACGCGTCCTGCAGCTCTTCGAGCAACTGGTCGTCATCGGTCCACCACTGGCCTGCCATGCTGCTCACCTCCTCCGGTTCGATGGGCGGTCTCGTTCCCGGTGTCGATCAGCGCAACAAGTGCCGGGGCCTGCCGCAGTCGGTCCAGGCAGCGGGCCCGGTTGGGACCGATGCTGCCGACGGGCATGTGCAGCTTCCGGCTGATCTCGCTGTAGGGCACGGGCGGGTCTTGGGTGAGCATGGACAACAGCAACTGGCAACGCGGCGCCAACTGACCGAAGGCGGCCCGGAGCGCTTCGCGGCGTTCGTGCAGAAGCAGTTCCTCGTCGACCGCCACCGCGGCGTCGGGCACGTCCGGGTCGGCATCCGCCGGATCGATCGGCTCGACCCGCCGACCGACCCGCAGTACCCGCAGGCACTCTCGCTGGGTGGTCGTCGCGATCCAGCCTGGCAACGCCGCCGGTTCCCGCAGCCCGGGCAGATGCTCGATCAGCAGCAGCCACACGCTCTGGCCGACGTCGTCGATGTCCTCGGCCGACAGCCGGTAGCGCCGGCTGACCGCCCAGACCAGTGGCGCATACCGCTCCACCAGTTCGTCCCAGGCACTCTTGTCCCCGTCCCTGGCGCCTGTGACCAGCCGGATCACCGCTGGATCATCGCGCATGCCGCGCCTCCCTCACCACCAAGGACGTCTCTCACTGGTACGGAGAGCGTCGAGTGCTCTTTGATACCTCCGGATTCAGGGCCAAATTCAGGCCCCGAGTGCGACGAACGAGCAACCTGTCGCATGCGCGACCGGATCGTCACCGCCCGCGGTCCGGGCGTCCGCGAACGCCTCCGCGAGCGACTGGCCGGCATGCAGGTTGCCGTGCAGCGCTGTCATCAGCGGCACTGCGGCCGGATCGTTCACCGGTACCACGCTGGCCAGGATCCCGGCCGCGCCGAGTGGCACCAGGCTGCTGGTGAGACCGAGCAACTCGTCCGCGCCGACCGGGTTCGCCAGCCCGGACTCGCAACTCGACAACACCAGCCGGTACGGCGCATGCCGGAGCCGCTCGAAGTCGTACACAGTCAGGGGTCCGTCGTCGAGCCGGAGTGACGAGAACAACGGGTTGTCCGAACGGAAGGTGCCGTGCGCCGCGATGTGCCCGAGCCAGGCGCCATCCAACGCACGCAGTACCTGCTCGGCAGTCGCCGCGCCCTCGGCGAGCACCGTCGCCGCCGGGTAGCGCTCGACCAGTTGCGAGATCTCTGCGCGGCCGGCGGTCAGGCCGGGGCCGAGCACCAGCACCACGCGACGGCCGTTCGGCGGGCGCAACCGGCGAGCCCACAACCAGGTCGCGCTCGACGGTGCAACGCTCACCGCGCGGCCCACCAGCTCAGGAACCAAGGCCCAGGGCAGCGCCTGCAACCGGCTCGGCGGAACGACAACAACAGGTCCGTCGCCCAGGTCGGCCGCGGCAGCTCCGAGCAGCGCCGCCGAGAGCCGCGCCCCGATGACCTCCAGCGACGGCCCGGTCGGCGGCCGACCGCGAGCCAACCATCGCAGGCGGAACCGGGCTCGCTCCACTTCGTGCGCCGCGGCGGGCAAAGGGCCAACGGTATGAAGCCGGACCTGGCGATCCCGGACGACCACCGCGTACAGGACGTCGTCGACCTCGATCAGCTCGACCAGCACTGTTCCGCCCAGTTCGTCGATCAACTCCTCTAGATCGAAGGGCGGAGAGCTCGCGGCCGCATCGTGGCCGCGAGCCTTCAAGGTCTGGGAGCGCACGGCGTCCTCGAGCCGCCGCTGCTCCCGGCCGAGTGCCGCACCAGCCGGAGTACTGAGGTCATCGCCGGAGGTCTCCCGCCGCCGGGCCACGTCGCGGAGCGCGGCGAGGTCCGCGATCAGTTGCTCATCCCCCGGCGGCCGCACAGCCGGCACAGCCAGGGCGGTCGCACGCCAGCGTTCGCTCCGGAGCAGCAACTGGCGAGCGTCCTTGCGCTGCAGGGCCTCCCGCAGCGCAAGTCCGGCCAGCTCGGCGCCATGTGCGGTTGCCCTGGCTCGCAGCTCGGTCGCGCCCATCGTCAGTCGATGCTCGTCCAGGGCATCCAACCCGCGGTCGCAGGCAGCCAGCATCCCGCGGACGTCTGCGCCGGCCTCCGACCGCAACGCCTTGCCGAGCAAGGAAGCTGCACGCGCCAGCGGCGGTGCGCCTCGCCGCAACCGCGCAGCATGTTCGAGATGCCGGTCGGCGGCCACTCGCCGCCCTTCGACCAGAGCCAGCCGTCCCGCGAGCAGGTGCGCGGCGGGTGCCTCGGCTGCGCCCAGCCGATCCAATCGCGTCGCCGTCTCAGTCACCCGGCGCAGCAGCTGCGGCCCTCGCTCGCCTCCTTGATGGCGAGCCTCGAGCTGGATCAACGTTGCCCGCGCCGACCACCGGGCGCGGCCCTGCGCGGAGAAGAGCCGACGCGCCTGCTCAGCACGTTCGCGGGCGGTCAGCGGATCCGTCGCTCCGAGGGCCGCGGTCGCGGCCGTGAACAACAACTCGGCCTTCTTCGTCGCCTGACCGCCTTCGGTCTCCATCCGTACGACGGCCCGGTCCGCCTCGTCCAGCGCCTCGGTGGTCAGACCGGCGGCGAGCAGCACCCTGCAACGGTCGATGGCGAGGTCGGGCCAGACGACGCCGACCGCCTCGAACCGCTGCCCCGCATCGCCGAGGTACTCGAGGGCCAGGGGAAGATCTCCGCGCGCGAATGCCACCAGGCCGCGGTTCTGCCTGGCTTCGGCGTACTCGAACTCCTGCCCGCTCGCGGCGTACAGGCGTTCCGCGACGGCGAAGTCCGCGTCGGCCTGCCGGGTGCTGCCGAGCGCGAGATGGGCGAAGCCGCGATAGTTGCGCGATCGCGCCTCCCACACTTGATCACCGGCGCGCCGGAGTCGGGTCACGGCACCCCGCAGGTCGTCGAGTGCCTCCTGATGTCGCCCGAGGATCAGCAGAACGTCGGCGCGCCGGATCAGCACCCGCCCGGCCAGGGCACCCCGGCTTCCAGCCACCGCACGGTCGAGACAAGCCAACCCTTGTTTGCCATGACCAGCCCGCCCGAGTGTCGCGCCGAGCGTCGCCAGTACGTCGGCCTCGCGCCGGCGCTGACCCGACTTCGTCGCGAGCCGCAGCGCGATCCGCATCTCCCGGATCGCGGCGTCGACGTCTCCCAGCTGCCGCAGGCTGATCCCGCTCGCCTGATGAGCGATGGACGCGACGAGCGGCGCCGGACCGGACTCGAGCAACGACTTCGCGCCCGCGATCGCATCGTGCGGACGCGACAGAGCCAGCGGCAACAGATCCTCCGGGGCCGCTATCACCTCGACACCACCCCCGGTTATCGGCACAGTGAAAGGCTAGCTGGCCGAGCACTCGTGCCGGCGATTCTCAGGGGAGGAATAATTCATGGCGGAGAAGCCGAAACCAGACGGCGATTCCAACCAGCCGAAAGGCGATCCGAAAGGCGATCCGAAGAGAAAAGACATCTCCCAGATCGACCTGATTCTCAGTGAGTTCGAGGACGGTGTCGTCGAGGTCTGGCCCGAGGACTGGCGCACGGAGGGCGCGGGCTACTTGTGCCGAGCAGGCAGCGTGCTGGTCCGGGACACCGATCTGGACCGCGTGATGACAGCGTTCGGTCGCGGCCGTCGGCAAGACGGCGGAACTGCGCACGAGGGGGGCATCGGCGGTGTCACCCGACTCGACCTGCCGTCCGTCGTACCCGATGAGGCGCCACAGGCGTTCAGCCCGACCCAACGCTTCCTGGAGTTCGCGGACCTGCTGTTCGGACGTGGCGTCGTCACGCCGTTGCACCTTTTCTATGTGTGCAGCGTGAGCCCTTGTCCGGCGACTGAACCGGAGGAGGTACCGCCGGGGATCCCGCCGGACCCGCTGCTGCCGGCCGGCGCGACCGACGGGCGGGGAGTCAAGGTGGTCGTCCTGGATGTCGGGTGGACGCCCGCGCCCGCGGCGTACTGGCTGGACGGTGTGACCGGCGAGCCGGAGCCGGGGTACGACCCGGTGACGCAGACGATCGGCCCGTACGCCGGTCACGGGACCTTCATCGCCGGCGTCGTGCGCTCGATCGCGCGCAATACCGAGGTAGTGGTCAAGAGCTATTTCGACAAGGCCGGCGCGGCCTTCGAGGACGACCTGGCCGTGCGGCTGGACGAAGTACTGGCCGAGTCGCCCGACATCATCAGTCTGTCCGCCGGGACCTCGACCCGGAACAACCTTCCGTCGCTGAGCCTCGACGTTTTCATCGAGACGCGCTTGAACCGCGTCAACGGCCTGGTCCTGGTGGCTGCCGCAGGCAACGAGAACAGCCGCCAGTACTTCTGGCCCGCGGCGTTTCCCGAAGTGGTCTCAGTCGGCGCGTTGGCGGAGAACGGGCGGGACAAGGCGTCCTTCAGCAACTTCGGCACCTGGGTCGACGTCTACTCGCCGGGCGAGAATCTCGTCAACGCGTTCCTGACCGGGACCTACACCTGCACGGAGCCGCCGAACACGGGAACCACGCGTACCTTCGCCGAGATGGCGCGCTGGAGCGGTACGTCGTTCTCGACACCTCTGGTGGCGGGCCTGATCGCCGGGCGGATGTCGGCGACCGGTGAGAGCGCCAGGCAGGCCGCGGACGCACTGCTGGCCTACGCGCTGACGCAACCCGCGCCGGGCGTCGGACCGGTCCTGCTGCCGGGTGACGCGGGGGCTTCGATCGGGCCGTAACAGCTGGTCGATGACGAACGTCGTCGCTGCCGGCCGGCTGACGCGGTGCCGAGTTGCCTTCCCCCTGACAAGGTTCTCGCGCACCGCGTCAGCCCTCTCCCCCCGGATGTGCCCCACATAGAGCGGAGTCGGCGGCGGCGACCGTGATACAGAGATTGTGTCGTGTATTCGCGAGCGTCCCGGGGTCTCCGCCCAAGAGAGAGGTGGATACACCCGGGGGAGGCTCGAGATGACCAGGATTGTGAGTCCAGCGAAGCCGCGACGCCGAAGGGAGACCGCGCTGCGGCGGTCGACCAAACGATTGATCGTCGCGCTCAACGTCACCGAGGCTGTAGTCGGCCTGGTCTGTCTGCTGGCCGCCTACGGTCTGGCCGAACGCCTGGTGGCCGCCCAGGAAGCAGCCGGCGAGGGCACCGTGGCGGTCCGCGCAGTGCACTGGTGGGGGCCGGACTTCTCGGCCACGTTGAACATGAGCCTGCTGATCGTCGGCGCCGCGGCGGGTGCGGTCGGCAGTATCATCCACCAGAGCATGGCCTTCGCCCGCAGTACGGGGACCGAGGAGCGCCGGTACGCCTGGTGGTATCTGATGCGTCCGCTGTGGTCGGCACTGCTGGGCGCAGTGGCCGTCATCGCCGTCAACACCGGCCTGATCAGCATCGGCGACGAGACCACCTCGAGTGCGGGAGTGGCCGTCCTGGTCCTGACCGGCTGCCTGGCCGGCCTCTTCACCGACCAGGTACTGCGTCGCCTGCGCCGCATGCTGGGCGCGGAGCCCGCACCAACCGCTCGACGCCGCCCACGCTCCACAAAGGCACCCCGGCCATGATCGTCCGGGCCAGGCCGCGCTGCTCCTGCGAGGCGGCACCGTCTATCCGAACGGCCCGCACAGCAACCGGGCGGCGGTGCAGGTCGTGGCCGAGCCTGCACACCGCGAGACCTGTTACTCGACGAGCTTGCCAATGCTGGAGACGTGGCGCATCAGGCGGCTGAGCTCTTCGGGGATCGGCGGAATCTCCTCCCGTTCGAGCTGGCCCGGGCCTGACCACACCAGGTTCACCTGCAGCGACTCGTCGAGGTCCGGGTAGTCGGAGCGGTTGTGGCAGCCGCGGGTCTCCCGCCGTTCGAGTGCAGCCTCCACTGTCGCGCGGGCGGACAGCAGCGAGGACTTCAGGTCGAACGCGTGGGCCAGGTCTTGGAAGCCGGCCAGATCAGGGTGGACGCCGACCTGCTGGCCCCGGGCCTCGATGGACTCGAGCTCCGACAGGCCGGCGAGCAACCCCGCCTCGTCGCGGACAACGCCGGCGTGGTTGGTCATGGTGTCGCGTACCGCCCGTTGCAGCGCGCGGACATTCTCGGGTCCGTCGGCGTCGAGCAGACCGTCGACCTCGGCCCGGGCCTCCCCCAGCGCTTCGGCGGACCGTCGCTGGACCTGCCGGCCGGTCGAGTACTTCGCCGCCTCCTCCCCCACGATCCGGCCGAACACCAGGAGCTCGATCAGGGAGTTCCCACCGAGGCGGTTGGCGCCGTGCAGGCCACTCGCCGCCTCGCCGATCGCGTACAACCCCTCGACGCCGGTGCCGTGGTCCTCGGGCCGCACCCAGACCCCGCCCATCGAGTAGTGCGCGGTCGGCGCGATCTCGATCGGCTGCTGGGTGATGTCGAGCATCTGCAGCTCGAGCAGCGTCTGGTAGACCCGCGGCAGCCGGCGCATGATCGTCTCGCGCGGCAGCTGGGACACGTCCAGCCAGACGCCCCCGTTCGTCGTACCGCGCCCCTCCTTGATCTCCGTGTACGCCGCGAGCGCGACCCGGTCCCGGGTGGACAGCTCCATCCGCTCCGGGTCGTACCGGGCCATGAACCGTTCGCCGAGGGCGTTGCGCAGCTGGCCGCCTTCGCCGCGGGCCGCCTCGGAGACGAGCGTGCCGGCCGCGTTCTCCGGCTCGATCAGGCCGGACGGGTGGAACTGGACCAGCTCGGGGTCGCGGATCTTCCCGCCGGCGAGCAGGGCCAGCCGGAAGGAGTCCCCGGTGTTCTCGTCGCGTCGCGAGGAGGTGCGCCGCCAGATCCTGGTGTGCCCGCCGGCGGCGAGGATCACCGCGTCCGCGTGGATGACGTAGCGGTGCCCGGTCTCCACGTCGAAGCCGTAGGCGCCGAAGACGGTGTTGTCGTGCACCAGGATCCGGGTGACGTACACGGTGTCGAGGATCGGCACCTTCAGCTGGACGGCCCGGTTGATCAACGTCCGCTGGATCTCCAGGCCGGTGTAGTCGCCCGCGAACGCCGTCCGCCGATAGGTGTGAGCGCCGAAGAAGCGCTGCGAGATCCGGCCGTCGGCCTCGCGCGCGAACGGCATCCCGTAGCGCTCCAGGTCGTCGATGCCACGGGCCGCGTTCTCGGTCACGATCCGCACCGTGACCGGGTTGGCGAGCAGGTAGCTCTCGGCCAGCGTGTCGGCGGCGTGCTGCTGCCAGGTGTCCTCGGGGTCCATCGTCGCCAGCGCCGCGTTGATGCCGCCGGCGGCCAGCGACGTGTGCGCGTCGGACCGCGGGCGCTTGCCCAGGGCAAGTACGTCGACACCTCGCTCGGCCAGCTCGATCGCGGCCCGCAGGCCGGCGCCACCCGTACCGATCACCAGCACCGAGGTCGAGATCTGTTGGTCCGCTGTGTTCATCGGTTCGCTCTCTCGTTTCTGTGCCGGAAGGAGACTGGTTGTACAGCTAAGGACAAGACCGCGCCCGGCGGTGTGACAGCTCCCGGGGCCGTCGAGACCAGCGTCACAACGGGGATCGCTGTCCGGTCCTTGTGGGTGAAGCAGCAGTCCACGAGGAGGAGAAGCCATGAGTGAGCAGTACCCGACCGTCGTCCTGGTCCACGGCGCGTTCGCCGAGTCGGCCAGCTGGAACGGCGTGGTCGAGCAGTTGCGGGCGAGGTCGATCGACGTCGTCGCGGCCGCCAACCCGTTGCGCAGCGTCGCGGGTGATGCCGCCTACGTGCGCGACGTGATCGCGGGGATCGGCGGACCCGCGGTACTGGTCGGCCATTCGTACGGTGGCATGGTGATCACGGAGGCTGCGGCGGGCAACGAGTCCGTGACCGGACTGGTCTACGTCTGCGCGTTCGCGCCGGACCATGGCGAGAGCGCGCTGGAACTGTCGGGCAAGTTCCCGGGCAGCACGCTCCGCGAGGCGCTGGCCGCGTATCCGGTGTCCAGCGGCGGCAACGAGTTCGCCATCCGGCCGGACGCGTTCCACCACCAGTTCGCCGCCGATGTGCCTGCTGACCAGGCGGCTGTGATGGCAGCGACCCAGCGACCGGTCACCGAGGCCGCGCTCACCGAAGGACTACCGGCCGCGGCGCCGGCCTGGACGACCTTGCCGTCCTGGTTCGTGTTCAGCGACCAGGACCTCAACATCCCGGTCACCCTGCACCGCTTCATGGCCAATCGCGCCGACGCGAAGGGCACCCGCGAGGTGGCCGGCGCCTCCCACGCCCTCAGCGTCTCGAACCCGGACGTGGTGACGGCCTCGATCCTGGACGCACTGGGGATCTCCACCCGGTAGAGCACCCCACTGGACGGTCTCCGGTCACCCCCCGCCGGAGACCTTCAGGATGTCTCCCCGTCCCGGGCCGGCGGCAGGACTGGTCCTAGCGGTAGGACAGGTCGTAGTGGCGGATGCGGTAGAGGTGAAGGTTCAGGTCGTGGTACTTGTCGGTCTCGCCGATCCACTCCATCCCGATCCGCTGAGCCGTCGCCGCACCGCGGGTGTTGTCCGGGCGGACGACCGCGAAGACCTCATCGACGTTACCTTGATGCATCGCCCACCGCACGAGTGCCGAGCCGGCCTCCGCGGCGTAGCCGTGTCCCCAGGCAGTGGGGGCCAACTGCCAGGCGAGCTCCAGATCCCCCTGCCAGGGCGGCAGATGAAGCAGCCCCACTCCGCCGACGAGCTGGCTGGTGTCGCGACGGACCACCGCCCAGTGGCCCGCCGGCGCCGGATCGCCGTTCTCCTGCCACTTCTGCAGCAACAAGCGCATCGCGGTCACGTCGGGGACCCGGCTCATCACCGGACTGAGCCAGCGGGTCACCTGCTCGTCCCCGTAGATCGCCAGTGCGTCCGCCGCGTCCGCGTCCTCCCAGGGCCTGATCACCAGGCGCTCGGTGTCGATGGTCGTCATGTCGCTCCTCGGCTCCGGATCACCGGCTGGTTCGGGCCGGTACTGGCTATGACCAGGCAGACCGGGCGGCTGTGACAAAGCGGCGCGGGAGCAGACCACGTAGTACCGGTCGAACCACTCGTCTGGTTCGTGGTGTGCGCGGACCACGGGGTCCACTACGGACTTCCAGGGCGCGGCCCACGGACTCCACGGGAGACGGTGATGGCAGTCGCCCTTCGCGGACCCCCTGGCGGCTGACGAGCGAAGGAGCCGGAAAGTGACTACCACAACGTTGGAGAAGCCGGTCGCGGCCGTCGCGGCCGACGATCTCGAGGACGCCGCGGCGGTCTTCGTGGCGGCGCGGCCCCGGTTGTTCAAGGTGGCCTACCGGGTGCTCGGCAGCGTCTGCGAGGCCGAGGACGTCATGCAGGACGTCTGGCTCCGGTGGCAGCGCACCGACCGGACGGTGGTGGTCAATCCCCCGGCCTTCCTGGCGACCATGACCGCCCGGCTGGCGATCAACGTCGCGAAATCGGCCCGCCGGCGGCACGAGACCTGTGTCGGCCCGTGGCTCCCGGACCGGGCGGGCGCCTGGGTCGATCCGCAGACCGAGGCCGAACGAGGCGAGGCGGTCGAGCAGGCCGTGCACCTGCTGCTGGAGCGGTTGTCGCCGTCTGAGCGGGCCGCCTACGTTCTGCGCGAGGGGTTCGAGTACCCGTACCGGCAGATCGCGGAGACCCTGCAGCTCGGCGCGGCCAACGCGAGACAGCTGGTGACCCGCGCCCGTCAGCGACTCGCCGCCGACCGGCGCCAGCCGGTGACCACGACCACCCACCGGCGTCTCCTGCAGGCACTCGTCGCCGCGGCCGGCGGTGGCGACCTGGCCGAGCTCGAGGAACTCCTCGCCGCCGACATCCCGCGCTGACCTGCCCGGCGGCGACCTACTGCCTGCTGATCAGGTCGTCTGCACCCGGAGCTGCCGGCGGGAGGTGATGCCGAGCTTGGCGAAGACCTTGCGCAGGTGCCACTCCACCGTGTGCGGGCTCGAGCAGCTCGTAGGCGATGCGGAGTTGCTCGCGGGCGTCCTGGCGGCGGTTCACCCGTCGCAGCCATTCGCCGTACAGCAGGTGCGCGCGGGCGAGGTGGACCGCGACGCGGCTTCGCTCGAGGCGTTCGATCGCCTCCTGGTCCCTGCCCCGCCCGGGACAGCCGCGAGCATCCGGTCCAGTACGGCACACTCCGCGCGTCGGCCGTGCAACCACGACCCCACCTCACCGCCGGACATCGCGACCCATGGTGTCGAGGCTAGAACGCCCGGCGTTCCCCGCGAAAGGCTCATCTCAGTGGCGGACCCGAGGTGTCGCGAGGTGTCGCGAGGTGTCCCGAGATGTCCCCGAGATGTCCCTGAGATGTCACAGAATCGGGGGCTGTCTTGTCTTAGCTGGTGAACGGAAAGGGATGGAGGACGCGAGTGCGCAAGATCTTGGTGGTGGGTGGCGGTTACGCCGGCTTCTACACGGCCTGGCGGCTGGAGAAGAAGCTCCGCCGCGGCGAGGCCGAGGTGACGGTGGTGGATCCCCGCCCCTACATGACCTATCAGCCTTTCCTGCCCGAGGTACTGGCGGGATCGATCGAGGCGCGGCACGCCGCCGTGTCCCTGCGGCGGCACCTGCGCAAGACCAAGCTGCTCGCCGGGACGGTCACCTCGATCGACCACGCGCACCGGACCGTCACGGTCCGCCCCGCGCAGGGACCCGACTTCGCCGTCGGCTACGACATCATCGTCGTCACCGCCGGAGCGACGACCCGCAAGTTCGCCATCCCCGGGGTCGCCGAGCAGGCGATCGGCATGAAGCACGTCGAGGAGGCGGTCGCGATCCGGGACCGCCTGCTCACCGCCTTCGACCAGGCGGCCGTGCTCGAACCCGGACCGCAGCGGCAACGCCTGCTGACGGTCACCTTCGTGGGCGGCGGATTCTCCGGCGTCGAGGGCTTCGGCGAACTGCTGTCGCTCGCGACCGGCCTGCTCAAGTCGTACCCCGAACTGTCCCCGGCGGACCTCGCCTTCCACCTGGTGGAGGCGAAGGACAGGATCCTGCCCGAGGTCACCGACGGCCCGGGTAGGTGGGTCGTGCGCTCGCTGGAGAAGCGCGGCGCGCAGGTGCACCTGAACTCCCAGGTCGTGTCGGCGAAGGACGGCCATGTGGTGCTGTCCGACGGTACGGAGTTCGACTCCGAGCTGATCGTCTGGACGGCCGGCAACGCCGCGACCCCGCTGGTCCACAAGCACACCGACCTGCCCGTCGACCACCGCGGCCTGCTCCAGGTCCGGGCCGATCTCCGAGTCGGCACCGAGACCGACCCGGTGCCGGATGCCTGGGGCGCGGGCGACGACGCGGCGGTACCGGACCTGGCCTCGCCGACGCACGATGTGCTGACGGTGCCGAACGCCCAGCACGCCGTGCGGCAGGGCAAGCATCTGGCCCGCAACCTGCTGGCGACGCTGCGCGGCCGTCCGACGAAGGACTACGTCCACCACAGCCTCGGCTCCGTCGCGACCCTGGGCCTCGGGCGTGGCATCTTCCAGTACCGGCGGATCGTGATCAAGGGGTTCCCGGCCTGGCTGATGCACCGCGGGTATCACGTCCTGGCCGTGCCGACCTGGGAGCGGAAGATCCGCGTGCTCGCCATCTGGCTGACCGCCCTCTTCTACGGCCGCGACATCGTCTCCCTGGCCTCTGTACAACACCCCCGGGAAGCCTTCGTGAACGACGGCTACGCCCGGGCGATCGCAGCGGAGGAGGAGGCGCCGAAGGTGGAGGTTGTGGAGTCGCAGAAGGTGGCTACGGCAGCCTGATCCAGGTGTCCGTCAGCCTTGGTCTGATGCCGTCCGGGACGCCGCCGCACCGTCGCTGAGGTGGTCGGCGTGGTCCTGGGTGGCGGCCCAGCTCGCCAGAAGCTTCAGGGCGTCGGCGGTGGGAGTGTCGGGCGCTGCGGTGTAGACGAGCAGGATCAGGCCCGGGTCGGACGGGAACTCCATCGCCTCGAAGTCGAGGTCGAGGGTGCCGACCACCGGGTGGTGCAGCTTCTTCTTGCCGGTCCGGTGGAAGCGGACGTTGTGAGCGGCCCAGCGGGTGCGGAAGATCTCGCTCCGGGTGGACAGCTCGCCGATGAGCTCGGTCAGCGCCTTGTCGTGCGGGTTGCGGCCGGCCTCGGACCGGAGGATCGCCGCGATGTCGGAGGCGGCCCGCTCCCAGTCGACGAAGAACTCCTGCGACGCCGGGTCGAGGTACACGAAGCGCGCCGTGTTCGCCGGACGACGCGGGTCGGCGAGCATCGGCGCGTACAGAGCGCGGGCCAGCCGGTTCGCGGCGAGCAGGTCGTGCCGCCCGTTGCGAACCCAGGCGGGAGCGTCCGTGATCGCGTCGAGGATCTGCTGGATGGCCGGGCGCACCTGCTTGGCCGTGGAGCTCCGCCGCCGGGAGGCCGGAGCAGGAGTGGCCTCGCGGGCGAGCGCGAACAGGTGCGAGCGCTCGGCCTCGTCCAGTTGCAGCGCCCGGGCCAGCGAGTCGAGCACGGTCTCGGAGGCGCCGGACAGGTTCCCGCGCTCCAGCCGCACGTAGTAGTCCACCGAGACACCCGCCAGCATCGCGACCTCTTCGCGCCGCAGCCCGGTCACCCGGCGATTGCCCCCGTACGCCGGGAGCCCGGCCTGCTCCGGGGTGATGCGGGCACGCCGGGAGCTGAGGAACTCGCGGATCTCGGCTCGTTGGTCCATGCCTACCACCGTACGGCGGGTCCCGGTGGCGAAGGGGGCACTGGCATTACCTGGAACGACAGGCACTCCCACACCGGCTCGCGACCCCGTTCACTGGACATCATGCGAGCCACTTACATGTACGGCGCCGGCGACGTGCGGGTGATCGACGTACCCGATCCGGTGATCCAGCAACCGACCGATGCCCTGGTCCGGGTGGTCAGCTCTTGCGTCTGCGGCAGCGACCTGCACCCGTACCACAACCTGCCGGTGCTGCCCGAGGGCAAGCCGATGGGCCACGAGTTCCTCGGCGTCGTCGAGGAGATCGGTGCCGAGGTCTCGACGCTGGCGAAGGGCGACTTCGTCATCTCGCCGTTCGCCTGGTCCGACGGGACCTGCGACCTGTGCCTCGAAGGGCTGCAGACCTCCTGCCGTCACGGTGGGTTCTGGGCGGGCAACGGCATCGGGGGCGGTCAGGCCGAGGCGATCCGCGTGCCGTTGGCGGACGGCACTCTGGTCAAGGCGCCCGTGGGCGAGGACTCCGAACTGCTGCCGTCGCTGCTGACCCTGTCGGACGTCTACGGCACCGGCTACCACGCCGCACGCAAGGGTGGAGTCACCGCGCGGACGACGGTCACCGTCATCGGCGACGGCGCGGTCGGACTCCTGGCTGTCCTGTCTGCGAGGCAACTCGGGGCCGAGCAGATCATCCTGATGGGCCGGCACAAGGACCGAACCGACCTGGGCATCGAGTTCGGCGCAACCCACGTCGTGGCCGAGCGTGGTGAGGAAGGGATCACCAAGGTCCGCGAACTCACCCGCGGCGACGGGACCCACGTAGTACTCGAGGCTGTCGGGCACATGCCTGCTTACGAACAAGCTCTCGGCGTGATCCGGCCGGGCGGCGTGATCAGCCGCGTCGGCGTACCGCAGTACGAAGAGGCGCCAGTCGGCTTCGGCAGCCTTTTCGGCCAGAACATCACGCTCACCGGTGGTCCGGCTCCAGCCCGTGCCTACATCGAGCGCCTGCTGCCCGACGTCCTCGACGGCAAGGTCAACCCCGGCAAGGTCTTCGACCGAACCGTCTCCCTCGAGGACTCCCCGGCCGCGTACGAGGCCATGGACACCCGCCAAGCCCTGAAGGTGATGATCAAATGACCGCGGCCCAGAAGCTCATCGGCGACTTCGCTCCGAAGCTCGTCTCCCTCACCGACGAGACGCTCTTCGGCGACGTCTGGGCCCGGTCCGAGCTGTCCCCGCGGGACCGGAGCCTCATCACCGTCGCCAGCCTCATCACCGGCGGCAACACCGAGCAACTCCGCGGCCACCTCACCCGGGCCAAGGACAACGGCCTCACCGAGACGGAACTCAAAGAGGTCATCATCCACCTGGCCTTCTACGCCGGCTGGCCGAAGGCGATGTCCGCGATCGTCCTCGCCAAGGAACTCTTCTCACCCGAAGAAGATCCCGGCCGATGACCAGAGCTTGGAGCAGTGAGGAGCTTCAACGCGTCGGCGGTTCGACGGAGGTACAGGTCAGCTCCGAGCGAGGGGACGGCACGGTTCGCCCCTACGTCACCATCTGGATCGTCCAGGTCGGCGAGGAGCTGTACGTGCGATCCGCCTACGGCACCGACAATCCCTGGTACCGCCGGGCCAAGGCGAGCGGAGCGGGCCGGATCCGCGCGGGTCGGTTCGAACGCGGGGTGACTTTCGCCCAGGCTGGAAGCCAGGTTCATCCAGCGATCGATGCGGCTTACCACGCGAAGTACGACCGTTACGGTCCTCAGATCGTCGGTACCGTCGTCGGAGACCGGGCTGCCGCCGGAACGCTGCGGCTCGTGCCCCGCGACTGAAATGTTGTTCTTCGACCACGCGACACAGGAGTGACTGATGGAGTACGTACGTCTTGGCAACTCGGGGCTGAAGGTCAGCCGGATCGCGCTGGGTTGCATGAGTTTCGGGGACACGTCGCGGGGGTTCAGCGAGTGGGCGCTCGACGATGCGGCGGCAGAGCCGATCTTCCGGCAGGCGGTTGAGCTCGGGATCAACTTCTGGGACACGGCCAACGTCTACGGGTTCGGGAGTTCCGAGGAGATCGTCGGACGGGCGATCGGCAAGTACACCAAGCGCGACGACGTCGTGCTGGCGACCAAGGTGCACTTCAAGATGCACGACGGGCCGGGCGGTTCCGGGCTGTCGCGCAAGGCCATCCTGGAGAACATCGACGCCTCGCTCTCGCGGCTCGGGACCGACTACGTCGACCTCTACCAGATCCACCGCTTCGATCCCCAGACGCCGGTCGAGGAGACGATGGAGGCCCTGCACGACGTCGTCAAGGCCGGCAAGGCCCGGTACCTCGGCGCCTCGTCGATGTGGGCCTGGCAGTTCTCCAAGCTCCAGTACACCGCCGACCTGCACGGCTGGACCCGCTTCGTCTCGATGCAGAACCAGTACAGCCTGATGCAGCGCGAGGAGGAGCGCGAGATGTTCGGGCTGCTCGCGGACCAGGGCGTCGGCAGCATCCCGTGGAGCCCGCTCGCCAAGGGCCGGCTCGCCCGCCCGTGGGGCACCCAGACCCACCGCGCCGACACCGACCCCGTCGGTCAGCGCTTCTTCGCCGCCAACGACCAGCCGATCGCCAACGCCGTGCAGCGCATCGCCGAGGCCCGCGGCGTCCCGATGGCGCACGTCGCCCTCGCCTGGGTGCTGAAGAACCCCGTCGTAACCGCGCCGATCGTCGGCCCGACCAAGCCCCACCACCTCCCGGACGCCGTCGCCGCCCTCGACCTCAAGCTCACCCCGGAGGAGATCACCGCCCTCGAGGACTCCTACAGCCCTCGCCCACCCACCGGCTACTGACACCGCGGCATCATCGGCATCACCTGGGAATGGGCCTGACCCGGTACGCCGTAGCGGCGTACCGGGCCATCAGCATCAGAAGCCGGGAAAGACCTTGCGCAGGTCGTCCAGCGTCAGCCGCTCGCCGGCAAACTCCACCGCGGCCGGCGTGTACTGCGCCCCGTGCCGGCCGCTGACCAGGCGGACGAAGTACTCGGCCGGTGCCGTGAGCACGGCGTCCGCGGGCTGCGGCACGTCGGCCAGGCGGACGGTGTCCTCGATGAGCAGACCGAAAGCCCGGTCCGGTTCGACGGTGTTCACGGCGATCCGGGCGGTGCCGTCGAGCTGGTCAGCCTTGCCGGTCCAGGCGAGCGTCTGACCGATGCCATCGAGCAGCGCTTCGGTCGCCTCCGGCGCGAGCACAGCGGCGGGGTCGAAGGCGACCCGTACGTCCCAGCTGTGCAAGGTGAACTCGCTGAGCCGCATCCGGACGGCGGTGGCCACGTCGACCGGCTCGGGCAGGAAGCCGAAGTCGATCCTGAGGTCCTGGCGCTGATTGTCGTCCAGACCCTCGTAACGCTGCACCAGCTTCTCGGCGGCGGTGAGGAAACCCGCCGCCTGCTTCCCCGGCGACATCGCGTCCCAGCGAGCCCAGGTCGCCTTGTTGAACTCGCCGCCCGCAGGGCCGGTGCCGGCGAGCGCGCCTTCGAGCGTGGCCAGGTTGATCTCGGCGCCGCTGCCCAGGTGACTGAGCACCTGCGCCACCGTCCACTCCGACGCGCCAGACCCGCGCGTGAGGTCCTCCGCCCGGAACTTCGCCACCTGGCCGGCGAGGTCGTCGTGCCCGGCGCGCAGCACCTGGATGAACTGGTCGGCTTGCTTGGTCATCAGGGGTCTCCCGCAGGTCGTTGAATGGTCCACCAACCCTCAGCAACGCAACCGCCGGATTCCTTCCCCCGGTACGGAGGCTGCTGTGCGGAGCCCCGCCGTACGGAGCCCGGCGCGCGGCGGGCTCCGTAGAGAGGGCAGGTCAGAGCCGGATGGACTTCTTGTTCATGAACTCCTCGATGCCGGCCGGGCCGAGTTCGCGGCCCATGCCGGAGCGCTTGATACCGCCGAAGGGGAGGTCGGCCTGGGAGCCGCCGGCGCTGTTGAGGTAGACCATGCCGGCCTCGATCTGGCGGGCGACCCGGCTGGAGCGTTCCCGGTCGGTGCCGAAGACGCTGGCGCCGAGGCCGAAGGGGCTGTCGTTCGCGATGGCGATCGCCTGCTCCTCGGTCTCCGCCCGGAAGACGATCACGACCGGGCCGAAGATCTCCTCGTAGTACGCGTCCATCTCCGGGGTCACATCCGTCAGCACGGTGGCCTCGAGGTAGGCACCGGGGCCGACCCGGCGGCCGCCGGTGCGCAGGGTGGCGCCTTGTTCGACGGCCTTCTCGACCTGCCCGGCCACCTCGTCGGCCGCCGCGATCGAGGCGAGCGGCGGCAGTTTCGTCTCGGGGTCCGCCGGGTCACCGGGCAGGTAGAAGTCCGCCACGCGTTTGGTCAGCCGATCGACGAACTCGTCGTAGAGGTCGGCCAGCACGATCATCCGCTTCGGCGCGTTGCACGACTGCCCGCAGTTGCGCATCCGCGCGGTCGCCGTCGCCTTGACGGTCTCGTCCAGGTCGTCGGTGTCGAGCACGATCAGCGGGTCGGACCCGCCGAGCTCGAGCACGGTCTTCTTGAGGTTCCGGCCGGCCTCGGCGGCGACGGAGATGCCCGCCTGCTCGCTGCCGGTGAGGGAGACGCCCTGGATCCGCGGATCGGCCAGGATCGCCGGAATCTGCGACGAGGACGCGAACGTGTTCACGTACACGTCGTCCGGTACGCCGGCGTCGCGGAGTACGGACTCGATCGCGACGGCCGAGCGGGGGCAGATCGAGGCGTGCTTCAGCAGGATCGTGTTGCCCAGCACCAGGTTCGGCGCGACGAAGCGGGCCACCTGGTAGATCGGGAAGTTCCAGGGCATCACACCGAGCAGCGGGCCGATCGGGCCCTTGGTGATGACCGCCTCGCCGCCTTTGATCGTCATCGGCTCGTCGGCCAGCAGATCCGGCCCGTTGTCCGCGTAGTAGTTGAAGATGTCGACCACGATGCCGATCTCGCCGCGGCCCTCGTTGATCCGTTTACCCATCTCCAGGGTCATGATCGCGGCCAGCTCGCCGGCCCGTTCGGCGAACAGCTCGGCCGCCCGGGAGACGATCTTCGCGCGGTCGGCGACCGTACGGCGCCGCCACGAGTCATAACCGCGGTGCACGCGACCGATCGCGGCGCCGACCTCCTCCTCGGTCGCGTTCTCGATCTGCTCGATGAGTTCACCCGTCGCCGGGTTGGTGACTGCGTACATGGGGGACGAGTCCTCCGTTCTCTACGACAGTGCGAAGAGGACAGGCTAACCGCTCCAGTACATACTGTATACACTCATCTCACTCCCCAGCCACCTTGCGACCCCGGAGATCGCTACAGTGCCCCGATGATCTTCCGGCGCAGCACGTTCACCAGCACGATCGCGGACCTCGAGACCGGCGTACGCGCCCGCGACACCGACGCCGCCGGCCGGGCCTTCGACCAGCTGCAGAAGACCTTTGCGAAGGCCGGCCCGGACGAGATCGGGGCCGGCGCCCCCAGGCTGGCGGCGTTGCTGCCCGAGGTACCGCTCGGTCCGCGGTCGATGCTCGCTGTGATCATCGGCGCCTGCGTCGAGCGCGGGGCCGATCCGGCCGGCTGCGCTCCCGCCGTACTCCGGGAGGTGGGCGCGGTGCTGTCCGAGATCCGGGCGTTCGTCGACCAGTGGGTGTCCACGGGCGGTGGCGAACTGCCGGTGGTCGACCAGCAAGGGCCGAGCGACGAGGTGGTGGCCCGGGTCGGGGCGTCGGCTGCGCTGGCCTGGTGGACCCTGCAGCAGTGGGAGATGGCGGCGGTCGCGATGCTCAACGACCAGAACGTCCGGACGGCACTGTCCGACCGCGACGAGCTGCTGACTGACGCGCTGTCGCTCTACGAGGCAACCCAAGGCGATCTGAAGTGTCTGACCTACGCACTCCTCGTGCTGGACGACGAGCCGCTGGTCGCGCTGCACCGCGAAACGCGGACCGGCTATCTGTTGCGGATGTCCGGGCTCGGCGACAACTTCCAGCTGCACACTCTGCTGGCCGGTGAACTGGTGGGCGGAGGTCAAGTGCCCGGCGATGCGCCCAGCGCGCAGGCGGTTGCCGCCTGCCGGGACGTGCCCGGCTTCATCCAGACCACCGGCGCCTTCAACCTGGTCACCGCCGACGGCACCTGGATCTGGAACGAGGGCACGCCGAGCGACATCACCCCAGTCCGGGACACCCGGCTCGTAGTACTGGACAAGCCTCCGTACAGCCGCGGCTGGGACGCGGGGCGGTTCTTCCCTGGTATGCGCGGCTCCCTGACGCTCGAGCGGGTGCTGCCCCCGGAGGAGACCGAGTCATGGTTCGCCGACGTCTCCCCAGCCAAGGACTTCCACGGAACCACCGCCTAGGGCCGACCGCCGCGAGGGCGGCCGGCCCTCGGCCTCAGTCGACCAGAGCGAGCGGGGTCGCCGGGCGGTAGAGGGTCTCCCCCGACGACTCGTCGACGATCGCTACCCGCACCTCGTCCGGTTCGTACCTCAGCCTCGGTACTGCGAAGACCGCGGTCGCCGGGCGTTCGCCGTACGCCGCGGTGTAGCTGACGAAGCGCCAGTCGCCCTCGTCCCAGTGATCGCGGATGTCCGATCGCAGGAACGGGTTGACGGACTGGTAGGCGGTGCTCCGCAGCAACTGCTGCTGCGTCGCCGCCAGCGGTACGTCGTACGACGCTGTGCCGGCCAGCGGATGCGTGAGCCGGACGCGAAGGCGTCGCAGCGGCATCAACCAGTACCGGTCCAGCTCGGCCGACAAGCCGACGAACACCATCGCCTCGACAACCACCAGCGCGATCGACCACGGCTGCACGGACCACCAGCCGGTGTCGGCAGTCAGCGCCACCAGAGCCGCGACAAGGAGCACCCCGGCTCGGGCGATCGCGCGCCACCTCACCGGCGTCGCGGCCGAGCCCATGCAACCGCACGACGACTCGGGCACGACCACCCGCGCGTAGACGACATACCCGACGAAGCCCGCCGCGAGTGCCACCGCGGCCGCTGCTTCCCCCAGCCACAGGGGCGGCAGCAGCAAGGCGACGGCGATCACCAGTTCGATCCCGCCGACCGCGCGATACGCCGGAGCGGCGTACCGGTCACCGACCAGGTTCGACAGAGCCGTACGCCGCGCCTTGGCGGCGAGGTGCGACCCGTGGAGTTTCCCGTACGCCGACCACGCCAGCAGCAGGCCGATCACCAGCGGCTGTACGGCCGCGAGTTCTCCCAGCATCTGCGACCTCCTCGGTCAGGCGGCCGCGTAGATGGTGGCGAGATCGACCTCGTTGGTGTCCGGGCGCCAGGCGCCGATCACCTGGGCGTGCTTGCCGACCTTCAGCATCGACAGGTCCGAGATCGCCGCGGTCCCGTTGTAGACGGCCGCGCTGGTCCCGGGCACCACGTGGCCGACCACCTGCTGGCCGTTGTGGTCCAGGTACAGCACGTTCTTGCCGATCGCGGTGATGTGCACCTTGAGGTTGACGATGTTCACCCAGACCGACTCGGCGGCGAGCAGACCGCCGGGCATCAGCACACCGCGGGCGTACAGGCCATCGCCGACGAGCACCTGGTCGACCGTGGTGGGCCGCAGCTTCCAGACGCTGGTCCCGCCGGTGAGCTGGATCCGGTGCAGGCGGCCGTCCGAGCCGGACGCCATCACCACGCTGCCGTCGCGGCTGACGACGCGACCTTCGGCGAAGTTCGGGTCCGGCTGGCCGGGCTCGGGCAGTTGCGCCCTTGCGGCGAAGGCCGTTTCGGGGGCGAGCGAGCCCATCGCGGTCGCGCCGACGAGCGTTGCGCTGGTGCCGAGCACCGCGCTGGTGAGCAGGGTGCGACGTCCGATCGGTCCAGTCATCTCAGTCACTCCCCTCAACCCACGTTGACCGTGCACGGGACCAGACCGGCGTTCAGGCTCGCGATCGCGCTGAAGGCCGCGGGCGTCAGATCGATGATCCGGTTCGACGCGCAGGTGCCGCCGCAGCAGGCCCGCTCGCCGCAGAACAGATCCGTCTGCGGACCGCAGTCCGCGATCGAGGTGACCACCCGGGCACCGTTGCACAGGTTGGTGGTCGAGTGCCGGAACCCGCAGGTCCGCCGCGACATCGCGGTGACCCCGCAGCGGTCCGGCCGGGTGATCGAGTAGCACGCGTCCGAGGTGTTCGGCCATGCGTGCTGGAACTTGCCCGAATGACAGGTGCCACAGGCACCGGTTCCCGCGCTGCCGCACGGGCCCCACGAATTACCGCAACAGAACCACGAAACCTCGCCGTTCACTCCAGCCATGACAGTTCCTCCTAGGTCTCAGGGCGGATCGACCCATGTCTTTTCAGTTGTACTCTCGCTCCGTGATCTATGCACCACCCTGCGTCAACTTCAGGAAACTTCTTACTGCCTCGTCCGCCGCCACGTGACGGCAGTTGGCCGGTAGCGGCCAGAAGTGGACAGGGGAAAACCGTCGCTTCACAGCTGACCGGAGGGGCATGCTTGGGGGCACGAAAGTCCGCCCATCGTCGATCGGATACCGCCCGTGCCCGTTCAACGGAAGTCCCGCCTAGCCCTGAGGCTGGCCGCAGTACTGGGGTCAGCCGCCGTCGCGGGAGTCGCACTCGCCGCTCCCGCCCCCATCACGGCCGCCGCCGATCCGGCATCGGCCTCCGCCCAGCCGGACCCGGCCAACCCATGGCAGTACGACCACTGGCCGCAGACCCAGCCGTGGCAGCAGTCGTCCCCACTGATCGCGAACCGGCTCGCCCAGCCCGGCTTCGGCGCGCCCATCGACCCACAGAACTGGGTCAACCCGGACCACATGACGTGGGCCGACTACAAGTTGCCGCCCGGCACAGACTGGGCCGACCCCTCGAAGAAGGGCTCGGTCCGGACCTTCAAGGGCGCGCTCGTGCTGGTCGACTACTCGAACCAGCCGTTCGTGATCACCCAGCCGAAGGGCTCGACCCCGTTCGGCAACCCGAGCGCCGAGGCCAACGGAGTACCGCGGGCCGAGGTCGCCAACTTCTACCGCGACTTCCTGAACAAGCCCGGCGCGCTGAACCGCGGCCACACCATCCACGAGTACTGGATGGAGGACTCCGGCGGCCGGTACGGCGTCGACCTGACCTCGTTCGGCGCTTACCAGATGCCCGGCAAGTCGTACGAGTACGCGATGGAGTTCCAGGCCGGCACCGGCTGCCCGGCCGGTGACTCCTGCAACAAGAACCTGCGCACCGACGCGCGAGCCGCCTGGGTCGCCGACGTCGGAGCCGAGGTGCCTGCCGGGTTCGACTTCGTGTTCTACCTGAGCGCCGGTCAGGACGAGTCGTCCACCTGGCAGGAGTTCGGGCCGATGAAGTTCCCGACCAAGGAGGACGTCTCCGATACCTTCGGCCCGCCGGACCCGGCCCTGCCGAACTGGACCCGCACCCGGTACGTCGAGTGGACCTCGTGGGCGTCGGGTTCGACCCTCTGGCCGAACGCCGGCGGTGGTTCCACCACACAGGCCGAGAGTTCCGGCATGTCGGTCTTCGCGCACGAACTGAGCCACGTGCTCGGCATCGGAGACAACTACAACAACCCGTACGGCGTACCGGCCCGGCGCGCGTACAGCGGGATCTGGGAGATGCTCAGCCGCGGTACGTTCAACGGCCCGGGTGGTCCGCACAGCCGCTGGATGATCCCGGCGACGGGTGGCGCCTCGATGGGCGCGCAACACATGCTGCGCAACAAGATCAAGCTGCAGATGGTCGACGAGCAGAACGTACTCCGGCTGTCGCGCGAGGGGCTCGCCGAGTCCGGCGTGGTGATCGCCGACGTGACCGCCCGGGTGAACCAGCCCGGGCCGAAGGGGTTGTCGGGTATCAACATCGTGCTCGGCACCGGCGATCTCTCCCCGGCGTGCAACGTCACCACCAATCCGCTGTGCGACGGCGGCGGCTACAACAACTACACGCTCGAGGTCGTCGACCGGGTCGGCACGGACTCGTTCACGCCCGACTCCGGCGTCCTGCTGGCCAAGACCAAGAACCAGGACCAGGCCCCCTTCGAGTGGGTCGTCGACGCGAACCCGCAGGACATCGGGATGACCGACTACGTGCTGCCCGACGGCACCGAGGTACCGATCACGATCGGCGACTACCGCCAACTGTCGGACGCGCTGTTCCACGCCGGCACCAACTCCGGCAGCGAGTTCGAGTACGTCGACGCGGCGAACAGGCTGCACTTCTACGTGACGAACGTGCGCCGCGACAAGGTCGGCGTCCTCTCGTACACGGTGGCGGTCAAGTCCCTCGACGGAGCCGGCCCGCAGCAGCGCGGCGTCCGGCTGCAGCCGACCGTCGGCGTGCCCGACCGTGACGGCGTCTCCACCTGCGCCTTCCCGCTCACCAACACCGGCAAGACCGCTCCCGCCGGCGGCCACCCGGAGGACGTCACGCAGTACCTGAATGGCGACGTCTACCGCGTCGCGGCCGAGATCGACGGCAGCGGCTGGTCGGTCGCCGTCCCGAACGCCCTGGCAACCGCCAAGGCCGGCTCGACCATCGAGATCCCGGTCCAGGCCAAAGCCACCCCCGAGGCCGCCAAGGTAGCCCGAGTAACCCTCACCGCCACCTCCGAAAGCGACCCCACCAAGAAATCCACCACCACCTGCGTCGCCATCGCGAAGTAGTCGAAATTCGTTTGCTGCTGATGGTCGAGTTCGAAGAATCGGCTGCATGCCTGCTCTTGACGAACTGCATGCCAGCTCTTGAGGTACTGCGCCGACCGGGTTATCCCCGGTCGGCGCAGTACGACTTCCAGTGGCAGGTGGACCTCTGCATGGGGCCGAATCCCCTGTGGCTGTTGGAGGATCTACTGCGCGACGTCGAGCTGCGGCCTCGTCGCAACCCGGACCTGTCAGTCCTCTCCGGACGCCAGGGTCGTGAGTTCGCCTCTTGTCCAGGTCTTGCTCACTCCTGGTGCTGCCAACAGGTAGTCGGCGATCTGGTCCGCCGACCATCCGTGCGCCTCACGCAGCCCTGCCGCGATCCAGCCCACGTACGTCGCGCTCGGGGCGGCCGGCTCCAACTCGGACACGTCGCCGTGGGTCACGGTGAACATCGGTAAGCCGTCCCGAGTCCCCAGCCGCGCAACCGTCTCGTACCGGCCCGGGCCCATCGTGTGAACCGACTCGACCTCACCCAGCAACCCGGCTAGGTCCCGCGCGAACTCCCCACCTGGTTCCCGGCGCATCTCCTGCGCGGCCACATCCCCCAACTGCTCCCCACTCAGCAGATATGCCCTGCACGCGACCAGCCCGGCGCCCTTCACGTCGTAGAAGGCCATTCCACCACCCCACGCCCGCGACTCGCCTGCGAACATCAACCCACCCGGTACGTCGAGACTCACCACCCGCTTGGGGTCCTGCTTGTCCCGGCAGCCGGGATACTCTCGCATCCCACCCGCGGGACGGCCTCCCGACAGGTAACAACGAAACCGCTCGAATGCGAGATTCGACCCATAAGCGACGTACCAGACTCGCTGCATCGAGCCTCTCAGACCGGTAGGGGACGTTCGTCGAAGGCCAGGCGGGCCTCCTCCAGAAGAATGCGTGAGGCAGCACGGTAGCGACGGTCCGCGTCGGCCGGCGTGTCGCCGACGGCCGTCAGGCCGACCCGGCCGAGTTCGGTCAGGCAGCTGATCATGTGGAAGACGACGCCCACCTGGCGCGACTGGTCGAAATGCAGCCGATGCCGCGCGACGATGTCGAACAAGTCGGCCGGCACGAGACCCCGCAGCAGGTCGGACTCGAGATGGTCGGTGGCCACCAGGTGCTTCTCGTGTCCCGCCGGTGTCATGAAGAGGGCGGTGACGGGGTCGTACCGGCCGTCGGTCAGGAACTGCAGGGTGAGGAACGGGTGCGTTGTGCCACCCTTGCGCAGGTTGAGCTCGATCGCGTAGGGCGACCACCTACCGCCGGAGCCTCGTACTACGACGAAGTCCACCGCGAACCGCCCGAGCGCGCCTTCGCGGGCGACGCGTTGTCCGATCGCTTCGGCGTGCTCGGTGATCAGGCGCGCGTACTCGGCGGCGGCGGGGAACACACAGCCCAGGTAGCTCTGGCCGCTGGCGCCACCGAGCAACTGGTCATGGGTGGAGAGGAGCTCGACCTCGCCGGACGGCAGCACGCGCAGCTGAACGCTCGGGCTGCGGAGCTCCTCCCCGACGATGCGTTCTTCCACGATCCCGCCGTTCTCGGCGAACTTGGCGAGGTAGGCCTCGAAGGGTGTGGTCTGCGACTCCAGCTCCATCGCCTGCAGCCGCTTCATCACCTCGGCCCGCTCATCCGACGAGCCCGGCGCAGGCAGGCCGTTCAGCCGGACCACCGCGTTCCCTTCCCCGGAGACGCCTTCGTTGAGCTTCACGATCGCGCTGTCCATCGACGGCCGCTCGGCCCGCATCCGTACCAAGGCGTCCGCGATGTCATCGAGAGTGCGCAGATTCTCCGCGCCCAGCGGATGAGGTACACCGACCTCGGCGAACAACCGGCGGCACCCGGACTTGGACCCGAGATCCGCCAGCCGCGGATCTGCGCCGTACATGGGAATGCCGAGGCTCAGCGCCACATCACGCTCCAGCTCCGTGGTGTTGTAGGGCACCAGATGAGAACGCGCGGGGTTCGGGACAAGGGCCCTGATGCGTTGCATCAGCCGCGGCCGGTCCAGAAGTTTCTCGCTCAGCGGGACCGGCGAGGCATCGTTGACCGCGATCAGGGACAGCCGCGCACGCGCGTGACTGGGGATCACCCCAGGCAGCAGGCTGAGGTAGTACTCCACGATCTCCGGAGCGACCGGCATCGACGTCACGTAGATCATCCGCAGCCGCGGTTCACGGAGCAGCATCAGCAAGAAGAGGAATCTCTCCTCATAGGCCTCCATGATCGTCCCGGTCCCGACCGTCTCCGCCTTGTCCAGTGAGATCGACGGGATGATGACGACCGACTCGTCTTCGTAGTTGAGCTTCATCACGTCCCACACCGCGGCCATTCGCGCCTGCAGGCGGTCGAAGTACCGGTAACGATCCTGCTCGCTGAGTGCGGAAAGCCTGACCGCGGTGGCCGGCTCGGCGGTCCACAGGTCGCCGGTCATGACACGATCCTGGCGTTGTCGATGCCCCTGACGCTGAAGGCATGAACGGACCGGCTGAAGCCACGCACCTCGCGGTTGCCGCTGTCCTCACCGACGACCAGGTCGCCCGCCGCCGAGTAGACCCGCTCGGTCACCAGGATCTGCCACGGGTCCGCATCTGCGCACAGCCGGGCCGCGAGGTTCGTCACGCTCCCGATCGCGGCGTAGTCGAGCCGGCTGTCGAAGCCGATCTTGCCGAGGGTGGCGTAGCCCTGGGCGATCCCGATCCCCAGCCCCAGGTCATGCCCGCGCCGGCGCCAGGCTTCCGCCAGCCCGCGTACCCGGGTTCGCATCGCCACGCTCATCCGGATCGCACGAAGCGGTCCGTCCTCGCAGCGCACCGGGTCGTTGAAGAACACCATCAGGCCATCGCCGGCGAATCGCTCCAGCGTGCCCTCGAACCGGAAGATCAGGTCGCCGAGCGCGTGGTGGTACTCCTCCAGCACGCCCATCACCTCTTCCGGCTCACTCGCCTCGGCGAACGTGGTGAAGCCGCGCAGGTCGCAGAAGACGACCACGATCTCGCGCCGGTGACTCTCGAGGAGCGACTCGTCGCCGGAGTCCACGATCAGCTCGGCCAGTTGCGGTGAGAGGAACCGCCGCAGCCGGCTCATCCGCTGCAGCTGTGTCACCTGGGTCTCCACCCGCGATTCCAGCTCCTGGTTCCACGCCGCCAACTCCCCGGCCTGCCGCTTGATGGTGTCCTGGTACCGCTTGATCCGGGCCAGCGAGGCGACCCGTGCCAGCAACTCGCTCTGGTTGACCGGCTTGGTCAGGAAGTCGTCCGCTCCGGCTTCGAGTGCCTTCACCTTCTGCTCATCCCCGCTGGCGGTCACCATCACGACGGGCAGATAGGCGGTGTCAACCTGCCCCCGGATCCGCCGGCAGACCTCGTATCCGTCCATCCCCGGCATCACGATGTCGAGCAGGACCAGGTCGACCTCGTTCGCGGCGATCGTCCGCAGCGCCTCGTCCCCCGACGACGCCGTCCGTACGTCGTACCCGCGCGGGGCGAGGATCGCCTCGAGCAGCCGGACGTTGGCGGGCTGGTCGTCGACCACGAGCACCGTGGAGTTGGGAGTGGTGGTCATGTCACGCCTCCGAGCCTGAGAAAATCGCGGATCTGCTGAGGAAGGCGACGCACACTGATCGGCTTCTCGACGTAGCCGGAGAAGCCGGAGTCGAAGGCACGCTCGCGGTCGTGGTCCATCGCGAACGCCGTCACCGCGACCACGGGTACGCCGCGGGTCCGGTCGCTCGCCCTGATCTGCCGGAGAGCCTCGACGCCGTCGATCCCGGGGAGTTGCAGATCCATCAGGATCAGGTCAGGCGACTCCTCCACGGCCAGTCGGACCCCGTCCTCGCCTGACGTCGCCTCGAGTACCTCGTACCCGGAGTACTGCAGCACGTCTCTGACCAGCTTGAGGTTCTTCGGGTTGTCCTCGACCACCAGAATGCGGCCCGGACTCATGGTGGCCCCTCGATCCCGGGTTCGGCCGAGCCCAGGACGCCCGTGGCTACGAGGGCGTTCAGCAACGCATCGCGGCTGACCGGTTTGACCAGATAGGCAGCTGCTCCCAGCGCGGCACCGCGAGCCTGCTCGTCGACGATCGACACTACGATCACCGGGATTCTCCTTGTCTCGGGCTCTGTCTTCAGTGCCTGCAGCACCGCCCAGCCGTCAATGCCCGGCAGCCGGATGTCCAGCAGTACGGCCGCCGGCCGCACCCGGCGGACCGCGTCGAGGCCGGTCTGACCATCGCCGGCCGTAGTGACTTGAAGGTCGGCACCGGCCAAGTAGGCCGTCATCAGGTCCAGCGACGGCCGGTCGTCCTCGATCACGACGACATCGCCGACCGGCCGACGCGTCGGTCCCGGCCGGTCCACGACCTCACGGCTTCGCAGCGAGAACCCGAAGGTGCTTCCGATGCCGACCTCGCTCTCCAGCCACATCTTGCCGCCGAGCAGCTCGACAATGCGGCGGGACAGAGTCAGGCCGAGCCCCGTGCCCTCCTCCTGCGACGGTCCCCTACCGCCCTGCTGGAACGACTCGAAGATCCGCTCGCGGTCCTCGAGCGGGACGCCGATCCCCGAGTCGGTGACGGTGATCTCGATCTCCGAACCGGTCCGGGACGCACGGACCACCACCGAGCCGCCGTCCCTGGTGAACTTCACCGCGTTCGTCATCAGGTTCAGCACCACCTGCTTCAGCCGCAGCTCGTCCGCGTACACGGTCCCGACGTCGGGACCGACCTCGACGCTTACGTCGATCCCGTGCAGGGCCGCTCGCTCCCGCAGCATCGAGGCCGTGTTGTCCAGCAACGCATGCAGTTCGAAGGTCGAGTACGCCAGTTCCATCCGGCCTGCCTCGACCTTGGACAGGTCGAGGATCTCGTTGAGCAGTTCCAGCAGGTGCTTGCCCGAGCCGTGAATGTCGCGCAGGTACTCCTCCTGGCGTTCGTTGACCTCGCCGAACATCTGCTCCAGCAGCACCTCGGAGAAGCCAAGTACCGCGTTCAGCGGCGTTCGCAGCTCGTGGGACATGCTCGCCAGGAACTCCGACTTGTGGCGACTGGCCACCTCGAGCTCGGCGCTGCGCTCCTCCAGTTTGCGGTACAGCTGGGCGTTGAGCAGGGCGAGCGCCGACTGATCGGCGAACATCTCCAGCAGGTCGAGCGACTCCTCGGAGAACTCGCCCGGCTGCTTACGCCGTACCACCAGGGCGCCGACGATCTGCCCCTCTCGCAGCATCGGTACCGCGGCGACCGACCGCCAGCCTGCGTCGTAGAGGACCTGGAGATGCGGATCGAGGTCGGCAGCGCCGAGATCCGCGAGCACCATCGGCCGTCCGAGCTTCGCGGCGCGGCCGACCAGCGTCTCGTCGAGGTGGATCCGGGTGGCCCTCAGACGCTCGACGACACTCGGCTCGGTCCGGTAGACCCCACGCACCAGGAAGCAGCACTCGTCATCGGCGTACTCCATGATCGAACCGCCGTCGGTCGAAGACAGCCTGACCGCATGCTTGGCGATGGTCGAGAGCACGTTGGCGACATCGAGGCTGGAGTTGACCGCCTCGCCGACCTCGCGGAGCGCTTCCAGTTCCCCGACCTTCCGCGCCAGCTCGGCACCGCGGGCCTCGAGTTGACGAACCAACTTCACGCCGTTGACTGCCATCGCCGCCTGGCCGGCGAAGGCGGTGACAATGGCCTGCTCGCGGTCGTCGAAGGGGCTGACCACATTGCGCCAGACAGTCAGCGCCCCGACAACCTCGTCGTCGACGAGCATCGGTGCGCCCATCGTGGTGCGGAAGCCGGCGACCCGTTGGAGGTCCCGGCGGCCGAAGTCGGGGTCGGCGAGGACGTCGGCGATCTGCTGTGTGGTGTGGTCCAGACCGACGCGGCCAACCAGCGTCTGGCGATCGATCGGCATCGGATGCTCGCTGATGAAGCGGATCGACTCCTCGGACAGCCCGACCGCCTTGATCAACCGGTAGAAGCCGTTCTCGAGGAGGTAGAGGTGGGCGGCCTGCGATCGGCACAGCCGGCGGGCGCTCTCGACGATGGTGGTCAGCACTCTGTCAGGGTCACCGGCCGACCGGCCGATCGCGGACAGCACCTCGTTGGCGGCGGCGAACTGGTCGGTCAGGGCCGTGAAATCCCGTTGGAGCTGCTCGTGCTCCACTGCAGTGACGGCGCCCCCAGCAGGCGCCTGCTCAGCCATCGTGTCCTCCCCATCGCCGGACAAACCGGCGACCCCCTTTCCGAGTGTGCCGCCGATGCCGGACCCCGACAACACGCGGTCACCCCCGAGCTGAGGACGACTGGACAGCGTCGCGCAGTATGGCTTGGAAGTCGGGAGTAGCGAACACGAAACTTCATGTTCCGTCCATCGGGTGTTCCGGTCAGGGTGCCTGCGATGCAGTGCTGGTGTTGAACGCTCCACCCGTCCGCCCCGATGAGGAGACCCAGTCATGCCAGAGCTCAATCGCCGGAGGTTTCTCCAGCTGGCCGGTGGTACCGCGGCCTTCGCAGCGATGTCGAACAGCATCGAGCAGGCCGCCGCGATCCCGGCCCATCGCCGGCACGGCACCATCAAGGACGTCGAGCACATCGTCGTGCTGATGCAGGAGAACCGGTCCTTCGACCACTACTTCGGCTCGCTCAAGGGCGTCCGCGGTTTCGGCGACCCGCGGCCGGTGAGTCTGCCGAGCGGCAAGTCGGTCTTCCACCAGACCGGCGGCGGCAAGGAGGTCCTGCCCTTCCACCCCGAGGCCGACGATCTCGGCATGCAGTTCCTGCAGGGCCTCGCGCACAGCTGGCCCGACGGTCACCAGGCGATCAACAACGGCAAGTACGACCAGTGGGTGCCGGCCAAGACAGCGCCGACGATGGCGTACCTGACCCGGGACGACATCCCCTTCCACTACGCGCTGGCCGACAAGTTCACCATCTGCGACTCGTACCACTGCTCCTTCATCGGCGCCACCGACCCGAACCGCTACTACATGTGGACCGGGTATACCGGCAACGACGGCACGGGCGGCGGCCCGGTGCTCGGCAACGACGAACTCGGCTACGGCTGGACCACGTACCCGGAGCGGCTCGAGCAGGCCGGGGTGTCGTGGAAGATCTACCAGGACATCGGCGACGGCCTGAACGCCGACGGGAGCTGGGGCTGGATCGAAGACGCGTATCGCGGCAACTACGGCGACAACTCGCTGCTGTACTTCAACCAGTACCGCAACGCCTCGCCCGGCAATCCCCTGTACGACAAGGCCCGCACCGGTACGAACGCGAAGGCCGGCGACGGCCTGTTCGACCACCTTCGCGCGGACGTCAAGAGCGGCAACCTCCCGCAAATCTCCTGGATCGCGGCGCCCGAGGCGTTCACCGAGCACTCGAACTTCCCGTCGAACTACGGCGCCTGGTACATCTCGCAGGTGCTCGACGCGCTGACGTCCGACCCGGACGTCTGGAGCAAGACCGCCTTCTTCATCACCTACGACGAGAACGACGGCTTCTTCGACCACGTCGTACCGCCGTACCCGCCGTCGTCGGCGGCGCAGGGCCTGTCCACCACCGACGTCGCCCCCGACCTCTACCCGGGTGGCCCGCGGTACGCCGCCGGGCCGTACGGCCTCGGGCCGCGCGTGCCGATGCTCGTGGTCTCGCCATGGAGCACGGGTGGCTACACCTGCTCCGAGGTCTTCGACCACACCTCGATCATCCGGTTCATGGAACGCCGGTTCGGCGTGCACGAGCCGAACATCTCGCCGTGGCGCCGGGCGGTCTGCGGTGACCTGACGTCGGCCTTCGACTTCAGCCGCGAGGACAACTGGCCCGGCCGCTTGCCCGACACATCCGCTTACGAGCCGCCGGACAACGAGCGTCACCCGGACTACCGGCCGACGCCTCCCGCGGTCGGGAGCGTGCCGGGCCAGGAGCGCGGCGCGCGGCGTACCAGGCCGTTGCCCTACGCACCGACCGTGGACGGCGCGGTGGTTGCCGGCGGCAAGTTCGGCCTGACGTTCCGGTCCGGTGCGGCGGCCGGCGGGCAGTTCCTGGTTACCTCCGGGAACCGCTCCGACGGCCCCTGGACCTACACGACCGAGGCCGGCAAGTCGATCTCCGACACCTGGAACACTGCGTACTCCGGCGGCCTGTACGACCTGACCGTGCACGGCCCGAACGGGTTCCTCCGCACCTTCCACGGCAAGCCCGTCGCCGGTCTCGAGGTGGCCGCCAAACACAACGCCCGCAGCGGTGACCTCGACCTGACGATCACCAACAACGGCGACGCCACCACGACGGTCACCATCACGAACGCCTACGGCGGCAAGCCCAAGACGCTCACGCTCCGGGCCGGAAGCCACGCGAAGTACACGGTCGACCTCGCCCACAGCCGACGCTGGTACGACGTGGTGGTGACCGCCGACGCCTTCCTCAGAAGGCTCGCCGGCCACGTCGAAACCGGCGACCCCGGCCTCAGCGACCCCGCCATCATCACGGACTGACCGGCCGGCTCTCACGGGCCGGACCTCCGGGCCATCAAATAGCCTGGGCGTCCGGCTAGAGCAGCGGCCGTGGTTCCGGCGCCTCGGCCGCGGTCGTGTCGGTGTCGGGTGACTCGTCGACCTTGATGCGGGTAGTCCAGCGGTTCGCGGGGTCGGGTTGGGGGATGGAGTCGAGCAACAGCCGGGTGTAGGGGTGACTGGGCTCGTGCATCACCGACGAGACCGGGCCGCGTTCGACGATGTCGCCCTTGGTGATCACCATCACCTGGCCGCCCAGGTAGTACACGGTCGACAGGTCGTGGGTGATGAACAGGGTCGTCATCCGGTGCTCGCGCTGGAAGTCCAGCAGGATGTCGAGGAACATCTTGCGGATCTGGGCGTCCAGCATCGAGACCGGTTCGTCGGCGATCACGAACGCCGGACGCAGCATGTGGATCCGGGCGAGCATGATCCGCTGCCGCTGCCCGCCGGACAACTGGTGCGGATACCTGCCGAGCACGCGACCCGGATCCAGGCTGACCGCCTCGAGCGACTCCTCGATCAACGCCTCCCCCGCCTCCCGGGTGGACGCGAGGGAGAACTTCTTCACCGCCTTCCAGAGCACCCGGTCGACCCGGTAGAACGGGTTGAAGATCGAGTACGGGTCCTGGAAGACGGGCTGCACGTTCTTGCGGTACTCGTCGTACTCCGCGCGCGACAGGTTGAAGATGTCCTTGCCGCCATACGTCACCGTGCCGGCCGTCGGCTTCTGCAGACCCAGGACGTTGCGGGCAATGGTGCTCTTCCCGCTACCGCTCTGACCGACGAGGCTGACCACCTGCGGCGGGTCGGCCGCCAGCGTGAAGCTGGCGTCCTGGACCGCGGTCAGGTAGCCGTCCGCGGTCCCGCGAGCGTGGAACCGCTGCTGGACGCCCCGGAGTTCGATCACCTTGTCGGTCATGACGCTCTCCTTCCGACCCGCGGGATCGACTCGATCAACTGCCGGGTGTACTCATGCCGCGGATCCTTGAAGACCTGGTGCACGTCGCCCACCTCGACCAGCCGGCCCTCGTACATCACGGCGACCCGGTCGGCCAGTTGCGCGTGCACCCCCATGTCGTGCGAGATGACCATCAGCGTGACGCCGAAGTCGTCCCGCAGGTCCGCGAGGCTCTGCAGGATCACCCGCTGGATCGTCACGTCCAGCGCGGTGGTCGGCTCGTCGGCGATCACCAGGTCGGGTTCGAGCGCGACGCAGATCGCCATCAGCACGCGCTGCTTCATCCCGCCCGACAACTCGTGCGGGTGCATCCGGGCCACCCGGGGCTCCAGCCCGACCTGCGCGAGCAACCGGTGGATCAGCTCGGAGAGCGCTTCCTTGCGTTCCGGCGCATGCTCCAGGATGACGTCCCTGAACTGGTCCTCGACCCGCATCACCGGGTTGAGCGAGCTCTGCGACCCCTGCGGCAGATAGGAGAGAGCGCTCCACCGCAGTACCCGGAGCTCCTCGCCCTCCACCTTCAGCAGGTCGACCGGCGATCTGCCTTTCGGGTGGAAGATCGCAGAGCCGGCGGTCACCTTGCCCGGAGGCTTGAGCAACCTGAGCAGCGCGACGGCGAGGGTGCTCTTGCCGCTCCCCGACTCCCCGGCCACCCCGAGGATCTCGCCCCGGCGTACGGACAGGTCGAGGCCTTGCACCGCGCGCACGTCGCCGCGGTTGGT
Source organism: Kribbella orskensis (assembly GCF_004342085.1). Lineage (NCBI taxonomy): Bacteria > Bacillati > Actinomycetota > Actinomycetes > Propionibacteriales > Kribbellaceae > Kribbella > Kribbella orskensis. Next base: position 351,498 of record NZ_SLWM01000004.1, read on the forward strand.
CGAATACGTCACCTCGAGGCCGGACACCTCCAGAACGGTCGGCTCACTCACCGGCCACTCCTCTCAGCCGTGGGTTGTAGACCTCTTCCAACCCGATGTTGATCATGTTGAGCGCGGCGAACAGCAGCGTCAGCAACCCGATCGGGACGACGAACATCGGCCAGGCGCCGAGCGTCAGGGCGCCGGTGTTGATCGCGTTGAAGATGATCTGCCCGAGGTCGATCACGCCGCCAGGACCGAGACCGATCACCTCCAGCCCGACCAGCCCGAAGATCGCGCCGAGCGCCGACGAGGCGAACCCGACGCCGATGAACGGCAGCAGGTTCGGCAGCAGCTCGGTACCGATGATCTCCAGGTCCCGGGCCTTGCTCACGCGGGCCAGGTCGACGTACGGCCGCGAGCGCAGGCTGAGCACCTGCGAGCGGATCGTCTTGGCCGCGAACGGCCAGCTGAAGATCGAGATCATCACGCCGACCTGGAACAGGCTGACGTTCTTGGCGTACGCCGACAGCGCGATCAGCAACGGGAACGTCGGGATCACCAGCAGGATCCCGGTGAAAGTCGACAGCAACCCGTCGATCCAGCCGCCCTTGTACCCGGCCACGAACGCCACGATCACACCGACGACGGTCGAGATGAGACCCGCGATCGCCCCGATCTGCAGCGACACCGCGAGTGCGCTGACCACCATCGCGAACACGTCCCGGCCGAACTGGTCGGTGCCGAGCAGATGGCCGGGCCCCGGCACCAGCCAGCGTTCGTACGCCGCCAGCTCGAGCGGATCGGTGCTGCCACCGATCGCCTTCACGATCAGCGGGCTGAGCAGGGCCAGCAGCACCATCAGCCCGAGGATCACCAGTCCGGTCGCCAGCCGCCGGCTGTGCCGGACCGTTCGCAGAACCGCTTCCAGAAATCTCATCGCGATCAGTTCCAGTACTTGACCCGAGGGTCAAGCAACGGGAGCAGGAGGTCGAGGATCAGGACCGCGGTCAGCACCGAGAAGATCGCGATGTTCGTCACCCCGAGGATCGTGTTGAAGTCGAGCTGCTGGATCGCCGTGACGAGCGTCGTCCCGAGACCCGGATAGTTGAACAGCTGCTCGACCAGCACGTTGCCGTTGAAGATGAAGCCGAGCGAGATGCCGAACGCGGTGATCTGCGGCAGGTAGCAGTTCCGCAGCGCGTAGCGGGTCAGGATCCGCCATCCCTTCAGGCCCTTGGCCTCGGCGTAGACCAGGTAGTCCTCGCCGAGCACCGGCACCATCAGCATCCGGGTGGACAGGATCCAGCTGAACGTCCCGATCACCACGATCGACAACCCCGGCAACAGGCCGTACTTCAGCACACTGCCGATGAAGTCCAGGCTGATGCCCGGCTCGATCCGGGAGTCGTACGCCGATCTGGCCGGGAGCATCCCGAGTGAGTACGCGAAGATGTAGACCAGGATCAGCGCGACGAAGAAGTACGGCACGTGTGACAGCGCGATGGACAGGTTGGTCGCGATCGACGATCCGAGCCTGCCGCGCCGCCAGCCGGCGATCGCGCCGATGATGATGCCGAACACCCAGGCCAGGACGGCGGAGATCCCGAGCAGACCGATGGTCCAGGGCAACGCCCGGAGGATCACGTCCTGGGCCGGCGTCGGGTAGTTGATCAACGACGGCCCCAGGTCGCCGTGCAGGACCAGCTTCTCCATGTACCTGAGGTACTGGGAGAAGATGTTGCCGTCGAGGCCGAACTCGTGCTGGTACCGGGCGATGATCTCGGCACTGGCCTGCTGGTTGTAGATGTAGTTCTGCTGCAGGGTCTGGATCAGGGTCTGGATCGGGTCACCCGGCATCAGCCGGAAGAAGAAGAACGCGATGGTGAGCGCGCCCCACAGCTCGACCAGGTAGAGCCCGAACCGGCGGATCGCGTACGCCGCGAGCGGATGCCGCGACAGCCGGGCCCGCACCCCCGTCGAGGGTGCGGAGTCCTGCGGCTTGTCGACAGCAACGACCGGCGGCGCCTCCGTCGTCACGCCGGTCCCTTCTGCCCGGTGGCCTTGATCTTGCCGAGCACGAAGATGAAATGCGGCCACCAGTTCAGCGGCACCTCGTAGAGATCGTCGTCGGTCGGCCAGCCGGTCCAGAACGCCGTGTTGAAGTACGACGGGTAGCCGGTCTGGATCACCGGCAGCAACGGCAGCTGCTGGAAGTAGATCTCCAGCGCCTTGTCGAGCAGCGGCTTGGCCTCCGGAGACTCCGGGTCGAGCTGAGCCAGCTTCGACGACACCGCGTCGAACTCGGCGTTCCGGAACCGCATCTTGTTCTTCTGGGCGGCGTTCTTGCCGATCGGCTGCGCCTTGCTGCTCTCCCAGTCGGAGTACAGCTGCTCGGGGTCGATCGCGAAGCCGGCCCAGTTCGAGTCGATGTCGTACTCACCGCGCTGGAACTTCTCGTCGTGCACGCTGCCGGCCAGGCTGCGCAGGGTGGCCGGTACGCCGACCTTTGCGAGGTCCGCCTTCAGCACGTTCGCCATCGCGTACTCGGGTCCGTCGACCGGCGAGACCGTGATGATCTCGAGGTTGACCTCCTTGCCCTTGTACGCGCGCTTGCCGGCGGCGTTCTTCGGCGCGATCTCGTCGAGCAGCTCGGTCGCCTTGTCCAGGTTGAACTCGAACTTGTACTTGTTCGCCAGCTCGTCGTTCTTCCACTTGTCGTTGGTCGGGTAGTCCGCCCACGGGTACTGGGCCGGCGGCACCTGGATCGGCCAGATCGACTTGCCGATCTTCTCCCGGTCCAGGCAGTAGTTGATCGCCGAGCGCATCTTCGGCTCCGAGACCACGCCCCGGGCCGGGTCGCAGTTCAGCCACATCACCCGCGGGTTCGGGTCGTGGAACTGGGTCGTGACCAGATTCGGGTACCCGGTGTTGCGCAACTGCTTGGCATGCTGCTCGTCGACCGAGCCGACGTCGAACTCGGCCCGCTCGAACGCCAGCGACGCCTGGTCGAGTTGCTTCGACGTGCTCTGGAAGACCACGTACTGCGGCTTGGGGTCGAGCTTGTCCTTGTTCCAGTAGTCCGGGTCCTTCTCCCAGATGAACATCTTCTGGTTCCGGATCGCCTGCTTCAGCTTGTACGGTCCGGACCGGACCGGCGGGTTGTCCTTGTACTTCGTCGGGTCCTGCGACTTCCACACGTGCTCGGGCATGAGGTTGATCGGCGCGCCGGCGATCGCGGCGATGAAGTTGTAGTGCAGCCGCGGCGTCGGCTTGAGCAGCTTGACCACCGCGGTGTGGTCGTCCGTCACCTCGACGTCCTTCACGAACTCCTTCAGGTCACCGCCGCCGCCGAACAGGTCAGGACGATCCTTCAGCAGCATGACGGTGAACTTGAAGTCGTTCGCGCCCAGCGGCCGGCCGTCATTCCAGTGCGCCTTCGGGTCGAACTTCATGGTCAGCTCGGTGTGGCTGTCGTTGTACTTGTACTCCGTCGCCAGCCACGGCGTCAGCTTGCCCGTGGCGAAGCTGAGGAAGAACATCGGCTCGGTGCTCAGCTCCACGCCGGCGCCGCCCGGCGTGCCGTTCGGGATCATCCCGTTGAAACTGTCGAAGACCGTGTACTCGACCTGGCCGACGATGACCGACTGGTCCCGTGGGGCGCGGCGCGTCGGTCACGATGTGGATCCCTTTGGTTCCGAGTCCCCCGCGGGACTCTCCTCACTCGGCGCTTCTCGCGCCCTCACCCGGCGCTTCCTCGCGCGCCGACCTGTGTGATGGAAGCCACCTCCCTTTCACTTGTTCCCCGGCTCCGACTACAGTCCGGAATGTTCCTCGGACTATAAGTAGCCATGACAACGTTGGCAAGACCTTGGCTCCAACGTCGTAATGCGTGTGCCTAACTCGCTGGTCAGTCGATATATCAACCCCTGACAACGCTGCCTTGCTCTCCGTGACGAAGGATTCGCCACTCCCGTCACACGGCCGATCACACGCCCGGCTGGTTTGATCGAGCCAACGCCGCAAGGGGCGGTGGCGTTGCTGGGGGACGCACCAACGGCAGTAGGGGGAAACGCATGACGAGCACGGCTGTCGATTTCGAGGCCATCAAGGACAAGCAACGCGCCGGCTGGGAGACCGGGGACTATCCCCGGGTCGGTAACACGCTGCAGATCATCGCCGAGCTGCTGGTCGAAGCCGCCGACGTCCGCGCGGACCAGAAGGTCCTGGACGTCGCCTGCGGTCAGGGCAACGCCGCGATGGCCGCCGCGCGTCGCTTCGCCGACGCGACGGGTGTCGACTACGCGGCCAACCTGCTCGCCCAGGGCCGCGAGCGGGCTACCGCCGAGCATCTGCCGGTCACGTTCCTCGAAGGCGATGCCGAGCAGCTGCCGGTGCCGGACAAGGAGTTCGACCTGGTGCTCAGCACGGTCGGAGTGATGTTCGCACCGAACCACCAGCAGGCCGCGGACGAGCTGGTCCGGGTCACCGCGCCGGGCGGCAAGATCGCGCTGGCCAGCTGGACGCCGGCCGGGATGGTCGGCCAGCTGTTCAAGACGGTGTCCAAGTGGGCGCCGCCGCCGGCTGGCGTCCAGCCCGCCACGCTGTGGGGAACAGAGGAGCACCTGGCCACGCTGTTCGGCGACCGGGTCGAGTGGGTCGGCATGACCAAGCGCGAGTACGTCTTCAGGTACCGCTCCCTCGACCACTTCTCCGAGTGGTTCCGGCAGTTCTACGGCCCGATCACCAAGCTCGCGGGCACCTTGTCCGGCGACGACCTGGCGAAGTTCGCGGCAGATCTCGCCGAGGTGCCGCGCGCGTTCAACAAGGCCGACGACGGCACGGTCGCCGCCCGCGCGGAGTATCTCGAAGCTGTCGGCATCAGGCACTGACCGGTCACACCGAGGATCTCCAGGGGAGGGTGACGATGGGGACGATCCGGCTGCTGGGACCGCCGACGATCGAGCACGCCGGCAGTCCGGTTCGTCCGCCCCGCGGCCGCAAGGCCTGGGCCCTGCTCGCCTACCTGCTGCTCACGGATCGCCCGCCGAGCCGCAAGAAGCTGGCCGATTTGCTGTTCGCGGACGCGGACGATCCGTTGGGGGCGTTGCGCTGGACTCTGGCCGAGCTTCGGCGCGCGATGGACGCGCGCGACGTCCTGACCGGGGATCCGGTCGTCACGACACTCGACGACCGGACGAGCGTGGACGTCCTGCTGGTCACCGCGGAGTCGGCCGATCCGGAGCCGCTGCTGAAATTCGACGGGGAACTTCTCGAAGGGGTAGAAGTTGCCTCGTGCCCCGAATTCGCCTCGTGGTTGCTGGTGGAGCGGCTGCGGCTCTCCGCCGCGATCGAAGCTCGGCTGCGGGAGACGGCGGTCTCGCTGGTCGCCTCCGGGCAGGCGAAGGACGCGATTCCCTATGCGTCGAAGGCGGTGGCGATCAATCCGCTCGAGCAGGGCAACCACGAACTGCTCGTCCGGAGCCTCGCGATCTCAGGCGATCGGCAGGGCGCGCTGCGGCAGATCGCGGTCTGTGAGGACCTGTTCCGGCGAGAGCTCGGGGTCTCTGCTTCTGCCACTCTCAAAGAGGCTTCGGCAGTCGGACCAGGCTCGCTGTCGGGTCCGCCGCTGAGCGGCCGGGCCGCTGCGGCAAGTCAGCTGGAGGCGGGCCGGGCGGCGATCGTGGCGGGTGCGGTCGACGCCGGAGTGCAGTGTCTGCGGAGAGCGGTCGCCGAGGCTGATCACTGCCGTGACACCGCACTCCGAGGTCGCGCTCTCGCCGCTCTCGGCGGTGCTCTCGTGCACGCGATCCGCGGTCATGACGAAGAAGGCGCGATCGTCCTGCACGAAGCGATCCTGGTCGCCGACCAGGCAGGTGACCGGATCACCTCGGTGACCGCCCATCGCGAACTGGGCTTCGTGGAGGTCCAGGCCGGACGACGCGGTACTGCGGCCACCTGGCTGGCGAAGGCCCAGGCGCTGGCCGAGACGGATGAGGAGCAGGCGGCGATCCTCGGAGTACAAGGGATGAACTCTTCGGACGTCGGGGACTATCCGGCCGCGCTCGCGGAGCTCGCCGAGTCCGCCGAGCTCGCCGGTGGGTGCGGGGATCGCCGCCAGCAAGCGTGGTCCCTGTCGTTGCTGGGGCGAGCACACCTGCTGCGAGCCGAGCACAGCCAGGCGAACGCGATCGTCCGGGAGTCGCTCGATCTCGTCCGGCAAGAACGCTGGATCGCCTTCCTGCCTTGGCCGCAGGCGCTCATGGCCGAGCTCAACCTCATGGCGGGTGATGTCGACGCCGCGGTCGACGGATTCGAGCAGGCGTGGGTGCTGGGCTGCCAGCTCAATGACCCTTGCTGGGAAGGTATGGCGGGCCGCGGACTCGGCATGCTCAGCGCCGGCCGCGGCGATCACGCGGGCGCCACCGAGTGGCTCGAGCAGGCAGCCACCCGGTCCAGCCGCGAACCCGACCGCTACCAGTGGATCCACGCGCACGTGCTCGATGCGGCGATCACAACCGCACTGGATCGCGACGACGACGTACGGGCCAAACCGCTGGTGACTCAGCTGGCCGCCCTGGCTGCACGTTGCGATATGCGGGAACTCGTGGTCCGGGCCAAGTTGCACCAGGCCCGACTCGGCGACGAGCAGGCCGCCGGGTCCGCGCGGCTCCTTGCCGCCGGCATCGACAATCCCGCCCTCACCGCACTAATTCATTGATCTTGGGAGTCACCATGACCACCAGTACCGCTGCGGCGGCCTGGACGCTGGTCGACGAGGGCTGGGGCCGTCGGGCAGCCGACTTCGCGACTTTGAGCGAGCCCGCGAACTGCCGCGAGTACGCCGCTCTGCACCACCGGCTCGGTGTCACCGACGGTGACAGACTGCTCGATATCGCTTGTGGGGCAGGGCTTTCGATCGAACTGGCCCGGGCTCGGGGTGCTCGCTGCGCGGGCATCGACGCGGCTCCGCGACTCGTTGCCATTGCCAAGGACCGGAACCCGGACTCCGACGTACGGGTGGGCGACATGCACGCGCTGCCCTGGGATGACGGCAGCTTCGACGTCGTCACCAGCTTCCGCGGAGTCTGGGGTACGACGCCGGCCGCGCTGGCCGAAGTCCACCGGGTGCTGGCGCCGGGTGGCCGCGTCGGCCTGAGCGTCTGGGGACATCTCAAGAAGTCCCCCGGGGTGTGGGCACTTCAGCCGTTCCGGCTCGCGTCGACGGCGAAGGTGCAGAATCAGGCGAACATGGTGTCCCTCGGGCGACCTGGTGTCGGAGAGGAACTGCTGCCGCGGTTCGGATTCGTGGAGGTCCAACGGGTCAGCCTGCCGTTCGCCTGGGAGTTCGCCGATCCCGAGCACTATGCACGCGCGCTGGCATCCACCGGGCCGGCGTACGAGGCGATCCAGAACGTGGGAGAGGCCGAGTTCCTGCAGAGAGCGGTTGCTCAGGCTCAGGGGCGGGTGCGCGACGGGCTGCCGCTGCGGGCCGAGCTCGCGGTGACCGCGTATCTGGCGCGGACGGCGGATGGGCGATGAGTCTGATCGACTGGCCGGAGCCGACCGCCAGGTCCGAGGCGATCTTCGCGGATGACCGCGAGGAGGTCGGTTTCGTGATGAACGCGTCGAGGTTGTGGGCCTATCAGCCGACACTGCATGAGGGGATCTTCGAGCTCCTCGGCCAGTTGGTTCACGAGCACGGGTTGAGCTATCGCCAGCGCGGGATTCTTGTCGCCGCGTGCGCTTCGGCGCTGGGCGACTCGTACTGCTCCGTTGCCTGGGGCACCAAGCTCGCCCGGGTGGCCGACGAGGACCTGGCGGCCGGGGTGCTGCGCGGGGACGACTTCGGTCTCTCCCCCGCCGAGCACGCACTCGCCGAGTGGGCCCGGAAGGTGGCTCGTGATCCCAACGCCACCTCGGCGCCGGACGTTCGTGCGCTACGTGAGACCGGATGGACGGATCGGCAGATCTTCGCGATCACCGCGTTCGTGGCGCTGCGGATCGCGTTTTCCACCGTCAACGACGCCCTCGGAGCGCGGCCGGACGCGGAGTACAGGTCTGTCGCTCCGCCCGCGGTCCTCAAGGCGATCACCTACGGCCGGCCGCTCGCCGACTGACCCTTCCGCCTGGCTCAGCGGCCGGTCAGGTGGGTTCAGTCGGGCGGCGTGGCCGGGTGGTCGAAGGTCGCGTCGATGCGGAGTTGGGAGGCGCGGGCGGGATCGTTGAGGATGGCAAGGATCGCATGGCGCTGGTCCCAGCGGCCGGCCGACCAGGCCAACGCCTTCGCCAGTCCGTTGAAGGTCGCGGCGTGCGGTTCGCCTTCCTCGTCAACCCACCAGGAGACCTCTGCGCCGTCGACGGTCAGCTCCTCGTGCTCCCACCAGACGTCCGGAACCTCGGGCACCAGTTCCCGCACGATGTCCGGTACGTCGGCCGCGGTTCCCTCGCCATCGATCTTGCCTGCGGCCACTTCCTGCGCCATCGGTACGTCGAGCAGGTCGCTCAGCCCGTCGGCGACCACCCCGGACGCGACCACGAATCCGCCGAGATCCTCGCGCTGCAACCACATTGGCGCATCCGCGACCACCGCGCCGCTTGCCGCGACCACGCGGGTCGCTCCCCCGGTCCCGAGCACGCGGACTCGCTCCGGCGTCTGCGCAGGATAGGCCGTCAACGATCCGAGTTGACTCCAGAGACGCAAGATCGCGCTCTCCTCGACCACCCGCTCCGGATCCGCGAGCCGGTCGAGCAGCAGCCCGACCCCTTCGGAATCGAGGTCGCCGACCTCCTTGACGAGGCCCACTGCCGTGCGCACGCCCGGGTCCAGCCGTGCACTCCACTCCGGCGCCCGATCGAGGAAGTTCGCGAGGACGGGGTCTGCCCCGGGATCCGCCCGGCCGGCCAGCGGTTCACCGTCCGGCAGCAGAACGCGCTCTCTGATCCACCACGCCGTGTACGACGGAGCGCCGTGCGGCCGGTCGTCCGGGCCGACCACGCGCACCGGTTCGACCAGCGCGCGACGAAGCTCCGGGGACGAGCCGAGGATCTCGAGCACTCGCGGCCAGGCGTCGTCCACGATCCAGTCGAGATCGCGTACCGCCGCCACCTCCCCCACGGTCGCGCCGAACCGCGACCCGTCCGGCGCAATGTCGTACGCCCAGTCCTGGATCCCGTCCAGATCCGCCATGGCCTCCGGCAACTCGTCGAGCGCGACGTCGGACGCCGACACCGTTCCCAGCGAGCGCAGTACGCCGACAGCCTCGACCGCGGGGATTCCGAACCGCTCGACGATCGCGCGATCGATCGGCGCAACCTCCTCGTCGTCGAGCACGGACTCAGCGTCCGACCCGGGAATCACCAGCGCGTTCGCCGGGACCAGCTCGCCGTCGGCGTCCCGCAGTACGAGGTCGTTGAGCCACCACAGGCCGTCCGCATAGGAAGGATCGGCCGCGACCACGGCGAGGACGGCCGCGGCGATCGCATCGGGGTCATCGGCCTCGCCGGAATGCTCGACCGCGGTACGCACGGCGCTGTCCTCGAGCAACGCCCGCGGGGAAATGGAGAGCGCTCCCAGCCTCTCCAGCGACGGGTGCACCGCAGCCGGATGCACGACGCGTACGCCGTATTCGCCGAAGGTCGCCAGTACTCCGGCAGGCAGTTCGTGGCCGGGCAGGAGCAGGCCACGGACTCCGCGGACGAGCCGTCCGTCCGCCAACGGGACGGGAAGGGTGCCGAGAGACTCACGGAGCAAGGGATCCGTGACCATGGCAGAGATCGCGGCGTAGACCTCACGCCACCACTCGGGTGATTCGGCTTCTGCCGCCGCGCCGAGCTGATCCACCAGTTCCGCAAGGTCAAGACGGCGAACAGCCAACGCGTCCAGGGCGGTCCGGTCTTGGCGGGCCGACCTGATCAGGCCACCGACGATCGGGGCGAGAACGGTGTTGAACGCGTCGTCGGAGCCCTCGACCACGACGGCATCGCGAGGCTTGAGCAGCGCGCCGTCCTCGACCGCGGGCAGCAGCGGAATACCGGGGAGCTCGGTCAGGATCAGCTCGCGGAGAGCCCGGTCGAGTGCACCGGCGGCGAGGCCGGTGGGGACCAGCGGGAGGACATCGGCGCCGTCTTCGGCGCGGGTGCGCAGGAGCTCGGCATAGGCGGACGCGGCCTCCTGCACGAGCCGGTCGGTCAACGGTCCCTGCGCGACGTGCCGGCGCGAGGGGTCGAGCGGGAAAGTTGCCAACAGCAACGCCGGCAGCGACAACGGTTCGTCGGTCGGCGTCGGCGCGTGGACTGTGCGCGGCGGTTGCGTGTCCGCGTCCCGCGGTAGAGCCCAGAGCACCGACCAGAAGGGCCGGGAGCGTTCCTCGGTCGGGCGATCCGCGAGCAAACGCTCTCTGTCGTTCTCGTCGAGGATCCCAGCGGCCCGCTGCACGTACCACCGCGACTCCGCGTCCGTGAGAACGCGTACCGAGCCGTCCACCTCGATCTCGATCCGCTCGAGACCGGGCAGTGCCAGCAGCAGCGCGTCATCCGCCTCGTCGAGCAACCGCCGGACCAGCTCCGCGGCCGCCTCGTCGCGCAGCGGCAGGATCACCGCGGTGTCGTAACCCTCCGGCGGTTCACCTTCCGCCGTGAACGGGAGGCGCAGTACGGGCACTTGGCCGTCGCGCCGGCGGAGTTCCGTCTCGAGGCCGGGCGACTGCAGGCCCGCTTCGGCGACAGCGGCTGCGGTGTCGGCCCGTGAGAACCGGACACCACCGGTGCGGGACAGGATCACCGGCTCGTCAGTCACCGCCAGCACGGCCGAGAACCCGACGCCGAACCGCCCGACAGCGCTCTCCGCGTCGTCCCGCTTGGCCGACGCCCGCAACGTGGCCAGCGACTCGACCCCCTCGGCCGACAACGGCGTACCGGTGTTCGCGACGACAAGCGTCCCGTCCCGGAACGAGAGCCGCACCCGCCCGGGCACCCCGGCCCTCGCGGCCGCATCCGCCGCGTTCTGGGCGAGCTCGACCACCACCCGGTCCAGATACCCACCGAGCGCCAGATCCTCCTCGGCGTTGGCATCCTCCCGGAACCGAACAGGCGCCGCCACCCACCCGGCCAGCACCCGCTCCCGAATCCCACCACTCCCGAACACATCAGTCACCCCGCGAGTATGCCGCCCCAGCCCGGTGAGCTGACGACGGGCCGCCGAGGCCGGTCAGCCGGTCCGCGATGCGCTTCAGTGACGAGGCCGGTCAGCCGCGGGCACGGTCACTTGGGGGGCTCGCCGGCCAGCCGCTCAGGGAGCTGGGCGCGTTGGGATGGGCACCCTCGTGCACGCCGATCGCCAGCCGCTCGACCAACTCACCGCCCAGCCAGCCGGCGATACCGCTGAGCAGCACCCCGACCAAGCCGAGCACGACGGCCAGCCACCCCGGTTCCCAGTTGTCGTGGCCGTTGCGAACGAACCAGCTGACGGTGAAGAGCATGAGCATCACAACGTTCGTCAGGCCGTGCAGCGCCCCGACCCGGCGGGCTCGCGTCCCTTTCGGCACCGAAAGCCAGTCGACCAGTCCGAACACGCCGGCCACCACGCCGCCGATCAGCCCCGCGGCCATCGTGTACGCCGCCGCGACGGCGAAGCCGGGCCGGTCTGTGATCAGCCCCAAGATGTCGAACACCACCGCCGTGGTCAACAGCCCCAGCGGATAGACGATCAGGACCGGGTGGATGCTGTGCCCGGCCGCCCTCGCTCTGCTCTGCATGGCTCCTCCTGCGGTGAGTTGTCGCCCAGCCTCCCGGTACCCACCCCGAAGCGTGCTCGGCGCCGAGAGCCGGCCCGCCCGCGAACGCCACGTATGGAGGAGCCGTTCTCGTCAGGGTCGTTCGGCTGTGAGGGGCGTTCGCTCATCCTGGCGGGGCGGGATAGGTTCTGTTCGGTGATCTCACCTGGCAGTCTCTATGTCGCGATGGGCAGTTCGTTCGCGGCGGGTCCCGGCATCAAGCCGCTGGTCGACAAGGCCGCCGGGCGTTCGGAGCGGAACTACGCGCATCTGGTGGCCGAGGCGCTCGACTTGCGGTTGGTGGACGTCACGTACTCCGGTGCCACGACGGCGAACCTGCTGTCCGAGCCGCAGGACGGGGCCGCTCCGCAGGTCGAGGCTATCGGTCCCGAGACCCGGCTGGTCACGATCACTGCCGGGGGCAACGACCTCGAGTACATCGGCACGTTCCTGCGCGGCAGCATGATGAACACCCTCGCCAAGCCGGCCACGCTGCTCGGCCGCCGCGTCGCCAACCGGATCCGGGCCCGGGTCAGCTACCTGAAGGCGCAGTCGGAGTACGACGCGGCTGCCGCCTCGCTGGCGGAGGTCGTGACGAGGATCCGGGAACGCGCTCCCCAGAGCCGGATCCTGCTGGTCGACTACCTGACGCTGGTCGGGCCGGCCACCCGGCCGCGGCTCGACGTACCGCTGAACGAGGAGCAACTCCCGAGCATCGGCTTCATCGCGGACGGGCTTGCTGGTGCTTTCGCGACTGCCGCCGAGAAGACCGGCGCGGATCTGATCGCCGCTTCGGCTGCAAGCAGAGAGCACGCGATCGGTTCGGCCGAGCCGTGGACCACCGGATTCACCCTGCGCCCCGGCGCCGCGCCGTACCACCCGAACGCCGCGGGGATGGCTGCCGTCGCCGACCTGATCCTGCAGAAGCTCCGCTCCGAGTAGGCGCCAGAGCGCTCTCCGAGGGCTTCAGCGTCGGTCGGCGACGGCTCCCGAGGGCACCGCCCACCTCACCGGCGTACGGGTGGCGAGGCGAGGTGGCGGCACCGGGATGGGTGTGTGGTCAGGCGGGGGCTACGCCTTCGGGGTGGATTTCCACGGCCTGGTTGACCGGGAGGCCGCCAGGACCGGGGGTGCGGGAGATGTGCTCGGCCAGTTCCAGGACGCGCGCCTCGGAGGCGACGTCGACGACCCAGTAGCCGGCCAGCACCTCCTTGGTCTCGCTGAAGGGCCCGTCGGTGATGATCGGCTCGCCATCCTCCTGGGCCTGCAGGGTCTTCATCTGGTCGGGCCCGGCGAGGCCGCGCGTCTCGACCAGCTCGCCCGAGTCCTTCAGGTCCTGGTCCAGCTCGCGCATGTACTTGACCATCACCTCGAGGTCCTGCTGCGACCAGGTCTTGGGCATGTCGTCCCAGCCCTGCTTGTTCGCGTGCATGAGCAGCATGTACTTCATCGGTCCCGCTCCTTCTGATCCGTCGTTTGCGACTCCATACCGGGGTCGCCTATCAGCAACGTCGGAGCCGACTTCCCGATCTCGACACGGCCTACCCAACCACCAGATCCGAGCTACAGCCACTGCTGACGAGAGGCCTGTACTCCGAGCTGGAAGCGGGTCTGGGCGCCCAGGGTCTCCTGCAGACGGCTGATCCGGCGGGCGATGGTCCGCTCGCTGACTCCGAACTCCCGAGCGATCGACTCATCGGTCAGCCCCGCGCTCAAGTAGGTCAGCAACCGCTTCGTCTCCAGCGAGGGCGCGCCCGTCACGTCGCTCGGCTCTGTCCCGCTGGTGATCGGGACCGCCATCCGCCAGAACGCGTCGAACACCCCGACGAGACCGGTCAGGAACGGCGAATGATGCACCACCATCGCCGCGGTACTGGTGATCCCGCCGACCGTCGTGCGCGCGGAGACCAAGGCCCAGCGGTCGTCGACGATGGTCAGGTTGAGCGGCACCTGCGGGAAGACCCGCGCCTGCTCCCCAGCGTCGACGCACAGCTGCACCTTCCGCAGCGCCTCCGAATCCTGGAGCACCTGGGTCCCGTAGATCACCTCGTACGACACGCCGCGGGCGAGGGCGTCGAACAGGCCGTCCACGATCCGGTGCTGCGGCGACGCCTGGTTGCCAACGGTCATCGCCCGCACCCGCTCACGGGCATCGACCTGCACGTGGCCGAGCACCGACCACGCCGTCTCTGCCGACGGCAGCAACTCGACATAGGTCTGCTGCCCGATGCCGGCGGTCCACAGCTCGGAGAGCAGGGCAGCGCTCTCCCGGGCGAGATCGGCCTCTTTCGTATGCCGCTGGGCGAGCGCTTCCATCGCGAGATGCGGGGGCTGCGGCAACACCTTGCCGTCGGACCGCTCGATCAGGGCGACCGCGGCCAGCTCGTCCAACGGCCCGTCCACCGATCCCGGCGCACCGTCAGCGACCTCCTCGATACTCAGCGCTCCGCGCGCCATCAGGTCGAGGTAGATCGCCTCGGCCTCGGCGGAAATCCCCAGCGCGCGGAGTTGGTGCATGGCACCTGTGTATCAGCTAGCAGGCGTGTAAACGTACGGCGTGGTCGTGGTGACCGCGACGAATCCCAGGCGCTGGAGGATCGGCGAACTGTCGTCGGACGCGTCTACCTGCAGGTATTTGTAGCCGAGTTCCACGGCCCGGGCGGCACGGACCGCGACGAGTGCCTTGTAGATGCCCTTGCCTCGCCACTCGGCGAGGGTGGACCCGCCCCACAGCCCGGTGAAGTCGGTGTTCTTCTTGTAGACGGCCCAGGCGGCCGAGACCACCTCGTCGTCCGCCTCCGCCACGAAGACGTCGGTCAGCCCGGTGGCCTGGCGGCGTACGAGGTCGTCGGCGAGCCAGGACCAGTTCTGGCTCCAGACGGTCGACTCCATCGCTGCGATGCGCTCGAAGTCGGCCCGCTCGGTGGTCCGGCGGATGGTGACGCCGTCCACGGAGTCGCGGCCGCTCAGGCGCTCCACGACATGAGCGCTCTCCGCGATCACGACCGTTTCGCGCTCCTCCGGCAAGAAGCCGGCCGCGACCAGCCGGTCGGTCAGATCAGCCGGCTGGTCGTGTCCCCGCGTCTTCCACTCGACGGGCTCGCCCTTGGCCGCGAAGTAGTCCCGCTGGCGGGCGATCAGCGCGTCCAGCTCAGCGCCGTCGATCCCCTCGAGGGAGCGATAGCTGACGAACCCGCGCCCGGGGTACTCGACCCGGATCAGCGGTCCGTCGGTACTCGTCGGCACGTCCGCGGCTTCACTCCCGCCGCGGAGCTGCTCGTCGTACGCCGCGAGCAGGACACCTACTTGGTCATCACTCGTCCGTTCAGTCACCAGAAGACTGTGCCACGAGCCGGGGGCGACCGACTCCCTGACTCGCCGCTACTGCGCGTCGGCTGAGCCTCCGCCGGACAGCGCGCAACGGGTGACGCCTCGGCCGGTCGAACGGCAGGTCCCCAGCGACGGACCGACGGGTGTCGCCGGCGACGATCTTGCTGTTCACGATCACACTCAGCGCTTCCATGACTCCGCACTCCTACCGATGGGCGCCTCCCGCTCGGGCGCTTTCACAGGTACGTCGGAGCCGGCCCGCCCGCCTTTACATTTCTGGGCTGCGAATTTCAGCGAGGCTGGTGCGGTTCTCAGCGAGGCGCCGATTCGGTCGCCAACATCAGGCTGCGGAGGAGGGTGATGAGGCTGTCCTGGTCGGAGGTGGAGAGGTGGCCGACCAGGTCGACCTCCACCTGGGTGATGTCGCCGAGTGCCTGCTGCCAGAGCTCGAGTCCCGAGGGTGTGAGCGTGGCGACGACCTTGCGGCGGTCGTCGCGATCGTGGTGGCGCTCCACGTAGCCGTGGCGTTCGAGAGCGTCGATACGGTTCGTCATCGCGGCTGGTGAGAGGCCGAGCTGGGTTGCCAGTTGCCCCGGCGTCGCCTGGTACGGCGCCCCGCCCCGCCGCAGCATGTGCAGCGTCTTGAACTCCCACCACTGCAGCCCATGCTCAGCCAGTACTGCGTCCCGTCTGCGGTCAAGGTACTTCGCCAGCGCCTGCAGGCGGGTCGCGATCCCCTCCACCCGGAGATCCATTCCGGGGAGCTCCTGGGCCCAGAGGTCGACGTGCGCGTCGATCGAGTCCTTCACGCACTGGATTATTCAGCGACTGAAGGTTTGTTGTCAAAAGTTTCGATGTCGAAATACTCTGCGACTCACCAAGCCGCGAGTGATTCTCCGAGTCGAAAGTGAGGCCAGACCGATGGCAGAGATCGCGCTATCTCCCGTACTGGAGTCCAGCACCGCCCTGATGCGAGCAGGCAGGTGGAGCACGGCAACCACCTTGCTGCAGGCCGTCACCCCAGCCACTCCCGCCGAACGCCTGGCGGTCGCCGCCGCCCTCGCCGAAGTCGCCGTCGACCAGGACTTCGCCCAACAGACCACCAACGCCGACCACGCCATCGCGGTACTAGAGGAAGCGCTCGCTGAGTCGCCTGACGCGATCATCGGCTGGGATCTCGACTTCCTCCGCCTCCGGAAGGACTACGGGACCGCGCTGCTAGCAGGTGGCGACGAGCTCCAGCCCGGAGCAGACGACGGCGGTTCCGACGAAGACCTCGCGAAGCGCGCCGACGCCGAAGCTCTGGGGAAGCGCGTCGAGCGACTTCGCGACCTCGCACCCGACGACGCGCGCGCCGGGCACGCAGCCTTCTACGCCGGAGTGATCGCCGACAACCTCCGCGAGCTCCCTGCGGACGCCTTCGCCGCCTACACCTCCGCACTCGAACTCGGCGAGCGATCCGGCGACGACCTCCTAGTCTCGCTGGCCCTCCGCCACTTGGGCGACCACGCCCACACCGCCGGCGACCTCCCCCTCGCCCGCACCCAGTGGGAACGCTCCACCGAACTCCGCCAGAAGGTCGGCCACCTCCTAGGCGCCCTCGCCCAGCTGACCCTCCTCGCAGTACTGGCCAAGGACGAAGGCAATCCCACCGCCTCCGTGGCCATCGCCACCGAGGTCAGCCGCTGGTCCCGCCAGGCCGCTCTCCCCTGGCTGGAAGCTCAAACCGCCGGACTGATGAACGAAACTGTCGGCTGAGATGCCAGACTCACCCGGGTGTTGAGTGAGGATCGCATCCGGGTGTCCGCCGAGGTCGAGTTGTTCGTCGCCCAATCCCTCGGTCCGCGCGACCGCACCCTGGTCGTGATCCACGGCGGCCCTTGCTGGGACCACACCTACCTCCGCGAACCGCTGATCCGCCTGGCGCCACGTCACCACCTCGTCTTCCCGGACCTCCGCGGTTGCGGCCGCTCCACCGGTGGCCTCAGCCCCGACCGCTACACCCCGGACCTCGTCATCGACGACCTCATCGGCCTGCTCGACCACCTGGAACTCGAGCAGGCCGACGTCCTCGGTTTCTCGTACGGCGGGATGATCGCGCAACGCCTCGCCCTGAAGACCGGCCGGGTGCGGAGACTGATTGTTGCCTCCAGCAGCGTCCTGCCCGTCCCACCCGACGCCTTCTCAGGCTGGGAGGAACGCGACGCCCGCAACGCGGAGGCTGCCGCTCTGCTCCCCGCCAATCTCCAAGGCCCAGACCGTAACCGTGCCGAGGCGGTCGCGGGTGCTCGCACCGGCGTATGGAGGGACGCCGTGCTGGACGACTACCTCGAGCGGCTCGACCAGGTCCACTTCACCGACGACTGGGATGCACCCTACCTGGCCGGCATCCTCCCCTCGCCGCGATACCCCGATGCCCCTGAGCGCTTCGCCACCCTCGGCCTTCCGATGCTCCTCCTCCACGGCCGCCAGGACATGACCTTCCCAGCCCACCTCACCGACCAAGCCGCAGCACTCATCCCCACGGCAACCCCGGTCATCCTCGAAGAGGCCGGCCACATGGCTCACATCGACCAACCAGAACTCTGGCTGCAGGCAGTCGAAAGCTTCCTCGAGCTCTGACCATCCACCGCGTTCACGCCCGCCCCACTGCGGCCTCCTGCTCTCAGGCGGATTCTCGGGGGACCCGATGGGGGTCGAAGATCACTGAGGTGCGGGTGGTTGCCTCCGGCATCGGCTGGGGTGCTGCGTCCCGCATCAGTGCGGGTGGTTGCGTCCCGCATCAGTGCGGGTGGTTGCGTCCCGCATCAGTGCGGGTGGTTGCGTCCCGCATCAGTGCGGGTGGTTGCGTCCCGCACCAGTGCGGGTGGTTGCGTCCCGCATCAGTGCGGGTGGTTGCGTCCCCGGGCTGCGTGATGGTGCTAGTCGGGCCGGCGTGCGTCAAGAGCGCTTCGCGTCCCTTCGGGATCGAGCAAGCTCGACTCTTGACCCACACCACCCCGACCAGGGAAGGAACGCAGCTATCCCGGAGCCGCTGAGGGGTGTGGCGACAAAGGTTTCGGGGAGTTCCTCCGACCAAACGCTCGAGGAGTTGGCTTGCCTTGAGCATCGAGGTGTTCCTTTCCCGGAAGGGGCAGCGGACCCCCGGAAACCGGCACCTTGTGCACTGGTTGAGCAGATCCGTCCGATCCGGACGCTCATCTGGTGCACAAGGTGGGGCTCGGACACCAAGTCGCGACCTCGGACACGAAATACCTGTCCCAAGTCCCCACACGGTGTCCGAGGTCCCCCACAACCCGCACCGCCACCGGCCGTCACCCCCCAGAAGGTGTCCGCGGTCCCCACCACCGCACCCCGTCGGCCCCCAGACCGGCGATCGGCCTCCCGATGACGCGGTGTTCGGCCACTGGCGCCTTACAAGCCGCCAGCCGGCGAACACCCCGCCAGCCGACCCCGAAACGAGCCACACGCCGCCGACCAACCCCGCCCAACCGGCCAACAAACCTGCCAGGGGACGAACAACCCGCCAGTGGTCGAACAACCCGCCGGCACCATCCCCCGAATCGCCGCAACCACCACCCACCATGGCGAAACCCCAGCCCCGGGCCCCGCAGGCGTACCGACGGACAGGAAGTAGTCGCCGCACACCCACCCCGGCAGGCATCCCACGCCTGGAACCTCCGCGGCCACCCCAGTACTACCTGTCGGTCGGTACACCCACCCCGAAACACCACCGCGGACCGGCTCACACCTCCGTCGCCGGTACACCCCACCCCGAAAGCACCACCCCGGACCCGGCTCAGCCCCCTCCGCGGGATCCGCGTAGCTGCGTCCTTCCCTGGTCGGGATGGGGTGGGTCAAGAGTCGAAACTTGTTTCGATCCCGAAGGGACGCGAAGCGCTCTTGACGCACCCCAGCACGACTAGCACCATCACGCAGCGGAGACCGCAAACCACCCGCACCCACGCCCCGGCCGGAACCAGCCGCACCTATGCCCGGCGAACCACCCGCCGCTCATGCCTGGCGGAATCACCCGCGCTCGTGCCGGACGGTCCGCCCGCGCAAGTGTCGCGGAACGACCCGTCCGGCGTACCGGCGTACGGCCAACCAGCGTGTGGCGAACCGGCGTACCCGCGTGTGGCGAACCGGCGTGTTCACCTGGCGCGGGCCAGCCGGGTGGGGCGCGGGCCAGCCGGGTGGGGCGCGGGAGCGGTGGTTAGGAAGAGAAGGCGGCGTCGAAGGAGGCGGTCGGCGGGTCGAAGGCCAACGAGCGGACGAAGTTGACGGCTTCGGCGGCGCCGACTAGGCGGTCCATGCCGGCGTCTTCCCATTCGACTGAGATCGGGCCGGTGTAGCCGATCGTGTTGAGCATTCGGAAGCAGGCTTCCCAGGGGACGTCGCCGTGGCCGGTGGAGACGAAGTCCCAGCCGCGGCGTGGGTCGCCCCAGGCGAGGTGGGAACCCATCCGGCCGTTGCGGCCGTTGCCGACCTGACGCTTCGCGTCCTTGCAGTCGACGTGGTAGATGCGGTCCTTGAAGTCCCAGAGGAAGCCGACCGGGTCGAGGTCCTGCCAGACGAAGTGGCTCGGGTCCCAGTTCAGCCCGAACGCCTCACGGTGACCGATCGCCTCCAGCGTCGCGGTGGTCGACCAGTAGTCGTAGGCGATCTCCGACGGGTGCACCTCGTGCGCGAACTTCACCCCGACCTCGTCGAACACGTCGAGGATCGGGTTCCACCGGTCCGCGAAGTCGCGGTACCCGGCCTCGATCATGGCCGGCGGCACCGGCGGGAACATCGCCACCGTCTTCCAGATCGACGATCCGGTGAAGCCGACCACGACGTCTACGCCGAGCCGCCGAGCCGCCCTGGCGGTGGTCGCCATCTCTTCGGCGGCGCGCTGCCGCACGCCCTCGGCGTCGCCGTCGCCCCAGATGTGCGCGGGCAGGATCGCCTGGTGCCGCTTGTCGATCGGGTCGTCGCAGACCGCCTGGCCGAGCAGGTGGTTCGAGATCGTCCAGACCTTCAGGTTGTACTTCTCCAGGACGTCCAGCCGGTTCTGCACGTAGGCGTCGTCCTCGGCGGCCTTCCGGACATCTAGATGATCACCCCAGCAGGCGATCTCCAGCCCCTCGTACCCCCATTCGGAGGCCAGCCGGGCCACCTCCTCGAACGGCAGGTCGGCCCACTGGCCGGTGAACAGGGTGATCGGTCGAGCCATGACGGTCTACTCCTTCTCGAGGCGTGCTACTGAACAAGCGTTCTGCTGAACGAGAGTGCTGCCGTACTGCGTGGTGGTGCCCCCGGCGCCGCGACCGGAGCGCAGGTCGCGACGCCGGGGACGAGGACCGGCGAACCGGTCCCCCGCCGACCGCGCGAGATCGCTCTCCCGGATCCCGGGGCGGGGCCGAACCGCCCCGGGGCACGGAAGCTCCCGCACGCCTCTCCGCGTCGGACAGGATGCGATCTCGCACGGTGACGTCTCATCGGTCGGATCAGAGCGCCTTCTTCAGATCCAGACCGACAGCGGTCAGCAACGTCCGGGCCGGTACGTCGGACACCGTGCGCGCCTTGGCGATGAACACATCCAGGGCGACGGCGGCGGCGAGGTCATTCCCACGGCGTTGCTGTTCTTCGGCGAGGCCGAGCTGGTTCTTCAGCACCGTGGCGGTGGCCAACGGCACCGTCCTGGCGACCCGATACCGCTCGACCAGCTTGGTCGCCTCCGCGTAGGAGGCGAAGACCGTGAACGGAACCTTCGTCACGGACGTGTTGCCGGCCTTGTCCTTGGCCGTCGCGACCAGCTCGTGGGCTCCGAGCCCGAGCAGGGCGCCATCCAGTTTCCCGGTGGCAGCCACTGGCTTCCCGTCGACGGCCAGGGTCACCGAGTCGACCCCGGAGAGCGCGTCCGTGGCCGTGGCCGCGACGTTCACGACGCTCGCCACACCGAGCTTCCCGCCACTGGCCAGACCGGTGACCGCCGCCTCCGGAGCGGTGCGGTCGATCTTGACCGTCACGGATTCCCGCGCGGACACGTTGCCCGCGGTGTCACTCGCCCGGACCTGGACCGTGTGCGTCCCGTCCGCGGAGAACGTGATCGGAGCCGTGTACTCGGCCCAGTCCCCGTCGCCGAGCTTCTGCTCCAGGTAGAGCTGGCCGGGCTGGTCGTCGGTCGCCATCGCCGTCGCGACGACCGCGTCGTTCCACCAGCCGTTCTGCCCGGACGGAGCCGACGGGTTCACCGACAGGTTCACCTGCGGCGCGACCGTGTCCCGGACGAGCTTGAAGTAGTCGAACTTCGCCGTCTTCGACGCGACCTGGTCGACCCCGAAGGCGTAGATCCCGAAGCTCGCCGAGCTCAGCGCCGTGTTCGTGACGGCTGGGAGCGCTGTCCAGGCCAGACCGTCCGCGCTGTACGACCCGGTGAAGGTCGTCCCGCTCTTGGCCAGCCGCAGGTACCAGACACCCTGGGTGGGTGCGGGTGAGGCGTTCGGTGCCGGTTGCACGATCGCGTTGTTCACCTCGCTGCGCAGCTCGATTTCCCGCGTCACGGCGCCACCCGAGGCGTTCGTGGTGAGGAAGTCCAGCTTCACGTAGTTCGCGTCGTCGCCGTAGACCATCAGGCCGCCCTGCTGGTAGGCCTCGTTGAAGGCGGACCCGTCCACCTTCGTCTCGATGGTCCAGTCACCGTCCGGCGCCGGCTGGAGCAACAGGTTCCGGGGGTTCGTCGCCGTGCCCTGGTAGATGTCGCCCTTGCTGGTGTCGATTTCGATGGCTCCGCCCGTCACTCGGTACGCCGTGGCGTCGGGCCGCACGCTCGCGGACCACCGGCAGGCGTCGAGCGCAGTACCATCGAACTGGTCGTCCGGGGCCGGCACCTCGGCGGTGTCGTCCGGGGTGATGGTGAAGTAGTCGAACTGCGCGGACAACGGCAACGCCTCGGTCCGGTTGGTCAGCCCGAAGAGCCCGATCTTCGGGTTCGAGATCCCCGCCAACTGCTTCGTCTCCGGCATGTCCGTGAACGTCGCACCGTCAGCGCTGTACGCCGCGCGCAGGTTCGCCCCGTCGCTGCTGAACCGCACCCACACCGTGTCCGGGTACGCTGCACCCAGGTTGGCGGTGTTCGACGCGGCGACCTCGTTCGGCGTACCGGCTTCTTCGCGGATGAACTGGAAGATCCGGTCGGCCGCCGACGGTGCACCGGTCGAGCGACCCTGCAGCACCATCTTCGCGTAGTTGTCGTCGTCGCCGTAGACGATCAACCCGGCCTGCTGATAGGCGAGCCTGGCCGGCAGGGTCAGCTTCGCCGTGGCCTGCCAGGCGCCGGCCGGAAGCTGCTGGAGCACGATGTTCGGTGTGCCCGTGTTGCCAGTTCCGTAGATGTCGGTCGCGGTGAGCGGCAGCACCAGGTTGCCGTTGCTGACGGCAAGTTCCTGGTTGCCCCGGACAATGGAATCCCAGCGTCCGGTGTCGACCGCCGTCCCTTCGAAGCCGTCCGATCGGCCGGTCAGGCAAGTCGGTGGAGCGGTGGCGTCCACCTTCACCTGGACGGTCGACGTACCGGAGGCTCCGCGAGCATCCGTCACGGTGGCAGTCGCGACGTGAGTCCCGGACGTCGTGTAGGTGTGGCTCACGGAGGCGCCGGTCGCGGTGGCACCGTCACCGAAGCTCCACGTGTAGGACAGCGGCAGGTCCCCTTCGGGATCGGTCGCCGCGGCGGTGAAGTCGACCTTCAAAGGCGCCTTGCCTTGCACGGGTGTCGCCGTGATGGTCACCGCCGGACGCTGGTTCTCCGTCACGCCCTTGCCGATGAACTTCACCCAGTTGACGTTCAGCTGCCCGGTCGTCTTGACGAAGTACAACGGGCCGCTGGCCAACGTCGCACCGCTGACCGGCGCGGTGAAGTTGGCGTACGTCTGCCAGGCGCCGGTGGGTGTCACCTGGATCGTCGCGACGATCGGGCCGTCGGTCGGCGAACCGGTCCGCACCTGCACCGTCGCACCCGCGTCAGGTGAAGCCGCGCGCAACTGGATCTGGTCGATCCCGGTCAGGTTGGTCGGCTTCCAGCCCCACCAGTCCCCGTCCTCGATGAACCCGATGTTCTTCCCGCCACCGGCGATGTCACCGGTGTCCTCGACCTGTACTCCGGGGGCCGAGCCCGGGCCGCCGGTCTCGTCGAAGTACTCCGCCTCGCGGGTCTTGGGCTGCAACTGGACCACCTGCTGGGTGGTGATCCGGCCGGAGCCCGGTGCGCCCTTGTCGGTGTAGGTGACGGTCACGATGCCGAAGATGTTCGCCCCGACATGGCCCTCGTCACCCGGGAGCGGGAACGTCCCCTCGCAGCCGTGGTACTGCTCGTACCCGTGCGCGTGCTCGTCATGGCCGAGCGCCGGCTGGGTGACCACGTCGTTGCAGTCGACCGTGCCGTCCTCCGGATCGGTGACAGTGACCTTGTACTTGATGGTGTCGCCGAAGTCGAAGAACCCACCGTCGACTGGCGCCTCCACCGTGATCGTGGGCGCGGTGTTCCCGGCCGTGATCGTGCGGTTCGACACGGCCGTCCGGCCGTCGCTGTCGCTCACCGTCAGCCGTGCCGTGAAGACGCCGGCCGCGGTGTAGGTGTGCGACGGCTTGGGCTCGGTGCTGTCCGTCGTCCCGTTGCCGTCGAAGTCCCAGGCGAGGGTGATCGGCTGACCGTCCGGATCACGCGACCCGGTCGAGTCGAAGGCCACCGTCAGCGGCACCGGTCCCGACGTCTTGTCCGTGCTGAACTGCGCGATCGGCGCGCGATTACCTTGCACATAGTCGATCCGGTAGATGCCGGAGTCCGCGTTGTTGCCGCCGAACCCGCTGCCCCACTCGATCACGTAAAGCGCGCCGTCTGGTCCGAACTGCAGCGCATGCGGCCGGATGAAGCTCATCTCCTGCAGCATCCGGGAGACGTCCGCGACCTTCGTCCGGTCGTCGCTCAACTGCACCGAGAACAGCCGGCTGTCGTTCCAGTCGGCCCAGACCGCCTTGCCGTCGAAGTACTTCGGCCACTTCCGGTCGGAGTCGCTGTCCGGGTCGAACTTGTACGCTCCACTCGTCATCGGCGCGCCACTGCCGCCGACCTCCGGCACACCCGTGGTCGACTTGCCCATCCACAGGTTCGCGGGGATCGCCGCCGGCAACTGGGTGAGACCCGTGTTGTTCGGCGAGTTGTTCACCGGCGCCGCGCAGTTGAACGTCGCGCCGGACGTTCCGGTCTCGAAGTTGTAGTCGTTGTACGGCGTGTTGTTGCCGACGCAGTACGGCCAGCCGTAGAAGCCCGGCTTGTCCAGGATGTTCCACTCGACCCGGCCGTCGGGTC
The DNA here is from genome assembly GCF_004342085.1 of Kribbella orskensis. Lineage (NCBI taxonomy): Bacteria > Bacillati > Actinomycetota > Actinomycetes > Propionibacteriales > Kribbellaceae > Kribbella > Kribbella orskensis. The sequence continues at coordinate 375,930 of NZ_SLWM01000004.1, forward strand.
CCCGCGTCGGGCTGACCTGGCCGGCATCCGGCCCGTAGTCCGCCACGAACAGGTGGTCGGTGGTCGGGTCGATGCCGATCCGGAACGGGTTCCGGAAGCCCATCGCGTAGATCTCCGGCCGCGTCTTCTCCGTCCCCGCCGGGAACAGGTTCCCGGCCGGAACGGTGTAGCTGCCGTCGGCCTCCGGGTGAATCCGGAGCACCTTGCCGTTCAGGTTGTTGCTGTTGGCGGCGCTGCGCTGGGAGTCCCAGGCCGCGCGCCCAGCCCGCTCGTCGAGGGGCGAGTAGCCGTCGGAGTCGAACGGGTTGCTGTTGTCACCGGTGGCGACGAAGAGGTTGCCCTGGCCATCGAACTCGAGCGCGCCACCCGCGTGGCAACACTGGTCCCGCTGGGTGTCGACCCGCAGTACCTGCTTCTCGCTGGTCAGGTCGAGGGTGTCGCCGTTCACCTTGAACCGGGAGACCCGGTCGAAGGGCTCGCTGCCGGCCGGCGAGTAGTACAGGTAGATGAAGCCGTTCTGCGCGAACGCCGGGTCGAGCGCGATGCCGAGCAGGCCGAACTCCTGGCCGGTGTAGACGTTCAGGGTGCCGGCGGTCAGGACAGTGCCGTCGGTCTTGACGATCTTCACCGCGCCGTTGCGGTCGATGTAGAACACCCGGCCGTCGGCGGCGATGGCCAGTTCCATCGGGTTGGACGTGTCGTCGTCCAGGGTGACCTTCTGGTAGCTGTCGCTCAGCGAGGCGCCGCAGTCGGCGGGCTCCACCCCGGCCGCGGTCTTGATGCCGCCGAGCAGGTGGTCGCGGAACACCGGGTCGGCGTACGACTCGATGGTGTGGCCCATGCCGGTGTACCAGGCGCGGCCGCCCTCGTAGTCCTGGCACCACGCGATCGGGTGCTCCGGGCCCATGTTGCCGCCGGTGTACGTCGTCTCGTCGAGCGAGGCGAGCACGTGCACGGCGCCGCGCGGGTTGGTCCGGTAGTTGTACCACTCGTCCGTCCGCGGCCAGGTGGTCGGCGCTCCCGCGGTCGACGGGTGCGCGTGGTCCTCCACCTTCACGGTCGCGTTCGGCGTACCGGCCGGGTGACTGTCGAAGTAGCTCCCGACGAGCTTGCCGTACCAGGGCCAGTCGTACTCCGTGTCCGAGGCGGCGTGCACCCCGGCGTACCCACCACCGGCGCGGATGTAGCGCTCGAACGCCGCCTGCTGGTCGGCGTTGAGCACGTCACCGGTGGTGGACAGCCAGATCACCACCTCGTACTTCGCGAGCTCGGTGTCGTTGAACATCGCCGCGTCCTCGGTGGCGGTGACGGTGAAGCCGTTCGCGGTGGCCAGGTCCTTGATCGCCTGGATCCCGGCCGGGATCGAGTCGTGCCGGAACCCGGCGGTCTTGCTGAAGACCAGCGCGTTGAAGGTCTCGTCGCCGTGCCCCGGGTGGGCTCGGGCGGTGGTCGCGGTCAGAGGGATCGCCAGCGCGGCGATCAGGGCGAGCACGAGGGCACGGATCAGAGTTCCGTGCCTGCGTAGCTGGATCATCGGGAGCTCCTCATGGGTCGGATAAGGTGCGCGCTCCATCTGTCCCGTGCGGCTGCACGAGTCCCGGGGCGGGTCCCCGGACGTCGGCCCTGGTGGTGCTGTTCAGCTACTGCTTTCCCGTGCTCTGCCCTGCCCGGGACTCCTCACGTACTGGTCAGCGAACTCCGAGAAGGTGGTCCATGGCGAGCTGGTCCAGACGCTCGAACCCGAGGCCGCGAGCGGCCAGGGCCTCGGCGTCGTACGTTGCCTTGCGCAACTCGTCGAGCGTCTCGCCGGCGCCCAGGGTGGGCTGCGAGAGCTCACCGACGCGTGCCGCGGCAAGCGCCTCGGCGACCTCCGGGTCGGCCCGGAACGCCTGCACCTTCTCGCGCAGGATCAGGTAGTTGCGCATACAGCCGCGCGCGGTCTCCCAGACCCCCTCGAGATCCTCGGTGCGCGGCGGCTTGTAGTCGAAGTGCACGTAGCCGTCGTAGCCCGGTCCACCCGCGGTGCCCTGCAGCACGTCGACCGTCCAGAACGCCTCACGCAGGTTGCCGGCGCCGAAGCGCAGGTCCTGGTCGAACCGGGGGCCGTGCTGACCGTTCAGATCGATGTGGAACAGCTTGCCGTGCCACAGCGCCTGGGCGATCCCGTGCGCGTAGTTGAGCCCGGCCATCTGCTCGTGGCCGACCTCGGGGTTGATGCCGACCAGGTCGGGATCGGCGAGCCCGTTGATGAACGAGATCGCGTGCCCGATGGTCGGCAGCAGGATGTCGCCGCGCGGCTCGTTCGGCTTCGGCTCGATCGCGAAACGCAGGTCGTAGCCCTGCTCCCGCACGTAGGCGCAGAGCAGGTCCATCGACTCCTTGTACCGGTCGAGGGCCGCGTGCACGTCCTTCGAACCACCCGACTCCGCGCCTTCGCGGCCGCCCCACAGCACGTACGTCTTCGCGCCGAGCTCGGCGGCCAGGTCGACGTTGCGCAGCACCTTCGACAGCGCGTACCGGCGTACGTCGCGGTCGTTGGCGGTCAGGCCACCGTCCTTGAAGACCGGGTGGCTGAACAGGTTGGTGGTCGCCATCTCGACGACGAGCCCGGTGTCCCCGAGCGCCTTGGTGAACCGCTCGAGCACCTGCTGGCGGCGGCTGTCGTCCGGGACCAGGTCGTCGTCGTGGAAGGACACCGCGGCGGCGCCCAGCTCGGCGAGCTTCTCCACCGCCAGGACCGGGTCGAGCGGCGCGCGGACCGCCGTACCGAAGACGTCCACGCCCTCCCAGCCGACGGTCCACAGGCCGAAGGAGAACTTGTCGTCTTTCGAGGGGGTATAGCGACTCATTCAGGAATCTCCTGCCATTGTCGGGAGGTCGAGCTGTCCTCGACCGCGGCCAGCACCCGCTGGACCTGCAGTCCGTCGGCGAACGAGGGCGCCGGATCCTTGCCCTCGGCGATCGCGCCGACCAGGTCGACCACTTGGTGGGTGAAACCGTGCTCGTACCCGAGCAGGTGGCCGGGCGGCCACCAGGCGGCGACGTACGGGTGCACCGCCTCGGTCGCGAGGATCCGCCGGAAACCTGCCGTCAGCGGATCCTCTCCTGCGTCGTAGAAATGCAGCTCGTTCATGTCCTCGAAGTCGAACGCGAGGCTGCCCAGGCTGCCGTTGATCTCGATCCGGATCGCGTTCTTGCGCCCGGTCGCGAACCGGGTCGCCTCGAACACGCCCAGCGCGCCGGAGCCGAAGCGGGCCAGGAAGATCGCCGCGTCGTCGACGGTGACCGGACCGCGTTCGGTGCCGGCCTCGCCCGACAGCCCGCTGTGAGCGGCGGCGACAGGACGCTCCTTGACGAACGTCTCCAGCAGACCGTTCACCTCGGCGATCCGGTCGCCGGTGATGTACTGCGTGAGGTCGACGATGTGCGCGCCGATGTCACCGAGCGCGCCGGACCCGGCCTTCTCCTTGTCCAGCCGCCACGACAGCGGCGCCTCCGGGTCCGCGATCCAGTCCTGCAGGTACTGCGCCCGCACGTGCCGGACGGTACCGATCTTGCCGTCGGCAACGAGTTGCCGGGCCAGACCGATCGCCGGCACCCGCCGGTAGGTGAACCCGACCATCGACCTGACGCCCTTGGCCGCCGCGTCCGCCGCGGCGGCGGCCATCGCCTCCGCCTCGGCGACCGTGTTGGCCAAGGGCTTCTCGCAGAGCACGTGCTTGCCCGCCTGGAGCGCGGCGATCGCGATCTCGGCGTGGCTGTCCCCCGGCGTGCAGACGTCGATCAGCTGCACGTCGTCGCGGGTGAGCAGCTTGCGCCAGTCGGTCTCGGTGTCGCTCCAGCCGAGCTTCTTCGCGGCGGCCTGGACCGCCTCCGCGTTCCGCCCGCACAACACGTTCATCGTGGGGTTCAGCGGCAGGTCGAAGAACCGCGGCGCGCTCCGCCAGGCCTGCGAGTGGGCCGCGCCCATGAAGGCGTACCCGATCAGGCCGATGCCCAGGTTCGTCATACGGATTTCTCCTCAGTGGCTCAGGACTCGAAGGCGGTCGGCAGGTACTGGTCGACGTTGTCCTTGGTGACGACCGGCGCGTACAGCTGCACGGTGCGCGGCACCTCGACCTCCACCAGGTCGCTGAGGGACTTCTGCTGCACCAGCAGACGGGCCAGCTTGAGGCCGTCGGCGCCCTGCGTGGACGGGTAGATCACGGTCGCGCGGATCAGCGTGTTGCCGGCCTTGATGTCACGCATCACGTTGGCCGAGCCGGCCCCGCCGACCACGAAGAACTCCTTGCGGCCGGAGTTCTTGATGGCGGCCATCACGCCGACACCCTGGTCGTCGTCGTGGTTCCAGATCGCGTCGATCTTCGGCGCTGCCTGCAACAGGTTGGCGGCCGCCTTCTCCCCGGACTCGACGGTGAACTCCGCCGCCACCCGGTTGTTGACCTTCAGCCCGCAGTCGGCGAGCGCTTCCTTGAACCCGGCGCTGCGGGCCTGGGTCAGCGGCAGCGAGTCGATACCGGCGATCTCGGCGATCACGGCGTCCGTCTTGCCCTTCATCTCCTTGCAGATGTAGGTGCCGGCGGACACGCCCATGCCCTTGTTGTCGCCGAGCACGGTGGTCCGGGCCGCGAAGGTGCTGTCGAACTCGCGGTCCACGTTCACCACCGTGATGCCGGCCTCCATCGCCTTGGTCGCCACCGGGGTGAGCGCGGCGCCGTCGAACGGCAGCAGCACGATCGCGTCGACCTTGTCGTTGATGAAGGTCTCGACCTGGCTGATCTGCAGGTTCACGTCGTTGGTGCCCTCGGCCACGACCAGCTCGACGTCGGAGTACTTCTTGGCCTCCTCCTGGGTCGCCTTCGTGATCGCGCCCATCCAGCCGTGGTCGGCGGCCGGCGCGGAGAAGCCGATCTTCACCTTCTTGCCCGGCTCGTCGTTGCCACCGGCGGCGACCGCCTGGGTCGCGTTGTCGTCGGTGGTCTTCTCGGCTTCCGGGGTGTTGCTGGTGCAGGCGATCAACGCCATCGAACTGAGCCCGACGAGGCCTGCGGTGAGCAGCACTCGGGCGGAACGTACGGACATCTTGTCCTCCAAAAGATGGTGTTCTACAGGGTGTTGCTGGTGCGGTTGCTGCGGGCGACTATGGCGCGGTGGCGCGGGCGGCCAGGCGTTGCTGGAGGAGGACCGCGATCACGATGATCAGGCCCTTCGCCACCGACTGGGCGGAGATGGACAGGTTGTTCAGGGTGAAGACGTTGTTCAGGGTGGTGAAGATGAGGACGCCGAACACGGTGCCGACGATGGTGCCGCGACCGCCGGACAGCAGCGTGCCGCCGATCACCACGGCCGCGATCGCGTCCAGCTCGTAAAGCTGGCCGTGGGTGGCACTACCGGTCGTCGTCCGCGCCATCAGCATCACCGCGGCGATGCCGCAGCAAAGCCCGCACAGCACGTAGAGAGCGACCGTGTGACGCTGGACCTTGATACCGGCCAGCCGCGCCGCCTCGGCGTTGCCACCGACGGCGAAGGTACGGCGGCCGAAGGTGGTCCGGTTGAGCAGCACCCAGCCGGCCGCCGCAACGAGGACGAACATCCAGACCAGCACCGGGATGCCGATCAGCGAACCGCCGAAGAAGTCCACGAACGAGTTCACGCTGATGATCTGGGTCTTGCGGTCGGCCAGGATCTCGGCCAGACCCCGGGCGCCGGCCAGCATCGCCAGCGTCGCTATGAACGGCACTATCTTGCCGTAGGCGATCAGCAGCCCGTTCACCAGGCCGCAGGCGGCGCCCACCAGCAGCGCGGTACTGACCATGAAGATCCAGTGGTAGTCGGTGGCCAGCTGCTGGGTGGCCAGCGTGGTCGCCCAGACCGAGGCGAGCGCGACCATCGCGCCGACCGACAGGTCGATGCCGCCACCGGTGATCACGAACGTCATGCCGATGCTGACCACGCCGATCACCGCGGCGAGCCGGAGGATCGTCAGCACGTTGGCGGTGCTGGCGAACCGGTCACCGGCCGTGGCGACGCCGACGATGCAGAGCAGGACCAGCGCGATCACCAGGCCCACGTTGCGGCCGGCACCGCTCTTGAGCAGGTTGACCACCACGTTCCCGCCGCCGCCGCCGTCGCCGCCCGACCGGCCGTTGCGTGGCGCGGTCTCGGTCGGGTCGACCTCGATCATTGCCTGGCCCGAGGGCATCGGCACGTCTTGCGGTTGGTCCTTCGTTGCCTGGGGTCGTGCGACTTCCTCACTCATCACACGGCACTTCCTTCCATCACCAGGTCGAGGACCCGGTGCTCGTCGATGTCTTGCGCGGGACCTGTGTGCACGGCCCGCCCCTCCCGCATCACCACGACCCGGTCGGCCAGACCGAGCACTTCCTCGACCTCGCTGGAGACCAGCACGATCGCGACGCCGTTGTCGGCCAGTTTGCGCACCAACCCGTAGATCTCGGAGCGCGCTCCCACGTCGACTCCCCGGGTGGGCTCGTCCAGCAGCAGCACCCGGCAGTTCCGGAGCAGCCAGCGAGCCAGCACGACCTTCTGCTGGTTGCCGCCGGACAGGTTGCGCACGGGATGCTCCACCCCGGCCGGGCGGACGTCCAGCGCCTTGGTGAGCTGCTCGGCCGCTTCCTTCTCGGCCCGCGCGTTGAGGAAGCCGCCGCTGGCGAACCGCCCCATGCTCGACACGGTGATGTTCTTGTAGACCGCCTCGTCGAGCAGCAGCGCCTGGCTCTTGCGCTCCTCCGGAGCAAGCCCGACCCCCGCCTTCACGGACTCCTGGACCCGTCCCGCCCGCAGCAACTTGCCGTCCACCCGTACGACGCCGGTCGCGGCCCGGCGAGCGCCATACACGGTCTCGAGTATTTCGGAACGGCCGGAGCCGACGAGTCCCGCGAGGCCGACGATCTCGCCCGCCCGGACGGCGAAGCTGATGTCGGCGAACTCCCTCGGCCGGGACAGGTTCTCCACCTCGAGCACGACCGGCGCGTCGGCCGGCAGCTCCTGCCGCGGCGGGAAGACGTACTCGATCGAGCGGCCGGTCATCAGCCGGATCAGCTCGGAGGTCGGGGTCTGGCGGGCGTCCAGTCCGGTGGCGACGGTGGCGCCGTCCTTCAGCACGGTGACCCGGTCGCCGATCTGGCGGATCTCCTCGAGCCGGTGCGAGATGTAGACGACGGCCACGCCCCGCGAGGTGAGGTCGCGGATCACCCGGAACAGGTTGTCGACCTCTTCGGAGTCGAGGACCGCGGACGGCTCGTCCATCACGATCAGCTGCGCCTCCCGGGAGAGCGCTCTGGCCATGCTCACCACCTGCTGGCCTGCCGCGGAGAGCAGCCCGACCGTACGGCCGGGCGGGATCTCGCCGTGGCCGAGGCCCTTGAGGAGCTCGCGAGCCTTGTTGTTCGCCTCGTACCGGCGAGTCAGCCCGAACCGGGCCGGCTCGTGGCCGAGGAAGACGTTCTCGGCGACGGTGAGGTCGGGAACGAGGTCGAGCTCCTGGTAGATCGCGGCGATGCCGAGGCGCATCGAGTCGGTCGGGCTGTTCAGCGAGACCAACTGGTCATTGACGTGGATGGTGCCGGCGTCGGGCTGGTGGGCACCGGTGAGCACCCGGATCAGCGTCGACTTGCCGGCGCCGTTCTGACCGAGCAGACAGTGCACCTCGCCCCGGCGGACGTCGAGATCCACGCCGTCGAGCGCCCGGACCCCGGGGAACTCCTTGACGATCCCGGTCATCCGCAGCAGTTCATCACTCATTGGGCTACTCCTGCCGCGTCGCGACCCACGAGTGTGGGGTCGAGGAAGACCTGGTCCAGCGAGATCTGCGCGCCACCGCGCACCGCGGCGGCGAAGCCGAGCTCCGACTGCACCACCCGGCAACCGCCACCGTCGGGAGCGATCACGCGCTCGCGGATCGCGCTCTCCAGCGGTTCTTTCAGCCACGGCCCGAGGACGGCGAAGTAGCCGCCCAGCACGAGCACGTCAGGGTTCAGGATGTTCACCAGGATCGCTCCCCCAATTCCCAGCCAGGTACCGACATCTGCCAACGCCCGCAGCGTCCGGGCTCCCCCGGCCTCGGCCCGTCGGGTGATCTCCGCCAGTCGCTGCTCCACGTCGAGCGACGGGTCGCGGACTGGGTCGTCCGCGTCGGTCGCCTTGTTCAGCAGGGCCGTCAGGCCGACGACGGTCTCCCAGCAGCCGGTCCGGCCGCAGCCGCAGATGCCGCCGACCGGGGCGACCGGCATGTGCCCGACCTCGCCGCTGAACCCGTGGCCGCCGCGCAGCAGGTGCCCGCCGGTGACCATGCCGCCGCCGACACCGACCGCGCCGGTCAGCAGCACGAGGTCCTCGACCTTGCCGTCGCCGTCGCCCTTCATCTCCGAGTACGCCGCCAGCGCGGCCAGGTTCGCCTCGTTGTCCACCCGCACCTTGTACGCCGGGTCGCCGAGGCGGGCGCGCATCTCGTCGACCACCGGGACCTCTTTCCAGCCGAGGTTCGGGGCGAGCTTGAGGGAGCCGGTGGTGCTCTGGACCAACCCGGGCACGGCCAGGGTGACGCCGACCGTCTGGCCACCTCGGGCGACCACCGCCGCCACCGCCTCGCGGATCAGCTCAGCCAGGTGGTCGAGCGTCGTACCGGGGTCCAGGTGAGCGACGTCGAGGGGCACGCGGCGCTCCGTCACCGTCTCGCCGCTGAGGTCGAGCGCGGTGACGGCGAGGTAGTCGACGTTGATCTCGGCGCCGACGCCGCAGACGCTCCGGCCGTCGAGCTCGACCAGTTGGCCGGGCCGGCCGAGAGCGCCGCGCTCGGATTCAGCCTGACCTTCGCGGAGCAGGCCCCGGTCGACGAGTTCGGCGACGAGGCTGCTCACGGTGGCCTTGTTGAGGCCGGTGTCCGCGGCGATCCGGGCGCGAGAGCGCGATCCGTTCTCCCGGACGTGCCGCAGGACGACAGAGAGGTTGTTGCGGCGGAGCGACACGTGATCGGCCGCGACGACCCCGCGGCCCGGGCGACTGCCACCGGTCAGCGTCATCAGCCCCACCCCCTTCTCCCCCGACAGGAGAACGGCATCCCCGCACGCCGCCTCATGAGGCCCCTCGGCGTGGTAGTGATGCCAGTCACAGACTTTGTCTGTTGAGCCAACAAACTAAGTACCCGGCCACACTGCGTCAAGACGTTGCGAGCAAGTTTCTTCAGATCACCGCGAGATTGCGGCCGAGCGTGAAGCTCTGCCGTTCCCGACTCGGGGAACGCTCGCTGTGAGCTCTCGATCGCAATCTTGCAAACTCAAGTCCAAATCTTGCGATGCCGTCTTGCCGCCTGAAGCGACGGTTTGTACGCTCGGCGCCACTCTCCGCAGCGCTCGACAGCTGGCCCGACGTCCGCGACTACAACAACGTCAACCAGCAGGACCAGGCGGACTGCAACGCGCACGGCATCGACTACCAGCCGTGCGTGATCCCGGTGACCTGCAGTCGGGCCACCGCAGGCACGGCGACCTGATGTGGCGGCAGTCCGCGTTCCGGCCGGCTGGTCGGTCACGATCTACGCGGACGACAACTTCACCGGGCAGTCCTGGACCCGTACCGCGGACACCCCGAACTTCGTCGCCCTCTCCCCCAACGCCAACGACCATCTCACGTCCTGCAGCATCCAGTAGAACGCGAAGGCCCCCGGCTTCATCCCCTGGCGGAGGTGGAGTCGGGGCTCACGCCGAAGCCCCCGACCGGAGGCCGGGGGCGGGCGCGCGTGCGGATCCTGGAGCTAGAGGAGCTCGAGGCTGTCCGAGGCGAGCGTGATGACGGCGCCGTCGAGGTGCAGGCGGCAGGCGATGGCGTGGCCGGAGCAGGTCATCAGAGCCGGGCCCACGGCGTCGACGACCCGATAGGCGACGGGCTGCGTGCACTGCTCGACGACGTCCTCGTTCTCCCGGTAGCAGCCGAGGACGCGGCAGGTGACGGTCTCACCGACGCTCATCAGGCTGAGGCCGTGCTCTGGGCAGATGCCCCAGGTCACGCCACAGGCCTGACCCTCGCTCGCGGCGAGACGGATCAGGTTGCCGGCTGTCGTCTCCAGTTCGCTCGCGACGTTGCGGAACGTGTCCGCCGCCTCGTCGAGGTCGCGCCGGAACTGCCGAGACTCCACCGACTCGGGCAGGCCCCGAGTGGCTGCATGAAGCCCCTCGGACAAGGCCATGGCTGCGACGGCGATCTCGTCCACCCGGACCGGCGTACCGAATCCGCCCGAGCGAGCCTGCGGTTCACGGACCTGCCCGTTCCCGCCGTTCGTCCTGTTCTGCGCCATTCCGGGCAGGTTCTGCGCCGGCCCGTTCTGCTGCGCTGGACGGGTCTGGGCTGGCCCATTCTGGCCGGTCTGGTTCTGGCCGGTTCCGTTTTGGGCCGGTCCGTGCGGTCCGCGGCCGTTCTGGCCCGGGCCGCCTGGCGGGCCGGCCTGGCCCGGCGCGCCGTCGCGCGGGGTAGCAGCGACCTGACCTCGGCCGTTCTGGCCGCCTGCCGCACCGCCCGGACCCTTGGGACCGGACCTGCCATTGGATCCGGGGCGCCCGTTCTGCCCCGGCGTCGAGACTCCATTGCCAGCGAACACGTCTTCTGAGTGACCATTCCTGCCGGTAGCGTGATCAGCCGGGCCGTCCTCGGGGTCCCGGTCTGCCTGGTCCGCGCCTGCCTCGTCGACCGCACCGTTCGCCGTCCAGGAACTACGTTCTGTTCCGGTCCTGTGGTTCGCCCGCTTGGTCTTCGCCATTCGCAGCCCCCTGATACTTAGCTCCCCGGTGGCCGATGGTGCCATGTCCGCGGGGGGTGCGGCCAGAGCAAATCACCGAGCGTCACACAGGGCTCAACAAGCCTTGCGCAGAGCAACGATTCGGACGGTCCTGCCGCCGGAACCCCGCCCCAGAGCAACAACAACCAGTCCTGACCCTAACCAGTTCCCAACCCTTCCCCGGCCGAATCACACAGACCGAATTCCATACGCCGACTTAACACTCCGCAGCCGTGCGTGACGATGCGTGACAGCGCGTCCTCACCCGACTACACCTCGACCTCACTTGAACTGCCCAGTAACAAAACGGCCCCCAGATCCCTTCCGTACAACGACTTCGGCCAACACTACGACGGACCGGCCGGACACGGGACCCGATGTCCAGAGCTGGTGCCGGGTGGGTCAGATGATGTGACTGGGGTCCAGGGGCGGGGTGGGGCCGGTGAGGTGGGTGCGGAGGAAGGCAACCACGCGGGCGCGAGCGTCCCGCGCCGGGTTGGGCGGATCCTCGCGGACCTCGCCGGTGAGAACGGAGTGAGCGCTCTTCCGGAAGCCGCCCGGGTTGCCCGGGCCGGAGTCGAGCTCGATCACCTCGAAGGCCTCGCCGAGGTGCTCGCGCAGGGTGGCGAACCGCTCGTCCGGGACCGCCCGGTCCGCGCTGAAGCGCAGGCCGAGAACGCAGAGCCCGTCCGTGCGAGAGCGCTCCACCACCCGTTCGAGCTCGCCCCGCGAGACCCCCGGATCGCGGCGACGCTTCGCACTCACCGGGAACGGTGTGGCCGGCTGGCTCAGCACCGGGGCGAGGACGGCCTCGTCCACCGCCGTCGCGAGGGCGAATCCCCCGGTGAAACACATCCCGATCACCCCGACGCCAGGTCCCGGCGTACGGGTGGCAAGGTCGCCGGCGACGGCTCGCAGGTACGCCGTGATCGGGCGCTGGGCGTCGACCGCGAACGCGCGGAACTCGGCCGAGACGCAGAGCCGCGGCATGACCCGGGCCACCGCGCCCAGCGACTCCGGCCGCCCGGGCTCACCGAAAGGGGACGGGATCACCACCGTGAAGCCCTCGTCGACCAGATGATCGCCGAGCCCGAGCACGTACGGGGTGATGCCGGGGATCTCCGGGATCAGCACGACGCCTGGTCCCGAGCCCTTCTCGTAGCAGTCGTAGGTCAGGCCTGCACCGCTGAAGGGCGCCCCCCGCCAGCCGGTCAGGTCGGAACTCGGTGCGGTACCGGCCATCTCGAGATCTCCTCGCCCTCGGGGATCAACCAGCGTAGGACCCGAAGAGGCCGCCGACCGGGTGTATGGGCGCGCCCCGCCGTACGGCCCGGGACTATGCCTCGAAGTCCTCCTCCAGGGCGCGGATCTCGACCATGCCGATCGCCGCCACGGGGTGCTTGGAGGCGATTTCGATCGCCTCGTCCAGGTCGCGGCAGTCGATCAGGTCGAAGCCGCCCATCTGCTCCTTGGACTCGGCGAACGGTCCGTCGGTGGCGACCACCTTGCCGGCCCGCCGGCGGACCCCGGTCGCCTCGGCCGGCGGCCGCAACGCCGCGCCCTGCTGGCGCACCCCACGCTCCGTCATCTCCGCTACCCAGGCCCGGGTCGCCGCGACCATCTCCTCCGGCACCTCGCCGTCGAAGTCCACCTCCGGCCGGATCAGCAGCATGTACTTCATAAGTTCTCCTCGTCGTCGCGCGGAAACCCCACCCAGCAAGGGCGGTCCACGAAAGTGACGTCGAGGCCGGGTTGCAGCTTTTGACATCAGGATCGAGTTGCGGATCGGCCGCCCGCATCTGACATACTCCGGCGCTCTGTCTCATCAAGACCCTTTGGGGGTCCCTTGTTGTTCCGACGCCACAAGGCGACCGCCCGTGACGCCGGCCCGCGCGGCATCGACTCGTACTACGGCGCCGGCATCCTGGACGCGTACTACGCGCTCGGCGGCAAGTGGACCACCGACTTCCGGCACGGTCAACCCGGCGCAATCGGGCCGGCTGGTCTACCTGCAGCAGTACGGGAACAAGGTCTGGACGACGATCGCGTCGGTCAAGCAGACCTCGACGGGGTACTACGCCTTCGGCATCAAGCCCAAGGTTCGTGGGCTGGTCGCGTACCGGGTCGTGTTCACGGCGGATGCCGACCACGCCCAGTCCATCAGTGCGAACAAGACGCTCAGCGTGAGCTGATCGTCAGCTAGCAGGCCACGTGCCCCCGCCCAGTTCGGTCGGGGGCACGTCGGGTTTCAGGGCGCGTAGTGCTGGACGGCGCCGTCCCTTGAGAGATCGACGAGAGTGTGGGCGAGGTCCCTCGCGTCGTTGAGGATCTCGTCCAGGTCGATGGTGGTGAGCCGGCGATCGCGGACCACGACCTGGCCGTCGACCAGCACCGTGACGACGTCTGAGGCACGGACCGAGTAGACGAGTGCTGCCCTCGGGTCGTGGAGCGGCTGGCAGTGCGGGCCGGACAGGTCCACCAGGGCGATGTCTGCTCTGCGCCCGACCTCCAGCGCGCCAATGCTGTCCGCGCGACCGGCCGCGGCCGCTCCGCCTCGGGTTGCCAGCCGGAGGGTGTCCGAGATCGTCATCCACTCGGCATCCTGCTCGCGCTGCTTCTGGGTCAACGCCACCAGGCGCAGGGATTCCCAGACATCTAGCGTGTTGTGGACGGCGGCTCCGTCCGTGCCTACTCCGACGGGGATGCCCAACGACTGCAGGAATCTGATCGGCGTGGTCGAGCCCATCGCCAACTTGAGGTAGACCTTCGGGCACGCGGCGACCGCAGTACGGTCCGCGAACTTCCTCAGCAGGGTGCGGTCGGTGTCGACGATCCCGCAACCGTGGGCGATCAGCGTGCCGGCCTCCAGTACTCCGGTCCGCGCGAGCACCTGGATCGGAGTCAGCCCCCGCTTCTCCCGCGAGGCACCTGTCTGGTCCTCGGTCTCCGCCGCATGCAGGTGGATGCGGAATCCCTCGGCGCGCGCGACTTCCGCAGTACGGGCGAGGTCTTCGTCGGACACCGTGTACGTCGCGTGGGGTCCGAGGCTGGCGGTGATCCGTCCCTGGGCGGCCGACTCCCCCACCTCGCGGATCTCCCGCGCCGTGTCGTAGGCGGCTTCGCGTCCTTCGGTGCCCGTGGAGGAGAAGAAGGTCGGCGCGAGGTCGGCACGGATCCCGGTCTCGAAGGCCGCCTCGGCGATCTGGTCGGCGTGGAAGTAGTGGTCGACGAAGGTCGTCACCCCGGCAAGCAACATCTCCGCGCACGCGAGCCGAGCCCCGACCCGGACCCGCTCGGGCGTCAGGTTCACCTCCATCGGCCAGATCTTCTGGTTGAACCAGTCGCCGATCGACACGTCCTCGGCCGCGCCCCGCATCATCACCATCGGGCTGTGCGTGTGCGAGTTGATCAACCCCGGTACGGCGATGAGGCCGTTCGCGTCGACCACCTCGCCTTCGGCCGGCAGTTCACCGGTCGGCGTGATCGCGGTGATGGCGCCGTCCTCGACGTGGATGTCCCGCGCCTCCTCGACGCGACACTCACCCGCCTCCGGCACCACCAGCACCGAACAACCCCTGACCACCAGACCCGCCATCAATCCTCCAACTCAGCGCTTTGCCTCCAGTCTCTCCATCTCGAGGGTTCACCCTTCTCCGTGCCGGCGCTGAGGGTGGTCTGTGGATTGATGGGAACAGATGTTCGAGTGCAGTGTATGGTGGGGTTCATGGGTGCTGACCTTCAGGCCTCGTTGCTGGATGCGTTCGAGGATCCCGCGCTGGGTTCGCTGGGCGGGATGCAGCGGACCGAGTTGAGCCGGGGCGCGTGGATCGATGTGTTGCCGGGGTGGTTGACCGGAGCGGACCAGGTGTACGAGCGGCTGGCCGCGGATGTGCCGTGGCACGAGGAGCGCCGGCAGATGTACGACCGGATGGTCGACGTACCGCGGCTGCTCTGTTTCTACGGCGAGAACGAAGACCTTCCCCTGCCGATTCTCGACGAGGCGCGGGATCGGCTCAGTGCGTACTACGCGGAGCAGTTGGGCGAGCAGTTCCGGACCGCCGGGCTGTGCTTCTACCGGGACGGGCGGGACAGCGTCGCCTGGCACGGCGACCGGATCGGCCGGGGCAATCGCGAGGACACCATGGTCGCGATCCTCTCCGTCGGCGAACCCCGCGTCCTCGCCCTCCGACCACGCCCGGGCAACACCAGCGGTCCGGTGAGCAGCACGATCCGGCATCCCCTCGGCCACGGCGATCTGATCGTGATGGGCGGCTCCTGCCAACGCACCTGGGAACACGCCATCCCCAAAGCATCCGGCCGAGTAGGCCCCCGCATCAGCATCCAGTTCCGCCCAGCCGGCGTCCGCTGAGCCCCACCCCCGGCCCGCTCCCGGAGATCCTCGGCCAGGCCGCCCATGTCGTCCAGGTCGTCGTTCTGCCCTCGGCAGGTCGCGTCGGCGGGGGGACGGGGCTGCTGGCGCGGTTGTCGGCGCGGGTTGTGGGCGCGGTTGTCGGCGGGGTTGTGGGCGCGGTTGTCGGCGGGGTTGTGGGCGCGACCCCTCAGAGGGCGATCGCCGCACAGCGGGGCCCCCGGGCCGCGGGCCGCGGATCGCAGGTCGCGGCGGGGGGTTACCTGCCGTTGTTGTGGGTTCCCCTCTCGAAGGTTCGGGGGGTAACCCGCAACAGGAGTGGGTAACCCCTCGGGTTTGCCGGGGCGGGTGCGGCTGGGTGGTGGTGCGGTGCGGCGGGTGGCCACCGGTTCTGTGGTCGCTGGTGGGCGCGGGTTGGAGTAGTGGGTGGTCAAGGTTGGCGGACGGGAATTGGCCCATGAAATGTGGGAACAAGTGGATCTGACCGGTGGGCCGGTGGACTCCTAGGCTCTTGGTATCGAGAGCTTAGGGAGACTGCGATGACTGACACCGACCGTCGTACCAGCCGGTTGTTGCCGCCCGCGGGGGCGCCACGGAACCTGGCGTTCGCGCAGTTGGCCAACTCGGTGGGTGATGGGGCGTTCATCGTCACGTCTGCGTTGTTCTTCACCCGGGTGGTCGGGCTCTCCACGGCGCAGGTCGGGCTCGGGCTGACGATCGCGTGGCTCGTCGGCTTCCTCACTGGGGTACCGCTCGGAAACCTCGCCGACCGCAAGGGACCCCGCGGTGTCGCCATCCTGCTGGCGCTGTCCACCTCGGCCTCGGTGGCGTCGTTCCTGTTCGTCCGGAGCTTCCCGCTCTTCGTGATCGCCGCAGTGGCGTACGCGAGCAGCCAGACCGGCCTCACCGCCGCCCGTCAGGCTCTTCTCGCCGGCCTGGTCGAGCCGGCCGAGCGCACCCGCATCCGCGCCTTCGTCCAGTCGACGACGAACGCCGGTCTGGCCGTAGGTGCCGCGATGGGTGGAGTCGCCCTGCGGTTCGACACCGCCCCGGCGTACCTGACCGTGTTCGCGATCGACGCCGCCAGCTTCCTGGTCGCCGCCGCGCTGATCCATCGGGTCCCCGCAGTCACCGCCGTCACTGTTCGGGTAGCGGGTGAGCCCCGGCTCGCAGTACTGCGCGACCGGCCCTACGCAGTACTGGCTCTGCTGAATGCGGTGATGCTGATGTTCATGCCGTTGCTGAGTCTGGTGGCGCCGCTGTGGATCGTGGAGCGCACCAACGCGCCAGGCTGGGTGGTCGCCTCCCTGCTGATCATCAACACGATCGGCGTCACCCTGTTCCAGGTACGCATCGCCAGGAGCGTCACGGACCTCCGTACGGCGACCCGCTCGGTCCGCTTCGCCGGGGTCGCCATGCTGGCTGCTTGCGGGGTGTTCACCCTCTCTGCGCTCGGTTTAGCCCCAGCCGGCGCCGCCGCAGTACTGGCTGTCGCTGCGGCTCTTCTGACTCTCGGCGAGATGAAGCTGGCCTCTGGTGCTTGGGAGATCAGCTTCGGCCTGGCCCCCGCCGATAAGCAGGGCCAGTACCAGGGCTTCTTCGGAACCGGCCCCGCAGTGGCCCGGATGCTCGGCCCGGCGCTGCTCACCACGCTGGTACTCGGCTGGGGTCCCGTCGGCTGGATCGTGGTCGGTGCACTGTTCCTAGGGACCAGTTGCGCGACTGGTCCCGCCGTACGATGGGCGGCACGGACGCGGTCCGCCGGCCCGGTGGTCCAGCCGTCATTGGTAGAGGAGTGCGCCGCCTGATGGAGATCCCAGGACTGGTCGAGATCACCTCGTACGACGAACTGCGCGAGGTGGTTCCCGAGCCCCTGCAGCACGCAGTGGACAAGACCCGCAAGGAGCTCCACGAGCTCGACCGGCAGTGGCTCGCCGAGTCGCCGTTCTGCCTGATCGCCACCTCCGCGGCCGACGGCAGCTGCGACGTCTCCCCCAAGGGCGACCCGGGCGGCTTCACCATGGTGCTCGACGACTCCACCATCGCCATCCCGGAGCGGGCCGGGAACCGCCGGATCGACGGCTTCACCAACATCCTCACCAACCCGCACGTCGGGCTGATCTACCTGCTGCCGGGCCGCGGCGAGACGCTGCGGATCAACGGCCGGGCCCGGATCATCCGCGAGGCGCCGTTCTTCGACGACATGGTGGTGAAGGGCAACCGCCCGCAACTGGCGCTGGTGGTCGAGATCGAGGAGATCTTCCACCACTGCTCGAAGGCCTTCCTCCGCTCGAAGCTGTGGAAGCCCGAGACCTGGAACCCGGACGCGATGCCGAGCCGGGCGAAGATCGCCAAGGCCCTGGACCGCCCGGACGACGAGCTGACCACGCTCGAGACGTACTACGGGCCGCAGTACGAAGAGGGCATCTATAAAGTCAAGTACTGAACTACTCCGTATGGAGCAGCGCCAAGTACGCCGTGGCGACGATGACATCGGGTGAGCCAGACCTCTACGGTTCCAGGGTGAGCACTGCTGAGCCGACCGTCGGGGACCGCGTCAAGCGGCTGGCGCTGCCTGTCGTGCTGTCGTTCGTCGCCGTGGTGGGGTCGCTCGGGGCATCCCGCGGTCAGGAGGACCGGCGCGCGGCGGACTGGTTCATGGTGGTGCTGCTCCTCATCGGCACCGTGTCGCTCTACTGGCTCCGGACCCACCCGGTCCCGGTGCTCTGGGCAACGGTCGTGTCGACGCTCGCCTACATGCTGATGGAATACCCCTGGGGCCCGGTGATCTTCAGTTTCGTGATCGCCGTCTTCACGGTGATCCGGACCGGCCATCGGCTGGCCGGGTGGTCCGGCCTCATCGCTCTGTACGTCGGGCACGTGGTCGGGCGGCTCATCCTCGGCATCAACGAGCAGGGGGTCTACCAGGTCCTCCTCGTTGGCACCTGCTTCGTAGTACTGGGTTTCGTGGCCGAGCTGTTCCGAGGCCACCGCGAGCGGGTGATGGCGGCCAACAAGACCCGGCGAGAGGCAGAGCTCCGCCGGGCCGGCGAGGAACGCCTGCGGATCGCCCAGGAGCTCCACGACGTGGTGGCGCACCACATCTCGCTCATCAACGTGCAGGCCTCGACCGCATTACACCTGGTCGACCGGCAACCCGAGCAGGCTGGTCCTGCCCTCGCGGCGATCAAGGAGGCCAGCAAGGAAGCCCTTGTCGAGCTGCGATCGATCGTCGGAGTACTGCGCCAGTCGGACGAGTCCGCACCGCGCCAACCAGTCACCGGGCTGGACCGGCTGGAGCACCTGGTCAGCCGGACCGCCATGGCCGGGCTGGAGGTGCACACGGTCGTGCATGGGGAGGCACGGCCGCTACCGACCGGGCTGGACCGCGCGGCGTTCCGCATCATCCAGGAGTCGCTGACCAACATCGTCCGGCACGCCAAGGCGACCGAGGCCACCGTGCGCATCCAATACGGCGATGAGTCGCTCCTGCTGCAGGTGGACGACGACGGGAACTCTCTGGCGGGTCCGCCCAAGGAAGGCAACGGCATCGTCGGCATGCGCGAGCGAGCCACTGCCCTGGGCGGCACCCTCACCACCACCCGCACCCCCACCGGCAGCCTCCGCATCACCGCCCAACTCCCCCTCCCCCTCCCCTGACTCCACGGTTCAGGCAGAGCGGCGCGGGGTCAGGGACGGAGGACTCGGTAGCGGAGGTGGGTGACGCGCTGCGGGAGCTCCTCGTCCGGGGTGGTCACGCGGCGGACCAGGTCGAGCTCGATATGATCCGGCGGCAGGTTGTCGAACAGCCGTCTCCCCTGCCCGAGCAGCACCGGCACGACGTGCAACTCCAACTCGTCGAGCTCCCTTGCCAGCAGCAACGCCTGCGCCGCCCCGGCCCCGTGCACCATGACGTCGCCCTCTCCGGCGGCGGCACGGGCCTGCGAGGCACACTCGCGCACATCGGTGACGAAGTGGACGCTCCCCGGCGGCGGACCGTCAGGGACATCGTGGGTGAGCACGAAGATCGGTACGCCATCGTGGTGATCGCCCTGCCAATGGTTGGCATGTTCGTAGGTCCGGCGGCCTGAGATCAGGGCGCGGGTGGCGAGCGACTCGGCGTACACGTCGCCGCTTGGTCCTGGGGCGTTGCGCCGGTCGAGCCAATCGAAGAGGCGGAACCCGTCCAAACCCATCGGGTTGTCCATACTGTCCCGCGGTCCGACCACGTACCCGTCGAGGGACATGGTCATGTAGAGCCGGATCTGCGCCATCGGTCAGCCCTCCGACCGCACGCGGTACCGCAGGTGCTGGACACCCGGCGCATCCAGGTCACGGACCAGTTCGAGCTCGACATGATCCGGCGGCAGGTTGTCGAACAGCCGACGGCCCTGGCCGAGCAGCACCGGCATCAACTGCAGCTCCAGCTCGTCCAGCAGCCCGGCCCGAAGGCACTCCTGTGCGGTCGCGGCGCCGTGCAGCAGGATGTCGCGCCCACCGGCCGCGGCCTTCGCCTGCGCAACGCAGGACTCGATGCCGTCGGTGACATAGCGGGCAGATCCCGGCGCGGGTTCGTCGGGCGCGGAATGGGTCAGGACGAAGATCGGTACGCCGTCGTGGTGATCGCCGGCCCAGCCACCCGCGATCTCGAAGGTCCGCCGGCCCGTGATCACCGCCCCCGTGTCCATCAACTCGTCGAACACCGTGGCACTGGCTCCATCGACGGGCCGGTACGATGCCGGGTCCACGCCGCCCGGGCGCAGCCAGTCGTGCAGCCGCTCACCGTTGACGCCGAGCCCGTGTTCCTTGCTGTCATCCGGGCCCGCGATGAATCCGTCCACGGACATCGACATATAGAGCACGACCTTGCTCATCGCGGCTCCGATCCGTCTGAGGTGAACTCGATCTCGATGGCGATCTCGATGGTGTCGGCGACCACGACGTTACCGGCGCCGAAGCCCAACTGGATGTCGACGCCGAACGCGGCGCGGCTGATCCTGGTCGTCGCCGAGAACCCGGTGCGCTTCACGCCGGACGGGTCGCCGACGACGCCGAGGAACTCGCTGTCCAGCTGGACGGTGCGGGTGACGCCGTGCAGTGTCAGCTCGCCGACCAGGGTGAAGGTCTCGCCGTCGAAGTCGCGGACCTCGGTCGAGGTGAACCCGATCGTCGGGTGGTTCTCCACGTCGAGGAAGCCGGCGGACCTGACGTGCCGGTCACGCTGGTCGTTGCCGGTGTTCACCGACGCTGCATCGATGACGGCGGTGACCTGGCTGCCGAGCGGGCCGCCGTCGCCGACGGTCAGCGCCGCCGAGGCGAGCGCGAACGTCCCCCTGACTCCCGGTGGTGATTCCCGCCGTCGCCCGCCAGACCCGCGCGCTCTGCAGCGATCCGGCAACGACTGCGGCACCGGCGCCCGCCGTACTGCGACCGGCGCGGGCCCGAGCGCGCACCCGATCCGGTCAGTGGCTGATCATCCGCGGCTCGCTGATGGGTGACGGCCCGGACTCGCCGGTCGCGGTGATGCTCGAAGCGGCTCGGCCGGCCGAGATGGCGCCGCTGATGGTCGACGCGTACGGCTTCACCGACAGCGAGCGCCGGGCGCGGCGAGCTGGTCGCCCGCCTGTTCTTCGATCACTACGCCGGCCCGCTGACGCTGGGAGCCCCGACCCACACCTGACCGCCCAGCGGAAGCGGCGTACGCAGTACTAGTTGGTTGGCAGGCGGACGTGCGACGGGTTGAGCTCGGCGACGCTGGGGACACCTAGGAGCGCCATGGTCCGGCGTACCTCGGTGGTCAGGATCTCGGCCGCGCGAGCGACACCGCGCTCGCCGCCGGCCATGAGTCCGTAGAGGTAGGCACGGCCAACCAGGCATGCGTCCGCTCCGAGCGCGAGTGCCGCGACGATGTCGGCGCCGCTCATGATGCCCGTGTCGAGGTACACCTCGGCGTCGGTCCCCACGGCCTTCCGCACCTCCGGGAGGATCCGCAGCGGTGTGGGAGCGCGGTCGAGCTGACGGCCGCCGTGGTTCGACAGCACGATCGCGTCGGCACCGGCGTCGATCACGCGGCGCGCGTCCTCGACCGTCTGGATGCCCTTCACGATCAGCGGCCCGTCCCAGATCGACCGCAGCCAGTTGAGGTCCTCGACGGTCATGGTCGGATCGAACAGCTGGTTCAGCAGCTCCGCGACGGTCCCGTCCCAGCTCGAGAGCGAGGCGAACGTCAGCGGTCGAGTCGTCAGCAGATTGGCCCACCACGCCGGGTGGAGGGAAGCGTCGAGCACCGTCTTGACCGTCAGCGACGGCGGGATCGTGAACCCGTTCCGTACGTCGCGCAGCCGCGCCCCGGCGACGGGTACGTCCACCGTCAGCATCAATGCCTCGTACCCGGCGGCGGCCGACCGCTTCACCAGGTCCTCGCCGGCGTCGCGGTCGTTCCACACGTACAGCTGGAACCACTTCCGCGCGTCCGGCGCGGCCGCCGCGACGTCCTCGATCGAGGTGGTGCCCATGGTGGACAGCGCGTACGGGATGCCGATCTTCTGCGCGACCTTCACGACCGCGCTCTCGCCTTCGTGGTTCATCATCCGGGTGAACCCGGTCGGCGCGAACGCGAACGGCAGTTCCGAGCGCTTGCCGAGGACGGTGGTGCTCAGGTCGATCTCGGCGACGTTGCGCAGGATCGACGGCTGCAGCTCCATCTCGGCGAACAACCGGCGGGCGCGGGCCAGGCTGATCTCCGACTCCGCCGCGCCGTCGGTGTAGTCGAACACCGACCTCGGCGTACGGCGCTTGGCGATGGCGCGCAGATCCGCGATGGTGAGCGCCTTCTCCAGGCGGCGGTCGGTCGCGTTCAGGGTGACCGGCTTGGGCCGCAGCAACGGCTTGAGCTCGGACCAGCGAGGCATCTGGCGATCGGTCATGGGACTTCTCTCAGGCAGTCGGCGGTGTGGTCGGACCACAGCATAGTCTGTGGTCCGACCACAGGGCTACACTCGCCGATGTGAAGAACTACGAGCTGGTCCTGACCCGGGTCGAGGCCGATCTGGCGGCGGGCCGGCTCCGGCTCGGCGAGCGGCTGCCGGGCGAGCGCACGCTGGCGGAACAGCTCGGGATCAGCCGGCCCTCGGTCCGCGAGGCGGTCCGGGTGCTCGAGGCGATGGGCGTCGTCCGCACCTCCACCGGCTCCGGCCCCGAAGCAGGCGCCGTGATCGTCGCCGAACCCGCCTCTCCCCTGACCGCTCTGCTGCGCCTGCACCTGGCCACGAACCACCTGCCGATGGGCGACATCGTCCAGACCCGCATCCTGCTCGAGTCCTGGACCGCCCGCCAAGCAGCCCAGAACCGCGCCGGAGAGACTGCGGACGAGGCCGACGACGGGCTGGCGGTTGCGGAGGAACTGCTGGATCGGATGGATGCGCCGGGGTTGACGCCGGAGGAGTTCCACCTGCTGGATGCGGAGTTCCATGTCGCGCTTTCGGCGCTGGCCGGCAACGTGCTGATCGCGGCGGTGATGTCGTCGCTGCGAACCGCCATCCACAGCTACGTCCTCGCCGCCGTCCCCAACCTCGCCGACTGGGACGCCACCGCCCACGGTCTCCGCGAGGAACACCGAGCGATCGTCGCTGCCATCCGCGCCGGCCAGCCCACCAAGGCCGCCAAGCTGATCACCGACCACATTGAAGGCTTCTACCTGGCCGCCCGTCTCTCCACCTCTTGAGCAACTAGCTGATTGCGGTGCCAGCGATATACGGGATGGGGACGAGGCCGGGCAGGGTGTAGCGGTCGAGGGTGACGGTGGTGAAGCCGGCCGCGTGGATGGCGTCGTCTGTCTGGCGGGTGGGATCGCAACCCTTGTCGAAGGTGCGGGTGATCGGCCTGATGAGGCCCTGCAGGCGACAAACCCAGCTCCCACGAGCCGCGCCGATGTGCTCGAAGAAGACGAAGCGGCCGCCAGGACGGAGTACTCGCCGTACCTCGGTCAGTACTCCGCCGAGTTCGTCCACCGAGCAGAGGACGACCGTCGACAACACCGCGTCAACGCTTGCCGAGGGCAACGGAATCTGCTCGGCGCCGGTGTCGAGAACCCGATAGCTCCCGCCGGTCTTGTCGGCCCAGGTGGCTGCCCTGCTTTCCAGCGTGCGGCGGCTCGCGGCGCGTGGCTCGAGACCGATCCAGTCGACACCTTTGCCCAGCATCCCGAAGTTGGCGCCCTTGCCAGCACCCAGCTCGAGCACCGTCCCGCTCAGCCCGCCGACCAGTTCCCGCTTCTTCGCCTCGTAGCCCGCCCAGCCACTCATCCGCCTCACCTCCTCACCAGACCTCGATCCATCCGTATCACCTGCCTAGCTCACTCACAGTCCACGGCGGTGCATCGGGCGGAGGCGGAGAGGGCTGTGCGGCGGAGGCCGAGGATGGTGACGGCGCCTACGACGAGGTGGAGGGAGGCCAGGCCGAGCTTGGCGCCGACGCCGATCCCGCCGAAGATCGGGCTCCCCAGCGAGGTGATGCAGGCGATCAGCGCGACCACTGTCCACGCCTTGCGGGCATTCACGGTGTTGTGTTCGAGGATCGCGAGCAATCCCCAGCCGGCGAAGGCCATCGCGGCCGAGGCGAAGAGGACCGACACGGCACCGATGTGAATCGTCGAGCCCTGCTTGGCCTGAAGATCGATGCTCGCCAGTGGTGACAGCACCGCCCAGACCGCGAGTGCAGCCGCCACCGTGACCCCGACCACAGCCAGCCTGCTGCGCTCGGCGACCCGAGTAGGTCCCTGGAGAGCGCGTTCAGGTGTGCTCCGGAAAGTGTTGTTCGTGGTGCTCATGCTGTGGGTCCTTCCACTGTGGGCGTTGAACTGATGACCACAGGATTCAAGAGAGCGCTTCCGACCGGCATCCGCCGCGAGGCTGCGGCGACCCGGCCGGAAGTCTGCGGGGTATCGACTTTGGTCGGTGGCGATCGGGCCGGGCCGCGGCCTAGCCTCGGCGGCATGAACGAGAGCGGCGGCGAGGAGATCTGCGGTCCGACGAACCACCGGCGCTGGGGGAACGTGCTCGCCGTGGGTGCGGTCGGAACGCTCTCGGCGCTGACGATCATCGGACGGCACGCAAACTCGCCCGCGGCCGGCTGGCTGGTACTGGACATCGTGGTCGGAGTGGTTGCCTGCGGGCTCATCCCGCTGCTCGGACGTCGCCCGATCCCGATCGCGCTGGTTCTGGCCGCGCTCGCCGCGATCTCCCCGGCCGCCACCCCGCCGGCCACGGTCGGCACGTTGACCGTCGCCCAGCGGCGTCCGCTGCGGGTGGCCGCGCTGGTCGCTCTCGCGGGTGTCGTCGGCCACCTGGTCCAGGGGATCGTCCGGCCGCGGAACGGCCTCGACCTGGCCTGGTACGCAATACTCGACGTGGCGGTCCACGCCGCGCTGCTCGGCTGGGGCCAATGGACCCAGGCCCGGCGAGCACTGGTCGGCTCGCTTCGAGATCGCGCTCTCCGCGCCGAGGCCGAGCAAGGCCGACGGGTCGCGGAGGCACGCACGCTCGAGCGGACGAAGATGGCGCGCGAGATGCACGACGTACTCGCGCACCGGTTGTCCCTGCTCGCGACGTACGCCGGTGCATTGGAGTACCGGCCCGACTCCTCCCCCGAGAAGCTCGCCAAGGCCGCCGGCGTGATCCGCACCGGGGTCCACCAGGCGCTCGACGAACTACGCGAGGTGATCAGCGTCCTGCGCGACACCGAGATCGACGAACTGCCCGGAGGCCGCCCGCAACCCACCTTCGGCGACCTGCGGGAACTCGTCGCGGAGTCCAGAGACGCCGGCGCCGAGATCCGGTACGACGAGACCGTCGCGGATCCGAGTTCGTTGCCACCAGCAACCGGGCGTACGGCGTACCGGGTGGTCCAGGAGGGACTGACGAACGCCAGGAAGCACGCGGCGGGGTATCCGGTCACGCTGGTGGTGCAAGGGCGGCCGGGTGAATCCCTGCAGATCGAGCTCACCAACCCGGGCGGCAACGGCGTACCGCTCACTCCGGGCAGCGGCACCGGGCTCGTCGGGCTGACCGAGCGGGTGCATCTCGCGGGCGGCACGCTGGACCACGGAAAGGCGGCCGGTGGCGGCTTCCGGCTGCACGCCTCGCTACCGTGGCCCGCATGAGCGACAGCGAGACCATCCGGGTCCTGGTGGTGGACGACGACGCACTGGTCCGGGCGAGTCTGGAGATGATGCTCGACGGCGCGAACGGGATCTCGGTGGTCGCCCAGGCGGCCGACGGCGACGAGGTACCCGCGGCGATCGACGCCCACTTCCCGGATCTGGTGCTGATGGATCTCCGGATGCCGCGGGTGGACGGGATCGTCGCGACCCGACGACTCCGGGCCCGGAGGAACCCGCCGGAGGTGGTGGTGCTGACGACGTTCGACACGGACGAGAACGTTCTCCACGCGCTCCGGGCGGGCGCGAGCGGGTTCCTGCTCAAGGACACTCCCCCGGCCCAGATCGTCGAGGCCGTACGGCGGGTCGCTGCGGGTGACCCGATCCTGTCTCCCGCGATCACCCGGCGGCTGATGGATCGGGCGGCCACCCAGGCGGACTCCCACACCGAGGCCCAGGAAGCGCTCTCTCGCCTCAGCCCCCGCGAGTGCGACGTCATGCTGGCCGTTGCCCAGGGCAAAGCGAACGCGGAGATCGCCACCGAGCTCTACATGAGCGTGGCGACCGTCAAAGCCCACATCTCCCGCATTCTCACCAAGCTGGAACTGGGCAACCGCACCCAGATAGCCCTCCTGGCCCACGATGCCGGGCTCGCCTGACCGGGGGATGCTTTAGCGTGGGCGCATGATTCGGGTGTTGTTGGCTGACGATCAGGCGTTGGTGCGGGCGGGGTTCCGCTCGTTGCTGAACGCGGAGGACGACATCACCGTCATCGGCGAGGTGTCCGACGGAGCGGCCGCAGTGGAGGTGGCTCGGGCCGAGAAGCCGGACGTGGTGCTGATGGACATCCGGATGCCGGGCACGGACGGGCTCGAGGCGACTCGGCAGATCGGTGCCGAGGAAGCGCTCTCTGAGGTACACGTGGTGATCCTGACGACGTTCGACCTGGACGAGTACGTGTTCGAGGCGTTGCGGGTCGGTGCGAGCGGGTTCCTGGTCAAGGACACCGAGCCGGTCGAGCTGCTCCAGGCGGTCCGGGTGGTCGCCCGCGGTGACGCGCTGCTCTCGCCGGGGGTGACGCGCCGGCTGGTCGCCGAGTTCGCGTCGCGGAGCCGGCAGCCGCACGCCAGCAAGGAACTCGACGTCCTGACCGAGCGTGAACGGGAGATCGTCGCGCTCGTCGGCGAGGGTCTGTCCAACGACGAGATCGCCGAACGCCTGGTCCTCAGCCCGGCCACGGCCAAGACCCACGTCAGCCGCGCGATGGTGAAGCTCGGCGTCCGTGACCGCGCCCAGCTCGTCGTCGTCGCCTACCAGACCGGCCTGGTCCGCCCCGGCTGGCTCGGCTAGTACCGCGAGGGCTGCCCCGGATACTCCCCTGGCGGTAGCCCGGGTCACTCCCCCGAGGCGACGCGGCAGACGGGTGGTGGCGGGCAAGGTCGGGGTATGAGTGAAACAGCAGCCCCGCTGGTCGAGGTCACCGGCCTGACCAAACGCTACGGCGACACCCTCGCTGTCGACGGTGTCGATCTGACGGTCCTGCCCGGTGAGGTCTACGGGTTCCTCGGGCCGAACGGCGCCGGCAAGACCACCGCGCTGCGGATCCTGACTGGCCTGATCGCCCCGACCAGCGGTACCGTCCGCGTGCTCGGCGGCGCCCCCGGCCAGGCCCAGGTCCTCGCCCGCACCGGGTCGATGATCGAGTCGCCCGCGTTCTACCCCTACCTGTCCGGGCTCGACAACCTCCGCCTGCTCGCCGAGTACGCCGAGGTGCCGCGCGCCCGGATCCACGAGGTCCTGGCACTGGTGGATCTCACCGACCGAGCGCGCGACCGCTTCTCGACGTACTCGCTCGGCATGAAGCAACGGCTCGGGGTGGCGGCGGCGCTGCTCAAGGATCCCGAACTGGTGATCCTCGACGAGCCGACGAACGGACTCGATCCGGCCGGGATGCGGGACATGCGCCGGCTGATCCGCGAGCTCGGCGCCGACGGCCGGACCGTGCTGCTGTCCAGCCACCTGCTCGGCGAGGTGCAGCAGATCTGCGACCGCGTCGGCATCATCAGCCAAGGCAAGATGGTTGCCGAGCACAACGTCGAGGAACTGCGCGGTCAGCAGGAACTGGTGATCAGGGCAGTGCCCCGAGAGAGCGCTCGCTCCGTTCTCACGGAGGCTCTCGGCGCCGACACCGTCCACCTGTACGACGACACACTGCGGGTCAAGGTGGCCCCGGATCGCGCGGCCGAGGTCAACCGGGTCCTGGTCGAGGCGGGGATCGCGGTGTCCGAGCTCCGCAGTACCGAACGGGCTCTCGAGGACGTGTTCTTCGAGCTCACCACGACCCACCCGGAGGAGAAGGCCGATGTTGGGTAGCTATCGCGCCGAGCTGCTCAAGCTCCGCAAACGATCAGCCGTCTGGGTGCTCTTCGGAGCCGGGCTCGTGCTGAGCCTCACCTTCGGATATCTGCTGCCGTATCTGGGCTACGCGACCGGCGACGACAACCAGCAGACCAGTGGAATACCTCGTGCGCAGGTGTTGCGCGGGATCCTGCCGGAACGCGTGCTGGACAACACGATCGGCGGCTTCCCGGTGTTCGCGGGAGCACTCGCTCTGGTGCTCGGGGCGATCGTGGTCGGCGGCGAGTACACCTGGGGAACGCTCAAGACCATCCTCACCCAGAGGCCCGGACGTGGCGCGATGCTGGCCGGGCAACTGCTCGGGCTGCTGACCATGCTGGCAGTTTGGGTGCTCGGGACCTTCGTTGCCTGTGCCCTGTGCAGCATCGGGATCGCCGCGGCCGAGAACGCGCCGATGAGTTGGCCGGGTGCGCTCGAGATCCTGCAGGCGCTGGCGGGCGGCTGGCTGGTTCTGACCATGTGGTGTCTTGCCGGCGTCGTGCTGGCGGTTGCCTTTCGCAACGTCGCGCTGCCGATCGGCTTGGGCGTCGTCTGGATCCTCGGCGTCGAGGCGCTCCTGGCCGGGGTTGTCAGCAGTCTGCTGCCGGATCTGGAGTTCCTGTCCGACGCCACGCCCGGGGCGAACGCAGGTGCGTTGGTCTTCAGCGTCACCGGCATGATCGCCGCCGACGCACCTCCCGGCGTCCGCGATGCCGTGAGCGGAGAACGCGCTCTCCTGACGCTCCTCGGCTACACCCTGGGCTTCGCCTTGCTGGCCGCCGTCACCACGCGCCGCCGAGACGTCGTCTGACTAGTACAAGGGCATGTCAGAGGGTGCGGCCGGCGTGGGCCAGGGCTAGTTCGCAGAACATGGCGTTGGCCCAGGAGAACCACTCGCGGGTGAAGACGGTCGGGTCGTCGCAGTGGAAGGACTCGTGCATCTGGCCGGTGCCGCCGGTCGTGTCGCGGAGGAGTTCGAGCAGTTGCTGCCGCTCCTCGGCCGAGGTGCTGGTGAGGCCCTGGACCGCGAGCGCGATCGGCCAGACGTGCGACAGCGGCGTGTGCGGGCTGCCGATCCCGGACGCATGGGTTCCGCTGTAGTAGTAGGGATTCTCGGGGCTGAGCAGCAATGACCGAGTCGCCAGGTACGTCGGGTCGTCGGCGGCCGCGAACCCCGTCATCGGCAGGGAAAGCAGACTCGGCATGTTCGCGTCGTCCATCAGCAACCGCTCCCCCGCGCCGTCCACCTCATACGCGTAGACGCGACCGAAGGTCGGGTGCTCGACGACGCCGTACAGCGCGATCCCTTCGTCGATGCCGGCCTTCAGCTCCTTCGCCCGCGCCGCCAGCGACTCGTCCCGGAGCACCTCGGACGCGATCGCCTGCACGTACCCGAGCACCACCGACGCGAACATGTTCCCGGGCACGTTGAACCCGTGCTCCGTGGCGTCGTCGCTCGGCCGGAAAGCGCTCCACGACATCCCGGTCGGCGTGGTCAGCCGTCCACGTCCCTCCCGGACGAGGGTGTCCGTCGGCTCCTCGTCGTGCCGCTGGAACCGGTACGCCGACCGCGCCTCGTGGTCCAGCTCGACCGTCCAGAGCTCGAGGATCGCGTCCGCGGCGGCGCGGAACCGGTCGTCGATCACGTCCTCCCGGCCGGTGATCCGCCACAGCCGGTAGGCCAGCTCGAGCGGATAGCAGAGCGAGTCGATCTCGTACTTGCGCTCCCACACCCACGGCGACATCTCGGTCTCGTCGGTGGTGTGGCCCTCCCCGGTGGCCTCGCGGTTGAACGCGTTCGCGTACGGGTCGATCACGATGTACTCCAACTGCCGGTGCAGTACGCCGATCAGCACGTCCTGCAGCCCGGGGTCGTCGCCGCAGAGCACCAGATACGGCCGAAGCTGGGCGGCGGAGTCGCGCAGCCACATCGCCGGGATGTCGCCGGTCAGCACGAAGGTGGTCCCGTCCGGCCGCCGCTCCGCGACCGCGGGCAGGTTGTCCGCCATCGACCGCTGGAACATGTCCGCGATCACCTGGTCGCCGGTCGCCCGGCGGACCTCCTCGGCGGCGCGCGCCAGCACATCGGCATCGATACCGGTCATCACAACATCACCTTTCAGCAGAACCGACCTGAGCGACTGCGGGAGCGCTCGCCGTCGGTCCGAGCAGGAGCACGGACGGATTGGGCGAGAACGTGTGGTCCAGCACCAGGCTGGCCGCTCCGACCGCGCCGACATCCTCGCCGAGCGCGGTCCCGGCGACCACGAAGGGGTGCACGGAACGGACCAGGAAGCGCTCTTCCAGCGCGGACCGGACGGACTCGTCGAACAACGGCGCGAGCTGGTCCCAGTGCGGACCGCCGAAGACGACCCGCTCCAGGTCCAGCAGGTTCGCGATGTCCTCGACCACCTTGGCAATCCTCTCGGCCAGCGCGGCGACGATCTCGCGCGCCACCCCAGGCCCGGCGGCGGCGTCGGCGCAGAGCTGCGCGAACGCCAGATCGACCGCGTGCCGATCGTCGAGGTCGATGCCAGCAGCAACGACTCCGGCCTGCGCCGCCTGCTGGACCAGGTAGCGCGGCTGGCTCGTCTCGCCGACGCAGCCACGGCGCCCGCAGTAGCAGAGCGGACCGTCGGGGTCGACGATGATGTGGCCGATCTCGCCGACGTTGCTGGTCGCGCCCCGGACGACCTCGTCGCCGATCACCAGCCCCGCGCCGACACCGGTACCGAGGTAGAAGAAGACGAAGCTGCCGCGTCCGTTCGGACCACCGGCCCACTTCTCCGCCGACGCGGCCGCGGTGACGTCCTTGTCGAGCAGCACGGGCAGGCCGGTCCGCTCGCGCAGGGCATCGCGCAGGGGGACCAGGTGCCAGGCGGTGAGGTTCGGCGGATCGACCACGACACCGCGGTCGACGTCGATCGGGCCGGGCGCCGCGATCCCGACGCCGACCACCCGCTCGCGCGGTGCGCCGGCTTCCGCGATGACGTCTTCGACCGTCGCCGCGATCCCGGCGATCAGCACGTCCGGATCGTCGGAGGCCGGTGTCTCCGCCCGCCGCCGCGCGACCACCTGGCCGGTCAGGTCGAGCATGACGACCGTGACGACGGCCGGGTCGAGGTGCACGCCCACGGCGTACTGGCCGGTGGGCTCGAGTTCGAGCAGCGTGCGGGGTTTGCCGAGGCCGGTGCTCTTCTGCCGGCCGGCCTCGCGGACCAGGCCGGCGTCGAGGAGGCGGCGGGTGATGTTGGAGATCGCCTGGCCGGACAGGCCGGTCGCCGCCGCGATCTCGACCCGGCTGAGGCGTTGCTCGGCCCGGCGGATCGCGTCGAGCACGACGGTGTCGTTGAACCCGCCGACCCGGTCGAGATTCGTACCCCGGCGCACCACGGCCGGCGGTTGTTCGGTGCTCACCACTCCCCCTGTCCTCGCTGCACGGGCACCCCTAGCCCGAAGCCGGGTCAGCACCCCAAGGCTGCCCCCAGTCGTAGCGAACCGTGCCGGCGCCCGCGTGCCAGACGTTCGGCGTCGTGTTCACCAGCCAGTCCACCGGCTCGATCCCACCGGCGTCGCCACCACTGAGCGCCAACCGTATACCGTCGCCAAGATCGCGATCGGTCTGCTCGGTGCGCGCGGCCGGATCGATGGAGACGAAGAGAGCGCTTCCTGACCGAGCCACCAGATCGAGGAACCGGCGGTTCAGCTCCCACGGTGTCTGCGGCGTGCAGGGAACGCAGTCAGCGTCGAGGGTGAAGAAGCGGTTGTGCTGCGGCAGCCGGAACGCGAGCGAGTTGACGCCCATCTTCCGGGTCCGCTCCCAGTCCCGCCCGGACGTGTCGTCACCGGTGCGCTGCACGTCGACCAGGCCCGCGGCGAGGTGGCCGACCGTGTTGCAGCCGATCAGTACGACGTCATCGGCCGCCGCGCGGATCTCGCGGTAGAGCGCGAGCACGATCTCGGCTGTGGTCCGGCTCGGATCGTGGAGCTGCCAGCCGGAGTCCGTCAGCCGCGAGCCCATCGCCGGGCCGAAGCGGCCGAACACGTCGTACGTGCTGAAGTCGTGCTTGACCAGCTCGAACCCCCAGTCCTTGAACCGGCGCAGGTCCGCCCGCACCAGGTCGAGCACCTCCGGGTACGACGGGTCGAGCGCGCGGCCTGGTCCGTCAGGTCTGCCGGTCCGAGCCCAGGGACCGCTCTCCCGGGACAGCAACGGACGGAACCACAGACCCGGGCGCGCGCCGATCGCCTTTACTGCGGCGGCGGTCCCAGCCATGTCGTCGAAGAGGCCCGGGATCCCGCTCTCCCAAGGACCGCCCGAACCGTTGCCGCCGGGGTTCCAGCCGTCGTCGACGACGCTGAACGGCTTCACCGGGTGGCCGTCGGCCAGCTCGACCACCGTGGCTGCGTCCTGGAGGACCGCCTTCTCGTCGAAGCCCTCGCCATACGCGTAGTACCAGTTGTTCGCTCCGACCACCGGCGCGGGCGCCGGGCGCTCGGGCAGGTGGGAGCTCATGGCTGCCACCGCGGCGTTCAGGGTGAGCCAGGGGGTGCCGACGTCCTCGAAGTGGCGTACGGTCGCGGCTGTCAGCGCGCGGCCGGCGAGTTGGGCGGGTCCGCCGCCATTGCGGAGGTCCAGCCAGAGGGTGATGCCGGTCTGGTCGACGGTCCAGGAGCAGAACGCGCCGGGGTGAACGTCCACGCCCATTCCGGTCGTTGTCCCGGTCTGGCGGTCGTGGGCCAGCCAGTACCAGGGCAGGAGCCGCTCGGGTTGCAGGTGCCGCCACTGGAGATCGCCGTACGACCGCTCCCACGCGTCGCCGAGCACCAGCGCCTCGGCCGGTACTGCCTCGTCCCACCGAAGCGCCACGCGGGAGACTCCACCCACCGCACTGACGACCACCTCACCCGCCGGGGTCCACTCGACGTCGATACCGGCCGCGGTCCAGCGGCTGCCGCTGCCCGGGGCGGGGGTCAGGTCCGACGGACCGGCCTGGACGAAGACCCTGTTCGGTTCGCTCACTCCGTGTGCTCCTTCGCCGTCTGTTCGGAAACAAGCGAGCGCTCTCCCGGTGCGGAGCGCCCGCCACTACCCTCGCCCACGGCCGAACCGGTCGAGAAGGTGGAGGTCATGCTGTGACGCGACACCGTCCAGGTCGTCTCCCCCGACTCCAGCCGCCCGCGCGCGGGTGACTCGTACTCCAGCCGCCCGCCGGACCACCCGATGGTTGCCGAGGACAACACCGAGGCGAAGGCCGGCAGGTCGTCGTACCCGGCGACCCCGCAGATCCCGGCCGCGACCGGTCCCGAGGATCTCAATTCCGCCGGTTCCCGTCGCTCGACCGACGCCGAACAGACACAGCCCGACGAATCCGTCACCGCTGCGCGCGCCGCCCACAACGAGCCGACCTGCAGCACCTCGTCGAACTCGCCGACCCGGGAAGTACGCGTGCGAGAAGGGGATGGATCGGGCGAACCTTGCCTGCGGCAGGACCTACCGGACTTACCCCACGGACTTTAGTTAATCGTTTCGACGACTGTCAAGCGCCGTTGATGACCGGACTCGCGCTGCTGTGGACAAGGGGTCGACAGATCTGGAAGACGCTGGTGGGCGGTGGATCTCGACGACGACCGGGCCGAGGAGTTCGCGAAGAGGTGGAGCATCCCGCTGGCGGCGTCGTCGTTGAGAGGCCGATCGCCATGCCGCTCACCGGGTGGACGAGTTGCTTCCAGCCGACGCCGCGTCGACCGGATCGGTGGCGATGCCCACGCGAATCCAGGCGAACCCACTCGGACCCGCGCAGACCCGCCTCGGCGTAGGTCGCGGTCGCGCATAGGCATGCCCCCGCCAGGCGACGACACCACCGGTTGCTATCGGTCGACCAGTGGGTGCGTTCCGGTGTGGTCGACGCGGAACTTGAAGCCGTGTTTGGTTGTCCACTCCAGCCCACCGTCGTCGAGGCGGCGTACCCGCCAACCGCCATGGGTCTTCACCCGGTGGCTGTAGCGCCGTAGCGGGGTCAGGTTGCCTGTACTGGTCTGCCCTGGCGGGCCGGTCGCATTGAAGTCGAACGGCGCGATGTGGTCGAGGTCAACGCTGTCGGTGCTCTCGGCGGCACCGAACACGAACTGCTCGACCGGGTGGGTGAGCTTGACCCGCTCCCGGATCCGGCGGGGGATCTCGTACGCGTCGACGCTGAGCCTGTCGTTCAGATCGATGACCGGCTTGACGACGATCTGGTCATGGCCGAGCAACTCCTCCAGCCGGGCCGCGAGGACGGGACCGAAGCGCTCGACCCGCGCGACCCCACCGCCGGCCAGCAGCGTCTCGTCGGTGATGTGCACATAGATCGTCGTCCGGGCAGGCTTGCGCCCGGTGACACCGGCGCTCTGGCTGCTATAGGCACCGTGTTTGATCGCCGCCAGCTTCCTCGCGACCTCCCGGCGCGCGGCACTGTCCAGCGCCGGACCGGCGACTCGAGCCGGTTCAGGGTTCTCCGCGCAACGGCCGTCCGCTGCCCCTGGATCAGGCAGACCAGCCGAACACGACGGGCGGTCGTACGCCGGATCACCGGGGTGCGGCGGATCCCGATCAGCCTCCTCGCTCGCGCCAGGCTCATCAACAACAAACCATCCCATCGCCCCATCCTCCCCACCACCCGCAACATCCGCGGTCTCGTCGGCCAACGAGACAGGCAGGTCGGCAGGATGCGCGGGCTGGTCGGTGGTATCTGGAGCGGGGTTCGCCGCGACACCTGTGCCGGCTTCGTCTGGTCCTGTCTTTCCTGATGCAGGTGCGGTGGTCCCGACCGCTCCGGCCTCGGTGGTGGTTGGGGTGAGGTGGTGGGCGACGGTGAGTAGTTCGTTGGTGAGGGCCGGGTCGGCGATGATGCCGATCGCCTTGGCCTTGCGCTGGGGCAGGGTGTCGGTGTCGCCGAGTTGGGCGAGCGCGTCGGCGATCTGGCGGATCGTGGCCTTGAAATGGATCACGTCGCCGGTCGCGGCACGGACATACAGAGTGGTGGTGCCGTGGTCGTCGGTGCGACCTGCCCAGACGCCGCGCTCTTTGGCTCTGGCCTCGGCAGCCGCGCGGGCCGCGTCCGGGTCGGCCTGCTGGATAGCCGCCTTGACG
The DNA here is from genome assembly GCF_004342085.1 of Kribbella orskensis. Taxonomy (NCBI): domain Bacteria; kingdom Bacillati; phylum Actinomycetota; class Actinomycetes; order Propionibacteriales; family Kribbellaceae; genus Kribbella; species Kribbella orskensis. The sequence continues at coordinate 410,773 of NZ_SLWM01000004.1, forward strand.
ATCTTCTCCAGGCGCACCGGAGTCACGGTGTCGATGATCGAGGCAACCCGGCGGTCGACGATCTCGGCGGCATCCACCGACAGCGCCAGACAGGCAGTGGCGATGGTACGGGCCTTCCAGGGCTCGCCGTGACCACTCCTGACCTGCGCCCAAATGCGAGGCAGACGGTGACGCAAAGCGAGGGACTGGCCGATGAAGACGGCCGCCGAACCCGCCGAGCGGCCGATCATCGCCCCGAACTCGGCGGCCGCGAACTCGGCGATCGCCGGACAGCCCGGACCGCCGTACACCACGCCGCGTTCACCACCCGCCAACGACACCTGGCCGGGGACCGTCGCGGGGTCGGGATGCAGGTCGGCGAAGTGCTGCGCGAGCTCGATCAGCCGGACCTCGGCCTGCCTGCGCAGCACATGCAGCTCGGCGGCCGAGGCCAGCGTCTCGGTCGCATCCAGATCAGCCACATCACCGTCGAACATGCGTTCGACACTACCCTGAGTGATGCCTCGCTTGCAAGCCGGCCGACCCCTCGATCCTCCTTGTCCACAAGGGAAAACTTCACACCCGAAACGGCAGCAGCCGGTGTATCACTACTTGCAGACACACTGTCAGTAAGGGCAACTGATCGTCGAGTCCGGCGGCTTCGGCCGCTGATGGCGATCTGCCGCACCCGGTGCTGCTGGCGAGCATCGTCAACTCGGTGGTGCCGCCTCGCCAGGTCTCGGCCCTGCGCTTCGCCTTCGAGAACGCGACCGTCGAGCTCGACCACCTCCACGGCTACACGGACCACGGCTACACGGACCACGACTTCACGGTCACTGCCGCAGCGGGCTTCGGGGACGAGGTCGCCGCCGCCCGGAGTGAGGACCCGGCCAACCAAGCAGCCACCTCGCCCAACTGACCGCAGTACTGGACGCGCTTGACGCGGAGTCCACTCCCCCAGTCGCCCTGCGGACGGCGCGCACCACCCCGGAGTTGGTCGCCGCCCCAGCAGCCCGGCGTACGGCGGTGTCCGGGGTCAGGAACCTAGGCGCTCGACTGCCTCGACCAGGCGGTCGACGTCCGTGCGATCCGTGTACGGCGCGAGGCCCGCGCGCACGGCACCGGTGTCTCCGAGACCGGCGTGGCGAGCTGTCTCCAGCGCGTAGAAAGTGCCCGCCGGCGCGTTGACCCCGGCCTCCGCGAGCTCCGCGGCGACCGCACGTGGCTCCCACCCGTCGACAGAGAAGAGCAGAGTCGGCGTACGGCGCTGGGCCTTGCCGTGCAAGGTGACTCCGTCGATCGCGGCGAGCCTGGGCTCCAGTTCCGCGCGGAGTTCGTCCTCGTAGTTCTCCAGCAACGCGAGAGATCCGAGCAAGCGCTCTCGCCGGGTCGCCCCCGTTCCGCCGAGACCGGCGATGAAGTCGACCGCGGCGGTGGTTCCGGCGAGCAACTCGTACGGCAGGGTGCCGAACTCGAACCGCTCGGGCACCACATCGCTTGCCGGGAGCAACTTGTCCGGCCGGAGTCCCTCGAGCAACGCGGGCGAAGCCGACAGCACCCCACAGTGCGGCCCGAAGAACTTGTACGGCGAGCACGCGTAGAAATCAGCGAACGCGGCGTCCACCGGCGCATGCGCGGTCAGGTGCACGCCGTCGACGTACAGGAGAGCGCCGGCCGCATGGACCTTGACCGCGATGCTCTCGAGGTCCGGGCGGGTGCCGAGCAGGTTCGATGCGCCGGTCACCGCGACCAGGCGGGTCTGCGCGGAGAGCAACGGCTGGATGTCGTCGAGTTCGGAGGTGGCGGGGTCGAAGGAGAGCCAGCGCACGGTGGCGCCGACGGCCCCGGCGGCCTGGACCCACGGGCGGACGTTCGCGTCGTGATCCAGGCGGGTCACGATCACCTCGTCGCCAGGCCCCCAGTTCTTCGCGAGAGTCCGGGAGAAGTCGTAGGTCAACTGCGTCATGCTCCGGCCGTAGACGATGCCACCGGGATCCGTCCCCAGCAGGTCCGCCATCGCCTGCCGCGCGCCGACCACGATCTCGTCCGCGCGCCGCTCGGCCACGGTCAACTGGCCGCGGTTCGCCAGCGCCGACACCATCGTCCGCGCGACCGCGTCGGCCACTGCCTGCGGAGTCTGCGAACCACCCGGCCCGTCGAAGTGCGCCGCCCCCTCCGCCAACGCGGGGAACTGCTTCCGGACAGCATCAACATCAAAGTCACCCATGACGCCATCCTCCCCCGCCGCACCCCTGCCCTGCCACCGATCGTCCATCTGCCCGGTTCCAGACAAAATTCTGAGAATGTCGGAGGTTTGCTGCAGGATGTCAGGAGTGAGCACCCTGACGACTCCTGACAAGCCGCCGGTCAAGACCTGGGCCCCCACGATGTTGGTCCTCGCCGCGATCTGGGGCTGCAGCTTCCTCTTCATCTCGATCGGGGTGCGCGAGCTGCATCCGGCGTACCTCGCGCTCGGACGGGTGCTCGCGGGCACGCTCGTACTGCTCGCGATCCTGCTGGTCAAGCGCGAGGCGCTGCCCCGCTCGCCGCGGATCTGGGCGCACACCTTCATCGTCGGCGCGATCGGCTCCGCCCTCCCCTGGACCCTCTTCGGGTACGGCGAGCAGCGCATCCCGTCCCTGCTGGCCGGCATCTGGAACGGGATCACCCCGCTGGCTGTGCTTCCGATCGCGGTCCTGGTGTTCCGGACCGAGAGGTTCACCTTGCAGCGAGTGCTCGGCCTGCTCATCGGCTTCCTCGGCATGATGGTCGTGCTCGGCGCCTGGCAGCTGCAGGGCGGCGCGGATCTGGTCGGCCAGTTGTTCTGCATGGGCGCCGCGCTCTCGTACGGCGTCGCCATCCCGTACCAGAAGCGCTTCATCGCCGGCAGCAACCTCTCCGGTACCGCGTTGTCGGCCGCACTCTTGCTCTGCGCCACCATCCAGCTGGCCGTGATCGCCCCGTTGATCGCCGGTCACGCGCCGCCGACCCCGTGGTCACTGTCCGTGGAGGTGATCGCCAGCGTCGTTGCCCTGGGCGCCTTGGGCAGCGGGATCGCCTTCGTGCTCAACCTGCGGATGATCCGGCTGATCGGCGCCAGCATGACCTCGATGGTCACCTACGTGATGCCGATCTTCGCGATCATCGTCGGCGTGATCGTGCTGGACGAGCACCTCACCTGGTACCAGCCGGTCGGCGCGCTCGTCGTGCTCACCGGCGTCGCCGTCTCCCAGGGCCTCATCCGGCTGCCCCGCTCCGCCGGCCACCAGAAAACCCCGACGAAGGTGACGCCGGCTCCGGTACCGTGAAACGGCGGCATCGCGTCGGTTGGGGGGAGCCATCCGGCAGTGTGGCAGCCGACACCTGTACTCCGGTACCGCCGGTTCCAGGTGGTTCTCGACTCCACGGGCGACCGAGCCCGTTCTCCGGGAGGAACAGATGAGCACCACCGCAGAGCCCGACACTCACGAGATGGTCGTCATCCACCGCGTGTTCCGGCGTGAGTTCCGCCTGCTGCCCGACGTGATCAGCCGCGTCGGCCCGGGCGACACCGGCCGCGCGGCTGTCGTCGGCGAGCACCTGAGCGACATCGTGGCTGCGTTGCACCATCACCACGAGAACGAGGACGACCTGCTGTGGCCGCCGCTGCTGGAGACTGCGACGCTGCACACCGATCTAGTGCACCGGATGGAGTTCCAGCACGCGGCGCTGTCGACGGCGCTCGACCAGATCGACAAGCTGACGCCGGCCTGGCGGGCCACGGCGAACCCGGCCGATCGCGACGCCCTGGCCCAGGCCGTCCGCGACGCAGCGGCGATCCTCGACGAGCACATGGCCGAGGAGGAGCAGGAGATCCTGCCGCTGGTCCGCAAGTACCTGACGGTCGAGCAGTGGAGCAAGCTCGGTGAACGCGGCGCCGAGTCGATCGAGGACAAGCACAAGCGGCTGCTCTTCCTGGGCGCGATCCTCGAGGAGACCTCGCCGGAGGAGAAGCGGAACTTCCTGTCCAACCTGCCGGCGCCGGTCAGGCTGATCTGGAAGTTCGCCGGCCGCCGCCAGTACGGCAACTACATCCGCCGCGTCCGCGGAACCGCCTGACAGCGCAGCAGTCTCAGCGGCGGAGGTTGGGGATCGACGCGATCACGACCGCGACCAGGGCGAGCAGGGTGCCGGCGACCACCGGCAGCGTGACGGCCTGGTCGGACGCGGGCAGGAAGAGGTCGATGAAGAGGCTGGCGATCAGCTGGCCGGCGATCGTGCCGAGCCCGAGGACGAACACTCCCACCACCCGAACCACCGCGGCCGCCGCGCTGATGAAGATCACGCCGCACGCGCCGCCGACGTACAGCCAGGGTTCGGTCGGCAGGCTGTGCGGGGCGCCGCGCACGATCAGGTCGACCACGAACACGAGGAGCAGCGCAGTCGTGCCGACCAGGAAGTTGATCAGCCCGGCGGCGACAGCCCCGTAGGCGTCCGGGGATGCCGTGTGCGCGACGCGCCCGTTGATGGCCTGCTGCACCGCAGTACCGACTCCGGCCAGCGCAGGCAGTACTGCGAGCAGCAGGCCCGACGGGTGGTTCAAGCGATCGGAGACGGCGAGCACCACCGCGACGAGAGCCAGCAACGCGCCGAAGACTCGTAGCGGCGTGTACGGCTGGGGACCGGCCGGGCCGAAGCCGAGGCGGTCCACCACGAGGCTGCTGACGGCCTGACCCGCGACCACCGCGACAGTGAACACGGCGACGCCGATCACCGCGACGGTGATGGATTGCGTCGCGACCAGGTAGGCGCCGGCGAGGCCGCCGATGCACTGCCACCAGCGGAGCGAGCCCTGCCCGTCGGACGGCCTACGGACGGTCTGCCAGACCTGTCCCACCGACCGGCGGATCTGCGGCACCATCGCCCAGACGGCCAGCAGGATGACCAGCCCCGAGACGAAGGAGATCAGCGCGGCCGCAACCCCGTCGCCGAGCCGGGCCCCGAGTTCACCGTTGACGCGGGACTGGACCGCGACGAGCGTCCCGATACCGAAGGCCGCGGTCAGTCCGATCACCTGGTGCCGCTGGGTGGAGCGGACCGGGCGGTCGGAGCGGATGGGCCGGGATGCTGTCGTTGTCACCCCACCATCATGACCGTCGAGGCCAACGCCCCTGACACCGGTCCACGGATCGTGCGTCAGGTACGCCGGATCAGCGCGAGGTACATCGCGTCCGTTCCGTGCAGATGCGGCCAGAGCTGGATGTCAGGCCCCTTCCCCAGCGCCGGCACGCCAGGCAACAGCGGGCGCGCATCCTCGAGCACGGCATCGGACCGTCGGGCGAGTACCGCGTCGACGACCGATCCGGCTTCCCGCGGGTGCGGCGTGCAGGTCACGTAGGCCACCACTCCGCCCGGACGCACCGAGGTGATCGCCGAGTCCAGCAGCCGTTCCTGCAGCGGCCGCAGCTCCTCGACGTCTTCCGGCGTACGGCGCCAGCGCGCCTCGGGACGCCGGCGCAAGGCCCCGAGGCCGCTGCACGGCACGTCGGCGAGCACCCGGTCGAACGAACCCTCCGGCCAGGTCGGCTTCGTCCCGTCCCCGACCAGCACCTGGTGGTCGCCCGGCACCGCGCGCAGGTTCGACCTCACCAGCTCGGCCCGGTGTGGCTGCGGCTCGACCGCGGTCAGCACCCCGTCCCGCTGGCTCACGATCGCCGCCAGCAGCGCCGACTTCCCGCCCGGCCCGGCGCAGAGGTCGAGCCACTTGGCGTCCGATCCCTCGAGCGGCGCCGACGCGAGTGCGACAGCGACCAGCTGCGATCCCTCGTCCTGTACTCCGGCGCGCCCGGACGAGACCGCGGAGATTCGTCCCGGATCACCGCCACCCTGAAGCACCGCCGCGTACGGCGACCATCGGCCGCGGGTGGCTCCGGCCTCGACCAACTCGTCCAGGTCCGCGAGGCCGGGCCTGGCTACCAGCGTCACGCGGGGAGGATCGTTGTCGGCGTCGAGCAGCTCGTCCAGCTCGTCGCCGTCCGTGCCGAGGGCATCCGCGAAGGTCTCGACGATCCAGCGAGGGTGGGCCTTCGCGACCGCGAGGTGACCGAACAGGTCGTCGTCGAGCGCCGGGGCGACCGCGGCGATCCACTGGTCGAGAGAGCGCTGGCTCACCTTGCGGAGCACCGCATTCACCAGGCCGCTTCGGCTCTGGCCGATCTCCGCGCGGGTCAGCGTGACCATCTCGTTCACCGCGGCGTACGAGTCGACCCGCATGTTGAGCAACTGGTGCGCCCCGAGGCGGAGCAGGTCGAGCAGTTCCGGGTCCAGCTCCGCCAGCGGGCGGGACACGCTGCGCGCCAGGATCGCGTCGTACGTGCCCTGCCAGCGCAGCGTGCCCTGCACGAGCTCCGTGGCGAAGGCGGCGTCACGGCCGCCGAGTCGCTGGTCGCGGAGCGCCTTGTTCAGCACGAGGTTGGCGTAGCCATCCTCGGAGGTGACCTGGCGGATCACCTTGTAGGCGAGCTGGCGGACCTTGTCGGGGCGACGCTGCGGCGCGCGATTGCGAGGACTGCGGTCGCTCACTCGGCGCCTGATTCTGCACCCAGGCGATCGTCGTCGGTGATGCGGACGCCTCGGGCCCAGTCGGCGGCCGCCATCGGCTTCTTGCCCTGGGGCTGGACCGTCACGAGCCGGAGCGCCTTGCTGCCGGTGCCGACTGTCACGCTCGACTTGGTCGCCACCAGCTCGCCTGGCTTCAGGTCCTCGTCGGTCAGGTCGACGTCGAGCACCTTCAGGCGCTCCCCGCGGAACGTCGTCCAGGCACCCGGCGCGGGGTTGCAGCCACGAACCAGCCGATCGACCCGCTGCGCGGGCGCGGTGAGGTCCAACTCGGCGTCCTCGACGTTGATCTTCGGCGCGATGGTGATTCCGTCGGCAGGCTGCTCCCGAGCCTCCAGGACGCCCGCCTCGATGCCGTCAAGGGTGTCGACCAGCAGTTTGGCGCCCGACTCCGCGAGCCGGCTGAGCAGATCGCCCGCGGTGTCCTTCGGGCCGATGCGCTCAGTCAGTACGCCGTACACGGGTCCCGCGTCGAGCGCCTTCACGATGCGGAAGGTGCTCGCGCCGGTCACGTCGTCGCCGGAGATGATCGAGTGCTGCACTGGCGCGGCACCACGCCAGGCCGGGAGCACCGAGAAGTGCAGGTTGATCCAGCCGTGCCGCGGGATGTCGAGCGCGGCCTGCGGCAGCAACCCGCCGTACGCGACGACCGGGCACGCGTCCGGGGCGATCTCGCGGAGCCGCTCGAGGAAGTCGGGGTCCCTCGGCTTGACCGGCTTGAAGATCTCGACGCCGAGCTCCTCGGCGTACTCGGCGACCGGGGAGGCGACGAGTTTGCGGCCGCGGCCGGCGGGCGCGTCCGGGCGGGTGACCACGGCGACCAGTTCGTGGCCGCTGGCGGCGATGGCCTTCAACGCGGTGACGGCGACCTCGGGGGTGCCGGCGAAGACGACTCTCACAGACCGAATCCGTTCGTCGGGTGGGGCGAGACCTTGATCTGCGGCGGACCGGCCAGGCCGGACCACTCCGCCTCGCGGATCGCCTTCATCGCGGCCTTGCGGGTGTCGGTGTCCAGCCGGTCGACGAACAGCACGCCGTCGAGGTGGTCGGTCTCGTGCTGGATGCAGCGGGCCAGCAGGTCCGAGCCCTCGATCACCACCGGCTCGCCGTACATGTTGAAGCCCTTGGCGATCACGTGCTGGGCACGGCGGCAGTCGAAGGTGAGGCCGGGGATCGACAGGCATCCCTCCGGGCCGAACTGCTCGTCGGCCGAGAGGCTCAGCTCCGGGTTGACCAGGTGGCCGAGCTCGCCCTCGATGAAGTACGTGAAGACGCGCAGGCCGACGCCGATCTGCGGGGCGGCCAGGCCGGACCCGGGCGCGGCCTGCATGGTGTCGGTGAGGTCCGAGACCAGCCGGCGGAGCTCGGCGTCGAAGTCGACGACCGGGTCGGCCTTGGTGATCAGGACAGGGTCGCCGAACAGGCGGATGGGCTGGACCGACACGCAAACTCCACAACACTCACCGAACGGGGGACCAGCCAAGTCTAGTGGTCCCCCACAGCCTCGCCCGTCGCCCCGCTCTGGGACGGCCGGAGGGCGCGCGGTGACGGACAACCCGACCCGGTCCAGCGGCGGGGAACGGCGGAGGCGGAGTCACACGCCCTGTGGGACGGAAGCGCTCCAGGCCACCACCGCCTGACGGTCAGGGACGGAGGTTGATCCCCCGGTCCCTGAGCTGGTTGCGCAGGGTCTGGCCGTCGACGAACAGCTCGGCCTCGAAGCCGACCGCCCGCGCGGCGTCCACGTTGTACTGCTTGTCGTCCATGTAGAAGCTGCGCGCCGGATCGAGGTCGTAGCGCTCTAGCAGGATGCGGAAGATCTTCTCGCCGGGCTTGACCGTGCGCTCGGTGCCGGACACCACCTCACCGTCGAAGCCGGCCAGGATCGGGAACGTCTCCTGCGCCACGGCCCACTTCTCCTCCGAGAAGTTGGTCAGCGCGTACGTCGGGACGCCCAGCTCGCGGAGTTCGCTGAGCACGGCCGCGGTGTCCTCGAAGAGGCCCTTCGCCATCTTCAGCCAGCCCGTGTCGTAGGCCTCGATCCACTCCGCGTGCTCTGGGTGCAGCGAGGTGAGCTCGGCGACCGCCTCGGCCCAGGGGCGGCCCGCGTCCTGCTGCTGGTTCCAGACCGGGGTGGCGATCTTCGTCAGGAAGTGCTCGCGCTGCTCCTGGTCTGGGATCAGCTCTTCGTAGAGGTAGTCCGGACTCCAGTCCAGCAGCACCCCACCGATATCGAACACGACCTGGTCGACCTTCTGCTCCGTCATAGCCGCAACCCTACGGAATGGTCCCAGGCCGCTCAGGAAGGACTCGGCGCCGGAACCGCCGCGGCAGCGCGGGCTCGGGCGTGAAGCGCGGGAGCCAGAGCCAGTTGGGCGGCGAAGAGGATGGCTCCCAGCACGGCGCAAGCGAGCCAGACCGTCGTACGACCGGCGTGTTCGAGGGTGTTGGTGCCGAGCAGCGGGCCGATGACGCTGCCGAGGCCGAACGACATGCTGCCGGCCAGGCCCATGTAGCCGCCGCGCAGGTCGACCGGAGCGAGGTCGGCGAAGACCGCGCCGATGACGGCGGCGAAGCCGATCTCGCCGATCGTCCAGACCACCACGGACAGCCCGTACCCCCACCAACTGTGCACGATCGCGCCAAGGCCGAACCCGACTCCGACGATCAGCATCGAGGTCGCCAGCAGCTTCGGCCGGTCGAGCAGCGAGAGCCGGCGGTTGACGAACGGCTGGACCAGCACGATCACGACCCCGTTCAGCGCGATCACCAGCCCGTAGGTCGACGAGGGCAGTCCGTCGTCCGCCATCGCCAGCGGCAGGGTCGAGTAGCCCTGGAAGTAGATCGTCGCGTAACCGATCTGGAGCAGGATCATCAGCAGGAAGGTCGTGTCGCGCAGGGCCACCGGCAGCAACGGCCGGCGAGGTCCCTCGTCCAGGACCGGCCGGGTCTCCGGCACCATCCGCAGGATCACCAGCGCCGCGACGACCGAAGTACCGGCGTTGATCCAGAACAGCAGGTTGTAGCCGATGCTCGCGAGGACGCCGGCGCTGACCGTGGAGATGGAGAAGCCGAGGTTGATTGCCCAGAACAGCAACCCGTACGCGCGAACGCGCTCTCTCGGCTGGAGCAGGTCGGCGACGGTCGCCTGAACCGCAGGCCGGAACAGGTCGCCCATCAGGCCGACGACGAAGGCCGCCACCCAGATCGTCACCATGGAGCGCGCCGAGCCGAGCAGGATCAGCGCGGCCGCGGTACCGAAGAAGCCGATCAGCATCGTCCGGCGGCGCCCGGCCCGGTCCGACAGCCAGCCGCCGACCAACTGGGAGACGACCGAACCCGCACCGACAGCAGCGGCCACGGCACCCGCAGTACCGGCGGACAGGTGGCGGTCCTGGGTCAGGTACAGCACCAGGAAGGGCTGCACGAAGCTGCCGAGCCGGTTCACCAACTGGCAGACCCAGAGTGCCCAGAAGGCTCTTGGCAGGGCCGGGGCATCAGCACGCGCGTTCATGGTTCCACTGTCGAGCCCCCGTAGACAGGCTGTCGAACATTAGGCGGAGGACTAATCGTCGATCGCCGAGTTGTCGCGGAGTTACAGTGCTCGGGTGATCACCATCAGGCTCAGCACCGACGACGTGAGCCGGATCAGGTTCGCGTTCTCGCCGGTCTGGGAGACGGTGACGAGTGTCCGGGCGCTCAGCAACAGCACGGCCGGCAGCGTTCACGGACCGTGGCTGCGCAAGGTCCGGCCGCTCTGCGCGGACCCGGACGACGACCTGTTGTTGCTCAAGGCCCTGATCCCGCCGGTGAGCTACATCCCGGACTTCATCACCCCCGCGCCGCCGCGACGGTCGACCAGCTTCGAGTCGGGCCTGGCCGCGGTGGCGGCGACACCGCATCACCTCGTCGTCGACGAGCTCACCAAGCTGCACACGGAGACCCCGCACCCGCTGCTGCCCGGCCTGATCGCGAATCCGCGCAAGGCGCTCGAGCGGATCACCTCCGCCCTCGACAACTACTGGCATCAGGCGATCGAGCCCGACTGGCGGCGGATGCGCTCGCTGCTCCAGGAGGATCTCGCGTTCCGGCTGGAGGAGCTCGCGAGCGGCGGCGTGGACCGGCTGTTCCGGAACCTGCATCCGTCCGTGCGCTTCACCGGCGACCGGATCGAGATCGAAAGGCCGTACAGCTGCGACGGCGAACCGTTGCCGGGCCAGGGACTGCTGCTCGTGCCCTGCGTCTTCACCTGGCCTGCCGCGCTCCCCGTGACAGCCGCGCCGCACGTGCCGACCATCACGTATCCGCCGCGCGGCCTAGGGCGGCTCTGGGAGAGCCAGGAGGACGTGAGCGAGTCCCCGCTCGCTGAACTGGTGGGCAGAACCCGCGCCGCGATCGTGAGCCACCTCGATCTGCCGATGTCGACCACGCACCTGGCGCATCAGCTGGGGGTCTCGGCGCCGACGCTGAGCGTCCACCTGAGCATCCTGCGCGCGGCTGGCGTGGTCGACTCGCGCCGGGACGGACGGGCCGTGCTCTACTCGCGCACGTCGCTGGGCAACCAGCTGCTGGCGGCGTCCCGCCCGGCCGGCCTCGCCGCGGCCACCGCCTGAGCCTGATCAGCCGAAGGACGCGGGGTCGACCTGGACCCGCACGGATCCGATCAACTTCTTGGTACTGCGCGCGGCCTGCCCTTCCTTCAAGGCCCGGGCAAGACTCGTACCGGCTGATCGCGGGGTCCGCACGACCGCTCGCGAGGTCTCGTCGTCGATCGCCACCGGGCCGAGAACCTCCAACCCTGCTTGGGGATCGACCAACTGCCGCACTCGGGCCAGCAGATCGGACACCGCCTCGGTCGGCCCGGTGAGCTCCGCGAGCTTGGCCGCCGGAGCCAGCCGCGCGGTACGGCGCTCCTCCAGCTCGCGGGCCGCGAATCCCTCGGGGCTCCACCGCACCACCGCCTGCAATGGGGTGGAGGACGGCTCACCCACCATGATCACGGCACCACCGTCCTGAGCCGGACGAACCAGCGCCGCCGCGTTGAACCAGCGCCGAACGGCCTCTTCCGGGGCGCGCAGGTCCGGCCGGGCGAGCAGCAACCACGTGTCCAGCAGGAGGGCGGCGCTGTAACCGCCTTCGGCCACGGGTTCCGCGCCGGGCGTGGTGACGATGAGGGCCGCCTGGTCGGACACCTTGTCGAGCATGTTGTCCCCGCCCGAAGTACGGACCAGAACTCCCGGAAAGGCCCGGCCCAGCTCCTCCGCAGTACGGCGGGCTCCGACGACGGCAGCGCGCATCCGGGTGTCGCCGCACTCCGGGCACCGGTGGTCCACCGCCGGCCGGCCGCACACGCTGCAACTCGGCGGCCCGGAACCACCGGTACGACGCAACGTCCCGCCGCAGGTGGAACACCGGGACGGCGCTCGGCAGGTCTGGCAGACCAGGCTGGGGAGATACCCGGCTCGCGGCACCTGGACGAGCACCGGGCCCGAGCGAAGGCCCTCGCGCGCGATCTCGAACGCCCGGTGCGGGAGTCGCGCGGCCCTGGCAGCGGGATCGCGGGCGAGATCGGTGTCCGACTCCCCCGCGATGTGCACGGCCGGAGCCGCCGCCCGGACCACCGTGCGATCCGCGATCAGCTCGGCGGCCCAACCGGATTCCAGCAGCGCGGCCGTCTCGGCGGATCGGGCGAACCCGCCCAGCAGAGCGGCGCACTTCTGCCGATGCGCCCGCAGCAGCAGCACCTCGCGCGCATGCGGGTACGGCGCGCGCGGCTCGGCGTACGAGTCGTCGCCGTCGTCCCAGAGCGCGACCAGCCCGAGATCGGCCACCGGCGCGAACGCGGCCCCGCGCGTGCCGATCACCACCCGGGTGCAACCTCTCAGCGCCGCAAGGAACGCCCGGTACCGCGCGGTCGGGCCGAGGTCAGCCGAGAGCGAGACGAATCCGTCCGGCCCGAGCACCGAAGTACAGGCGTCGGCCAGTCGTTCCAGGTCACGCGCATCGGGCGCGAGCAGCAACGCACCACGTCCCGAGGACGCACAGACCGCCGCCGCCTGCGCGAACGCGAGCGCCCAGTCGGCCCCCGGTACTGCGGTCCAGATGGCTCGGGGGGCTTCCGAGCGGGTCAATGCGTCGAGGAACCCACCGGCGACCGGGTACGGCGCCCACTCCGACCGCGAGTCGGACACGACCGGGCGGACGGGCTGCGAGCACTTCAGCGGCTCGGCTTCGACCTTGGCGTGCCGGGGTGGAACCGCGAGGCGGGTCACGTCCGCGAAGACCCCGGCGTACCGATCGGCGACGGTCCGGCAGAGATCGGCGACCTCGGGAGTCAGCACCTGCTCGGGTGATACGACCTTGCGGATCCGCGCGAGCTTGCCGTCGTGGCCGGAGGCCTCCAGCCGGCGCAGCACGAACCCGTCGAGGTCCTTGCCGGCGAAGCGCACCTTGACCCGGGCGCCGGGCTGCGCCGCGTCCGCCAGATCGTCGGGCACCAGGTAGTCGAACGGCCGGTCGAGATGCGGCAGCGGCATGTCCACCGCGATCTGGGCGATCGGCAGCGTCGAGGTGATGCCGGCCGGCTCCTTGGTGCGGGAACGGCGAACGGTCTCGCGGAGCAGCGTCAACTGCTCAGGTGAGTCCCCGTTCTGTGCCACCGGTGAACTCTAGTCGGGCCGGCCGACAACCGCCCGGAGGCCTGGGGACAACTGCGGCACAGGTCCGGACATGCGAACGCCCGCGACCTCGTCGGGTCGCGGGCGGTCACAGGGAACTACTGGGCGATCGCGGCCTTCAGCGCCTCGACGCGGTCGAGCCGCTCCCAGGTGAAGTCCTCGCCGGTACGGCCGAAGTGGCCGTTGCGGGCGGTCTGGGCGTAGATCGGCCGGAGCAGGTCGAGGTCGCGGATGATCGCGGCCGGACGCAGGTCGAACACCTCGAGCACCGCGTCGCTGATCTTGTCCACCGGCACGGTCTCGGTGCCGAAGGTGTCGACGTAGAAGCCGACCGGCGCCGCCTTGCCGATCGCGTAGGCGACCTGGCACTCGGCCCGCGAGGCGAGCCCCGCGGCGACGATGTTCTTCGCCACCCAGCGCATCGCGTACGCCGCCGAGCGGTCCACCTTCGACGGGTCCTTGCCGGAGAACGCGCCGCCGCCGTGGCGGGACATGCCGCCGTAGGTGTCGATGATGATCTTGCGGCCGGTCACGCCGGCGTCACCCATCGGGCCACCGATCTCGAACCGGCCGGTCGGGTTCACCAGCAGCTTGTAGTCGGTCGAGTCGATGTCGAACTGCTCGAGCACCGGGTCGACGACGTGCTTCTTCACGTCCGGGCTCAGCATCGAGTCCAGGCTGATGTCGGCGGCGTGCTGGCTCGACACCACCACGGTGTGGACCCGGACCGCCTTGTCGCCTTCGTACTCGACGGTGACCTGGGTCTTGCCGTCGGGACGCAGGTAGGCCATCGTGCCGTCCTTGCGGACCTCGGACAGCCGTGCGGACAGCCGGTGCGCGATGGTGATCGGCAGCGGCATCAGCTCGGGCGTCTCGTTCGACGCGTAGCCGAACATCAGGCCCTGGTCGCCGGCACCCTGCAGGTCGAGCGCGTCGTCCGACGCGTCCGAACGGGTCTCGTACGCCGTGTCGACGCCCTGCGCGATGTCGGGCGACTGGCTGCCGATGGCAACCGTGACTCCACAGGAAGCGCCGTCGAAGCCCTTCAGCGAGGAGTCGTAGCCGATCTCCAGGATCCGCGCCCGGACGATGCCGGGGATGTCGACGTACGCGGTGGTGGTGACCTCGCCGGCGACGACGACCAGGCCGGTCGTCACCAGGGTCTCCACCGCGACGCGGCTCTTGGGGTCCTCGGCCAGCAGGGCATCAAGGATGGAGTCGCTGATCTGGTCAGCGATCTTGTCCGGATGACCCTCAGTCACCGACTCGGACGTGAAAAGGCGCCGTGCCACGGATTCTCCTCGGGGTTTCCTCGTTCGCCACATGACGGGGCAGCCTCTCCCCTGTCACAGCACCGCCCCACGCGATGTATCTGGGAAGTATGCCAGCAGATCCGGCCAAGGTCCCGAACGACAGGCCGATCCGTTCGCTTCGTGAGATTGCACGCCATATAGTGGACAAATCGAGATGAGCGGATGGTGAAGCCGATCCTACCCCGCGCGAGTTTCACGCTCAGTTCAGGCGTGCGGACCGGTCTCCACCGGGCCGATCGTGAGCACCGGGCTCGCGTCGAAAATGTGACCAAGGCGATCGACCTCCGCGTCGAGCGCGCGCAGCCGGGTGGGACTGAGGGTGCTCAGTGGCTCCACAGTGACCTGGAGCTTGCGGCCCGACCTCCGCTGATGCCACACCCCGGCGACGATTCCGTCCACCAGTAGCAGCGGGTAGTTGCCCGCCTGTCCGCCCGCCAGCGCCCGGGTCGACGCCCGGCCGGGGAAGAGTAGATCGCGCGGATGACTGCCCACGCCGTACGCGTCGAAGTACGGCAGCAGCCGTACGCCGGTGGCCGGCTTGTCCGTCATCGAGGTGTCGCCCTCGGCGAGCCACGCGCGGCTGCCTTCGAGGTCGACCTCCGGCAGGCCGTCGAACAGGTTCCTGACGAAGGCCGTCGAGGTGCTGAGCCATTTCGCGAACTGCTCGGGGGTGGCCGGGCCGTAGCTGCGGAGATACCGGTCCAAGAGCGCAGTGAGCGCTTCCTCCCCGTGCATCGGCTGGAACGGCGTGAACCGGTGCGGGTTCGAGTAGGTGACTTTGCGGCCGCGGTTGGGGCCGTAGGCAAGCATGCCCGCGTTGGCCGCGTCCGGGATCACCTGACGCCAGCGCGGCCAGAACACCTGGAACGCAGGCATCACCAGCTCACCCGCCCACGAACCGGTCCGCGCGACCACCTGCTCGGAGAGTTCGTCGACAGTCAGGTCATCGTCGGCCAGCGCCGCACCGATAGCAGCGATCACCTCGTCGCGCTGGTCGTCCGTCAGTCGCATGTACGCCGGCGCCGCCGGACCCTTCGGCAAAGCGGACAGAGCGCCGGTCCACAACGGCAGATCGTCGGCCGGCAACAGATGCACGGTCCCCCGCGGCCCGAAGGTCTTCACCACCCTGTGGTCCTCCCACAAGGCCCTCTGAACGTCCGTCCGCGTCGCCCCGTCGAGTCTGAGAGCAACCGAAACCTCCCCGGCCGACAGCACCTGCGCATGCGCCCCACACATCGCCCGTACTACGTCCGCCGGGCTGCTCGCCGCCGGAACCGCCAGGTGATGCCGGGCCATCCGGCGGGCGACTACGGACTTCCACTTCAGCTGCTCGCTCATGTCACTGAGGCTAGAACGGGAAGCGGCCAGCTCCTGACCGCTTCGATACTTCGACGGAGCGCGTTACTGGAAGAGCCCGCTGTAGGCGTTGAGGGCGGGCTGGCCGCCGAGGTGGACGTAGAGCACGTTCGAGTCCTTCGGGATCTCGCCGTCGCGCACGAGGTCGATCAGCGCGGCCATCGACTTCCCTTCGTAGACAGGGTCGATGATCATCGCCTCGAGGCTGCCGCTGAGCCGGATCGCGTCCAGCGTCGACTGCACCGGGATGCCGTAGAGATCGCCGGCCCAGCCTTCGAGCACGGTGATCTCGTCCTCCCGCAGGTCCCGGCCGAGGCCGATGAGCTCCGCGGTGTTGCGAGCGATCTTCGCCACCTGCGCGCGGGTCTCGTCGATCTTGGCCGAGGCGTCGATGCCCAGCAGCCGGCGCGGACGATCCTGGCCCGCGAAACCGGCGATCATGCCCGCCTGCGTGCTGCCGGTGACGCTGCACACGACCACAGTGTCGAAGAACACGCCGAGGTCCTGCTCCTGCTGCCTGACCTCCTCGGCCCAGTTGGCGAACCCAAGCCCACCTAGCGGATGGTCGGACGCCCCTGCCGGGATCGCGTACGGCGTGCCGCCGCCGGCCTGGACATCCTCCAGCGCTTGCTGCCAGCTCTCCTTGAAGCCGATGCCGAAGCCCGCCCGGACCAGGCGGACGTCGGCGCCCATGATCCGCGACAGCAGGATGTTGCCGACCTTGTCGTTGACCGGGTCGGGCCAGTCGACCCAACTCTCCTGCACCAGCACGGCTTTCAGCCCGGCCCTGGCCGCGGCCGCGGCCACCTGGCGGGTGTGGTTGGACTGCACGCCGCCGATGCTCACCAACGTGTCGGCGCCCTGGGCCAGCGCGTCGGCGACCAGGTACTCGAGCTTCCGGGTCTTGTTGCCGCCGAAGGCCAGACCGCTGTTGCAGTCCTCGCGCTTGGCCCAGACCCGCGCACCGCCAAGGTGCTTGGTCAGCCGATCCAGCGGGTGGACGGGGCTCGGCCCGAAGAGCAGTGGGTAGCGGTCGAAAGCGTCGATGCGCATCTAGGTCTCCTGGAGTGAGTTGTCGAGCAGCGGCACGAGGGTCTGCCAGTTCGCGCGGGTCGCGGCGGTGGCGCCTTCGACGTCGCCCGCCTCGCAGAGGGCGATGATCCTGTCGTGTTGGGCGACCGAGCCGCGGCCGCCGAGCGACGAGAACCTCAGCCGCTCGACGCGTCGCAGTACGGGGGTGAACTGTTCGAGGACGGTCTCGATCGCGCGGTTCGCGCAGGCGGCGACCGGCACCCCGTGGAAGTCGTCGTCGGCGGCGATCGCGGCGTCGACGTCGTTGCGGCACAGGGCATCAGCGAGGCGCTTGTTCGCCTCACGCATGGCGTCGAGCTCGGCCGCCGACAGGTTGGGAATCGCTTCGCGCACCGCCAACTCGTGCATCGCGGCGGTGACCAGCTGAGCGGAGCGGATCTCGCGGACGTCGAGCGGGCTGACGGTGGTCGAACGCCCGGGCTTGGTCTGCACCAGACCGGCTTGTTCGAGCCGCGCCAGCGCCTCGCGGACCGGCGTACGGCTGACTCCCAGCCACTCGACCAGGTCTGCGTCGTTGAGGCGCTCCCCCGGCGCGAGAGTGCCGTCGACGATGGCGTCCCGGATGGCGCGGTAGGAGTTCTCTCGCAGGAGCGTCCTGGAGACGAGCCCTCGACTCTGCGGCACTGGCATGCAATATATTGCACATGGCACAGGGCGATCTGTCCAGTGACCGCCTTGAACGGACTAGTGCCAGTGGGTGGCGACGAGGTTCCAGATGACACCGGCCAGGGCGTCCTTGCTGCCGGAGGGCACCGGGAGGGCGCCGTCGTCGCGATCGAGGATGACGGCCTCGTTGTTGTCGCTACCGAAGACCTTGCCGCCGGACACGTCGTTCACCACCAGCAGGTCGCAGCCCTTGCGCTCGAGCTTGGCGCGGCCGAGCTCCAGCACGCTGTGCTGGGCGTCGCCCGTCTCGGCAGCGAAGCCGACGATGACCTGATCCGACCGCTGCCGGTCATGCGAGATGGTGGCGAGGATGTCGGGGTTCTCCACCAGGTTGACCGCCGGCACCGTACCGTCGCCGGTCTTCTTGATCTTGTGCTCCGCGACATCGGCCGGCCGGAAGTCGGCGGGAGCAGCCGCCATCACGATCGCGTCAGAGTCCGCTGCGCGGCTGGTGATCTCCTCGTACAGGTCGCGCGTGCTGGTGACCGGGACGACCTGGACTCCCGCGGGATCCGCGAGCTCGGAATTAGCTGCGACCAGAGTGACCTTGGCGCCACGGGCGGCGGCGATCCGCGCCAGCGCGTAGCCCTGCTTGCCGGACGAGGAGTTGCCCAGGTAGCGGACCGGGTCGAGGTGCTCGCGGGTGCCGCCGGCGCTGACCAGGACGTGCTTGCCGGTCAGATCCGCCACGGACTGCCCGGCAGCGCGGGCCGTCTCGTCGGCGAGCATCAACTGGCTGATCGCGAAGATCTCGGCCGGTTCGGGCAACCGCCCGCGGCCGGTGTCGGTACCCGTCAACCGGCCGACCGCTGGGTCGAGCACGGTGATGCCGCGGGACCGCAGGGTCGCCACGTTGGCCTGGGTGGCAGGGTGTTCCCACATCTCGGTGTGCATCGCGGCCGCGAACAGGATCGGACAGCGAGCGGTCAGCAGAGTGTTCGTGAGCAGGTCGTCGGCCAGGCCGTGCGCGGCCTTCGCGATCAGGTTCGCGGTGGCGGGCGCGACCACGACGAGGTCGGCTCCCTTGCCGATCCGGACGTGTGGGACCTCCTGCACGTCGTCGAACGGGTCGGCGGTGACCGGCTGACCCGACAGCGCCGCCCACGTCGCGGCGCCGACGAACTCCAGTGCGGCCGCGGTCGGCACCACCCGGACACTGTGCCCGGACTCGGTCAGCCGGCGGAGCAGATCACAGACCTTGTAGGCCGCGATCCCGCCGCCGACACCGAGAACCACGGACGGCCGCTGCTGTGCGGTCACAGACCTGAACCCGGCGTCGTCATCGACGGATGATTACTCGGACTTCTCCGCAGCGGCGGCGGCAGCTTCCGCCTCGGCCTCGGGGTCGATGTCCGTGCAGGTCAGCACACCCTCGTTGATCTCGCGCATGGCGATCGACAGGGGCTTCTCCTGGACGTGCGTCTCGACCAGCGGTCCGACGTACTCCAGCAGGCCCTCGCCGAGCTGGGAGTAGTAGGCGTTGATCTGCCGAGCCCGCTTGGCCGAGTAAAGCACCAGCTTGTACTTCGAGTCGGTGTGGGTGAGCAGGTCGTCGATCGGCGGGGAGGTGATGCCGATGGCGACGGGCTGGTTGCCAGACAAGTTCAGCTCTTTCCAGAGATGGAGGGTGATCGAATCAACTTTACCAACTGATCGGCCGCTTCCCGAACGGAGGCGTTCACGATCGTGACGTCGAACTCCTTCTCGGCCGCCAGCTCCAGCGTAGCCGTCTGCAGTCTGCGCTCGCGCTCCTCGGCCGTCTCGGTCCCCCGGCCGACCAGCCGGCGGACCAGTTCGTCCCAGCTCGGCGGGGCCAGGAAGACGAACTGCGCCTCCGGCATCGTCTCGCGCACCTGCCGCGCGCCCTGGAGGTCGATCTCCAGCAGCGCCGGGCGGCCCTCGGCGAGCTTGTCCAGCACCTGCCGCCGCGGCGTCCCGTAGCGGGCCGCCTTGTGCACGACCGCCCACTCGAGCAGTTCGTCGTCGGCGATCATCCGGTCGAACTCCTCGTCGGACACGAACAGGTAGTGCACCCCGTGCACCTCGTTCGGCCGGGCCTTGCGGGTGGTCGCCGAGACCGAGATCCAGATGTCGGGGAAGCGCTCCCTGATGTCGGCGGCGACGGTGCCCTTGCCGACGGCCGTCGGGCCCGCCAGCACGGTCAGCCGGGCCCCGCCGGTACCGCTTTCCGCGTCGTTCCCCGTGTCCGAATCCATCTCCCGGCCCGTTTCCTGCTGCGTCGTGATCAGATCCGTCGACATCAGCGTCACTCGGCGAACTCGCGCTCGAGCGCGGCGATCTGGTTCGTCCCGAGGCCGCGCACCCGGCGGGAATCGGAGATCCCGGCCCGCTCCATGATCTGCTGGGCGCGGACCTTGCCGACCCCGGGGATGCACTGCAGCAGCGCGCTCACCCGCATCTTGCCGATCACGTCGTTCGTCTGCCCCTCGTGCAGCACCTCCGTAGGAGACGCCCCCGAGTGCCGGATCCGGTTCTTGATCTCCGCACGCTCACGCCGTGCGGCCGCGGCCTTGTCCAGAGCAGCCGCACGCTGCTCTGGGGTCAAAGAAGGAAGTGGCACCGTTTCACCTGTCCCGTTTTGTGGCTTCGCCGCTGAACCTAACACGCGACGGGACGGCCTCAGTTCAGCTCAGGGACATCTACCTTGCACGAGTCTTTCGCATGGGTCGCGATCGACTTGTAGGCAGCCATCGCGGGCCCGGTCTCCTTGCTCAGCCGAGCCAGTTCGACACGATCCGTACCGGCCTTCTGGGCCTTCTCCGCGATCGTCACGATCTTGGCCCAGTCGTCCTTCACCTCGGCCGGCGCGCTGTTCTCGAGCTTCTTCGCGTCCTCGAGGATCTTGGCGTAGTCGGCGGGGTTCTGCGGGTCCACGTTCACCGCGGAGGCCGCGTAACCGGCCAGGTCGACGCAGTAGGCCTGCTCCTCGGTGCAGGCGGTCAGCCCGGCGGCCGCGGCGATCATCGTCGCGGTGATCACAACTGTGCGCATCTGTTCCTCATCCTCGGGGGGTCTCGAGTGGTCCTCGGGGGTGTTGCCGCAGACGCTACCGGCCGTCACCAAACCAACCGGAAACCCACCTTTTCGCCACCGTCGGCCCGGCCCGCGCCCCGGGGTACGGGGCGCGGGCCGGAGCGGGCGGGGTCAGTCCTCGATGCTGACCTTGCAGGTGTCCTTCGCCTGCTTGGCGATCGCCTCGGAGGCGGTCGCCATCTTCTGGCCCTCGTTCTTGGCGAGCTCGGCCAGCTTGGTCTGGTCGCCGTTCGCGTCCTTCGCCTTGTCGAGGAAGTCCTTCAAGACCTTCCAGTCGTCCTTCAGGTCGTCCGGCGCCGACTTCGACAGCTTGCCGGACTCGGTGCGGATCTTGTCGACGGCCCCGGAGTCCTTGATGTCGGCGTTCTTGACCGCCTCGGCATAGTTCTGCAGTTCGCTGCAGTAGTCGCCACCCGAGCATGCCGTCAAAGTGCCGACGCTCATTGTCACTACCGCCGCGAGGGCCGCAACCTTATGCATTCCAGTCCCATCTGTTGCCGCGGAAAGCCGTTCGCCTTCCGTCACGGCAACCCTTCCGAACGCCGGGGGTCAACACTGCGCACCAAACGCCGTGAACAACGTCGCATCACCTCGTTGGAACCAGCCCGTAACCTCTCGCGTCAGCCGCCGTTCGCCACGGCAGCACGCACTGATCTGCCGCGTCGGCCGGCCGTCCCCGCGGCGACGGCGTTCGCCGCGACGATCACGGTGATGGCGAACCAGTCGAGGTGATCGAGCCGCTGATCGAGCACCAGCAGGCCGACCAGGGCAGCCAGTACCGGGTTCACACTCATGAAGACCCCGAACAACTGCGCCGGAACCGTGCGCAGCGCCAGCAGGTCCACCAGGAACGGAACAGCCGACGACAACAGTCCGGCCGCGAGCGCGTACCCGATCGCCGCAACCGTCGGCGGATGGTGCCAGAGCACGAAGACTCCGACCGGGAGGTAGGCAAGCGCCGACACGGCGGCCGCAGCTGCCGATCCCTGCGCTCCCGGGATTCGCTGTCCCACCGTGCGGTTGAGCAGGATGTAGCAGCCCCAACAGACCGCCGCCACCAGCGCCAGCCCGACGCCGAGGTAGTCAGTGCTCGCCTGCGGCCGGGTGAGCACCACCACCGCCGGTCCCGCGGCGAGCGCACAGACCAGGTCGATCTTCCGCCTCGAGCCCACCAGCGCCACCGTCAGCGGCCCGAGGAACTCCAACGTCACCGCCAGGCCGAGCCCGATCCGGTCGATGGCCGTGTAGAGCGACAGATTCATCGTCGCGAACACCATCGCCAGCCCGAGGACCGGCCACCACTGGCGCGCCGTGAACTCCCGCAACCGAGGCCGCCCGACAGCCACCAGCAGCAGCCCAGCCACCAACTGCCGCACCGCCACCACACCCACCGGCCCGATCACCGGAAACGCGAGGGCTCCCATCGCCGCTCCGACCTGATTGGAAAGCCCGCTCCCCAACATCATCAGCACGCCCATTGCGGGCTGAGGGTCGGCTGTCGCCGGCGCTTCGTGGGTATGACTGGCGGTTGTCATGGTTCGAGGCTGCGCCGGCGCCAACTATTCGCAAAATGCATCGACGAGGGGATCTATACGCTGAAGTCATGGACCTCGAGCTGCGGCAGTTGCGGTGCCTGGTGGCGATCGTGGACTCGGGCACCTTCACCGACGCCGCGATCGAGCTGGGGATCTCGCAGGCGGCGGTGTCGCGGACGTTGCTGAGTCTCGAGCAGGTTCTCGGGGTGCGCGTGCTGCATCGGACCAGCCGGACCGTCAGCCCGACCACGGCCGGCGTACAGGTGCTGGCACGGGCCCGGCATCTGCTGGCCGAGGCGGACGATCTGGTGCGGGAGGCGACGACCGGACATACGCGGTTGCGGATCGGGCATGCGTGGTCGGCGATGGGGCAGCACACGGGTGAGTTCCAGCGACGGTGGGCCGCGCTCTACCCCGAGGTCGAGTTGCATCTGGTCCGCACCAACACGACCACCGGCGGGCTGGCGGAAGGTCTGTGCGATCTGGCGGTCGTCCGGACGCCGATCGACACCCAGCGGTTCGCGCACGCCAAGATCGCGGACGAACGCCGGTACTGCGCGATGGCCGCGGACGACCCCTGGAAGCGTCGTCGCTCGATCACCATGGACGAGCTACGGGAACGCACCCTGCTGGTGGATCGCCGCACCGGGACGACCACGACCGACCTCTGGCCGGAAGGCTCGCGGCCGCGACTGGAGTACACCCAGGACATCGACGACTGGCTGGCCGCGATCGCCACCGGCCGGTACGTCGGCCTGACCCCGCAAGCCACCGTCACGCAGTACCGGCGCGACGGCATCGTCTACCGCCCCGTCCGCGACGCTCCCCTGGTCGAGGTCCACCTGGCCTGGCGCCGCCACGACCCCCACCCCGCCACCCACGCCGCGGTAGCTCTGCTCACAGAGCTCTACAACGATCAGTAGCCGAGGACTGTCCGGAAAGCGTCGTTGGAGCGGGCTGCGGCTTCGCGGAGGGCGGTCGGGTTGGGGCCGGCGCCGAGGATCTCGCGGGAGCTTGACGGTACGACGTTGCGGACCGCGGTGCCGAAGACCTTCGACAGGCTTGCGGGTGTGGCTCCCTGGGCACCGAGGCCCGGGGCGAGCAGGGGGCCACGGATGTCGAGGTTCTCGTCGGTCGGCTGGATCGTGGCGCCCACCACGGCACCGAAGGAGCCCAGGTCGTCCGCATCGGCGTTCAGCTCGCGCAACCCGTCGAGAACCGCCCCGGCCACGGTCGGCCCGGCCGCAGTACGGGCGGACTGGAACTGCGGGCCTTCCGGGTTCGAGGTCAGCGCCAGCACGAACAGACCGGCACCGGCTTCGCGGGCCTCGTCGATCGCAGGCTGGAGCGAGCCGAACCCGAGGTACGGGCTGACCGTCAGCGCGTCGCACGCCAGCGGCGCCTTCTCGGACAGGTAGGCCGACGCGTAACCGGACATGGTCGAGCCGATGTCACCCCGCTTGGCGTCGATGATCACCAGTGCGCCGGCCTCGCGCAGGCGGATCGTCGCCTGCTCCAGTACTGCGATGCCGGCCGACCCGAAGCGCTCGAAGAACGCCGACTGCGGCTTGAACACGGCGACCTGCTCGGCGAGTGCGTCGACCACGCCGTACGTGAACGAGGCGAGGCCGTCGGGGTCGTCCGGCAGACCCCACGCCGCCAGCAGGTGTGCGTGCGGGTCGATCCCGACGCAGAGGGGGCCGCGCTCGGTCATCGCGGCGCGGAGCCGGGTTCCGAAGGGCTGGCTGCTCATGGGGCGTTCTCGCTCTCTCATCGAAGTCCTCAAGCTCATCGAAGTCATCGGCTCTGGGCGGCCAGGTTGCGGTTGGTCCGGCGGATCAGGCCCGGTCCGCGGTAGATCAGGCCGGTGTAGAGCTGGACGAGGCTGGCGCCGGCGTCGAGCAGGCGGGCCGCGTCGGCCGGATCGAGGATGCCGCCGACGCCGATGATCGGCAGCGCTCCCCCGGTCTCGGCGTAGATGTGGGCCACGGTCTTGGCGGAGATCTCGGTCAGCGGACGACCGGACAGACCGCCGGCCTCCCCCGCCAGCCGCTCGTCGGCCGGAGCGAGCCCGGCTCGGCCGATCGTGGTGTTGGTCGCGATGATCCCGGCCACCCCGACGTCCGTGCAGACGCCGAGCAGTTCGTCGATCGCCTGCTCGGTCAGGTCGGGCGCGATCTTCACCAGGATCGGCTTCGGCCCGCGACCACCGGAGCTCAGAGCCTCGGCCTCGGCGTGCAGGGCCGTGAGCAGTTCCCGGAGGTGCCCGGAGTCCTGCAGAGAGCGCAATCCCGGCGTGTTCGGCGAGCTGACGTTGACCGCGAAGTAGTCGCCGAAGCGGTAGAGCCGCCGCAGCGACGTGACGTAGTCCTCCACCGCGTCCTCGAGCGGCGTCACCTTCGACTTCCCGATGCTGACCCCGAGCGGGTACCCGAGATCGCCGTACTGCGCCAGCCGGTCCGCGAGCGCCGCCGAGCCGAGGTTGTTGAAGCCCATCCGGTTGATCACGGCCTCGCTCTCGACCAACCGGAACAACCGCGGCTTCTCGTTGCCCGGCTGGGCATGGGCCGTCACCGTGCCGACCTCGACGAACCCGAATCCGAGGGCACGCCAGGCCGGCAGGGCGACACCGTTCTTGTCCATGCCGGCCGCCAGCCCGACCGGACTCGGGAAACGGACGCCGAAGACCGTCCGCTCGAGCCCGGCCGGCAGAGAACCGTAGGAACGCGAGAGAGCGCTCACCGCGCCCGGAACGCGGCTCAGCCGGCGCAGCCCGTGCAAGGTCTGCTCGTGCGCGACCTCGGCATCTCCCTTGCCCAGCCGGTACAGGACCGGCCTGATCACCTTCCGGTACACGCCGCTCAGCTCTCCACACCCGCCGCCGAGCCCGCTGGAGAGTCGGCAGTCCCGCGGATCCGGGAGGTCCAGTCCTGCAGGGAGCGCACTCCGATGTCCCCGGCCTGCTGCGCCTCGATCCCCTGCACCGCCGCGGCCAGGCCCTGCACCGTGGTGATGCACGGGATGTTCCGGGCCACCGCCGCGCTGCGGATCTCGTAGCCGTCGATGCGCGGCGAACCGCCCTGGGTGATCCCGATCGGGGTGTTGACGATCAGGTTCAGCTCACCGTCCTGGACCATCTGGACGATCGTCGGCTCGCCGTTCGGCCCCGGGCCCTGGCTGCTCTTGCGCACGGTGACCGCCTCGACCCCGTTGCGCCGCAGGACGTCGGCCGTCCCTTCGGTCGCGTAGATCTGGAAACCGAGATCCGCCAGCCGCTTGACCGGGAAGATCATGTGCCGCTTGTCCCGGTTCGCGACCGACACGAACACCTTGCCGGATCCCGGCAGCGGCTGGGACGCCCCCGCCTGGGACTTGGCGAACGCGGTACCGAAGGTGTCGTCGATGCCCATCACCTCGCCGGTGGACCGCATCTCCGGCCCGAGCAGGGTGTCGACGGACGTACCGTCGATCGTCCGGAACCGGTTGAACGGCATCACGGCCTCCTTCACCGCGATCGGCGTCGAAGCCGGCAGCGTGCCACCGTCGCCCTGAGCCGGGAGCATCCCCTCGGCCCGCAGGTCAGCGATCGTCGCCCCGAGCATCACCCGGGCCGCGGCCTTCGCCAGCGGCGTCGCCGTCGCCTTGGAGACGAACGGCACCGTCCGCGACGCCCGCGGATTTGCCTCGAGCACGTAGAGCACGTCGCCGGCGAGCGCGTACTGCACGTTCAGCAGACCCCGTACTCCGACGCCGCGCGCGATCGCCTCGGTCGACTCGCGGATCTTCCGGATGTCCGCGTTCCCGAGGGTGATCGGCGGCAGCGCGCAGGACGAGTCGCCCGAGTGCACCCCGGCCTCCTCGATGTGCTCCATCACGCCGCCGAGGAACAACTCGTTGCCGTCGTACAGCCCGTCCACGTCGATCTCGACCGCATCGTCCAAGAACCGGTCGATCAGCACCGGGTGCTCCCAGTTCGCCGCGATCGCGTCACCGCTGAGCCGCTGCAGCGCGGCCGTCAGCTCGGCCTCGCTGTAGACGATCTCCATGCCGCGCCCACCCAGCACGTACGACGGCCGCACGAGCACCGGGAATCCGATCTCGGCGGCGATCGTCTGGGCCTGGTCGAAGGACATCGCGGTGCCGTGCTTCGGCGCGGGCAGCGAGGCGTCGGCGAGCACCTTGCCGAAGGCGCCGCGCTCCTCCGCCAGGTGGATCGCCTCGGGCGGCGTGCCGACGATCGGCACCCCCGCGTCCGCGAGCCGCTGGGCCAGTCCGAGCGGAGTCTGCCCGCCCAGTTGCACGATGACCCCGGCGACCGGGCCCGCCTGCATCTCGGCGTACACGATCTCCAGCACGTCCTCGCAGGTGAGCGGCTCGAAGTACAGCCGGTCGGAGGTGTCGTAGTCGGTCGAGACGGTCTCCGGGTTGCAGTTCACCATCACGGTGCAGTAGCCGGCGTCGCGCAGCGCCATCGACGCGTGCACGCAGGAGTAGTCGAACTCGATGCCCTGCCCGATCCGGTTCGGACCCGAGCCGAGGATCAGTACGGCGGGCTCGGTGCGCGGAGCCACCTCGCTCTCCTCGTCGTACGACGAGTAGTGGTACGGCGTGGCGGCGGCGAACTCGGCCGCGCAGGTGTCCACCGTCTTGAAGACCGGCCGGATCCCCAGCGCCTGCCGGACACCCCGTACGACGTCCTCCGTGAGCCCGCGGATCTCCGCCAGCTGGAGGTCGGAGAACCCGTGGCGCTTGGCGAGCCGGAGGATCTCCGGGGTCAGCCGTGGTGCGGCCGCGACCTGGAGAGCGGTCTCGTGGATCAGGTACAGCTGGTCCACGAACCACGGGTCGATCTTGGTCGCGTCGAAGACCTGCTCGGGACTCGCCCCGGCGCGGATCGCGTCCATGATAGTGCGCAGCCGGCCGTCATGCGGCGTCTTGATTGCCTCCAGCAACGGCTCGAGATCACTCGCGGGTGCCTCGGCCCAGGTGAACCGCGCCTCCGGCTTCTCCAGCGAGCGCAACGCCTTCTGCAGCGCCTCCGTGTAGTTGCGGCCGATCGCCATCGCCTCGCCCACGCTCTTCATGTGCGTGGTCAGCGTGGCGTCCGCGGCCGGGAACTTCTCGAACGCGAACCGCGGCACCTTGACGACGACGTAGTCCAGGGTCGGCTCGAAGCTCGCCGGGGTCTGCTTGGTGATGTCGTTCGGGATCTCGTCCAGCGTGTAGCCGATCGCGACCTTCGCCGCGATCTTGGCGATCGGGAAGCCGGTCGCCTTCGACGCCAGCGCGGACGACCGGGACACCCGCGGGTTCATCTCGATCACGATCAGCCGGCCGTCGGCCGGATCCACCGCGAACTGGATGTTGCAGCCTCCGGTATCGACGCCGACCTCGCGGATGATGCCGATGGCCAGGTCCCGCATCACCTGGTACTCGCGGTCCGTCAGCGTCATCGCCGGCGCGACCGTGACCGAGTCGCCGGTGTGCACGCCCATCGGGTCGACGTTCTCGATCGAGCAGATGATCACCACGTTGTCGGCCTTGTCGCGCATCACCTCCAGCTCGTACTCCTTCCAGCCGACGATGGACTCCTCGATCAGGACCTCCGTCGTCGGGCTGGCGGACAGCCCGGCCCCGGCGATCCGCCGCAGGTCCGGTTCGTCGTACGCCATCCCGGAGCCGACGCCGCCCATCGTGAAGGACGGCCGGACCACCAGCGGGTAGCCCAGCTCGGCCGCGGCGGCGAGCACGTCGTCGAGGGTGTGGCAGACCACCGAGCGCGCGACCTCGGCGCCCAGCTTCTCCACGATCGCCTTGAACGACTCGCGGTTCTCGCCGCGCTGGATCGCGTCCACCGAGGCGCCGATCAGCTCGACGCCGTACTTGTCCAGCACGCCGTTCTCGTGCAGAGCGATTGCCGCGTTCAGCGCGGTCTGGCCGCCCAGGGTGGCGAGCAGGACGTTCGGGCGCTCCTTCTCGATCACCTTCTCGACGAACTCCGGCGTGATCGGCTCGACGTAGGTGGCGTCGGCGAACTCCGGGTCCGTCATGATCGTGGCCGGGTTCGAGTTCACCAGGATGACCCGGAAACCCTCCTCCTTGAGCACCCGGCAGGCCTGGGTGCCGGAGTAGTCGAACTCGCAGGCCTGGCCGATCACGATGGGCCCGGAGCCGATCACCAGCACCGAGTCGATGTCTGTACGGCGGGGCATCAGCTGCGACCTTCCATCAGTTCTACGAAGCGGTCGAAGAGGTAGGCCGAGTCGTGCGGACCGGCCGCGGCCTCCGGGTGGTACTGGACCGAGAAGGCCAGCACCCGCCCGTCGCGCCCGGTCAGCTTCAGACCCTCGACCACGTTGTCGTTGAGCGAGACGTGGCTGACCTCGGCGGTCCCGTACGGCGTCTCGACCGTCTCGTCGATCGGCGCGTCAACGGCGAACCCATGGTTCTGCGCGGTGATCTCGACCTTGCCGGTGGCCCGGTCGAGCACCGGCTGGTTGATGCCGCGGTGGCCGTACTTCAGCTTGAAGGTGCCGAGCCCGAGAGCCCGGCCGAAGACCTGGTTGCCGAAGCAGATGCCGAAGTACGGCTTGTTCTGCTCGAGGAGTTGTTTGAGCAGGGTGGTCGGGTGCTCGGTGGTCTCGGGGTCGCCCGGGCCGTTGCTCATGAAGATGCCGTCCGGGTTCACCGCCAGCACCTCCTCCAGGGTGGCGGTGGCCGGCAGCACGTGGACCTCGATCCCCCGCTCGGCCATCCGCTTCGGCGTCATCGACTTGATCCCGAGGTCGAGCGCGACGACCGTGAAGCGCCTCTCCCCCTCGGCCGGTACGACGTACGCCTCGGTGGCGGTGACCTCGGAGGCCAGGTCCGCGCCGACCATCGGCGGCTGCTCGAGCACCTTGGCCAGCAGTGCCGCAGGGTCCAGGATCTCGGTGGAGATGCCGGCCCGCATCGCGCCCCGCTCGCGCAGGTGGCGGGTCAGGGCGCGGGTGTCGATGCCGGAGATGCCGACGATGCCCTGCGCCTTCAGCTGGTCGTCGAGGGTTCGCTTGGCGCGCCAGTTCGACGGCACCCGGGCGGGGTCGCGGACGACGTACCCGGCGACCCAGATCCGGTGGGACTCGTCGTCCTCGTCGTTCACCCCGGTGTTGCCGATGTGCGGCGCGGTCTGGGTGACGATCTGGCGGTGGTACGACGGGTCGGTCAGCGTCTCCTGGTAGCCGGTCATGCCGGTGGTGAACACCGCCTCGCCGAAGGTCTCGCCGGTAGACCCGTACGACGTACCGGCGAAGGCGCGGCCGTCCTCGAGGACCAGCAGGGCGGCTGTGGAAGCTGCCTGGCTCATTTACTCGGCTCCGATCAGGGTCGAGATGGAATCGGTCAAGGGGGCGGTGTCGGCCTTGCGGCGAGGCCGGAAGCCGGTGTCGAGCTCGTGGCCGTCGTGGGTCCAGGTGACCACCACGAGACCGGACGCCTCGGCAGTCACCTTCCCGGCGATGCCGCGGTCGGTCCGGACCCCGGTCAGGTGGTCGGCCGGGATGAAGACATCCGCCGCGCCCTGCCGGTGGAAGATCAGGCCGGCCTCACTGACGGCCAGGTCCGCCGTACTGCGGACTCCGAGCTCGTGCACGGCGATCCGGTCCATCCAGTCGCCTGCCGTCGTCGTCGCGACGTACACGCCCTCTGTCTTGGCGCCTTTGACGTCGGCCGGGACGGCCGGGAGCGGGGCCAGGTCGGCCTGCCGCTGCTGGCGGTTGCGCCAGCCGCGGTACATGCCGAACCAGCCCGCGCCGATCACCAGCAAGGTGCCGACGATGCCCAGAGCCGTCTTCACCGGGTCAGCTTCCCGTCCAACACGGTCGGCTTCCCGCGGAGGAAGGTCGCGACGACGCGACCGGGCAAGGTCATCCCGTCGAACGGCGTGTTCCGCGACAACGAAGCCGTCTCACTCGGTACCACGGTGCGCTCGCTGGCCGGGTCGACCAGGACCAGGTTGGCGGGCGCTCCCGCTGCCAGCGGCTGTCCTTGCTCGCCGCTGACCTGGCCGATCGCGGCCGGGCGGTAGCTCATCCGGTCGGCGAGGTCCGCCCACGTCATCAGCTTGGTGTCGATCATCGCGTGCTGGACCACCGAGAGAGCGGTCTCCAGCCCGGTCATACCGAACGCGGCCGCGCTCCACTCGCAGTCCTTGTCCTCGACCGGGTGCGGCGCGTGGTCGGTGGCGACGATGTCGATCGTCCCGTCGGCTAGCCCCTCGCGGACCGCCTCGACGTCCTCCTTGGTCCGCAGCGGCGGGTTCACCTTGTAGACCGGGTTGTACGACTCGACCTTGTCCTCGGTCAGTAGCAGGTGGTGCGGCGTCACCTCAGCGGTGACCTCGAGCCCCCGGCGCTTCGCCGCCCGGACGATCTCGACCGAGCCCTTGGTGGACAGGTGGCAGATGTGCAGCTTGGACCCGACATGCGCGTTCAGCAGGATGTCGCGCGCGATGATCGACTCCTCGGCCACACTCGGCCAGCCGGTCAGTCCGAGAACACCGGAGAGCGCTCCCTCGTTCATCTGGGCGCCCTGGGTGAGCCGGGGCTCCTGCGCGTGCTGTGCGATCGTGCCGCCGAAGGCCTTCACGTACTCGAGTGCGCGCCGCATCAGGGCGGCGTCCCAGACGCAGTCGCCGTCGTCGGAGAACACCCGCACCCGGGCCGCCGAGTCCGCCATCGCGCCCAGCTCCGCGAGCTGCGTCCCCTGCCGGCCGACCGTGACCGCGCCGATCGGGTAGACGTCGGCGTACCCGGCCTCGCGACCGAGGCGCCAGACCTGCTCGACGACGCCGGCGGTGTCGGCGACCGGGTCGGTGTTGGCCATCGCGAACACGGCGGTGAACCCGCCCAGCGCCGCCGCCCGGGTGCCGGTGAGAACGGTCTCCGCGTCCTCGCGGCCCGGCTCGCGCAGGTGGGTGTGCAGGTCGACCAGACCGGGGAGCGCGATCTTGCCGGCGCCGTCGATCGTGGTGGCATCGGCGGGCGCGTCCAGATCGTTGCCGATGGCCACGATCTCGCCGTTGTCGATCAGCAGGTCCGCCACCTCACCGCCGATGATGCCGGCTCCGGTGATCAGGTACGCGGTCATGCGGTGGTCTCCTCAGTGGTGGGTGTTTCGGAACTTCCTGAGAGCAGCAGATAGAGGACGGCCATGCGGATCGCCACGCCGTTCGTGACCTGCTCGACGATCACCGAGCGGGTCGAGTCGGCGACCTCGGCGCTGATCTCCATGCCGCGGTTCATCGGGCCGGGGTGCAGCACGATCGCCTCGTCCGGTAGTTGCGCCATCCGGTGCACGTCCAGGCCGTAGCGCCGGGTGTACTCGCGGGCGCTGGGGAAGAACGCGTCGTTCATCCGCTCGCGCTGCACCCGCAGCATCATCACCGCGTCGCTCTTGGCCAGCGCCGCGTCCAGGTCGTACGACGTCTCGCAGGGCCAGGTGGTCATGTCGACCGGGAGCAGCGTCGGGGGCGCCACCACGGTGACGTCGGCGCCGAGCGTCGAGAGCAGCAGCACGTTCGACCGGGCCACCCGGCTGTGCAGGACGTCGCCGACGATGGTGATCCGGCGGCCCTCGAGCGAGCCGAGGTGGCGTCGCATGGTGAAGGCGTCGAGCAGCGCCTGGGTCGGGTGCTCGTGGGTGCCGTCACCGGCGTTCACGACCGCGCCGGTCAGCCAGCCGGAGTTGGCCAGCAGGTGCGGCGCACCCGAGGAGCCGTGACGGCAGACGACACCGTCCGCGCCCATCGCCTGCAGCGTCAGCGCGGTGTCCTTGAGGGACTCCCCCTTGCTCACGCTCGAGCCCTTGGCGGAGAAGTTGATCACGTCGGCGGACAACCGCTTGGCGGCCGCCTCGAACGAGATCCGGGTCCGGGTGGAGTCCTCGAAGAAGAGGTTCACCACCGTGCGGCCGCGCAGTGCCGGCAGCTTCTTGATCGGCCGGTCCGCCAGCGAGCGCATCTCCTCGGCGGTGTCCAGGATCAGGTGGGCGTCGTCGCGGCTCAGATCGCCCGCGCTCAGCAGATGCCGCATCACGCGGAGGCTCCCGTCTTGTCGGTGCTGCCGGACTTCTTGTCAGCCGATGTCCTGTCGGGGCGGGTCTTGTCCGGGTGGGCCTGGTCGGCGATCAGGACGGCGTCGGCGCCGTCGTACTCGGTCAGGTGGACCGTGACGCGCTCCACCAGCGAGGTGGGCAGGTTCTTGCCGACGTAGTCGGCGCGGATGGGCAGTTCGCGGTGCCCGCGGTCGACCAGCACGGCCAGTTGGACCGCCCTCGGGCGGCCGATGTCGCCGATCGCGTCCAGCGCGGCGCGGATGGTGCGGCCGGAGAACAGCACGTCGTCGACCAGCACGACGACCTTGCCGTCGATGCCACCCGGCGGGATGTCGGTGTGTTCCAGCGCGCGGGCCGGCTTCAGGCCGATGTCGTCGCGGTACATCGTCACGTCGAGTGACCCTGTCGGCACGCTCCGCCCCTCGACCGCCGCGATGCGGTCGGAGATGCGGCTGGCCAGCCCCACCCCTCGGGTGGGAATACCCAGCAGGACCACGGGGTCGGCACCGCGGTTGCGCTCGAGGATCTCGTGCGCGATCCGGGTCAGTGCCCGGGAAATGTCGGAAGCATCCAGCACTGTGCGGGGTACGGCCTTGGCGACCGGGGCAGTCTCGGGGACTGACTCGGGCGCGGGACCTGGTACCAAGGCAGGGCTCATCGCTACCGTTCCTCCTTTCCCGCCTCTCTGGACGGGTCTTTAAAGGACGTTCGGACCGCTTGACATGCTAGCGGATGTGACACGCCGTCTTGACGCTGGCCTCGCGGCCGGAATATTGTTACTCTGTGTAATCGTGGGGGGTTTCACCAAAACGGCCCACCCATCCGGGCCACTCGGTAATCGATCAAAAGTCGGAGGGAAGAACCAGCGTGCCTAGCGAATACGCGAAGACACTGGGCGGCAAGTTGCGCGCCATCCGCCAGCAGCAGGGACTATCGCTGCACGGCGTGGAAGAGAAGTCCAAGGGTCGCTGGAAGGCGGTCGTCGTCGGCTCGTACGAGCGTGGCGATCGGGCCGTCACCGTCCAGAAGCTCGCGGAGCTCGCCGATTTCTACGGCGTGCCGATCCGTGAGCTGCTTCCTGGATCCGCCAGTGCGGCTGCTGCGGCTGCAGCTCCGCCCCGGTTGATCCTCGATCTGGAGGCTCTGCAGCACCTCGACGCGAGCGAGGCCGGTCCGCTGACGCGGTACGCGGCCACGATCCAGGCTCAGCGCGGGGACTACAACGGCAAGGTGCTGTCGATCCGTCAGGACGACATGCGCACTCTTGCGGTGATCTACGACGAGTCGCCGACGACTCTGACCGAGCGTTTCATCTCCTGGGGCGTCCTCAACCCGGAGGCGAAGGGCGACGTGGAGGAGTCCGAAGCAGCCGGCTGAGGCGGGCGCGACAAGACGGTCGGGGCTCGTAGCAGCTTGCCCGCGGCCGCCTGCCCGCCCTCCTTCACGAGGACGGGCCACAGCAAGACCTGAAGCACGTAGTACCAGGCATTTTCAGTAATCCAGGCCGGGGCCGTTCCCCCCGCGCCGATGAACGGGGACGCCGAGAAGGCCCGGCACCGTACTGTGGCGGTACCGGGCCCGTTGTACTCACCGGGGTCTGTTCAGACCCCGGCAGGATGAGCGCCGAGCTCAGACTCCGAGGGTCGGCTTGAGCTGCAACAGCCGGGCCAGCAGGCCGTTCACGAAGGCCGGCGACTCGTCGGTGGACAGGTCGCGCGCCATCGAGACCGCCTCGCTGACCGCCACCACGTCCGGCACCTGCTCGTCGAACAGCAGCTCGTAGACGCCGATCCGCAGGATGTTGCGGTCGACCGCCGGCATCCGGTCCAGCGTCCAGCCCACCGAGTGGGTGCTGAGCAGCTCGTCGATCGAGTCGATGTGTTCCGAGACACCCTCGACCAGCGCCACGGTGAACTCGTTCACCGGCGGGTCGTTGTCAGCCACCCGGTCGCCGAGGGTGCCGCCGACGGGCAGCCCGCGGACCTCCGACTCGTAGAGCACGTCGAGAGCGCGCTTGCGGGCCTTGCTACGGGCAGACATGTTCTGTTGTCAGCTTTCGGGGCTCAGGACGTGACGCGGCCGAGGTAGTCCCCGGTCCGGGTGTCCACCTTGACCTTCTCGCCGGTGGTCAGGAACAGCGGGACGTTGATCGTGTAGCCGGTCTCGAGCTTGGCCGGCTTGGTGCCACCGGTCGAGCGGTCGCCCTGCAGGCCGGGCTCGGTGTACTCGACGGTCAGCTCGACCGACGGCGGGAGCTCGACGTACAGCGGCAGCTCCTCGTGCACGGCGACGATGGCGTCCTGGTTCTCCAGCAGGAAGTGCGAGGCGTCGCCGACCACCTCGGGGGTGACGTGGACCTGCTCGTAGGTGGAGCTGTCCATGAAGACGTAGGAACCGCCGTCGTTGTACAGATACGTCATGTCCCGCTTGTCGACGTTGGCCACCTCGACCTTGACGTCGGCGTTGAAGGTCTTGTCGACCACCTTGCCGGACAGCACGTTCTTCAGTTTCGTCCGCATCACGGCACCGCCCTTGCCGGGCTTGTGGTGCTGGAACCAGACGACGGACCACAGCTGCCCATCCAGGTTGAGCACCATGCCGTTCTTGAGGTCGTTCGTCGTTGCCACGCGGGAAACCCTTCGAAAGTGATCAGCGGTACGCCAGATTGTAGCGGGCACCACGTACTGCGGCCGACTCCCCGCCCACTCGCAGGCGGCCTCACCGCCCGGCCGGTGGCCCGCGGGAGGACCGGGCTGCCCCTACGCTGAGTACCAGGCAGTTCAGTGAGCGGCGCCGGGAGGCATTTGATGGTGGAGTTCATCGTCTTCATCGGGGTGCTGATCGTCGGCGCGCTGATCAAGAACGTGGGCAACCGCAAGGCGGACAAGAGCAAGCCCAGTCCCCGGGCGCAGCGCCTGATCGAGCGGATGCAGGCACGGCAGTCCGGCGCGCAGCCCACCCAGCTCCAAGGCCAGTACACCCAGCCCGCCGGCCAGGGCAACATGTCCCCCGCTCCTCAGAGGCAGGGGTCCGGCCGGGCACAGAGCAGCGCGCAACTGGCCGGCATGCTCCACCAGCTCCTCCAGGCAGGAAAGCAAGCCGCCGGTCCCGGGCAGTACCCAGCACCCGGCCAGTACCAGCCAGCCCAGTTCCAGTCGGGTCAGTACGCGCCGCCTCCGCCCGTCGTCTGGCAGCAGTCCCACCGGCCGCCGCAGAACAACCTGCCGTCCCCCAAGGGCGCGTTCGAGCAGCGCATCCGTGAACTGATGGCCTCCGGCAACGAGGTCGCCGCGGTCCGGCTGCTCAGCGAGGAGCAGGACATGGGCATCATCGAGGCCCAGAAGTATGCCCGCAGCCTGGCCGCTCCCCCGGGCCGCCCGAAGGGCGATCAGAACACCCAGGAGAGCCCCGAGAGCGCTCCCCGCTCCGAGCCGGCCGAGGAAGAGACCCGGTACGTCGGCTCCGCCGCGTTCGCCGAATCCGTCTTCGACACCGACCCCGACGAGAACGTCTGGGCCAGCGGCTGGGTCGACAAGCCCGAGGCCGACGACCGCACCGACATGGACGAGCTCTGGCAAACAGTCCGCAACGCCGGCCGACCACCCCAGCAGAACAACTGACCCACAGTTGGCCGTCAGGGCCAGGTGATGGTTGTTCGGGTGTGGCGGTTGGGGATGTGGTGGCCGGCGGGGAGCTCGGCAGTGGGGGTTGTCGCGGGGTGGATGGTGAGAACGGGCTCGGGGCCGTGGCGGTGGTGATGGTGCCAGAACTGGATCTGGGCGGTCAGCCGCTCGACCAGGTCGGCCGCGTCCGGTCCGTGTCCGATCGCCCCGAGCTCCACGAAGTCCGGGTCGGCGGTCGCTCTCGAGGTCACGTAAGCAAGGGTGCCGCCGGCAACGATCGCGGAGGCTCCCCAGCGCGGCGTCGGTGACACCAGCCCTTTCTTCCGCGCGGACCGCCCGGCTGTCAGCACGCAGTACCCCGGCAGCGTCGACGCCAGCCAGAGATCGAGATCGGACACCGGCTCCTCGCGGTTCATCAGCACCGCCGACCAGGCCCGCGCCCGCGGCTGCCGCAGTACTCCGTCGAGCGCGGCCGCGTCGATCGACTGGTCCTCGTCGATGCTCAACTCGACCTTGTCCCCATGGATGGGGACCACCCGCTCGAAGTTCGCCCCGGCCCCCTGCATGTTCACGAATCCGCACAACGTCATCGACCGGCTCCGCAGGAACCCGTTCTCCAGGTCGAAGGCGATCGACCGCGTCTGCCCCCGCACCCGCAGCGGTACGACGATCCGCCCGTTCGCGCTGAGCTGGTCGATCCAGGCCGGGGCGATGTCCCAGGCTGTCACCGTGACCACGATCCGGTCATAGGGAGCGCTCTCCGGCGACCCGAACTCACCATCGGTCCAGACCACGCGGACCTCCGGGTATCCCGCCTCGGCGAGACTCACCCGCGCGCGGTCGACGACGTCCGGATCGATGTCGATCGTGGTCACCGAGCCGTCCGGACCGACCAGTTCCTTCAGCAGCGCGGCGTTGTAGCCGCCCGAACCGATCTCCAGCACCCGGTGCCCCGGCCGGATGTCCGCCTGCTCGAGCATCATCGCGACCACCGTCGGCTGGGACACCGAACTGATCGCGACCCCGGCCTCGTCGCGCTTCATCAGCACCACGTCGTCGGTGTACGCGCTCTCCAGCGGCACCAACGGCACGAAGACGTGCCGTGGCACCGCCCGGAAGGCCGCCTCGACCCGCTCGTCGCGGATCACGCCCTGCGTCACCAGGAGATCGGTGAGCGCCGAGCGCAACCTCGCGGCGTACCGGGGGTCGTTGCCGGCCGCGGTCATGCCGTCAGTCCGTCTTGTCGCCGAGGGATTCGAGCAAGGTCCGCAGGGTGTCCGCAAGGGCTTCGCGCTCCGGCCCGGACAGCGCTTCCAGCAGCCGGTTCTCGGTGGCCACGTGGGTCGGCAGGACGGCGTCGATCAACTCGAGGCCGGCCGGGGTGAGCTTCACCTCGACGCCGCGGCCGTCGGTCTCACTGCGGCTCCGGGTGACCAGACCGCGGGACTCGAGCCGGTCCAGCCGCTGGGTGATCGCGCCAGAGGTGACCATCGACGATCGCATCAGACCGGCCGGAGTCAGGCTGTGCTCCGCGTTGCTGCGGCGCAGTGTCGCCAGCACGTCGAACGAGGCCGAGTCCAGGTCGTGGGCGGCGAAGTTGCGCCGGAGTTCGCCGTCGACCAGGAGCGCGAGCCGTTTCAGCCGGCCCAGCACCGCCATCGGTGACGCGTCCAGGTCGGGGCGCTGCTCGCCCCACTGTTCGAGCACCAGGTCGACATGATCCGCCATCCGTTCAGCGTAGTGGATCTCTTAGCGGTGAGCTAAAACCTTGAAAGATTGCTTAGCGCTGAGATATATTGTCTTAGTGCTAAGCAATCGACTCACCCTGATCCTGGTCACGGCCATCGCGCCGTCGCTGTGGGGAACGACGTATCTGGTCACAACGGAACTGCTCCCTCCGGGCCGTCCGCTCCTCGCCGCGGTGATCCGCGCTCTCCCGGCCGGGCTGCTGCTCGTCGCGATCACCCGGCGGCTGCCGCAGGGGAGCTGGTGGTGGCGCGCCTTCGTCCTCGGCGCGCTCAACATCGGCGTGTTCTTCGCCCTGCTGTTCGTCGCGGCGTACCGGCTGCCGGGCGGGGTCGCGGCGACCGTCGGCGCACTGCAGCCCCTGCTGGTCGCCGTACTGTCGACCGGCCTGCTCGCCGAGCGCCTGTCCACGCGGAAGCTGCTGGCCGCGATCGCAGGCGTGGCCGGCGTCAGTCTCCTCGTACTCCGGGCCGACGCGCGGCTCGACGCGTGGGGCGTCGTCGCCGCCCTCGGAGGTGCCGTCGTGATGGCGACCGGGGTCGTGCTCAGCAAGCGCTGGGCATCACCGGCTCCCCTGCTGGCGACCACGGGCTGGCAACTCGTCGCGGGTGGGATCCTCCTGCTGCCGGTGGCCTGGATCGTCGAGGGAGCGCTTCCCGCGTCTCTGACCTTCGCGAACCTGGCCGGCTATACCTACCTGACGATCATCGGGTCCGCGCTCGCCTATGCCCTGTGGTTCCGCGGGCTCCGAGGACTCTCCCCTACAGACGTCACGTTCCTCGGACTCCTCAGCCCGGTGGTCGCGACCGTCCTCGGCTGGCTCGCTCTCGACCAGCGGTTGAGCCCCGCCCAGCTAGTCGGCGGCCTCGTCGTACTGACCGCCTTGGTGGTTGCCCAGACGAAGAAGAAGGAACCCGTACCGCCGGCCGTCGTCCCCGTTCTCCAAAGAACCTGAAACGCACATCACGGCATTCGGACTACCCCCGACCGTGCCCCAGGCCCCCACAGGGTGTCCGCGGTCCCCGCCACCGCCCGCCCTCGGCCCCGGGACGGTGGTCGGCCGCCCGCTGACGGGTCGTTCGCCGGCTGGCGTCCTACAAGCCGCCAGCTGGCGAACAACCATCCAGAGAACCCCGCCACGAGCCACAACGGCCGGCACCAACCCCCGAATCGGCACAACCACACCACCCACCGGCGCGTAACCCACCGTCGGGGTCTGCTGGTGTACCGAACAACAGGTGGTAGTCGCCGCAGACACGACCCCGGCATGCACCCCACGCCTGGAACCTCGGCGATCCGCCCGGTTCTACCTGTCGGTCGGTACAGGCCCACCCCCGAAACCACCATCCCGACCCGACTCAGACCCCCGACCTGACACTCACGCCGCACACAAGGTGCGCCCTCGGCGGAGCGGCCGCGGCGGAGCGGCCGCGGCGGGTCGAGCGCCGGCGGCCGCCCGGCTGGGCGGTTCGGGAGTGGTGAGACGGAGGTGGGTGAGCGTCAGATGAGGCCTTCGCGGAGGGCGTAGGCGACGGCGTGAGAGCGGTTCCTGAGTTGGAGGCGGGTGGTGATGTCGTGGAGGACGTTCTTGACGGTGCGCTCGGAGTACGACATCTCGCGGGCGATCTCCTGGGTGTCCTTGCCGTCGGCAACGAGTCGCAGGACCTGGGTCTCGCGGTCGGACAGGCCGGTGCGGGACAGGCCGCGCGGCGCGAGGACCTGGCGCTGCATCCGGGACACCTGGCCGAGCAGGCGGCCCAGTAGATCCGGTGGCAGGCTGCCGTTGCCGGCGGCGGCCGACTGCAGAAGGTGCACGATCCGGTCGGCCGTGGCGTCCGCGCGGCGCAGTACTCCTGAGACTCCGAACTCGACCGCGGTCATCAGCGCGTCGTCGTCGATCGTGCTGCTGATCAGCACGATCCGGCGACACCCGCGCTGCGCGGCCGATCGCAGTACCTGGACCGCGGTCGTGTCCAGCGAGTCGACGACGACGAGCGCGACGAGCGGCGGGGCGGTGCGCTGGTCTGCCTGTGCCTGCTGGAACTCCGCCAGGTCGGCGTCGCTGATCAGCAGGATCTCCGGCCGCTGCCTCAACGCATGCATCAACCCGAACCGCGACAACGGATCAAGAGCCTTCACCCACACCGGCACGCGTTGCTGCGTCATAAGCCCCACTCCCCCAGAGCGCTGAACCTCTGTACTCACACCGGACCCCCATTCGACGCACCCATCCTCCCCGCCCACCCTTCAGCCAGCCTTAAGACGAAACAACCGAGGGTTACGGGAGGGTGGTGAGGGCTTGGAGGGCGAGGCGATAGGAGTTCAGGCCGAAGCCGGCGATGGTGCCGGTGGCTACGGCGGCCACGACGCTGGTGTGGCGGAACTCCTCGCGGGCGGCGGGGTTGCTGATGTGGATCTCGATCAGCGGGGCGGTGCGTTGGGCGCACGCGTCGCGCAGGGCGTACGAGTAATGGGTGAAGGCAGCCGGGTTCAGCACCACCGGGGTCTTGGTGTCGGCGGCTTCGTGCAACCAGCCGACCAGTTCCGCCTCGTCGTCGGTCTGCCGGACCTCCACCTGGAGGCCGAGTTCGGCGCCGGTCTTCTCGCAGTCCGCGACGAGATCCGCGAACGTCGTCGCGCCGTACACGTCGGGCTCGCGCGATCCGAGCCGGCCGAGATTCGGTCCGTTCAGGACCAGTACACGACGCCCACCAGCCACATCAGTCACAGGTCCACCCTAGTGGTGACTCGCAAAGGGACTCGAGTACGACCACGTGATCGCCGTCGAGCCGGCCGCGATCGTCGAAGCCGAAACCCGCGGCCTGAACCGTCTCTATGTTGTGCTGACCAGAGCGGTTTCCCGGCTCGACGTCCTGCACCACCGCCCGCTGCCGGACGAACTGGGCTGACTTCGAGCCCGATGGAACCCACGCCGCGGCTGCCGGACTCTCCCCGGTATGAGCACAAGAACAGCAACGATGGGAGTGCGGCGGATGGCGGCGAGCCCCAGGTCCACGCTCAGCGATGACCGGGAGGCGTGGGAACGACTCCGGGTCGCCGACGAGCAGGCCCTGGCCGATCTGTTCCATCGCCACAGCGACGCGGTCTACAACTTCGCCTTCCGGCGGACGTCGTCGTGGGCGAGCGCCGAGGATGTCGTCCAGGCGACCTTCGTCGCGCTCTGGCGACGCGCTCGCGCCGGCCGGATCGACCGGCTGACACTCGCCACCGCCCGGCCGCTGCTGCTGGTGATGGCTGGATATGAGTGCGGCAACGTCCTGCGGTCCACCCGGCGACAGACAGCGTTGACGGACCGGGTCGAGCTGATCGATCACAGCGGCACCGTCCCCGACCATTCGGGAGCGGCGGCCGACCGGGTCGACGACGAACGCGCGATGAGCGAGATCCGCCGGCTGCTCGACCGGATCCCGGCCAAGCAGCGCGAGGCCGTCGAACT
The DNA here is from genome assembly GCF_004342085.1 of Kribbella orskensis. Lineage (NCBI taxonomy): Bacteria > Bacillati > Actinomycetota > Actinomycetes > Propionibacteriales > Kribbellaceae > Kribbella > Kribbella orskensis. The sequence continues at coordinate 451,960 of NZ_SLWM01000004.1, forward strand.
CGTCATCTGGTCGGAGTGCTCGATCGCCGAGGCGGCCAGAGCCCTCGGCGTACCGGAAGGCACCGTCAAATCCCGGCTGTCCAGAGCGCGGACGCGCCTGGCCGGCCTCCTCGATCTCGGCACCACGGAAGGGCTCGGATGACCAAGCAGATCCCGGCGGAGCGACCGCTCCCCAACAAGACCACGATCCTTGACCACCTACTGGCCGAGACCGACGAGAAGCGTGGCCGGAGGAGCTGGCTGCTGCCGGTTACGGCCGCCGCGTCGATCGCGGTGGTTGCCACCGGCGCTCTCACCGTGCCGTCGCTGCTGAAGCATGACGACCCGGGCGCGGCCGGGCAGTCGGTCGGTGCGAGCAAGGCGCCGACGAACAAGCCGACCGAGCAGACCGTTTCGATCGACCGGGGCAAGCTCACCGACGCCCAGGCGAAGGCGTTCGGGACCGAGTGCGCCAAGTGGATCGGTTCCAAGGACATTCCCGGGCAGACCTACGGAACGGCGCCTCTGAACTGGCCCGGAGCCGGAGCGAAGGTCGACAAGATTCTGCACGCGACCCAGATCGCCGGACAGGTCGCCGGACCGCCCCCCGGAAGCACGCGCTGGACCGTCGCGGTCAAGTCAGGCGACCGCATCTACGCCTGCGTCGGCCGGATGCCGACGAAAGACGCGCACGGCCACGTGCAACGCGACTACGAGTTCGGGACTTTCAGCACCAAGTACCCGGACGGCCTCGGCGGTACCGGTGATGGCGTCGGGCTGATCACTGACCTGAGCGGGCGCAAACCGGCGAAGCTGTCCACGAGCCGGTGGGTCGTTGCCCCCCCGGGGGCCGCCACCGTCCAGCGCCGGATCGTCGTGAAGGGCAAGCCGACGCCGTGGTTCACGAGCGAGGTGACCGACGGCCTCGGCTACGTTCAGGCCCAGGCCGAGGCGAAGCTCGTAGCCGGCGACAAGGTCCAGCTGGAGACCCGGCTGCTGGACAAGGCCGGCAAGCCGGTCAGCGCCTCGCTGACCGGGCGTTATGTCGTCGCCCTGACCAACGAGGGTAAGTACTCCGTCATCTCGCTGCAGCCCGAGAGCACCAAGCCGCGCTGAACCTCAGCTGATCTCGGCGTAGGCGGCGACGAGAAGACTCGGGTCGGGCGCTTCGAGGATGGTCGGCTTGGCCAACCCATCCAGTACTACGAAGCGCAACCGGTCGGCCCGGGTCTTCTTGTCCAGCTTCATCGCGTCCTGCAGGTGCGACCAGGCGTCGGCCCGGTAGGACGTCGGCAGGCCGAGGGACTCCAGTACTGCGCGGTGCCGGTCGGCCGTGGCGTCGTCGAGCTTGCCCGCGGCACGCGCGAGTTCCGCGACGAACACCATGCCGATGCTGATCGCGGCACCGTGGCGCCACTTGTACCGCTCGACCCGCTCGATCGCGTGGCCCAGGGTGTGCCCGTAGTTCAGGGCTTCCCGCCCGACCTGGCCGCCGACTGTCGTCGTCCGCTCGTGCAGATCGGCGGCGACCGTGTCGGCCTTCACCTGGATCGCCCGGGCGATGAGTTCCTCAGTGTGCTCGTACGCCGGTACGGACGCGCCGGCCGGATCCTTCTCCACCAGGTCGAGGATCACCGGGTCCGCGATGAACCCGCACTTCACGACTTCGGCCAGACCGCTCACGTAATCGTTGCGGGGCAGGGTTTCGAGCGCGGCCAGGTCGCACAGCACTCCGGCCGGCTCCCAGAACGCGCCTACCAGGTTCTTGCCCTCGGCTGTGTTGATGCCGGTCTTGCCACCCACGGCCGCATCGACCATGGCGAGCAACGTGGTCGGGATGTGGACCACCCGGACACCGCGCAGCCAGGTCGCGGCGACGAACCCCGCGAGGTCGGTCGTCGTACCACCGCCGACCGAGACGACCGCGTCGGACCGGGTGAAGCCGGCCTGGCCGAGCACGGACCAGCAGTACGCCAGCACCTCGGCGGACTTGGCCTCCTCGGCGTCCGGGATCTCGATCGCGTGCGCGGTGAACCCGCCCGCGGTCAGGTCGTCGCGGATGGCGTCGCCGCTGGTGCGAAGGGCCCGCGGGTGGATCACCGCGACCCGTCGTACGTCATCACCGAGCAGGGCAGGCAGCTCGTCCAGCAGGTTGTTGCCGATGACAACGTCGTACGGCGACGCCGCCTCGACCCTGATCCTGCGGGTCTTGTCCACCACGCCGTTGGTACCGGATTCGGTGCTCATCCGAGGTGCTCCACGATCTCGTCGGCGATCTCCTCCGGCGTCCGGCCGTCGGTGGTCACCGTCAGCTTGGCGACCTCGACGTACAAGGGCCGGCGGGCGTCCATCAGGTTCTTCAGCTGGGTGCGGACGTTGCCGAGCAGCAGCGGCCGGGCGACTCCGAGGCCGACCCGCTTGGCCGCCTCGCCGATGGACACGTCCAGGTAGACGACGTTGTGTCCGGCCAGATCGGCCCTGGTCTCGGGGTCCAAGATGGCGCCACCACCGAGCGACAGCACCGCGTCGTCGTCCTTCAAAGCGGCGACGATCGCGGCCCGCTCGAGTGCGCGGAAAGCGGCTTCGCCGGAGTCGACGAAGATGTCCGAGATCGGCTTGCCCGCCTCGTTCACGACGTCGGTGTCGGTGTCGCGGTGCGTCCTGCCGAGCCGCGTCGCCAGCAGCGCGGCGATGGTCGACTTGCCCGAACCGGGCGGTCCGACCAGGACGACGACCGGGCTCACTGGGCCCACTCGCGTGCGGCGATCGTCGACGGCAGGTTCGCCAGGTACGACTTGTGGTTGCGTGAGGTCTCCCCGACGGAGTCCCCGCCGAACTTCTCGATCGACACGTCCGCCAGAACCAGGGCCACCATCGCCTCGGCGACGATGCCCGCGGCCGGTACGGCGCAGACGTCGGAGCGCTGGTGGTGCGCCGAAGCCGCCTCGCCGGTGACCGTGTCGATCGTGCGCAGCGCCCTCGGCACCGTCGCGATCGGCTTCATCGCGGCGCGCACGCGCAGGGTCTCCCCCGTGCTCATGCCGCCCTCGGTACCACCCGAGCGCCCGCTGGTACGGCGTACCTCTCCGTCCTCGGCGACGATCTCGTCGTGCGCCTGGGATCCCGGCGTACGGGCCAGCTCGAAGCCGTCGCCGAGTTCGACGCCCTTGATCGCCTGGATGCCCATCAATGCACCGGCGAGCTTGGAGTCCAGCCGGCGATCCCAGTGCACGTAGCTGCCGAGACCCGGCGGGAGGCCGTCCACGACAACCTCGACGACACCGCCTAGGGTGTCACCCGCCTTCTGGGCCTGATCGATCTCGGCGACCATCTGCTTGCTCGCGTCCGGATCCAGGCAGCGCACCGGGTCCGCGTCGAGCCTGGCGACATCGGTGGCCGAGGGAATCACGCCGTACGGCGCCTTCACCGTGCCGAGCTCGACCACGTGGCTGACGATGGTGATCCCGTACGCCTGCTTGAGGAACCGCGCGGCGACCTCACCGAGCGCGACCCGGGCCGCGGTCTCCCGAGCGCTCGCGCGCTCCAGCACCGGACGGGCCTCGTCGAAGCCGTACTTCTGCATCCCGGCGAGATCGGCGTGACCAGGGCGCGGGCGAGTCAGCGGGGCGTTGCGGGCGAGATCGGCCAGCACCTCCGGGTCGACCGGATCGGCAGCCATCACCTGCTCCCACTTCGGCCACTCGGTGTTCCCGACCTGGATCGCGACCGGGCTGCCGAGCGACACCCCGTGCCGGAACCCACCGATGAAAGTCACCTCGTCCCGCTCGAACTTCATCCGCGCGCCCCGGCCATAACCGAGACGACGACGAGCCAGGGCGTCGGCCACATCATCCGTGGTGACCAGGACGCCTGCGGGAAGACCTTCGAGTACGGCGACGAGCGCTTGTCCGTGCGACTCGCCGGCGGTAAGCCAGCGCAGCATGCCGCAATCCTCCCACGCGCTCCCACGACGGCCGCTCCCGCCCACCCCGTGGACAACATGCCCACGCAGCTCCTCCGTGGGCATGTTCCGGCCCATCCCGGGTCGCGGCCCCTCCGTCGCCGCTCAACGGAAACGAGGTGGTCTGCAAGCCTGAGCTCTGGCTGGCTCCGGGTAGAACAGCTCAACGCTCCTGCGTCGCTGCCCCACCCGCCCCAGGAGGTCGCGGCTCCTCCGTCGCCGCTCAGCGGGTGCCAGGTGGTCGCAGCGGAGCGAAGGCTCACGGACAGGCCCGGATTGGTTACTAGACCGCGGCGAGGTGGTCAGCCGGCCGGCCCGCCGTACCAGAGGTAGTCAGCCGGCCCGCCTGACCAGAGGTAGTCAGCCGGCCGGCTCACCTGACCAGAGGTAGTCAGCCGGTCCGCCTGACCAGAGGAAGCCAGCCGGCCGGCTCACCTGACAAGAAGTCCCCCCGAGTTGCTGCTGCGGCACGGCTGTACCGACCGACAGGAAGAGGTCGCTCGCGACATCAACCTCCACGCTCACCGAGGCGGTCAAGGCGTGCGGAGAACGCAGTACTACCTGTCGTTGCGTACGCCGCTCGCCCGTCCTCAGCGTTTGCCAGGCCCGCCCACCCTCGGGGTCGCGGCTCCTCCGTCGCCGCTCAGCAGAAGGGGGTAGTCCGCCAGCCGGGCCTCCTGGCCGCGGGTGGACGCAGAGGCTTGGGGAGGTTGCCGGGCGGGGTCTGGGTGTGTTTGCCGGGTGGCGCCTGGGGTCGTTGCCGGGCGAGGCCCGACGTGATTGCCCGATTGTGCATCGCTGGCTGCGAGGGCTTACCTCGGCTGGTGCAGCGGGCGCACAGCGTCCTCCTCCCGACACACGTCTCGTCTGACCCTTGCTGAACGAGTGACGGAGGAGCCGCGACCTGGGGTGGCGGGAGCTATCGACGGAGGAGGTCGCGTGGCGATGGCTGTCCTCGGCTCACAGAGCACCCGGCACCCGTGCCGCCCGGCAGTTGTCGAGCGAGCGACGAAGGAGCCGCGACCCGGGGTGGCGGCCGCCGCCGACGAAGGAGGTGGCGTCGGAGTGGCTCCTCCGCGTCGTACGCTCGGCGGGTGACGCGAGCGGATGATGAGGCTTATCGGTCCAGGGTTCGGGGTTGTTTGTTGGGTGGGGCGATCGGGGATGCGCTCGGGGGGCCGGTCGAGTTCTCGCAGGGGCAGGAGATTGTTGCTGCTCATCCGGAGGGGTTGCGGGGGTTTGTTGCCGGGGGCACGGGGTGGCCGGCGGGGACGGTGACTGATGACACTCAGATGACCTTGTTCACCGTCGAGGGGCTGATCCGGGCGGGGGTGCGGACTGATCGAGGGCTTGGGTTCACGGTGGCGGTGGTGCATCACGCTTACGACCGGTGGCTCGACACGCAGTTGTTGCCGGGGCCGAGTGGGGCACTCGACGGGTGGTTGCAGGGTGAGCAGTGGTTGTACGCACGCCGCGCTCCCGGCAACACGTGTCTGTCGGCGTTGACCGAGGCTCGCAAGGGCGGCGACCGGATTCAGCAGTTCGGCGGGCAGGCGGTCAACGACTCCAAGGGCTGTGGCGGGGTGATGCGGGCGGCGCCTTTCGGGCTGTTGCCGGCGAAGTGGTTCAGTGCCGAGTGGGCGTTCGACTCGGCGGCGCAGGCAGCGGGGTACACACATGGGAACGTGACCGGCAAGCTCGCCTCCGGTGCGCTGGCCGCGATCGTCCACGCCATCTGCCAAGGCGCTGACCTCAACTCGGCGCTCGACTCCGCGCAAGCTCTACTCGCGCAGAAACCCGGCCACGAAGAGACCAGTACTGCGCTCGCCGCCGCGCGGGAGTTGGCCGCCAACAGCCAGCCGGGACCGGCAACGGTGGAACGACTCGGTGGCGGCTGGATCGCCGAGGAAGCGCTCGGCATCGGTGTGTACTGCGCTCTGGCGTATCCCGAGCCCGAGCAGTTCCTCGACGCTCTGGCCCTCGCGGTCACGCACTCGGGCGACAGCGACTCGACCGGCGCGATCTGCGGCAACATCCTCGGCGCGCTGCACGGAGAGACCGCGTTGCCGCCGGAACTCGTGTTCGCCGTCGAAGGCCGCGGCGTGATCCTCGAGTTGGCCGACGACCTGGTGTTCGAGTTCACCCAGCAGCCAAGGCTGCACGGCGAGTACGGCCCCGAGACCGGCTGGCGCCAGCGCTACCCCGGCTGGTGAGCCCGGGGAGGTCACAGCACTACCCGGGCACGCTGCTCCTGCTGGTGCTGCTGGAGAACGCCGCCCGTCGTACCGAGGAAGCCGCCCAGGAGAAGCTCAACGTCATCGCCGAGGCACTCGCCGAACTGATGCACTCACAGACCCGCACCGACCCAGCACTCCAGGAAGCCACCCAGAAACTCCGCGACGCCATCGGCTTGGAAGTACGTCACTGACAGGCGGGCCGGGGCGTCCGGCCCGTCCCCCGAGGATCAGGCCCGGCGCCCCGGCCGGTTCAGGTCAGCCGTCAGGCCGGCTCGATCGAAAGCTTGTGCCGGAACAGATTACGCGGGTCCCAGGTCGCCTTGATCCGCTGGAGTCTCGGCCCTCACGGGACACTAGCCCAGGTAGAGGCGTTCGAGCGGACCACCGACCAGTACGCCGACCAGTGCACCGACCAGCATGAACGGACCGAACGGGAACAGCTGTCTGCGCTTGAACACCTTCGCCAGCGTGAGCACGATCCCGATCACCGCGCCGAGGAAGAACCCGCCGTACAGACCGGTGACGAGCTCACCCCAGCCGAGCCAGCCGAGCGCCATGCTGAGCAACCCGGACAGCCGTACGTCGCCGAACCCCACCCCGCGCGGGAACACGTACCAGAGCACGTAGAACACCCCGAACCCGATCACCCCCGCGATCGCCGCCCGCCGGAGTGATCCCCACTCCCCCGACACCGCCGAGCCGGCCACCAGCGCCAGCCCGACCACCAGGTACGACGGCCAGATGATCGCCGACGGCAGGTACCTCGTCCGGGTGTCGATGTAACCGAGCACGGAACCAACCACAGCAAGGATCAGCCACGCCACAAGCGCCGGCGAGTTCCCCAGCGACCAGCCGAGCAGCCCGCCCGCGACCGCGGCGGTCGCCCCGCACCAGTACGCCGCCCGCTGCCCGGCCAGCTCGGCGTACAGGGGTTTGGTCTCCCCCTCCTCCAGGATCGGCTCGGGGATCCGGCGTAACAGCCACGGGCCGAGCAGGTACGCCGCAGGGCCGCAGAGCACCACACCGGCGCTCGCGGCGAGCAACGCGTGATCAGCCGGCACGATGCAGGAGCCTAGACGATCCGACGGCCGCCCGCCGGTCCGGCAACCGCGCCCTGTGGATAGCTCAGGAAGCGGACCGGCGCACCAGGATCCGGGCTATCACCGCGGCGCCGGCACCGACCAGCAGCAGGATCCCGAAGATCACCCCGATCGTGCTCAGCAACCCGTCGTTGCGGGTGACGTACGTGACCCGTTGGTACTCCGCGTCCGTGGCGGCCTTGGCGAAGACGAAGTCGTCGGTGATCCGGCCGGGCTCGGTGTACGACACCGTGTACGCCGTCAGGAACGACGTCGGCGCGGCAAGTTGCGGATACGACTCGCCCTCCGTCCGCCCGGCGTACAGGAGTTCCGGCTTGATCGCCGGGTCCGGCAGCTTGGTCGTGTCCACCCGGTACGGCGCGGCGACGTACACGGTCACCGTCTGGTCGGTGGTCGCGCCCTTGCTCAACCGCATCGGGTAGACGATGCGCGTCGACGGGAAGCTCAACCGCAACGGCGGGGTCGACCCGCTCATCGAACCGCCCTCGCGCCCGGGTGCCAGCTTGACCGCGACGATCTCCCAGTTCTCGGTGATGTACGGCGTGAGGTTGGTCGCCAGCCCGGCCGGTACGACGTACCCGTTCCTGCTGAGCCAGTCCGTCACGGCGGTCGCGCTGGTCCCACCGAGCCGCGCGACCTGGAACGGGCCGAGCACCATCTGCTGGTGCACGTTGACGGCCGAACCCGGCGCGGCGCCGGCGGAGTCGCCCCGGCCGCTGCCCATGATCCCCAGATCCCGGAACGGCCAGTAGGTCTTGCGGATCACCACCTTGGGACGGGTGATCGACTCCAGCCGGTAGAACAGGTCGCGGTCGCCGAGCTCCACCTTCGCGGCGGCCGGTACCGGCATGATCCAGGCCGCCTTCTTCGACTGCCCCTGGATCGACATCGACAGCACGATCTCTTCCTGCGTGCCGTCGAACCGCACCAGCGCGTTCTCCCCGAAGGCCCGCGCCCGCGACCCGGCGTCCGACAGATACCCGCCACACGCGCACGCCCACGCGGGCGAAACTCCCGCGCCCACGGCAACGAACGCCAGCACCCCCGCGACCAACCGCCACAACTTCATGGCGGAAGGCTAATCAGGGAAGGGTGTACGCAGTGCGGAAAAAGTTGGTGGGGTCGTACTTCTTCTTGATCGACTGGAGCCGCGTGTAGGTGGCGCCGTATTAGGTGCTGACGGAGCGGCCGGTGAGAGCGATGGCGGCGACAGCGCCGCCTGCCCTCAGGAAGGTACGGCGATCAACCTGGCTCACGCTCATCGAGCTCCTCACGCGCTGCGGCTCTCATGGCCGCCAAGGGCGCGGGCGACCTACCGGTCATCATCTCCACCTGGAGAGTCGCCTGATGCACGAGTAGATCAAGGCCGTTCAACAGCTCTGTACCGATCCGGTGCGCCGCGATCGCGAGCTGGGTCGGCCACGGGTGGTACGCGACGTCGAAGACGACCGGCGCCACCTGCGCGAAGTGCGCCGCCCACGGATCGACGGCGCCACCCGGCAACGTCGAGACGCACAGGTCGAACCCGCCGATCTGCTCGACCTGGCCGAAATCCGTGACCGACGTCTTCAGTCCCAGCTCCGCCGCCAGGTCCCGGAGCCGCTCGACCTTGCCGAGGTCCCGGACGACGAGGGTGACCTCGCTGACCTTCAACCCCCGCAGGGCAGCCAGCGTCGACGCCGCCGTCGCCCCACCACCCAGTACTACGGCCGTGTCCGCGCCGGTGATCCCGCGCTCCGCGAACGCCGCCACCAACCCCGGTACGTCGGTGTTGTGGGCCGAGCGCGATCCGTCCGGCTCGAACAGCATCGTGTTCGCCGCGCCGATCAGCTCCGCGACCGGGTCCACCGTGTCCACCAGGTCCAGCGCGACCCGCTTCAGCGGCATCGTCAGGGACAACCCGCGTACCTCGTCGCCGAGCGTGCTCAGGAATCCGCGGAGCTCGTCCTCGCCGACCTCGTACGCGTCGTACCGCCAGTCCAGCCCGAGCTCGGCGTACGCGGCCCGGTGCATCGCCGGGGACAGCGAGTGCGCGATCGGCTGCCCGAGCACGGCACAACGGGTCATCAGCACCGGCCGGTGTGGGACGCGCACCAGGCCTGCAGCTTCTTCACGTTCGCCTGGTGCTCGTCACCCGTGCTGGCGAACTGGGTCTCGCCGGTGTCGAGGTTGACCAGGGTGAAGTACAGCCAGCTCCCCTTCGCCGGGTTCAGCGCCGCCTGCAGGGTCTCCTTGCTGGGCGAGTTGATCGGCGTCGGTGGCAGCCCGGAGTACATGTAGGTGTTGTAGGCCGAGTCCTTCTGGCGCTGCTCGTCGGTGGTGAAGACCTTGCCGTCCCGGCCGGTCACATAGTGCACGGTCGAGTCCATCTGCAGCTTCTTGCCGATCTGCAGGCGGTTGTAGATCACCCGGGCGACCTTCGCGTAGTCCTCCGGGCGGTTCGTCTCGGCGCCGATGATGCTGGCCACGATCACCGCCTGGTACGGGTCGAGCTTCTTGCGCTGCGCGGTCTGCGGCAACTGCAGCTCGGCCGAGGTCTTCGCGTACTGCGCCGTCAGCAGCCGCAGGATGGTGGTCGCGTTGGCGTTCTTCGGGATGTCGTACGTGCCCGGATAGAGGAAGCCCTCCGCGTTGTTGTTCGCGTACGACGGCAGCTTGAGGTTCTGCCCGTTGGCCATCGCGGCCGCGGCGGCGCCGGCCGGCAACTTCGCGGTCTTGGACTTCTGCAGCAGCGCGACCACCTCGGCCTTCGTCCGGCCCGGCGGGATGCTGATCCGGGTGACCAGCACGGACTTGGCCGGGTTCAGCAGCAGGTCCAGCGCGGCCTGTGCCGACATCTCCTTCTTCAGCGTGTACGTCGCGGCCTGGATCTGGCGGGACCGGGGATCGTCGCGGGCAACCCGCTCGAACGCCTTGGCGCTCTTGACCACGCCCTTCTTCTCCAGCGTGTCGGCGATCGCCTGGGCGCTCTGGCCCTGGGTGATCTCGACCGTCACCGCGGTGGTGCCGGTGCCCTCGTAGTCCGGTGCGGCGAACATCCGCTCCAGTGCGTCGCGGCCCTTGCCGTAACCGACCACCAGACCGCCGATCAGCGCGCCGACGACCAGCAGCGAGACCAGCCCCGCGAAGCACCCGAAACCACGCCGCGCCCGGGCCTTGCGCCGGTTCGCCCGGCGCTCGGTGCGGCTCTCCGGACGCAGGCCGAGATGGTCGTCCAGGTCCTCACGGTCTTCGTTCACCGATGTTCCGTTCACAGGGGCCTCCCGGGCGGGTTGCCGGTCTCACGCTCGAAGTCGAGCGCGTGTTGCAGGATCACGACCGCCGCGGCCTGGTCGACCACGGCCCGCCGCTTGGAACCCTTCTTCCCCCGGTCCCGGAGCATCCGCTCGGCCGTGACCGTGGTGAACCGCTCGTCCACCATCCGCACCGTCGCCTCCGGGTTCACCTTGTGCACCAGCAACCGCACCTGCTCAGCCGTCTCGCGGATCCGGACCGCGGCCGGTCCCTCACCGCCGGACAACGATCGGGGCAGGCCGATCACGAGCTCGAACGCGTCTAGCTCGGCTACGAGACTAGCGATCCGGTCAAGATCCCCGGGTCCACGGCGCACCGTCTCGACCGGTGTGGCGAGAATCCCGTGCGGGTCACTGGTCGCGACGCCGATCCTGGCGTCGCCGATATCGAGCGCGAGCCGAACACCCCGGCGCACTAGTGTGCTCCGCCGTCGGGTCGCGCAGCGGCGCCGGGCGGGCACACCCGGTGTGCCCTACCCCGGCGCCAGGTCGACTGCGGTCTCACGGTCAGCCGGTGACCGACTGGCCGACGGAGTGCTCGACCGCGGCCAGCGCCTTGTCCACACCGGTCGCGTCCGTACCGCCACCCTGCGCGACGTCGTCCTTGCCGCCGCCACGACCGCCGAGCTGTTCGGCGGCGATCCGGACCAGGTCACCGGCCTTGAGGCCCCACTCGCGCGCGGTGTCGTTCAGAGCGACCACCACGGCGGGCTTGCCGTCGTTCACGCTGAGCACGGAGACCACCGCCGGCCGGTCGGCCGGCATCCGGCCACGGACGTCGAGGGCCAGCTTGCGCAGGTCCCCGCCGTTCACGCCGTCGGGAGCCCGGTGGCCGACGTACGCGACCCCGAAGACGTCCTTCGGGTTCTGCGCCAGTTCGGCGGCCGCGGCCAGCACCTGGCCGGCCCGGACCTTCTCCAGTTCCTTCTCGGCGATCCGCAGCCGCTCGGACAGGTCGGCCACCTTCGCGGGCAGCTCCTCCGGCCGGGTCTTCAGCGACTCCGAGAGCAGTCGGACCAGCGCCCGCTCCTTGCCCAGGTAGTGCAGCGCGTCCATGCCGACGAACGCCTCGAGGCGTCGAACGCCCGCACCGACGGACGACTCGCTCGTCACGGTCAGCGCGCCGACCTGCGAGGAGTGCTTGACGTGCGTGCCACCGCAGAGCTCGCGCGACCAGGGGCCACCGATCTCCACGACGCGCACCTCTTCGTCGTAGGTCTCGCCGAACAGCGCCAGCGCACCCCACTCCCGGGCCTCGGGCAGCGACATGTACTGCGCGGAGACCGGCAGGTCCTGGCGGACGGCGAGGTTCGCGACCTCCTCGATCTCGCTGCGAGTGGCCGAGTCCAGTGCCGACGACCAGGCGAAGTCGAGCCGCAGGTAGCCGGGCTTGTTGTACGAGCCGCTCTGCAGCGCGTTCGGGCCGAGCACCTGGCGCAGGGCCGCGTGCACGACGTGCGTGCCGGAGTGCGCCTGGCAGGCCGAGACCCGCCACTCGTGGTCGACCTGCGCGTGCACGTCGAGCCCGGGCTGGACGACACCTTCGAGCACCTTCACCCGGTGCACGATCAGGCCCTTGACCGGACGCTGCACGTCGAGCACCTGGAGCTTGACGCCGTCGGCCACGATCAGGCCCTCGTCGGCGATCTGGCCACCCGACTCCGCATAGAACGGGGTCTTCTCCAGCACGACCTCGACGGTGTCACCCGGCTCGGCGGCCTGCGTCACCACGCCGTCCCGCAGGACGCCGCGGACCTGGGAGTCGGTGGTGAGCTCCTGGTACCCGGTGAACTCGGTGGCGCCGCTCTCGCGCAGCTCGCGGTAGCCCGAGGTGTCCGCGTGACCGGCCTTCTTCGCCCGCGCGTCCGCCTTGGCCCGCTCGCGCTGCTCGGTCATCAGCGTCTTGAAGCCCTCGGTGTCCACCTGCAGACCCTGCTCGGCGGCCATCTCGACGGTCAGGTCGATCGGGAAGCCGTAGGTGTCGTGCAGCTGGAACGCCTGCGCCCCGGCGAGGGTGGCGCCGCTCTCGGACTTCACCGACTTCACGGCCAGGTCGAAGACACTCGTACCGGCCGTGAGGGTACGGCGGAACGCCTCCTCCTCGGCGTACGCGACCTGGCTGATCCGGCCGAAGTCGGCCTCCAGCTCGGGGTACGACTTCTTCATCTGCTCCAGGCTGGTCGGCAGCAGTTCCACCAGGCTGGGGTCCTCGTAGCCGAGCAGGCGCATCGAGCGGACCGCCCGGCGCAGCAGGCGGCGCAGTACGTAACCGCCGCGCTCGTTGCCCGGCGTGACGCCGTCGCCGATCAGCATCAGCGCACTGCGGACGTGGTCCGCGATCACCCGGAAGCGGACGTCGTCGACGTGGTCGGCGCCGTACTTACGGCGGCTCAGTTCCGACGCCTTCTCGATCACCGGGTAGATCTCGTCGATCTCGTACATGTTGTCGACGCCCTGCAGCAGGTACGCGACGCGCTCGAGGCCGAGGCCGGTGTCGATGTTCTTCTTCGGCAGCTCGCCGAGGATCGGGTAGCCCTCCTTGCCGCCACCCTCACCGCGGATGTTCTGCATGAAGACCAGGTTCCAGAACTCCAGGTAGCGGTCGCCCGCCTCCCAGTCCCGGTCGGCGCCGAACTCCGGGCCGCGGTCGATCAGGATCTCCGAGCACGGGCCGCACGGACCCGGGATGCCCATCGACCAGAAGTTGTCCTTCATCCCGAGCCGGACGATCCGGTCGTCGGGCAGCCCGGCGACCCGCTTCCAGATGTCGATCGCCTCGTCGTCCTCGTAGTACACCGAGGCGTACAGCACCGACTCGTCGAAGCCGTAGCCGCCTTCGCTCTGCGGCTTGGTGACCAGCTCCCAGGCGTACTGGACGGCCTGCTCCTTGAAGTAGTCACCGAAGGAGAAGTTGCCGTTCATCTGGAAGAACGTGCCGTGCCGGGTGGTCTTGCCGACCTCCTCGATGTCGAGGGTCCGGACGCACTTCTGCACGCTGGTGGCGCGCGGGTACGGCGGGGTCTGCTGGCCGACGAAGTACGGCACGAACTGCGCCATCCCGGCGACGTTGAACAACAGGTTCGGGTCCGGCGAGGGCAGCGGCGCGCTCGGCACGACCGTGTGGCCCCGGTCCTCGAAGTAGCTCAGGAACCGCCGGCGAATCTCACTGGTTTCCATGGTGTTACCGGTAGTCCTCACGTTCAGTTGGTGCTGTGTCGATGCCGAGCGCGTCGCGCAGCTCGGTCTCCCGCTCGGCCATGCCCGCCCGCACCTCGTCGCCGAAGTGCCGGATCGCGCTGGCCACCTTCTCCGCGGACTGCTGCAGGCTCTCCGGCGCGAGCACCTGGGCCCGCTTCTTCAGCCGGGTCACCGCGTAGACGCCGACGGCCGTGCCGATGATGAACCACAGGATCCGCTTCACCGGACGTCACCGCGCTTCTTCGCCTTGCGCTCGGCCTTCATCTCTTCCTTCACCCGGCGGGAGACGTCGCGGCGCTGGCTCTCGCCCAGCGCCCGGCGGACGCCGTACGTGAACGCGGCGGCCTTGACCAGCGGACCGCCGGCGGTGGCCGCGAACAGCGACGTGAGCGCCGCCGCGTTGGTGGTCACGGTGCTGGCGTTGTCGGTGATGGTGTCCACCTTCAGCAACTGGGCGTTCGTGGTCGCCACGGTGGTCGTCACCTCACCGATCAGCGGCACGCCGGAGTCCGAGACCCCCTTGACCAGGATCCGGGTCTCGTCGAACACCTTGCCGAGCTTCAGGATCGGATAGGCCAGCAGGCCCACCAGGATCAGCAGCGCGCAGGCCGCGATCAGCCCCGCGACTTCACCGACGCTCATGGAAACGATCCACCTTCCGTTGGTACACCTCGTGGACCGCCCGACTTTATCGCGCGGCAGACCCCGGCCAGTCCCAGGGACACCATCCCTCACATCACAGTCGCCCACCAAACCGATGGACGGCCTTCGCCACCGCGCGTGACGGTGCCATCGCCAGGAGACGCGTGGCACCGCCGGCGGTGCGTGGCGCCGCCAGGCGGTGCGGGGGGACTGCTAGGAGATGACGTAGCGCTGCATCATGTCGTTGTCCTCGTGCTCGAGGATGTGGCAGTGCCAGACGTACTCACCGGTGTAGGTCGCGCCGATCGCCAGCGGGGCACCTCCGGCGGCCTGGGCGCCGAAGGGGACGACGATCCGGGTGACCTCGCCTGGCATGGCCACGACGGTGTCCTTCCAGCCATGCTCGTTGGCCGCAGGTGGAGCGGCCCCGCCGATCAGGAACGGCGTCACCGATGGCGCGATGCCCGGGCTCTGGTACGGGCCGGTGCCGGGCTCGAAGTCGTCGGAACCGTAGACCGCGGTCAGGTAGCGGTCGACATCGAAGCGCTGCCGGTCGAGCAGCTGGAACTGGGTGAAGTGCAGGTGGATCGGGTGCGCGTCGCCGGTGGTGTTGACGAGCTCCCACTGCTCGAGGGTGTCGGCGGCGACCGGTGCCGTCAGGTAGTCGCTGGAGCCGAAGCGCCGGTTGTTCAGCAAGGCCATGAGCGGCGTATCGGCCTCGTCGAGGATCTCGACCAGGGTCATCGTCCGGGTGGCCGCGACCGGGCGACCCGCCAGCCGGGTGATGGGTGTCGCCCGCAGCCGGGCCGGAAGCGGAGCCGTGTACCCGGTGGCGGCGGTGACGGTGAACCGCATGATCTGACTCAGCGGCGCGCCACCGCGACGAGTTGCCTGTGGTCCGTCCGGGAAGGGCGTCCGTGCACTGTTCGCGAGGACGACTGTGCTCCCGGCCGGCAGCGCGGCGAAGTCGACCACCAGGTCGGCCCGCTCGCCGGGTCCGAGGGTCAGCTTGCTCATCCGGACCGGAGCGTCCAGCAGACCGCCGTCCGTGCCGAGCTGGTGGAAGCTGAGACTGTTCCCGGCCACCATGAACTTCAGCAGGTAGAAGCGGGCGTTGGACCCGTTGTAGACCCGGAAGCGGTACTTCCCCCGCGCCACGTCCAGGTTCGGCCAGGCCTTGCCGTTCACGGTCGCGACGTCGCCGAAGAACTCCGGCGCCCACGGACGGGGCGTGGTCGGGTTCGGGTTCGCGGGGTAGGCGAACGTCCCGTCGGCCGCGAACATGCGGTCCTGGATCACCAGCGGCACCTCATAGGGCGGGGCGGGGAGACGGCTGCCGTCGCCCGGATCGTCGTCGTTGCGGATGAGGTAGCCGCCCGCCAGCCCGGCGTACACGTTCAGCCGGGTGATTGCCAGCGCGTGGTCGTGGTACCAGAGTCCGGCGGCCTCCTGCCGGTTCTCGTAGGAGTAGGTGAACGACGCTCCCAGTCCGAACACGTCCAGCGGACCGCCGTCGAACTCCGGGCGGGTGTTGCCACCGTGCAGGTGGGTCGCGGCGCGCGGACCCACCGCATCGTCGGTTCCGGCCGGCAGCAGCCCTTCTCCGACCGCGTCGTCGATCAGTCCGTCGTCGATGGCGAACGCGAGCGGGTGCGCGCCGAGCTCGTTGCTCACGGTCAGGTCGAAGGCGGTGTTCTGCCGGGCGACGATGACCGGTCCGAGGTAGGTCTGCGATCCGGTGGAACTGCGGTATGCGAACGTCGGTGTCGGGGCCAGCGCGCCGTGGAAGCGGTGAGTCGCGTTGACCATCCGCAAGGTCGCGCTGCCGCCGGCGGTTGCATCGACGACGCCGAGTTCGGACAAGGTCGGCAGTTGCTCCGTGAACATCGTCATACCTGCTGGAACCGCGGCGGCGTCCGCCGAGAACCGCACGGGAATCGCGAGACCTGCGCTGACCTGGAGCAGCCGTCTCCTACTGATCGCCATGATGGCCCCCTTTGTCTTCCCCGTGTCCGAGCTGCTTTTCCTCATGGCAGCGCGAGGACCGCGGCCGGGGCAGAGCCATATGCCATCGCTGGGCGGGTCCAAGGACCTGTCCGGTCAGCGATCGTCGAGGCTCTGCGGGGAATCGTCGAAGGTCACCGTCAGCGCCGCCACCCTGCCGTCGGGGGTCCAGGACAGGTGCATGGCCCCGGTGCCTCCGCTGGACCAGCGGAAGCGGGCTTCGTCGCTGTTCGTGGTCAGCAGGGTCATGATTTCGGTGGGTGGGTTGTCGCGGTAGGCCTGGGTGATCGCGAGGCGGCCCTCGTACGGTCCGGCGGGGACGCCGACGAAGGTCATCGTGGCGTCGTCGGCGAAGCGGGTGGCGAAGCTGGCCCAGTCGCCGGTGGTGACGGCGAGGTTGAAGGCCTCGACGTGCGCGGCGACCCGGTCCATCAGCGGTCCTTGAGGATCTTGCGGATGTTGGCGAGGCGCTCGGCGTACGCCGCCTCGCCGCCGCGGCGGGTGGGTTTGTAGTACTCCGCGTCGTCCACAACGTCGGGCGCGTACTGCTGCGGGACCACACCGCGCGGATCGTTGTGGGAGTACTGGTACGACGAGCCGTGGCCGATCTTCTTGGCGCCGGCGTAGTGGGCGTCGCGCAGATGGGGTGGGACCGGACCGACCTTGCCCGCCTTCACATCGGCGATGGCCGCGTCGATCGCCATGATCACCGCATTCGACTTCGGCGCCAGCGCGAGCGCGACCACCGCCTGGGCGAGGTTGATCCGGGCCTCGGGCATGCCGATCAGCTGCACCGCGTCGGCCGCCGCCACCGCGACGCCGAGCGCGGTCGGGTCGCCCATGCCGATGTCCTCGCTCGCCGAGATCACCAGCCGGCGGGCAATGAACCGGGGGTCCTCACCGGCCTCGATCATCCGGGCCAGGTAGTGCATCGCGGCGTCCACGTCGGAGCCGCGGATCGACTTGATCAGCGCGGAGGCGACGTCGTAATGCTGGTCGCCGGCGCGGTCATACCGGACGGCGGCCCGGTCGACCGCGGTCTCCAGGGTCTTCAGGTCGATGGTGGCCGCCTGCTTGGCTCGGGCTCCACCGGCGGCTGCCTCGAGGTACGTGAGTGCACGACGCGCGTCTCCCCCGGCCATCCGGAGCAGGTGCGCGCGGGCGTCCTCGTCGAGCTCGAACTCACCGTTCAGGCCGCGCTCGTCGGTCAGGGCCCGATCGAGCAGTACTGCGATGTCGTCGTCGGTGAGTGATTCGAGCGTCAGCAGCAGGGAGCGCGAGAGGAGCGGGGAGATGACGGAGAAGAACGGGTTCTCGGTGGTCGCGGCGACGAGGGTGACCCAGCGGTTCTCGACTCCTGGGAGGAGGGCGTCTTGTTGTGCCTTGGTGAAGCGGTGTACCTCGTCGATGAACAACACGGTCTCGACTGTGTTGCCTGGCCGGGAAAGGTCACGCCGAGCGCCGTCGATCACCTGGCGGACGTCCTTCACTCCCGCGGTGACGGCGGACAGCTCGACGAACCTCCGGTTCGTCTGGTGCGAGACAACCGCCGCGATGGTCGTCTTCCCCGTCCCGGGAGGGCCCCACAGGAGCAGCGACATCGGCTGGTCGCCCTCGACCAGCCGTCGCAACGGCGACCCGGGGGCCAGCAGGTGCTGCTGCCCTACCAGCTCATCCAGACTCCGTGGCCGCATCCGGACCGCCAGCGGGGCGGAGGTGTGGTCGACATCAGCCAGGCTGCCACCCCCACGAGCAGGCGCGGGCGCACCGGGAAGATCGAACAGACCGTCACTCACCCGACGAGCCTACCTACGCCGACCGACACTCCCCCCAACCAGGCGGAGCCCAGCCCAGCAAGGCCACCGAGCGGACGAGGTCTGCCGAGTGTTGCCAAGGGGCCGAGGTTGCCCGATGGCGGCTTCCTTGGCGACTGGCGCCTCGTAGGGCGCCACCGGTCGAACAACCCTCCACCGGCCGCGCGAGAACCCACATCGCTCACCCTGGCGCGGGCGAGTTCTCGGGACCTCGGGCAGGTCGCCCTGTGCCAAGTTCCCCAAGATGGGGCCAGGTGCCGGCTTTCTGACCGGGGTCTCCGAGTTTCAGTTCGGGTTGGACGATCCGGCTCGGGGTTACTTCTTCTCGTCCTGGTCGTCCGCCTCGCGCAGTTCCTCGGGCAGTTCGTCGTCATCGACCTCGCGCAGGTCGTCCGGGAGGTCGTCGCCGGCGTCGCGGAGTTCCTCGGGGAGATCGTCGTCGGCCTCGCGGAGTTCTTCCGGGAGATCGTCGTCGTCCAGGTCGCGGAGTTCCTCAGGGAGGTCTTCGAATTCCTCTTCCGGGATTTCCTCCGCCTGGGCGGCGGATTCCGGCTTGATGGCGTTGCGGAGGCGGCCGAGGATGCGGTCGGCCTCGGTGCCGAAGGGGTTGTCGTTGACCAGGTAGGTCCAGGTCGCCGTCGGCCGCGGTACACCGGAGGCTGCCTCGTCCAGGCCGGCCTCGGTGATCTCGGCCTCGGTGAACGTCTCCGCCACTTCCTTCCAGGCGTCCGCGATCAGGTCGTCGAAGGAGGCGATCGCGGACTTGTTGAACTCGTCGATCGGCTTCAGGTGCACGATGCCGCCGGCCAGCGACCGCAGGTGGATCCCCTCGCGCAGATCGGCGAGATAGGCCAGGTGATCGGTCCACTTCCGGTCCAGGTGGTGCAGCGCGATCTTGCGGGCCGCGTCCTTGACCTTGTCCTCGCCGATCTCCTCGACCAGTTCGTCGTACCGCTCCTTGGCCCGCTCGGCGAGCTCATCGGCGGCGAGATCCTCGGTCAGCACCTTCTCCCGGGTGTCGAGCAGGATCGCCCGCTGCTGTCCGGTCAGCCGGTGGTACGACCACGTCGTACGGTGCAGCTCGGCGTTCGCACCGTCCGCCACACGCTGGGAGTGCTCGAGCATCCCGATCGCCTTGCGGTCGGTGAGCCGCCCGTTCTCGTCCGGCGACGGCCGCAGCCCCGACGTCACGGAGTACCGGGTGACGAGTTCGTCGGCGAGGCTGGCGAAGAACAGCGAGCCGCCCGGGTCGCCCTGACGGCCGGCGCGACCGCGCAGTTGGTCGTCGAGCCGGCGGGAGGCGTGCAGGCCGGTGCCGATCACATACAGCCCGCCCAGCTCGACCGCCCGGTCCTTGTCGTGCGACTCGTCCCGTCCGCCGAGCCGGATGTCGGTACCGCGACCGGCCATCTGCGTCGACACTGTCACCGTTTCCGGCACACCCGCCTCGGCGACGATCGCGGCCTCTTCGGCGTCGTTCTTCGCGTTCAGTACGACGTGCGGCACTTCAGCCGCCTCGAGCAGATCGCTCAGCTGCTCGGACTCCTCGACGCTGTGCGTGCCGATCAGGATCGGGCGGCCGGTCTCGTGCACCTCGGCGATGTGCTCGACCAGCGCCTTGTTCTTCTGCTCGACGGTCAGGTACAGCCGGTCCTGCTCGTCGACACGGACGTTCGGCTTGTTCGGCGGGACGACCGCGACCTCGACCTTGTAGAACTCCTGCAACTGCTCGCCGACGACGACCGCCGTACCGGTCATTCCGCAAAGGGTCGGGTAGCTGCTGACCAGCGCCTGCACGGTCATGCTGTCGAGGACCTCGCCGGAGTCGCTGACCGGCACGGCCTCCTTCGCCTCGACCGCGGCCTGCAGACCGTCGGGCCAGCGCTGCAGTTTGGCGATCCGGCCGCGGCTGTTGTTGATCAGGTTGACCTTGCCGTCGCGGACCAGGTAGTCGACGTCCTTGCGCAGCAGCACCTCCGCGTGCAGCGCGACGTTGATCTGGGTCAGCTGCTCGAGGTTCTCGTCCTCGTAGAGGTTGATGCCACCGAGGTGCTCCTCGACCTTGTCCGTGCCCTTGTCGGTCAGCGCGACCGTACGGCCGTCGCCGTCGATCTCGTAGTCGATCCGGGCGCGCAGCGTGCGGACCAGGGCGACGACGTTGTCGTCCAGCTCCTCGGTCCGGGTCGCGCCCGCGAGCACCAGCGGCACCCGGGCCTCGTCGATCAACACCGAGTCGGCCTCGTCCACCAGTGCGACGTCGGGCTTGACCGTCACCCTGTCCGCGACGTCGTCGACCAGCCGGTCCCGCAGTACGTCGAACCCGAGCTCGCTGACCGGGGCGTAGCAGACGTCCGCCTGGTAGGCCTCGCGACGCTCCTCCGGGGTGGACGCCTGGCCGATGTAGCTGACGGAGATGCCGAGCAGCTTGTAGACCGGGCCCATCCACTCGGCGTCGCGGCGGGCCAGGTAGTCGTTCACGGCCATCACCTGGACGCGGTGGCCGCCCATCGCGTACCCGGCGGCGGCGAACGCACCGGCCAGCGTCTTGCCCTCACCGGTGGCCATCTCGACGATCCGGCCGCGCAGCAGCGCCAGCGCGCCGACGATCTGGCCGTCGAAAGCCCGCTCGCCGATCGCCCGCTTGCCCGCCTCCCGAGCCAGCGCGAGGAACTCGATCAGGTCGTCCTCGTCGAGGGCCTCGGGCTTGCGCATCTCGGTGACGACCTCGGTGAGCTCGTCGTCGGTCAGCTCCTGGAGCGACTCCTCGGCCGCAGCGACCAGAGCCGTCAGCTTCTCGTACGGGCCGAGGTCGATCGAGCCGGGGCGCTGCAGAAGCCGGCGGAAGCGCGAGGTCAGTTTCATGGCCATGATCTCCGCAACGTACAACCTCGGCCGCTCGTTCCGCGCACCGGCCCGGGCGAGTCAGACGGAGAACTGGTACGGCGTGGTGGTGGTGACCGCGTGCAGGCCGAGCTTCTGCAGGATCGGGCGCGAGTCCTCGGACGCGTCCACCCGGAGGAACTCGTACCCGCGGTCCTTCGCGATCCGGGCCCGGTGCGCCAGGATCGCGCTGTACAACCCCTGCCGCCGCCACTCCGGCAACGTCCCGCCACCCCACAGGCTCGCGAACCCCGTCCCCGGGTGGAACCGGATCCACGCGGCCGTGAGCGCGGGTCCGTCCGGCCCGTTGAGCGCTTCCTCGATCAGGGTGACGACCAGCCGGTCAGGGAACAGCTTCGACTCGTTCGCCAGCCGCTCCTCGATCCGCTCCAGCCCGTTGTTCCAGAGCGTGTCCATCAGTACGGCGATCCGGTGGAAGTCGGCCTGCTCGTGCACATCGCGCAACCGCACCTTCGACGGCAACGCGCTCGGCCGCTCCAGGATCCGGTCCACCTCGCCGAGGATGAGCGTCTCCGGCTCCTCCGCCACGAACCCCGCCCGGACCAGCCGCTCCCCCAGATCCGCCGGCTCGTCGTACGCGTAGGTCTTCCACTCGAACGACAACCCACGCTCGCGGAAGAACTCGACCTGGCCGGCGATCACCGCGTCCGGGTCGTCGCCGAGCCCGCGTGGCGTCTCGACGAATCCGCCGCCACCCGGCCCCTCGGCGTACGAGCGATGCACGAGGCCGTCCAGTTCCTGCTTCCAGCCGGGAATGGTGTCGGCGTCCGGCAGGCGGATGCGTCGGTGGAACACGTCGAGAAGCTCATCAGGTGTCATCAGGCGCCATCTTGTCCCCTGCACCGTCGACCGTCACCCCTATTTAGGACCACCCGCCTCGTGATCGACGTCGCTCACCACTGGTGAGACCGCGACCCGTTAACCGAGTTGCGAACGAACATCAGGCCTGTTCGAATGGACAGGTGAACAGTGAGGAACGCCTGAGGTTCGTCGTCGAGGAGCTGGCCCGCACCGGCCGGGTCGGGGTCGCCGAACTCGCCCACGACACCGGCACGTCGGAGATGACGATCCGCCGCGACCTGGACCTGCTGCAGAGCCAAGGACTGGTACGCCGGGTCCGGGGCGGCGCGGTCGGTGTCGCGCTGCGGGGCGAGGTGATCCCGTTCACGCTGCGCGACAAGCAGGGCAAGGAGGTCAAGCGCCGGCTGGCGGCCGCCGTCGCCGAGCTGATCAGCGACGGTGAGGCGGTCGCCCTGGACAACGGCACCACCTGCCTCGCGGTGGCCCGCGAACTCTCCGGCCGCGCGATCACGGTGATGCCGTTGTCGCTCCACTCGGCCGTGGTGCTCGGTGAATCCGCCCGGACGAAGCTGATCATGCCGGGCGGCGAAGTCAGCTCCCCCGAGCTCGCGTCGTACGGCGCGACCGCCGAGGCCGGAGTACGAGGGATTCATTTCGACACGGCGGTGGTCAGCAGTTGTGCGGCGTTGCCGGCGCACGGGCTGACCACGAACACGCTCGCGGACGCGGCGATGAAGCGTGCGCTGATCGAGTCGTCGGCGCGGGTGGTGCTCGCGATCGAGTCCGCGAAGCTCGAACGGACCGCGATGGTGACCGTGGCCGGAGCTGACGCCGTCGATGTGCTCGTCACCGACGCTGATGCCGACGCGGCGGCGCTCGAGGTCTATCGATCCGCTGACGTCGAGATTCGGCTCGCCTGATGACGGCGACGGAGACTCCGCCGGTGATGTCGACCCGGACCGCGGCTGTCGCGGTCGGGCTGCTGTTCATCACCAATGGCGCTCTGATCGGTGGGGTCGGCGGCGCGCTGCCGGCTCTGCGCGAGCGGCTCGAGGTCAGCGCCTCGGGCCTTTCCCTGCTGCTGTTCTGTTTGGCCGCCTCCGCTGTCATCTCCATGCAGATCGGTGGACGGCTGGCGGACAGGATCGGCGCCCGGCCGGTGGCGCTCTGCACGCTCACCCTGCTGGCCGTCGGAGTCGGCTTGCTCGCCCTCACGTCATCGTTGCCCTGGGCAATCGTCGCGATGGTGCTGGCCGGGCTCGGCAACGGCGCGATGGACGTGGCGATGAACTCGCTCGGCGTCGAGGTGGAACAGGCCCGGCCGAAACCGATCATGAGCCGGTTCCACGCGTTCTGGAGCCTGGGCAACCTCACCGCGGCCGGCACGATCGTGCTGATCGCGCGCATCTTCGACCGGACCGGCGGCGCGAACGTCGGACCGGCGCTCGGCACCCTCTGCACAGCCGGGCTGATCTCGATCGCGGTCTGCTTCCGGATCGTGCCGGTCGGCCGGAAGATCGAGCACAAGTTGGACGGCGTCCGGACCGCGATCCCCCGGCTGGCCTGGGCGCTCGGGCTGATGGCGTTCTGCTTCGGCCTCGCCGAGGGCACGGCCGTCGACTGGTCGTCCGTCCATGTCACCGACGTGGCCAAGATCGACCCGTCGACCGGCGCACTCGGTCTGGTCGCGGTCAGCGGCTTCATGGTGATCATCCGCTTGCTTGGCGACCAGGCTGTCGCACGCGTCGGGCGTCGCGCCGTGGTCCGCGTCGGTGCGGTTACAGCGATTGCCGGCTACCTGGTGACGGTCTTCACCCAGCCGCTGCCCTTGCTGCTGGTCGGATGGGCGCTTGTCGGCCTCGGGGTCGGACTGGTCGCTCCGCAGGTCTACGCGGTCGCAGGCCACGTCGGCGATGGTCGCATGCTCGCGATCGTGGTGACCTTCGGGTACGCCGCTTTCCTCGTCGGGCCGGCCATCATCGGCCAACTGGTCGAGCATTTCGGCGTCCAGCACGCGATGGTTCTGCCGCTGGTCCTGTCCGGCTGCCTGGTCGCGGTTTCGGGCGTTCTCCCCCGGGACGACTGATCGCCGTGGGTGCTCACTCGGGCACCTGAAATTACCGACGGATTATGTCAACTCAGGTCCCCCTGAACGCATCTAACAGTTGTCTCTAAGGGGGGACATCATGAAGCACTTCCACACCATCCGTAATCCGCTCCACCGACCGATCCGCACCGCCTTCGCCGTCCTGGCGATCGCCGCGGTTCCGGCGGCCGCGATCGCTGTGCCGGCACTCGCCGGCCAGACGACCACAACCAACACGACGGCCACCATGGCCGCCGCCACCACCAAGTGCCCGACCGGCTGGGGCTCGTTGCCCGAGGCCAACAACAAGATGAGCGCCGCCAAGCTGACGAACGTCCGGACCGGACGGCACGCCTGTTTCGACCGGATCGTCTTCGACCTCGCGGGGAAGCCGACGGGGTACCACGTGTCGTACGTGAAGAACGTCTACACCGACGGTCAGGGTGCTCTCGTCCCGCTCCGCGGTGGCGCCAAGCTCCAGTTGGTCGTCCGCGGTGCGGACTACAACGACGCGGGCGTCTCGACCTACAAGCCGGCGAACCGGCGTGAACTGACGAACGTCACCGGCTACCAGACCTTCCGCCAGGTCGCCTACGCCGGCAGCTTCGAAGGCCAGACCACGATCGGGCTGGGTGTCCGCGCCCGCCTCCCGTTCCGCGTCCTCACCCTCACCGGCCCCGGCAACACCAGCCGCGTGGTCGTCGATGTCGCCCATCGCTGGTAGTCAGCCCCCACCCCCACCTGGGCCTGCCGTCCCCCCACGGCAGGTCCAGCCCCATGCCTGCCGCCCGCCGACCAAACTCCTGAAACCTCAACGCCAGCAGTAACTTTCGGCCCCTCGAGAGCATCTGACAAGTGTCCTTGAGGGGGGTATAGCCGGATCGTCGTCGACGTCGCGCACAGCTGGTAGCACCGCCTCACCTGGACCTGCCGCAAGCGCTGCGGCAGGTCCAGCTGCTGTCAGAGGGTGCGGTTGAGGAGGTCGAAGAAGGCGTTGCCCAGCAGTAGTTCGTAGGGGGCCTTGAGGAGCTTGGCGAGTTCGGCGACGTCCGTGGGGGTCCAGGACCAGGCGTTGATGCCACCGGCGATGAACAAGGGTGACTTGCCGTCCCAGTCGGCGATGTGGGCATCCAGGGCGGCCTTGTACTCCGCGGCCTTGCCAGGCGGGGAGAAGTTGCCGATCACGGGGATACCGCCACGGCGTACGAGCAGGTCGCCGGCTTCCCAGGACTGGATGATGCCGCGGAGCGGGGTGTGCTCGGCGTACGAGCGGCCGATCTCCTCGGAGAACGGCACCCACTTGTCGTTCTCGCGGTGGTTGTAGGCGTAGACGAGGTCCATGCCGGTACTGCGCATGAACCGCCCCGACAGCTTCATGTACTCGTCGACCTCATCCGCCGGCCAGGCCCCCGGGTAGGTGTAGCCGGCTCCGGATGGCCCGCAGATCAGCAGGTCGTTCTTGGTCGCGGTGCGCTGGTAGTGGCTGAACAGCGCCGGGCCGACCTCGGCGAGCAACGGGCTGACAGTCCAGTTGACCGGTGCCTCACCGCGGTGCGGGTCGTCCCACAGATCGCGCATGTGCCGCTGGCAGTACTGCACGTTGTCGCCCTCGCCGAAGGTCAGCGTGAGGAAGACCTTGTTCCCGGGCTTGGCCGGAGTCAGCTTGCGGACCTTGTCGGAGATCGGCGCGGACACCCCGGAGTGCACGGTGCCGTTCATGTAGAAGTCCGCCGGCAGCACCTCGACCCCGCCTTGCGCGGCGAGATCGACGCCACTCCACTCCCCCGCGACGTCGTTGGAGAACCACCCGGCGTACGGCGCGGTGGGCGCCACCTTGTCGAAGTGTTCCTTGAGCAGGTCGCCGGTCGGGCCGTTCGGCGGCAGCCAGCTGACGAGGGCCTTCGTCGCGACCACGTAGTCACGGAAGTACGGGAACGCCTCGACGCGGGTGGGCGCGGTATCGGTGGCCGTCACGAGGTACTGGTTCCACATCTCGACCGTGACGGTCAGAGAGGTGGTCCCGGCCGGCGGCGTGAACTTGTAGATGAAGTAGCCGCCGCCGTCGCTGAAGCGGTTGCCCTCGCCGCCGATCGACGAGTTCAGCCCGTCGAAGAGGAACGGCGTCTCGGCGTCCGTGCCGGGCAGGAAGTTCGCGATCTCGACGCCGTTCGCCTTGGCCGACACCGACGCCACCGAGGCACCCCAGCCGTCGTCGCCGAAGGAGTCCCCGAAGCGGACGTACACGGCCTCCTTGCCGAGCGCGGGCGACACGTCGAGCGTGTAGCTGCCGCGGTTCGACGAGTCACGGATCTGCCGGGTCTCGCGAGCGATCTCGTGCCAGGTGAGGTTCTCGGCCTGGACCACCATCGTCGGCGGCAACCCGGTGAGCAGTTGGTGAGTGCACCGCGGGAACAGGTTCTCCAACTGCCAGCGGTACGTCTTCACCCGGTCGCCGTCGAACTTCCCGCGCAGGTCCTGGACGATCCGCAGGCCGTGCGCCTTCGCCTGCGCGGCATCCGCGACCACCGCGTTCTCCAGGCCGGCCAAGGTTGTTGCCACGTTGAGCGAGTCGATCACGTCCGGGTCGTGGACGATCGCGCCACGCACGCGATGCCTGTACTTCGCGACCAGCTCGAGCGGATCGGCGTACCGGGTCGTCGGGAGCCCGGTGTCCCTGAGCCAGCGGGCGTCCACGCCGTCCGGACCGCCCGGCGAGAAGAGGAAGTACAGCTCCGGGCTGCTGCGGTTGACGACACCCTGCAAGGTGGTGAGCAGGGTCTGATCGCCGCCGCTGAGCTTGCTGACATCGCCGTAGTGCAGGTGTTCCGGCCTGCCGAAGGCCGGCAGCAATCGGCGGGCCGCGTTGGCGGCATCACCAGTGCCACCGGCTCCCGCCGCCGCGGCGGACTGAGCCGGGATCAACCCGAACCCGCCGGCCGTCAGGGCGCCGGTACCCGCCAGGAACGTTCGTCTCGACACCATCGTGACCACTCCCCTGTGGTTGACATCGCTGTCAAATGACGGGGAGATTAGCCACCTTCACTCCTCGTCTCGAGAGCTCGGACAACGTTGTCGGCAAATTGCCCCCAACTTGCTTGGAATCGTTTCCGTCCGGAACCGTCAACCGACTTCGCGCAACTCCGGGATCACCAGGCTTCGTTGAGGACCCGGGTGGCCTCGGCGATGCTGAGACCCGCCCTCCGTGCGGCCCGGGCGAACACGGTCGCCGCCGCCCGCGTCTCCTCGTCGTCGACCTGACTGCGCGACGCCAGCACGAACGTCCCGTTCCGCCCGCGCGTCTCCACCAGCCGGTCCGCTTCCAGTTCCTTGTACGCCCGCGCGACGGTGTTCACCGCCAGCCCCAGCTCGCCGGCCAACTGCCGGACCGTCGGCAACCGCGTCCCCTGCGCCAGCTCCCCCCGCCGGATCAGCTGCTCGATCTGCTGCTTCACCTGCTCGTACGGCGGCCGGGAGGCGGCCGGATCCACCGAAATGATCATCCGATCACCCGCCGCGAACGCCGCAGCCCCCACTTCGTACCCGACATCAGCCTCGTCACTCCCCTGACTCCCCGAGTTGTTTGTGCCAAATGTATTGACACAAACAACCCAGAGTCAAGCACTGCCGGAAGGTCAGGCGAAGTCCTCCGGGCTGTAGGGCTTCTCCTCGATCAGGACGAGCCAGTTGCCGGAGTTGTCGCGCAGCACGGCCTCCACGCCGTACGGGCGGTCCGAGGGTTCCTGGATGTACTCGACGCCCTTGGCGACCAGCTCGTCGAAGGTCTTGCGGCAGTTGTCGACGCGGATGCCGAAGCCGTGCATCGACCCCTTCGCCATGATCCGGCGGATCGACTCGGCCGACTCCTCGTCCATCGGCGGGCCGGGCTTCATCAGCGCCAGCCGGAGCTCCGGGTGGTCCGCCTGGTAGACGGTGCACCAGTGGAAGTCCGGCAGCTTGATGTCCTCCTTCAGCACGAACCCCAGCTTCTCGGTGTAGAAGACCTTGGACTCGTCGATGTCGTTCACATAGACGGTCACCAGGCTGACGTTGGTGATCACGGTTCCTCCTCGTCGTCGCGGTCGGTACGACGGTAGGGCGGCGGTGGCCCGGCGTGCTTCTCCGGAATTGCTGAGTTCAGCCCGAGCATGAACACGAAGCAGCCGGGGATCCTCGGGCCCGCCTGGGTCCGCTGGTACCGCGACGGGCTGACCCCGACCAGCTCGGCGAACCGCCGGGAGAACGAGCCGAGGCTGGCGTACCCGACCAGTCCGCAGACCTCCGTCACGGTCAGGTTGGTGGCCCGGAGCAGGTCCGCGGCACGCTCGATCCGGCGGCGGGTGACGTACTGCATCGGGGTCTCGCCGTACTCCGCGGCGAAACAGCGCAGGAAATGGTACTTCGAGACGCCCGCCGCCGCGGCCAGCCCGGCCAGGTCGAGCGGCTCCGCATAGTTGCGATCAGCAACATCCCTGGCGCGGCGCAGGTGCGGCAGCAGCTCGATCGGAACCTGAGCGATCGTCACCCCCCGACTCTCCCATACCTCAGGAAGCGAGCCAGTCGCGTACGTGCTCGCGGAGGAAGGCGAGATCGGCGGGGATGTCCCGTGGCGACCCGGCCCGGTGGCCCCAGAGGCTCGGGATCTCGACCAGTTCCGCCTTGCGCAGCGAGGCCAGCTCGAGTTCGTTGTCGGCGGTGCGGAAGTACAGATCGGTGGCCGAGGGCAGCAGCAGAACCCGGGCAACGATGGCCCCCAGCGCAGCGTCCAGGTCACCCGCGTACGGCGTACTGATGTCGGCCTCGAGCCAGGTGAGCGCCTGCGCGTACTGGTCGGCCGAGCTGCTCTCGGCGAAGCGGTCCACCCAGTCGGTCTGCAGGAACGTGTCGAGATCCGGAGCGCCCAGCGACTCGAAGAGCCGTTCGCGGTAGAAGTCCTGGCTCAGCCCCCAGCCGGCGTACACGTGCGCGAAGGCTCGTTTGGCGGCGACCGGCTCGGCGCTGAACCGGCCGTTGCCCAGGTGCTCCGGCGCCGCCTCGAGAATGCTGAGCAGCCCGGTCAGGAAGACCCGGTTGTGCAGGGAGGTCCGGGCACTTCCGCAGACGACGATCGCCCGCTCGACCACGTCCGGGTAGAGCGACGCCCAGTGGTAGGCCTGCCCCGCCCCCATCGAGAACCCGTACGCCGCGGCCAGCCGGGTGATCCCGAAGTACTCACTGAGCAGCCGGTACTGCACGTGCACGTTGTCCGCCATCGTCACGAGGGACGGGAACTCCGGATCGGACGACGCGCTGGACGAGAGTCCGTTGCTGAACAGGTCCGGCATCACGATGAACCAGCGCTCGGGATCCAGCACCCCGTCCGGACCGATCAACCAGTCCTGCGTCTCGTGCGTCGCCCCGTAGCTGCACGGGTAGACGATCACGTTGTCCTTCGCCGGAGAGAGCGTGCCGTGGGTCTGCCAGGCCAGCTCGGCCCCGCGGATGACGCCGCCGCGCTCGACGGGGAGGTCGCCCAGCTCGAAGACTCCGGTCTCCACCGGCCAGGACGTCACGCCAGTACTCCGGCCGGCAGCAGCGCGTGGACGCCCCAGGTCTGGTTGGCGACCTGGGTGATCCTCAGATCGACAGCCGTGCTCGCAAGGGCCAGGGCGGTGCTCTTGTCCACGTCGTGGATCACCTGCATCCAGCCGACCATCGCGTCCAGCGCGTCGCCCATCGCGACATCGAGGTCCGGGTCGAACCCGAAGGTGACCCGTCCCGCCGGCGTCTCGGCGTGGATGGTCCCGATCGCACCCTGCACCAGGTCCACTGTCAGCGTGGTGGTCATCGGGCACTCGATCGCCGTACCGCCGACCTCGCCGTCGCCCTGGGCGGCGTGTCCGTCCCCGAGGCTGAGCATCGCGCCGAGGACGGACACGGGCAGGTAGAGCGTCGAGCCGGCCACCAGCTCCTTGCAGTCGATGTTCCCGCCGCCGACAGCGCGCGGCGGGATCGTCGAGTACTCGCCGGTGGCATCCGGTGCGACGCCGATGACACCGAGGAACGGCGCCAGGTCGCGGGTGAAGCCGCCGTTGCAGCTGCCCTTGCCCGCTTCAGGATCCAGCTCCCAGAGCAGCCAGGCAGGCGGCTGGTCCGTGATGCCGAGGCGCTCGGTGATCGGGGATTTCAGCGCACCCGCGACGGTCCAGCCCCAGGGATCGGGTGTCAGGGAGACGAGCTGGACTGCGAGCACATCGCCGGGCATGGCGCCCCGGACAGCGATCGGACCGGTCAGGCAGTGCCCTCGCGACTCGGTGAACATCGTCGGTTGCTTCTCGCCCGGGAAGGTCTGCGGCGAGAGGTAGCCGGACGCGTCGAGCGAGTGGACGACGAGAGTGTCCCCGGCGTCCACGCTCAGCACCGGCGGGCGTTCCGCGGTGAACACGTCGACGGTCGTGCCGGGAGTGGCGTCGAGCTTGTGGGTGGTGTCCTGGATGGTCATCCGCTACCTCACCGGCGTCAGTTCGATGGACAGGGGTTCGGTGGTCAGGGGGTGGTGACAGGCGACCGCGTGCAGGCCGTCGCCGGCGGTAAGCGTCGGCACCTCTTCGGCGCAGCGATCGGTGGCGAGCGGGCAACGGGTCCGGAAGTGGCACCCACTGGGCGGATCGATCGCGGAGGGCAGTTCTCCACCGAGCCCGACGGCTCGCTCGGTGCCCGCCTTCGCCGACTCGGGCAGCGGAATGGCCTTGATCAGTCCGGCCGTGTAGGGATGCCGGGGTGCGCTGTAGACGTCCTCGCTCGCGCCGAGCTCGACGAGCCGGCCGAGGTACATCACCCCGATCCGGTCGGCCAGGTACTTCAGCAGGGACAGGTCGTGGGAGATCACGACGTACGTCTGACCGTACCGGTCCTGCAGCGAGCGCATCAGGTTGAGGATCTGCGCCTGGACCGAGACGTCCAGAGCCGAGACGGGCTCGTCGGCGACGATCACCTTCGGCCGGAGCGCGAGTGCGCGGGCCATCGCGATGCGTTGCCGCTGACCGCCGGAGAACTCGTGCGGGTACCGCTGCGCGGCGTCCGGCGGCAACCCGACCGCGTCCAGCAACTCGGCGACGGTCCGGCGCCGCTCGCGCCTGGTACCGACTCCTTGGGCGACCAGCGGTTCCTCGATCAGAGCGGCCACGGTCATCCGCGGATCCAGGGCCGCGGCGGAGTCCTGGAACATCATCTGCAGATCCCGCCGGCGTCGGCGCAGCACGTTCCGGCCCTGCGCGGCGAGATCGCGCCCGTCGAAGGTGACCGATCCGCTGCTCGGGCGCTCGAGGCCGACCAGCATCCGGCCGATCGTGGTCTTGCCGCAGCCGGACTCCCCGACGATGCCGAAGGTCTCCCCGGCCGCGATCGTCAAGGTCACCCCCGACACCGCATGCACGGCCCGCTTCGGCCCGAACGGCCGCCGCGACCTCAGCCCGAACTTCTTGTGTACGTCGAAGAGCTGCACCAGCGAGTCGCTACCGCGCGGCTCCTGCCGAAGCTCGGTTCCGGCACGATCGGCCACCACGACCTCCTGCGCCTTCACCTCGGTCGGGTGGAAGCAGGCATACAAATGCTCGCTCCCCGGTGCTGCCGGCACCAGGGCTGGATCCGTACTCCGGCAGTCGTCCGTGGCGAAGGCGCACCGCGGAGCGAAGCGGCACTGTGGCGGCAGGTCCAGCAACTTCGGCGGTGCTCCCGGAATGGTCGCGAGATCCGCACTCCGATCCAGCTCGAGCGTCGGCATCGCCGCCAGCAACGCCTCGGTGTAGCGGTGCCTGGGCGCGGCGAACAACTCCTGGACGCCGGCCTGTTCGACCATCCGGCCGCCATACATGACCGCGACCCGGTCCGCGTACTCCGCGATCACGCCCATGTCGTGGGTGACCAGCAGAACACCCATCGACAACTGCGACTTGAGGTCGTCGATCAGGGTCAGGATCTGCGCCTGGATCGAGACGTCGAGCGCGGTGGTCGGCTCGTCGGCGATCAGCAGGCCGGGGTCGCACATCAGCCCGAGCGCGATCATCACCCGCTGCCGCATCCCGCCGGACAGCTGGTGCGGGTAGTCGTCCAGCCGCTCACGCGGCCGCGGCATCCCGACCAGGCCGAGGACGTCCGTGGCCCGGGCGGTCGCTGCCGCACGGCTGCCACCCCGATGGATCCGGTACGCCTCGCGAAGCTGGCTGCCGACCGTCCGGACCGGGTTCAGCGACGTCATCGGGTCCTGGAAGATCATCGCCAGCCGGTTGCCCCGGAGGCCGCGCATCCGGCCCTCGTCCAGCCCGGTGAGCTCCTGCCCGTCCAGCCGGATCGAGCCGCCGACGATCTCGCCGCCGGGCGGCAGCAACCGCATGATCGACATCCCGGTCATCGTCTTGCCGGAACCGGACTCCCCCACCACCCCGAGCGTCTCGCCCGCGTCGACGGAGAAGGTGACGTTGTCGACCGGCCGGATCCGGCCTTGCCGGGTGTCGATCTCGGTGCTCAGACCGGTGACCTCGAGCAGGCTCATCTGGTCTCACCTCCAGGACGGGAAAGACGGGTGGCGAGGTGCCGGAAGCCGCGGCCCAGCCGCGCGCGCGGGTCGAGGACCCGCATCAGGTGGTCGCCGGAGAAGTTGGCGAGCAGGATCGTCGCCATGATCGCCAGCCCGGGGAAGGTCGAGAGCCACCAGGCATCGGCCAGGTTCGTCGCGCCCGCCGCCAGGTCGCTGCCCCAGTCCGGCGCCGGCAGCCGGACGCCGAGTCCGAGGAAGCTCAGCGTCGTGGCGGTCAGCACGCCCCACCCGATCGCGCTGCTGCCGAGCACCACGACCTCGGTGAGCAGGTTCGGCAGCAGATGGCGCCAGGAGGTCCGCAACGTGCTCGATCCGAACACCCGGGCCGCCTCGACGTACTCGGCCTTGCGCAGCCTGCGGACCGAGGACTCCACCACACGGGCGAATCCGGGCGTGAAGGCGACGCCGATCGCCAGCACGATGCTGCGTACTCCCGACCCGGCCGTCGCGATCAGGATGAGGGCGATGAGCAGCACGGGCAGTGCGAGGAACACGTCGACCAGACGCATCACCAGGGCATTGACGAGCCGTGGTGCGACCCCGCCGAGCACACCGATCGCGACGCCTGACGCGGTGGCGAGCAGTACGCCGAGCAGGCTTGCCAGCAGCACCGGGCGCGCGCCGTACACGGTGCGGCTGAAGACGTCGCGGCCGAGCAGATCAGTGCCGAACAAGTGAGCGCCACTGGGACCTTGGAGGTTGGCATCGCTGGTCGCGACCGGGCTGACGTGAGCGAGCAGGCCGGGAGCGGCGAGCACGATCAGTACCAGCAGGACCGCCGCGGCCAGCGCAGCCCCGCCAATCGTTGCTCTGAGCCCCTTTCGGGACCGGCGGGCCGGCCTGGAGACGCGGACGTGCAGGGCGCCGACACTGAGCGGATCGAGCGAGGTCATGCGGTGGCCTCCTGCCTGGTCCGCGGGTCGATGGCGCCGACGACCAGGTCGACGGCGAGGTTGATCACGACGTAACCGATCCCGATCACCACGACGGCTCCCTGGACGACGGGGATGTTCTTGCTGGTGATCGAGGTGGCCAGGAAGCTGCCCAGACCGGCGCGGCCGAAGATCACCTCGGTGATGGCGGCTCCGGTCAGGATGTTGCCGAACTGCAGGCCGATCGTGGTGACGGCCGGGACCGAGGAGTTGCGCAGCACGTGCCGCAGCAGCACCCTGCGCTCGCTGCTCCCCCTGGCCCGGGCCGACTTCACGTAGTCGCTGCGCAGTTCGTCGATGACCCGGCCGCGGACCAGCCGGGTGAGGATCGCGGCGTAGCCCCACCCGAGGGACACGGCCGGCAGGATGAGGCTCTTCGCCGTACCGTCGTCGATCGCGGACAGCCAGCCCAGCTTGACGCTGAAGACGAGCACGAGCAGCAGGGCGAGGAAGAAGTACGGCACCGCGACGCCGACGAACGAGACCCAGCGGGCGATCGTGTCCAGCACCGAGCCGGGCCGCTGTCCCGCGACCAGGCCCAGCGGGACGCCGACGAGTACCGCGACCAGCATCGACGACGCGGTGAGGATCAGCGTGCTCGGCGCCCGGGACAGCAGTTCGTAGGCCACCGGGTTCTGGGTCAGGAACGACGTCCCCAGGTCGCCGTGCAGGAGGTGGACGGCGAAATCGGCGTACTGCTTCCAGATCGGCGCGTCCAGGCCGAGTTGCTGACGGAGCAGGGCGATCTGCTCCGGCGAGGCGTTCGAGCCGTAGAGGATCACCTTGGCCGGGTCGCCCGGCACGATGTGGACGAGCGCGAACGAGATCACGGTGATCCCCACCACGACCGGGATCGCGGCGCCGAGCCGGCGCAGGATGAACAGCGTCATCAGCCGACAGTGGCGCTGTGGAACGCCAGGTAGCCGTTCAGCGTCTGGTGCAGGCTCTTCACCTTCGGCGACATCGTGAAGGCACCCGCGACATCCCACAGCGGCAGGAACATCGAGTCCTGCATGAGCTTGGTGCCGACCTGCTCGTAGAGACCGTCGCGGGCGGCGTCGGCCGCGGTCGCGTTGGCCGTCGCGATCAGCTTGTCGATCCCCGGGTTGTTGTAGTGCGACCAGTTGAAGCCGGACTCGATCGCGTTCGAGTTGACCCAGATGTTGAGCAGGTACGGGTCGGCGCCGTAGTAGCCGAAGGAGCCGAGGTTGTGCGCGCCGGAGTTGAAGCTGGCCTGCGCGGTGGCGAACGGCTGGACGCTGGTACTGGCGCTGAACCCGACCTTCTGGAGTTCCGAGACGACGAACTGGGTCGGCAGTTCGAGGCCGCCACCGCTGAACAGGATGATGTCGAGGTTCAGCTTCTGGCCGTTCTTGGTCCGGGTGCCGCCCTCGCCGACGGACCAGCCGGCCCGGTCGAGCAGGGCCGCCGCCTTGTCCGGGTCGTGCGAGTAGAGCTTGCTCGCCGACTCGCTGAACCCGGGGGTGATCGGCGTCAGCACGTTGTGGGCCGGCTTGTACACGTCGTACAGCACGCTCTTGACCATCGCGTCCTGGTCGACGGCGTAGAGGATCGCCTGACGGACCAGCGGATCGTCGGTGGGCGGCTTCGCGACGTTGATCGGCATCCCGAGCGGCGTGCCGATCGAGGGCACCAGCAACTGCTGATACTTGCCGGATTTCTGCGCGGCGGAGATGTTGTTGGGCGGCAGGTTCATGGCGATCTGCAACTGCCCGCTCTGCAACGCGTTGTAGCGGCCGCTGTCGTCCGTGACGATCCGGAAGACGAGCTTGTCGAGCTTGGCCGGACCGTCGCCGAGCGCCTTCGGACCCCAGCTGTACTTCGGGTTCTTCAGCAGCGTGAGCTGGCTGCCGGCCTGGTAGCTGTCGAAGGTGAAGGGTCCGGTCCCGACCGGGTTGTTGCCGAAGCCGGTGGGGCCGTACTTGGTCAGCGCCGCCGGTGAGGAGATGCCGAAGTTGCCGGCCGCCTGCTGGTGCAGGAACGACGCGTTCGGCGCCGTGAAGACGATCTGAACGGTGTAGTCGTCCAGGATCTTGGTCTCCTTGTACGGACCGAGGGCGCCGAGGCCGCTCTTGGACTTCGTCTTCGGGTCGACCACGTGGTCGTACGTCGCCTTGACCGCGGCCGCCGTGAACGCCGTTCCGTCGTGGAAGGTGACGCCCTTGCGCAGTTTGAACGTGTAGACGGAAGCGTCGGGCGAGATCGTCCAAGACTCCGCCAGGCCGGGATGGAAGGCGCTCCCGCCCTTGCCGTCCGGCAGCCAGTAGACCAGCGGGTCGAACAGCGCGAACGAGATGAGCAGCGTGAGCGCGAGGCCGGTCGCACCGGGGTCGAGGGTGTCCGGGGTCGCGTTGATGCCCATCGTCAGGGTGCCGCCGCTGCTGCCGATCGACGCCGTCGACGCGGTGTCATCGGCACCGCAGGCCGAGAGCAGGGGCGCGAGGGCGAGGCCGGCGGCGAGTCCGCCGCCCAGCCCGAGCAGCCGGCGGCGGGAGAGCGGCCGGCGGAGGGCGGGGCCGAAGGCCGCGGAGGTGAGGTGGAGGTCTTGCTGGTCCATGGACGTGCTCCTTGGGCTGGCACGGAAGCTCTTCCGTATGTTGTATACGGTTCGTGCTACATGCGTGTTTCGCCTCCGCCACGAGCTGGTTTCGTCTCAACCTGCACGAAGGCGGCGACTCAGCCCATCTCCCCGTAAAACAACGAGGGCGCGACGTCACCGCAGCGAAACCGAAGCCTCTCGGCGGGTCGGAGGCCGTATGTTCGGTGGCGCGGGACTGTATACGGTGTAGAGCGGGCCCTGCGGCGCTGCTAGCTGCCCAGGGTGACCCTGTCAGGCCGGCTCGAGCCGGGGACGGAGGGAGCTTCGGACGCTGAGCACGTGGTGGCGGGCGGCGGCCTCGGCGAGGTCGGGGTCGCCGGCCTCGATCGCCGCGATCAGGCCGTAGTGCTCGGACCAGGCCGACGGCGTCTGCAGCTGGGCGTTCTGGCGCAGTAGCCACTGGCCGCGCTTCACCATCGGGATCGCGATCGCGATCAGGTAGTCGTTCCGGGTCATCTCGAAGATCAGCGAGTGCAGTTCGGTGTGCAGGGTCGCCAGCGTGTCGCGGTCCTGGTCCGGGCCGGACACGTTCACCAGGTCGAGAATCGCCCAGGCTCTCGTGAGTAGGGCGGCTTCAGGCTCCTCGGCGGAGGCCGCGAGCCGAGCTCCGAGGGGCTCGAGCGCCAACCGGACATGGAAGAGGTCGTCGGCCTGGCGCGCGGTCAGCTTGGCCACGAAGGCCCCCCGGCGGGACACCACGTCGAGGAATCCCTCCGCCTCCAGCACCCGCATCGCCTCGCGGATCGGGTTGCGCGACACTCCCAACTGCTGGGCCAGCCGATCCTCCACCAGCCGATCCCCCGGCTTCAGCGAACCGTCCAGGATCAACCGGCGCAGCTCTGCCGCCACCACGTCACGCAGCGGCAGATGGCTGTCCCCCACGAGCACCGAGTTCGAAGTCACCCGGTCTATCGTATACGAAGCACCCCTCCGGTCAGAGCTGGAACAACTTTCGCTTCCTGGCGAATGTCTGGACAGCGGGGAAGGCGTCCGCGAGGGTCATCGGCATGGTGATACCGAACAGAGTCGGCCAGGGCGGCAGCGGACCGGGGCCGATCAGTCCCGACGGGAGCCCGATCGAGATGTACGAGCGCGCTGAGGCTCGGGGCGAGGACCAACTGATCAACGCCGTGCTCTCCCCGAGGAGCAGCATCCTCGAGCTCGGCTGCGGCACCGGCCGGATCACCCGGCCGCTCCTCGCCCTGGGCCACCAGGTGCTCGCTGTCGACGAATCACCCGACATGGTCGCCCGGATCACCGAGACCGAGACACTCTGCTCGACGATCGAGGACCTGCGCCTGGACCGTCGGTTCGACCTTGTGCTGATGATGTCGTTCCTGATCAACGTCCCTGACGACGACGCCCGCCGCGGCCTCCTGGACACCTGTGCCCGGCACGTGAAGCCCGACGGCACGGTGTTGCTCCAGCAGCACGACCGCCGCTCCTTCGCGCAGAACGCAGTACTGGAGCGGGAGAACCACCGGCTCGTGATCTCCGATGTCCAGCAGTTACCCGGTGACCGGCAGGCGGCCACGATGACCCACACCGTCGGCGAGGAGACCTGGTCCCAGGACATCCTGGTCCAGAACCTCACCGAGCAGCAGCTCACCGATCAGTTGCGTGCCTCCGGGCTGGAACTGGTCGACTACCTGACGCCTGACCAGACCTGGATCCGGGCAAGGCCCCAGCAAGTCGCGGCAACCTGATCCAGACCCGCGGACCCTGTTGGGTATGACCATGACCTCGAGCAGGCAGGACAAGCCTCCGCCTGCCGCGCCGCCCGCGGGTCCACCCGGACCGACCGACCACGAGTTGTGGGACGCACTGCGCCGCCACGAGCCGGAGGCCCTCGGCGACCTGTTCAGCCGGTACTCCGGTGTCGTGCACGCATACGCGGTTCGTCATACCGGCAGTTACGGGTTCGCCGACGACACGGTACAGGCGACGTTCATCACCGTGTGGCGGCAGTTCACCCGGTCGGATCCGGGCCCGCTCGTGCACGGCACGGCCAGGGCTTGGTTGCTCACGATCGCCCGCAACGAACTGCGCAACACGACCCGGGCCAGGCGTCGGCTCGCGCAGTTCATCAGCCGCCAGCATCCCCTGCATCATCCGGACCACGCCGAGGCCGTCGCCGCCCGGGTGGACTCCGAGAAACAGATCCAGACGGTCCGGCAGGCCCTGTCGAAGCTGCCCGCTCACGAGCGCGAGACCGTCGAGCTCGTGTACTGGGCGGAACTGTCTGTCGCCGAAGCGGCCGTGGTACTGGGGGTCGCCGAAGGGACCGTGAAGGCGCGGCTGTCCCGGGCCCGGCGCCGCCTGCCCGCACTGCTGGACCAGACCGGACCGGAGGAGACCCGATGAACCTCACCACCCCACCCCCGGTCGAAGAAATCGACCGAGACTACGCGGACCGGATCCGTGGCCGGCTCGTGGAGGACGCCCGGAGCAGCCGGCGCCGGCGGTTCGTCTGGGTCCCCGCGCTGGCCGCGGCCTGCGGAATCGCGGTGATCACGATCGGTGTCGTGGTCCTGACCCGGACCGGCGGTGATGGGTCGGGCGGCGACGGATCCGGTGTCGCCTCCGCGCCCGCGACGATCACGCCAAGCCCCGCGCAGGTGCAGAAGGTCCCAGCCGGCAAGTCGCGGCAGGTGTCGCTCGATCTCGGGCCGGCCTCGGGCGCAGAGGCAAAGGCAGCCGCGCGGCAGTGCCTGCAGAAGTCAGCCGCAGCGACAGGGGCGCCGAACCCGGCCACCCCGGCCGATGCCGAGACGGCCACGGTCCACCAGGCTCGCTGGCTGAAGGTTCTCCCGGGTCAGGACGGCGAGCTCCGTCCGGCCAGGGACCGGATGCTGCTGCAGACCTTCACCACCCGGAGGAACGTCTGGGTCGAGTGCCTCGACTCGCAACTGGCAGACATCTTCGACCCGGCCCTGGCCGGCACCTCTCGCGAAAAGGCCCTGCCGCTGAACGCGGCCGAGCCGATCAACGGAAGCTGGACGATCAGAGACCTGCCCGACGGCCGGTCCACTCTGCTCTTCACCGAATTCACCTTCGTCACCATGCCGGACGTGGCCCGGGTCGAGATCAGGATCCGCTGGACCGGCGGCGCATCACCTTGGTACGGCGTGGCGGTGGTCAACGGCAGTGGGTACGTCACGGCCTCGCAGCCGGGCGCGATCCACGAGAAGCACGCGATGGAGATCGACTACCGGACGCTCGACAAGGCCGGCCGTGTCACCTCCAGCGACATCGAGTACGGCTGAGCAAGCTCGCAGCAACCTTGCTGCGAGCCCGCTCGCGTGCCCAGCCCGAGCGCACAGACGTCAGACGCCGGCCCCGGCTCTTACTGCTTGGCTTCTGCCTTCTCGCCCTTGGGTTCCGGCTTGGCGTCGACGCCGGCCTCCTTGCGCTGCTCCGGGGTGATCGGCGCCGGCGCCGCGGTCAACGGGTCGAACCCGCCACCCGACTTCGGGAACGCGATCACGTCGCGGATCGACTCGGTACCGGCCAGCAGCGCCGTGATCCGGTCCCACCCGAACGCGATCCCGCCGTGCGGCGGCGCGCCGAACTTGAACGCGTCGAGCAGGAACCCGAACTTCTCGGTCGCCTCCTCGTCGGTCAGCCCCATCACCTTGAAGACGCGCTTCTGCACGTCCTCGCGATGGATACGGATCGACCCGCCGCCGATCTCGTTGCCGTTGCAGACGATGTCGTACGCGTACGCCAGCGCGTTGCCCGGGTCCGTGTCGAAGGTGTCCATCGAATCCGGCTTCGGCGAGGTGAACGCGTGGTGCACCGCGGTCCACGCACCCGAACCCACCGCCACGTCGCCGGCGGCCGTCGCCTCGTCGGCCGGCTCGAACAGCGGCGCGTCCACGACCCAGACGAACGACCAGGCCGACTCGTCGAGCAGACCGCCACGGCGGCCGATCTCCAGCCGCGCCGCGCCCAGCAACGCCCGCGAGGACTTGACCGGGCCGGCCGCGAAGAAGACGCAGTCCCCCGGCTTCGCCCCGACGTGGTCGGCGAGTCCCGCGCGCTCCTGCTCCGACAGATTCTTGGCGACCGGGCCGCCGAGCTCCCCGTCCTGGCCGACCAGCACGTACGCCAGACCACGAGCGCCCCGCTGCTTGGCCCAGTCCTGCCACGCGTCGAGCTGCTTGCGCGGCTGGTCGGCGCCACCCGGCATCACCACGGCGCCGACGTACGGCGCCTGGAAGACGCGGAACGGGGTGTCCTTGAAGTAGTCGGTGCACTCGACCAGCTCGAGGCCCATCCGCAGGTCCGGCTTGTCGCTGCCGAACCGCGCCATCGCCTCGGCGTACGTCATCCGCTGGATCGGCGTCTGCAGCTCGTACCCGGCGAGCTTCCACAGCTCGGCCAGGACCTCCTCGGACAGCGCGATGATGTCGTCCTGGTCGACGAAGCTCATCTCGATGTCGAGCTGGGTGAACTCGGGCTGCCGGTCGGCGCGGAAGTCCTCGTCGCGGTAGCAGCGCGCGATCTGGAAGTACCGCTCCATCCCGGCCACCATCAGCAGCTGCTTGAACAGCTGCGGCGACTGCGGCAGCGCGTACCACGAACCCGGCTGCAGGCGGGCCGGGACCAGGAAGTCCCGCGCGCCCTCAGGGGTGGACTTGGTCAGCGTCGGCGTCTCGATCTCGACGAAGTCGTGCCGGTCGAGCACGTCCCGGGCGGCCTTGTTCACCTTGCTGCGCAGCCGCAGCGCCGACCCCGGGCCCTGACGGCGCAGGTCGAGGTACCGGTACTTGAGCCGGACCTCCTCGTTCACCGGCGTCGCGTGGTGCTCCTCGACCGGGAACGGCAGCGGCGCGGCCTCGTTGAGGATCTCGACCTCCTCGGTGATGATCTCGATCTCACCGGTCGGCAGGTTCGGGTTCGCGTTGCCCTCGGGCCGCGGGGAGACGACGCCGACGACTTTCAGGCAGTACTCCGCCCGCAGGCCGTGCGCGGCGTCCTCGTCCCGGATGACGACCTGGACCGTGCCGCTGGAGTCGCGCAGGTCGATGAACGCCACGCCGCCGTGATCGCGCCGCCGCGCCACCCAACCCGCCAGCGTGACGGTCTCGCCGGTGTGCTCGGCTCGCAAGGAGCCTGCGGAATGGGTACGGATCACGAGTTCTCCTGAGGGGTTTCGATGCCTGGTCGTACGTCCTGCGGCGGCGGCGTCCAGGTGGCCGGGTCGGCCGGCACCTGCTCGCCGCTGCGGATGTCCTTGACCTCGGGACCGGTCTCGGTGGAGAACCACACGAACGGGATCCCGCGGCGATCCGCGAACTTGATCTGCTTGCCGAACTTCGCCGCCGCCGGGGCCACCTCGACCGGGATCCCCCGCTGCCGCAGCGCGGCCGCCGTACGCAGCGCGTCGCCCCGCTCGTCTTCGTTGTTCAAGGCAACCAGTACTGCGGTCGGCGTGCTGCGGGTGCTCCTCACCAGCCCCTGGCTGAACAGCCGGGCAAGCAGGCGGGAGACACCGATGGAGATGCCCACGCCCGGGTAGGTCGTCTTGCCGTCGCTGGCGAGCGAGTCGTACCTGCCGCCGGAGCAGATCGAACCGTACGACTCGTGGCCGATCAGCTGGGTCTCGTAGACCGTGCCCGTGTAGTAGTCGAGCCCGCGGGCGATCTTCAGGTCGGCGACCAGCAGACCGGGCGCGTGCTCGTTGGCCGCGGTCATGATGGCGGCGAGCCGCTCGAGGCCCTCGTCCAGGATCTCGTGCTGCACGCCGAGCGCCCGGACCTGCTCGACGAACGACGCGTCCGTCGCCGAGATCTCCGCCAGCCGGAGCACCTGCTTGGCGGTCTCCGCCGGCAGTCCCGGGCCGTCCGTTGCGGTGAGCAACTGGGTCACCTTGTCCGGGCCGATCTTGTCCAGCTTGTCGACGATCCGCAGTACGGCGGCGACGTCCTCGATCCCCAGGCCGCGGTAGAAGCCCTCGGGGATCTGCCGGTTGTTGACCTGGATCCGGAACGGCGGGATGGGCAGCTTGCTGAACGCGTCCGCGATCACCAGCGGCAGTTCCACCTCGTAGTGGAACGGCAGCGTGCCGTCGCCGACGATGTCGATGTCCGCCTGGGTGAACTCGCGGAACCGGCCCTCCTGCGGGCGCTCACCACGCCACACCCGCTGGATCTGGTAGCGCCGGAACGGGAACGCGAGCTTGCCGGAGTTCTCCAGCACGTACCGCGCGAAGGGCACCGTCAGGTCGAAGTGCAGCCCGAGGCCGGGCCCCTCGTCGTCCGCCGACGCGCCGAGCCGCCGTACGCCGTAGATCTCCTTGTCCGCGTCCTCGCCCTGGTTGGACAGGCGTTCCACCGGCTCCACCGCGCGGGTCTCGATCGACGCGAAGCCGTGCAGCTCGAACGTCTCCCGGATCACGTCGAGGAAGTGCTGCTCGACGATCCGGTCCGCGGGAAGAAACTCGGGGAACCCACTGATGGGGCTGATCTTGCTCACAGTTTGGCCTTGCTCATTGCGCTATGTCTCCAGGTCCTGCAGGTAAGGGTTGGTCGCCTTCTCCCGGCCGATCGTGGTCTGGCCGCCATGACCCGGCAGCACGACGATCTCGTCGCGCATCGGCAGGATCTTGGTGGCCAACGTATGCAGCATGGTCGGATGGTCGCCGCCTGGCAGATCAGTCCGGCCGATCGACCCGGCGAACAACACGTCACCGGAGAACAGGATGGCGGGCACGGCGCCGTTGTTCTCCGGCCCGTCGTACGGCGTGGTGAAGGTGACCGAGCCCCGGGTGTGCCCAGGGGTGTGGTCGACCGTGAACTGCAGGCCCGCGAGCTCGAGGCTCTGGCCGTCCTTGAGCTCGGCGACGTCGTCCGGCTCGGCGAACGTGTGGTCACCGCCGAGCAGCATCCGGGCACTCTCCGCACTGATCCCGGCCATCGGGTCGCTCAGCAGGTACCGGTCGTCGGGGTGGATCCAGGCGGTGCTGTCGTAGGCGCCGCAGACCGGGAGGACCGAGAACATGTGGTCGATGTGCCCGTGGGTGAGCAGCACGGCGACCGGCTTCAGCCTGTTCTCCCGGACCACCTCGTCGACCCCCTGGGCGGCGTCCTGCCCGGGGTCGATGACGAGGCACTCCGCGCCCTGGCCGGTGGCGACGACGTAGCAGTTCGTGCCCCACGAACCCGCGGGGAACCCGGCGATGAGCACGACAGACCTTCCTGGAACGTTTCGGGACCACCCAAGGCTACCGGTCACGCAGTACCGAGATCGAACCGGATAGCGGCTCGTTCGACGGATTGTGACCGCAACCCCGTTGCGTAGCGCCTGGGAGTTTGTGATTGTTCAGTGATACGCGTGGGGAGAGCTCCCGACGCGCCCGGATTGGCTGTGTCTGCCCGGTTTGAACCGGGGACTGACCAGAATGGGCACGAGCGCAGTACATACCGCCGGAAGGGGCGAGTTGTGGCCGAGGAAAGCTGGGGCCGGGTAGCAGAGGACGGAACGGTCTTCGTACGGACCAAGGACGGCGAACGAGCGGTCGGCCAGTGGCCGGACGCCAACCCGGAGGAGGCCCTCGCCTTCTACACCCGCCGGTACGACGCTCTCGCCTTCGAGGTGGACCTGCTGGAGAAGCGCGTGCAGGCGGGGACCGTGTCCCCCGACGACGCCCGCGCCGCCGTGAAGAAGGTGACCAGCTCGATCGACGAGGCCCAGGCCGTCGGCGACCTGGACGGCCTGCGGACCCGGCTGGAGGCCCTCACCCCGCTGGTCGCGCAGCAGCGTGAGAAGCGCAAGGCCGAACGCGCCGCCAAGGTCGAGGAAGCCCGCGACGCGAAGACCAAGATCGCCACCGAGGCCGAGACGATCGCCGCCGGCACCGACTGGCGGCACGGCGTCACCCGGCTGCGGGAGCTCCTGGACGAGTGGAAGGCGCTCCCCCGGCTCGACAAGTCGAGCGACGACGAGCTGTGGCACCGGTTCTCCTCCGCACGGACGACGTACACCCGGCACCGCAAGCAGCACTTCGCAGAGCTGTCCTCCAAGCGCGACGAGGCCGCGGTGGTGAAGGAACGCCTGGCCGCCGAGGCCGAGGGGTTGTCCTCGTCCACCGACTGGGGTCCGACCTCGGGCCGCTTCCGCGACCTGATGCGCCAGTGGAAGGCCGCCGGTCCGGCGCCTCGCGAGGTGGACGACAAGCTCTGGGC
Organism: Kribbella orskensis; assembly: GCF_004342085.1. NCBI lineage: Bacteria > Bacillati > Actinomycetota > Actinomycetes > Propionibacteriales > Kribbellaceae > Kribbella > Kribbella orskensis. The sequence goes on from NZ_SLWM01000004.1 coordinate 496,289, forward strand.
CCGGTTCCGCAGCGCCCAGGACGCCTTCTTCGGCGCCCGCGACGCGGTCCAGGCCGAGGAGAACCAGGAGCAGGTCGCCAACCTCGCCGCCAAGGAAGCCCTGCTGGTGGAGATCGAGGCCATCCTCCCGGTCAAGGACGCCAAGGCCGCCCGCGAGCAGCTCCGCGAGCTCCTCGACCGATGGGACGCGATCGGCAAGGTCCCCCGCGACTCGATGCGCGCCATCGACGGCCGCCTCCGCGCGGTCGAGCAGGCCGTCAAGTCCGCCGAGGACGAGGTCTGGAACCGCAGCAACCCCGAAGCCCGGGCCCGCGCCGAGGCCACCGTCAAGCAACTCCAGTCCCTCATCGCCGACCTGGAGAAGCAGGCCGCCAAGTACGAGTCCCAAGGCAACACCCGCAAGGCCACCGAAGCCCGCGAGGCAATCGAAGCCCGCCGAGAATGGCTGGCCCAAGCCCAAAACGCCCTCAACGACTTCAGCTGACCACCTGGGGGTGAGGCTGATGCGCCTGGCCAGTGAGTCGGAGAACTTTCCGTTCGAGTTGGCGACGGTTTGTTACATCGAGGTGGGGGCTGACGGAGGTGTGACGTCTCCGCCGGAGGAGCACGTGCAGGTCCGGGTGCGACGCGGCGAGAGCCGGCTGTATGCGGTCTGGCCGGGGCACTACCGGAGCGATCTGTTTCTCATCGACGACATTGATGAATACGAGAAGGCGCTTGGGCTGCAGCATGATCCGGTGCGGACAGGTCTGCAGGAGCACAAGCATCAGGTGCGGTGGAGCATCAGCCCGTGCGAGGACCGCCCGACTGGTGCGTATGTGTCGGTCGAGGCTCGACTGGACTGTGGTTGTGAGGTGAGAGACCTCAAGACCTTCGCCCGCCACATGCGCGACCAACGCGGCTGGGACATCGCAACCACAGCCGCCTGGGAAACCTCCAGCCCCACCTCGGACGCCCACGCACGCCCTACGTACACCTTCAGAATCCGCCGCCGAAGCCTCGCCTGATTTCTTACTTTCGCGGGTTACTGGGTTACTCGGTAGACGTCGAAGACGCCTTCGACCGAGCGGACTGCCTTCAGGACGTGGCCAAGGTGGGTGGGGTCGCCCATTTCGAAGGTGAAGCGGGACTTCGCTATGCGGTCTCGGGTGGTGGTCAGGGCGGCCGAGAGGATGTTGACGTGGTAGTCGGAGAGGACCCGGGTGATGTCGGAGAGGAGGCGGGCCCGGTCCAGGGCTTCTACCTGGATGGCTACCAGGAAGACGGACTGGGCGGTGGGGGCCCACTCGACCTCGACGATGCGTTCGGGTTGGGTCTGGAGGTTCTCGACGTTGGCGCAGTCGGCGCGGTGGACCGAGACCCCGGCGCCGCGGGTGACCCACCCGATGATCTCGTCGCCCGGCACCGGAGTACAGCAGCGGGCGAGCTTCGACAGGACATCGGTGGCGCCCTTGACGATGACGCCGGCGTCGCCGCGAGCGGTGCGCTTGCGGCGCTCCCGCGTGGCCGGGAGCCGAACGCCCTCTGCCAGCTCCTCAGCCGCACCTTCCTCGCCGCCGTACGTCTCGATCAGGCGCCGTACTACGGCCTGGGCGCTGACGTGGCTCTCGCCGACGGCGGCATACAGGCCGGTGACGTCCGGGTAGCGCAGGGAGTTCGCGACCGCGGTCAGGGTCTCGTGCGACAGCAGGCGCTGCAGCGGCAGGCCCTCCTTGCGGAGTTGCTTGGCGATCGCGTCCTTGCCGTGCTCGATCGCCTCGTCGCGGCGCTCCTTGCTGAACCAGTGCTTGATCTTGTTCCGCGCCCGGGGGCTCTTGACGAAGGTGAGCCAGTCGCGCGACGGACCCGCGCCCTGCGCCTTCGACGTGAAGACCTCGACCACGTCGCCGTTCTCGAGGGTGCTTTCCAGCGGGACCAGCCGGCCGTTCACCCGGGCACCGATGCAGCGATGCCCGACCTCGGTATGGATCGCGTAGGCGAAGTCGACCGGTGACGACCCGGTCGGCAGCGACATCACGTCACCGCGCGGGGTGAAGACGTAGACCTCGGAGTTGTTGATCTCGAACCGCAGCGAGTCGAGGAACTCCGACGGGTCGGAGGTCTCCCGCTGCCAGTCGACCAGTTGCCGGACCCACGGCATCTCGTTCGGGGCGCCGACCTCGGAGGTCGGCGAGGTGCCCACCTCGGGTGCCGGCGAGTTCGGGTCTTCCTTGTACTTCCAGCGCGCGGCGATGCCGTACTCCGCGCGGCGGTGCATCGAGAACGACCTGATCTGCAGCTCCACCGGCTTGCCCTGCGGGCCGATCACGGTGGTGTGCAGCGACTGGTACATGTTGAACTTCGGCATCGCGATGTAGTCCTTGAACCGGCCGGGCACCGGGTTCCACCGGGCGTGCAGCACACCCAGCGCGGCGTAGCAGTCCCGGACCGACTCGACCAGCACGCGGATGCCGACCAGGTCGTAGATGTCGCCGAACTCGCGGCCGCGGACGATCATCTTCTGGTAGATCGAGTAGTAGTGCTTCGGCCGGCCGGTGACGGTGGCCTTCACCTTCGCGGCGCGCAGGTCCTCGTGCACCTGGTCGATCACGGAGGCCAGATACTCGTCGCGGGACGGGGCGCGCTCGGCGACCAGCCGGACGATCTCGTCGTACACCTTCGGGTGCAGGGTCGAGAACGACAGGTCCTCGAGCTCCCACTTGATCGTGTTCATACCCAGCCGGTGTGCCAGCGGGGCGTAGATCTCCAGCGTCTCGCGGGCGATCCGCTCCTGCTTCTCCTGCCGGAGGAAGCCCAGCGTGCGCATGTTGTGCAGCCGGTCGGCGAGCTTGATCACCAGCACCCGGATGTCCTTGGCCATCGCGACGACCATCTTGCGGATCGTCTCGGCCTGCGCGGACTCGCCGTACTTGACCTTGTCCAGCTTGGTCACACCGTCGACCAGCATGGCGATCTCTTCGCTGAAGTCCTTGGTCAGCTGGTCGATCGTGTAGTCGGTGTCCTCGACGGTGTCGTGCAGCAGCGCGGCGCACAGCGTCGGCGCGGTCATACCCAGCTCGGCCAGGATCGTCGCCACCGCGAGCGGGTGGGTGATGTAGGCGTCGCCGCTCTTGCGGAGCTGGCCGGTGTGGTACTTCTCGGCCGTCCGGTAGGCGCGCTCGATGATCGCCAGGTCGGCCTTGGGGTGGGTCGCACGGACGACCCGGAACAGCGGCTCCAGCATCGGCGCCCGGTTCGGGTGCCGGGTGCCGCCGAGCCGCGCCAGGCGCGCGCGGACCCGGGCCGGCGCTATCCGGGGCGGCTGCGCCGCAGGGGGCGCGGCAGCGGCTGGGGACGGCGAAGGACTGGCCGCCGGGCGGCTCGCGGGCGCGCGCGGAGGCTCATGCGGTACCACGTCCGGCACCGCTGAAGTCATCGCCGGGTCTTCGCCCACGTTGTTTCCCTCCGCCGACAGACCACCAGTCTAGGGGGAAGCCACCAACGCGGCTGACACGGCCTGTGGACAACACGCCGACCGAGTGGACCGCGTGACTTCAGACAGTGACGAGAGCGGTTAGCTGCTCCTCCGCGAGCCGCTCCCGGCCCGGCAGGAAAGACAGCTCCAGCAGCACCGTCGTACCGACCACCTCGGCGCCACAGCGGCGTACCAGCCGGAGGCAGGCCTCGACCGTGCCGCCGGTCGCCAGGACATCGTCGATCACCAGCACCCGCTCACCCGGAGCAAAGGCGTCCTGGTGGACCTCGATGGTCGCCTCGCCGTACTCCAGCGCGTAGGACTCCTCGTACGTCGCGGCCGGCAGCTTGCCCTTCTTGCGGACCGGGACGAATCCCGCGCCCAGGGCGAGCGCGACCGGGGCGGCCAGGATGAAGCCACGGGCCTCGATCCCGACCACCTTGTCGACCACGACGTTGCCGTCCTCGTCCTTGCCCGACTCGGCCAGCGCCTGGACCACGTGGGCGAAGCCGTCGTGGTCCGCCAGCAGCGGGGTGATGTCCTTGAACACCACCCCCGCCTGCGGGTAGTCCGGGATGTCGCGGATACCGGCCTTCAGGACCTCTTCCAGCGAGCGCATCACTTACCGCGCTTGGACCGCGGCTTGCGCGTCGGCTGCGGGCGACCCGCGCCGCTGGTCGACTTCACCGGGCGGCTCGAGGACACCGGCGAACTCGCCTTCGGCCGGTCCTGCTTGGCCGGTGCACCCGCCTTCGCTCCAGCAGCGGTCGGCTTGTCCGTCACCACGGTCGCGCCACCTCCAGCGGCAGCGACCGCCACCGGCTTGCCAACGGCGGTCGTGCCGGCCGCAGCGCGCTTGGCGAGCACCCGGCGGCGCAGCGCCTGCATGCCCGGCTCACGCTCCTTGAAGGTGGCCAGCAGCGCCGGCGCGATGAAGATCGACGAGTACGCACCGACGGCGATACCGATGAACAGCGCCAGCGACAGGTCCTTCAGCGGCCCGGTGCCGAGTACGACGGTGCCGACCACGAGGATCGACCCGACCGGCATCAGCGCGATCAGGGTGGTGTTGATCGACCGGACGATCGTCTGGTTCACGGCCAGGTTGGTCGCGTCGCTGTAGGTGTAGCGGTTCGACCCGGTGATACCGCGGGTGTTCTCCCGGATCTTGTCGAACACCACGACCGTGTCGTACAGCGAGTAACCGAGGATGGTCAGTACGCCGATCACGGTGGCGGGCGTGACGTCGAAGCCGATCAGCGCGTACACGCCGACGGTGATCAGCACGTCGTGCAACAGTGCGATGATCGCGGCCATCGACGCCTTGGGTTCTCGGAAGTAGATCCAGATCACCGCGAAGACGAGCACCAGGAAGACGATCAGCGCCAGGATCGCCTTGTTCGCGATCTGGGAACCCCAGGAGGCGCCGATCTGGGAGTTGCTCACCTGGTCGGGCGAGACCCCGGCCTCCTTGGCGATGGCGGCCCGGACCTTGGTGATGTCGTCCTGGGCCAGCGGCTTGGTCTGCACCCGGACCTTGTCCTGGCCGATCGTGGTGACGACCGGGTCGCCCAGGTCTTTCGCGTTGGTCGCCTTCACCGCGGCGGTGAAGTCGTCGACGGTGCTGCTGGTGACCTTGACGTTCGCCTGGTACTCGACGCCGCCCTTGAACTCGATGCCGAGCGCCAGGCCGCGGGCGAACAGCCCGATCAGCGAGATCGCGATCAGCACCAGCGAGACGGTGAACCACAGTTTCTTGTGGCCGATGAAGTCGTAGGAGACCTCACCGCGGTGCAACTTGGCACCGATGTTTCCGAGCTTCGACATCAGACCTCGCCTCCCACGGGCTTGCGCGTCGTCGGCTTGGCCGGACGGGGCGTCGGTTTCATCTGGCCGGGCAGCCGTTCGACGCCCAGGTGCTCGGGGTCGAGCCCGGACAGCTTGTGCCCGTGACCGAAGAAGTCGGTGCGGGCCAGCAGCGTCACGAGCGGCTTGGTGAAGATGAAGACCACGAGCAGGTCGATCAGGGTGGTCAGGCCGAGCGTGAACGCGAAGCCCTTCACGCTGCCGACCGCCAGGACGTACAGCACCACCGCGGCAAGCAGCGAGATCGAGTCGGCCGCGATGATGGTGTGCTTGGCGCGCGCCCAGCCCGTCTCCACCGAGGAGCGCAGGCTGCGGCCCTCCCGGACCTCGTCACGCAATCGTTCGAAGTAGATGACGAACGAGTCGGCGGTGATACCGATCGCCACGATCAGACCCGCGATGCCGGCCAGTGTCAGGGTGAAGCCGATCGCCTTGCCGAGCAGCACCACGGACGCGTAGGTGAGCAGTCCAGCCACCGCCAGCGACAGCACGACGACGAGCCCGAGGCCGCGGTAGTACAGGAACGAGAAGAGGACCACCAGGCCGAGGCCGATGAGGCCGGCCATGATGCCCGCGGCCAGCTGGTCGCCGCCGAGTTGCGCAGAGATCGTCTCGACCGAGGAGACGTCGAACGAGACCGGCAGCGCGCCGTACTTCAGCACGTTCGCCAGGTCGCGGGCCTCGGCCTCGGTGAAGCTGCCGCTGATCTCGGCCTGACCGCCGGGGATCGGGTTGTTGACGCTCGGCGTCGAGATGACCTCGTTGTCCAGCACGATCGCGAACAGGTTCTGGCCCTGCGGCAGCTTGGAGATCGCCGTGGTGGCCTTGAGGAACTTGTCACCGCCGTCGCCGGTGAACTTCAGGTTGACCTGCCACTGGAAGCCGCCCTGCGGGATACCTGCGTTGGCGTCCGCGAGGTCGGTGCCCTGCATGATCGCCGGGCCGAGCAGGTACTTCGTCGTCCCCTCGCGGTCACAGGTGATCTGCGGTTGCTTCGGGTCCTCCGACGACGGTTTGTCCCCGCAGGTGAAGGCGGCGAACGCGGCCTGGGTCGCGGCGTCCGGCTGCCACTGCAGCGGGTCACCGGTCACCGGCGGGAGCGACGGCGTGGCGGCCGGAGTACTCGGCTTGGCCGACGGGGTCGGGGTCGGGTCGGCGGCCGCGAGCACGCTGCTCCAGGCCCGGCCCTTCGGCGTGGCCGAGGTCGACGGCTTGACCGTCGTGCTGGCCTTCGGCGTGGTGCTCGGCTTCGGCGTGGTCGACGGCTTCCCGGTGGGAGTCGGTGACGGCGGCGTGGTCGGCGCCGGCGCGCCGGGCTGGCTGCCGTAGACGATCCGGAAGTACAGCAGCGCGGTCTGGCCGACCTGCTTCACCAGGGCGTCCTGGTTGGACCCGGGCACCGCCACGGTGATGTGGTTGGCGCCGGCGGTGGTGATCTCGGCCTCGCCGACACCGGCGCCGTTCACGCGCTGCGAGATGATGTTCTTCGCCTCGGACAACTGCTCGGCGGTCACCTGGCCGCCACCGGCCAGCGACTCGGCCGTCAGCGTGATGGTGGTGCCACCACGCAGGTCCAGCCCCAGCTTGGGACTCCAACTCTTGGTGAGGCCCATGATCCCGAACAACAGGACCAGGATGACTCCCAGGAAGATCAGGAGCCTCCCGGGGCGGGATGTCGTCGTCGTTGCCACGTCAAATTCTTCCTTGCGCTACAGGGCACGCGCGAGCATCACAGGGACCGCTCGCGCGCCGCACGCCGATTAGGACGGGGTGGATCAGTTCTCGGTGTGCGTGGGAGGCAGCTTGGACTTGTCCTGCACCTTCTCGCCGCCGGCGTCCGGCACCTCGACGGAATCCTTGGCCACGACCGGCTCCTCGGCCGCCTCCGCGACGGTCTCGTCCGCGGTCTCGTCGGCGTGGTCGTCAGCGTGGTCGTCGTCTTCGGGGACCACCCGGCCGACCGCCGCCTTGACGAACTGCACCAGCACGCCCTCGGAGATCTCGAGCGTGACGTACTCGTCGTCGACTTCCTCGACGATGCCGACCACGCCACTGGTGGTGACCACCTTGGTGCCCGGCTCCAGCGCGGCGACCGTGTCGGCCTGACGCTGGCGCTGCTTGCGCTGGGTGCGGCTCATGAACCAGATCATCCCGACGATCAGGATCAGCGGGAGCAGGAGCGTGATGCCCGATCCCCCGGAGGAGGCCATCGGTGCGGCGATCAGTTCCATCGGGACTCAGAATCCTTCGTAGCTAGCGGGGCCCGCGCACTTGCGAAACGGCATGCAGGTACGACGAGACGGCCTGGAGCCAGGCCAACGGCGAGTCTAACGCCGGGGGCAACCACTGCCACCTTGACCCACGGTCACATTTGCGTCACTGACGACCTGCCTTGGACGCTAGTCTACGTCCCTTCCCGATCTGATCACCGTGAGCGACAGTCCGACTACACCGTGACATCGGTGGTATCCGACTGGGGAGGAATCACATGAGGTCTCGAGCGGCACCGCGCTGATCCCGTGGGGCACCCGGGTCTGCGTCGATCCAGCCCCGGGTCCTCAGCCCTGCCGCTCTATTCGTCTTCGGTATCGAAGAGGGTGTCGGCAAAGGTCGCGCCCTTCGGGACTGAGAGGCCGAGGTGGCGCCAGGCGGCTGGGGTGGCTACGCGGCCGCGTGGAGTGCGGGCCAAGTAGCCGGAGCGGACCAGGAATGGTTCGGCAACCTCCTCCACCGTTTCGCGTTCCTCGCCTACGGCAACTGCCAACGTCGACAGGCCGACGGGTCCGCCGCCGAAGCGGCGGCAGAGAGCGTCCAGAACCGAGCGGTCCAGCCGGTCCAGGCCCATCCTGTCGACCTCGTAGAGCTCGAGGGCAGCCTTGGCCAGCGCGAGGGTGACGATGCCGTCGGCCCGCACCTCCGCGTAGTCGCGCACGCGGCGGAGCAACCGGTTCGCGATCCGGGGTGTCCCCCGCGACCGGGAGGCGATCTCCGCACCGCCCTCCGCGGTGATGTCGACCTCGAGCAGATCGGCCGAGCGGTTGACGATCTTCTCCAGCTCGGAGGCGTCGTAGAACTCCAGGTGACCGGTGAACCCGAACCGGTCCCGCAGCGGCCCAGGCAGCAGGCCCGCCCGGGTGGTCGCCCCGACCAGCGTGAACGGCGGGATCTCCAGCGGGATCGCGGTGGCCCCGGGTCCCTTGCCGACGATCACGTCGACCCGGAAGTCCTCCATCGCCATGTAGAGCAGTTCCTCGGCCGGCCGCGACATCCGGTGGATCTCGTCGAGGAACAGGACTTCGCCCTCATTCAGCCCGGACAGGATCGCCGCCAGATCACCGGCATGCTGGATCGCCGGACCACTCGTGATCCGCAGCGGCGCCGAGAGCTCACTTGCGATGATCATGGCCAGCGTGGTCTTGCCAAGCCCGGGTGGGCCGGACAACAGCACGTGGTCGGGCGCGCGATTGCGGCCGCGGGCAGCGTGCAGAACCAGCTCCAGCTGCTCACTGACACGGCGCTGCCCACCGAACTCGGCCAGGGTGCGCGGCCGCAGCGCGGACTCGATCTTGCGTTCCTCGATATCCATCGCGTCCGCGGACACCAGCGGCCTGACGTTGTCTTCCATCGCCCGCTACGCCTTCGAAAGCGCGCGGAGCGCGGCCCTGAGCAGGTCGGGCACCGAGGGCTCCGCGCTGCCCGCAGCCAGCGGCGATACCGCGATCACCGCGTCGTCGGCATCGCGGGCCGACCAGCCGAGCCCGACCAGACCTGCGTGTACCTGCTCGCGCCAAGCTTCGGTCGGCTGCAGCGGCCGTCCGGCAACAGTCTTCGATGGCAGGCCGATCTTGTCCTTGAGCTCCAGCACCAGTCGCTGCGCCACCTTCTTGCCGACACCGGGGATCTTCACCAGCATCACCAGATCCTCCTGCGCCACCGCCTGCCGAAGCTGATCAGGGCTCAGCACCGCCAACGCCGCCTGGGCCAGCTTGGGGCCGACTCCCGAGGCGGTCTGCAGCAGCTCGAACAGCTCCTTCTCGTCGGCGTCCGTGAAGCCGTACAAGGTCAGCGAGTCTTCTCGCACCACCATCGACGTGGCCAGCTTGAACTCCTGACCCGGTCTGAGCGTCGCCAGCGTCCCCGGGTGACAGAAGAGCTGCAGCCCCACTCCCCCGACCTCGATCACGCAGCTGTCCAGCCCGATCGCGGCCACCGGCCCGCGCACGAACGCGATCATCCCCAACCTCCCAGCGTTCCGACCCGCTCTACCCCAACAACAGTCATCGCCTGGTCAACAACAGTCATCGCTTGCCGCCCTGGGCCGCCACCGCGGCGCGCAGACGCGCGACCTGGAGGCGTGACTGGGCCTGGGCTTGCGCCTCAAGGTTGGCCCGGGCCTCGGAGGCTTCCTGCAGCCGGTTCGTCACGCCGCCTCGCCAGACATGGCAGATTGCCAGGGCCAGCGCGTCCGCAGCGTCGGCCGGCGTCGGTCGCTCGGCCAGCTTGAGGATCCGGGTCACCATCGTGGTCACCTGCGCCTTGTCGGCGCGGCCCGACCCTGTCACCGCCGCCTTCACCTCACTCGGCGTGTGCAGCGCCACCGGCAGTCCGCGCCGCGCGGCGACCACCATCGCCACTCCGGACGCCTGGGCGGTGCCCATCACGGTCCGCACGTTCTGCTGGGCGAACACTCGCTCGACCGCGACCGCGTCCGGCCGGTGCTCGGCGATCCACTCGTCGATCCCCGTCTCAATCAGGACCAGCCGCTTCGCGACGTCCAGGTCGGCGGGTGTCCGGATCACCCCGACGGCGATCAGCGTCGGAGGCCGTCCGGGCGTGCCCTCGACGATGCCGAGGCCGCACCGGGTCAATCCCGGGTCAACGCCGAGCACTCGCATGAACACCACCTCCGAACGTTTGTTCGACAACCCTAGACGCCCGGTGACAGGCCGCGAAATCGACGCGCCGGGGCCTGTGGACAACGGATTCCCGCCACCTCCGAGGGCGATCGGAAGACCCGCCGTCGCGATGCGAGAACCCGCCGGAGTGATCAGAAGAAGTCGAGCATGTACGACGTGGCGCCGCCGAAGGCCGTGTCGATCGGCCCGTCCGCGGTGGCCGAACCACCCGACGCCAGGCCGGATCGGCGAAGCGCAGCGAGCGGCGTACCGGCGTACAGGGCGGCGAGGCCGCGGGAGCCGAGGCGCAGGGCGTCGCCGGCGCCAGTGGACGGCGCCAGCGAACCCGAGCCGTCGGCGACGGACAGATGCCAGCGGCCGGTGTTTCCGCCGACCTCCAGGTCCTCGAGCTCCAGGTCGACCTCCACCGTCGCACCGGGTGCGAAACCGCGGGCCGCGATGGCCGCCGGAGCGTCGAGCACCCGGAGCATCCACCGCTGGAGTTGGGCGTGCTTGTCAGCCTCGTGGTTGACGAGGAGGTGCACGGGGTCGTTCGGAGCGATGTAGGCCTGGACGTTGGTCGCGATCGACGAGCCGGAACCGACGGTGGCCCACAGGGCGCGGGCGGTCGCTTCGGAGCCCGCCACGATCTCGTCGATGCGCAGGTCCGAGTCATGCCAGTTGTAGACGACGAACCCGTCGTCGGCGAGGTAGCCGAAGTTGTCCTCGTCCTCGAGCCATTCGGCCACCTTGGACTCGGCCCACACCAGCGGCCCGTTGACCCGGCCCGCCGCGTGCGACTCGGCCACCAACTCCAAGAACCGCCCGGCATCGGCGGGACCGGCCCGCCGGATGCCCACGTCCTTGCCACCGAGCGACCGCAGATCCGCAGCGGGGAAGGAGAACCGGTAGCGACCGCCGCTGAACTCGTAACCCAGGTGCCGGTAGATCACGGTCGTCGCCGGGTAGAGCGCGGTGAGCGGGAAGCCCTGCTCGACGCTCCGGGCGAGCACCCCGCGCATCAGCATGCTGCCGACACCACGACCGCGGTACTCCGGGGAGACGACCACGCTGGCGATGCCGGCCATCGGGACCTGCCGACCGCCCCACCACTGCCGGAAGTCCCAGATCCGGCCCGCGGCAACCACTTCGTTCCCGTCGGCGACCCCGACGTACCGGTTGCCGTCGATGAACTCCTGCGCGTCCTTGATCCACTCTTCCCGGTTCGACACCCCCAGCGGCCCGAACGACCTGGACCGGACGCGGATCACGTCGTCGAGGTGTGCCGCAGTGATGTCGACCAGTCGCAAAGCATCAGTCACGCCCCGACCCTACGACGAAGCCCCGGGGCCCGGCGACACAGATACCCCCTGCGGACAACGGCTACTTCTTATCGGTCACCCAGAGGTTGATGGTGCCCTCGACAACCACCGTGCCGTCGTCGCGGGTCGCCTTGACCCGGACCGGTACGTCGGGGCCGGCGGCCCACGCGTCCGGGTCGGTCTCGGCCGAGCAGGTGAGGTCGGACGTGGCCTTCGCCAAGTAGGCGACCTCCATGTCTTTGGGGAGCCAGCGCTTCCCATTCGGCACGGTCGCCTCGGCCAGAGCGCCCATGGCAGCCTCCAGGCCGTTGCAGACGGCGATCGCGTGCACGGTGCCGATGTGGTTCTGCACCGCGCGGCGCTTCGGCAGCACCAGCGACGCGTAGTTCGGGCTCACCTGGACGAAGCGCGGCCGGATCGACCGGAAGTACGGCGCCTTCCAGGTGAACGCGAGCGAGAACGCCCGCTGACCGCCGGGCACGCCCCGGAACTTCTCCCACATCGCCAGCACCTGAGTCGCCATACGGAAGATGTTACCCATAGGTAACAGCAGTTGTCGCCTACCAACCTGCCCGGAAAAGACCGACGCCCGAAGAACCGGTCGGTTCCACGGGCGTCGAAGGCGGGCAGGTCAGCCGACCTGTTCCATCACCTCGTCGGAGACGTCGTAGTTGGCGTAGACGTTCTGCACGTCGTCGCTGTCCTCGAGCGCGTCGATCAGCCGGAAGATCTTGCCCGCGCCCTCGGCGTCCAGCTCGACCGTCATCGACGGCACGAACGACGCGTCGGCCGACTCGTAGTCGATCCCGGCGTCCTGCAGCGCGGTGCGGACCTTGACCAGGTCGCTCGCCTCGCTGATCACCTCGAAGGACTCGCCCAGGTCGTTCACCTCGTCGGCGCCGGCCTCGAGCACGGCCTCCATCACGTCGTCCTCGGTCAGGGTCTTGCCGTCCTGCTCCTTGGCGAGCACGATGACGCCCTTGCGGTTGAACAGGTAGGCGACGCTGTTCGGATCCGCCAGAGAACCGCCGTTGCGGGTCATAGCGGTCCGGACGTCGGCCGCGGCCCGGTTCCGGTTGTCGGTCAGGCACTCGACCAGCATGGCGACGCCGTTCGGGCCGTAGCCCTCGTACGTGATCGACTGCCAGTCCGCGCCACCCGCCTCCGCACCGGAGCCGCGCTTGACCGCGCGGTCGATGTTGTCGTTCGGGACCGAGGACTTCTTCGCCTTCTGGACCGCGTCGTACAGGGTCGGGTTGCCCGCGAGATCGCCGCCGCCGGTGCGGGCGGCCACCTCGATGTTCTTGATCAGCTTCGCGAAGAGCTTGGCGCGCCTCGAGTCGATGACCGCTTTCTTGTGCTTGGTGGTGGCCCATTTGGAGTGGCCTGACATCGCGAACCCAACCCTTCTACCGCCTGCTGCTGACTTAGAGGTCGCGCACCAGATCGGCGAAGTATCCGTGCAGCCGGGCGTCACCCGTCATCTCCGGGTGGAACGACGTGGCCAGCAGCCGATCGTGGCGAACCGCGACGATCCTACCTTTGGCGGGGCCAGAGCTCACGGTCGACAGCACCTCGACCTCCCGGCCGACCCGTTCGACCCACGGTGCCCGGATGAACACCGCGTGGTACGGCGTGTCGAACGCGGCGAAGGTCAGGTCCGCCTCGAAGGAGTCCACCTGGCGGCCGAAGGCGTTCCGGCGGACCGTCACGTCGAGCCCGCCGAGTGTCTCCTGGCCCTCGATCCCGCCGGTGATCTCGTTCGCCAGCATGATCATCCCGGCGCAGGTGCCGAACACCGGCATCCCGTCCGCGATCCGCTTCTGCAGCGGCTCGAACAGCTCGAACGACCGGGCCAGCTTGTCCATCGTGGTGGACTCGCCGCCCGGCAGCACCAGGCCGTCGACCTCCGCCAGCTCCGACGGGCGGCGTACCGGCCGGCCCTCGACGCCGACCTTGGCCAGCATCGCCAGGTGCTCGCGGACGTTGCCCTGCAGGGCGAACACACCGATGACGGTCAAAGCTGAACCCTCCGTTGCCAGTTCACGGTGACTTCGATCCGGCCCTCGTCGAAGACGGCCGGCAGACCACGCTCGCGCAGCAGGGTGAGCACGTCCGCCAGCAACGGCTCCCCCGGCACCACGTTGGCCGTGTCGGGATGCCACACCTTCAGCTCGAGCATGCCGAAGTCGACGGCATGCCAGACGTCGGTGTCGGTGAAGAACACCAAGCCCTTCGGCTCGATGCTCGCCTCGAGCGCCTTGCGGGCCTCGTGGTGGTCGGCGCAGTAGCGCACCACCACGAGCCCGAGCGATTCCAGCTCGGCCAGTACTGCGTCCAGCCGGTCCGGGTCGGTCTCGGCCGGCCAGGTGGCCGCGTCCTCGGCCAGCTCCGCCTCGGCGCCGGAGACGAGTTCCGGCACCAGTACTGCGGGGTCGGCCGAGGGGGCGTCCTCCTGGACGGCCTCGGTCAGTGCGGCGCTGACCGCGGCGCGGTCGGCGTACCCCGAACGGACCAGGACGCGGGCTAGTCCCCGCAGCTCCCTGGCCGTCCGGTCACTGACGGGAGTCGTCACCAGCCGCGCTCGGCGAGCCGGTGCGGCTGCGGGATCTCGTCGACGTTGATGCCGACCATGGCCTCGCCGAGACCGCGGGACACCTTGGCCAGCACGTCCGGGTCGTCGAAGAAGGTGGTCGCCTTGACGATCGCCTCGGCGCGCTGGGCCGGGTTGCCGGACTTGAAGATGCCGGAGCCGACGAAGACGCCCTCGGCGCCGAGCTGCATCATCATCGCGGCGTCGGCCGGGGTGGCGATGCCGCCGGCGGTGAACAGCACCACCGGGAGCTTGCCGGCCGCGGCGACCTCCTTGACCAGCTCGTACGGCGCCTGCAGCTCCTTGGCCGCGACGTACAGCTCGTCCTCGGGCAGGTTCTGCAGCTTGCGGAGCTCCTGGCGGATCTGGCGCATGTGGGTGGTCGCGTTGGACACGTCACCGGTGCCGGCCTCGCCCTTCGAGCGGATCATCGCCGCGCCCTCGGTGATCCGGCGCAGCGCCTCGCCCAGGTTGGTCGCGCCACAGACGAAGGGGACGGTGAACTTCCACTTGTCGATGTGGTTCGCGTAGTCGGCCGGGGTGAGCACCTCGGACTCGTCGATGTAGTCGACGCCGAGGCTCTGCAGCACCTGCGCCTCGACGAAGTGGCCGATCCGGGCCTTGGCCATCACCGGGATCGAGACGGCGCTGATGATGCTGTCGATCATGTCCGGGTCGCTCATCCGGGAGACGCCGCCCTGGGCGCGGATGTCGGCGGGGACCCGCTCCAGCGCCATCACCGCGACGGCTCCGGCGTCCTCGGCGATCTTGGCCTGCTCGGCGGTGACGACGTCCATGATCACGCCGCCCTTGAGCATCTCGGCCATCCCCCGCTTGACCTTCGCGGTACCGGTCTGCGGGCTGTTCTGGGTCTCGGTCACTACATCCTCCTGGTCGCGGCTTGACACGCCTCCAGCGTAGGACGCTTTCCGGCGCATCCCTCAGTCCACCTCGAATCCACTGGACTGATGGTCAGCCGGCCCGCTCCAGGGCTACCTCGAGGCGGGCGACGACCAACCGCAGCGTCGCCGGTGGCGCGGTGAACGGGATCCTGATGTGCCGCCTGTCCGTGCCGTCCGGCGTGAACAGGTCGCCGGCCCCCAGCAGCAGCCCCTGCTCCCGAGCCGCCTCCAGCACCCGCCGAGAACGTACTGCGGTCAGCTCCAGCCACAACGTCATGCCACCGGTCGGCGTGGGCCAGGCCACACCGTCCAAAGTTCTCAGCCCGGTTTCCAGAGCGGCCAGGTTCGCCCGCAGCCGGGTCTTCCGCCGGGAGATCACCCGATCGAGCCGGCCCACGATCGCTTGCGCCAGCAAGTCGTCCAGTGCGCTCGGCGAGGTGACACTCAGCTGCGCCGCGGTGTTGATCCGTCTGCGGAGCTGCCGCCCGGTCCGGACCCAGCCGACGCGCAGTCCACCCCACACGGTCTTGCTCAGCGATCCCACGCTGACCGTCCGCGGATATCGACTCAGCGGGTCCGCCTGCTCCCCGCCGGCGAGCCATAACGGCCGCATGGTCTCGTCACTGATCAGTGCAGCGTCATACCGCCTGGCGATCTCCACCACAGCCGTACGCCGGTCCGCGGGCAGGCTCAACCCGGTCGGATTGTGGTTGTCCGCCTGCAGGTAGATCACCTTCGGCTTGTGGCGTCGGCAGAGGTGCGCGAGCTGGTCCGTATCCCAGACGCCCGCGGGCCAGCCCACCACGTCCAGCCGGTGCTTCCGCAGCAGGTCGAAGGCCGCCGGGTACGTCGGAGACTCGGTGATCGCCACACCCGGTCCTAGGTCCAGCCCAGCCAGTGCCGCGTTGAGCCCGGCAGCGGCTCCCACTGTGAGAGTCAGCTGGCCCGGCTCCGTTGGGACGCCCTCCAGCGTGAGGCGCTCCGCGAGCGCAGTACGGAGTTCCAGGGAGCCGCCTGAGGGCGGGCCGTCGCCGCCCATCGCGTGGGGCAGGCCCTCGGCCACGATCTGCGCAGCAACCTCGGCCACATCGTGAGGAGCCGCAGTCGTGGCGAACCGTAGGTCCAGGACATCCTGATCCCCCGCAGTGACGGTCGAAGCAGGTGCCACCGGGTCCAGCAACCGGTCGAGCGGCCGCACATGAGTCCCCGAGCCCCGCTTGGTCTCGAGCACCCCGTCCGCACGCAGCTGATCCAGCGCCCGTACTACGGTCACGCGGCTGAGGCCGAGTCGCTCGGAGAGGACCCGTTCGGACGGCAGTCTCGAACCGATCGAGAGGTCCCCGCGCTCGATCCGGCGCAGCACCAGCGCCTCGACCTGCTCGGTCTTCGTCCCGTCCGCCGGATCCAGGTCACTCCCCCGCCACATAAGTCCAGTCTCCCACCATTGGCCTCACGCCCCGACCACGCGCTCCTCTTCGCCCGCCACACCCCCACCGGATGCTCGCCCCTCGCGCGAGGGTCCCCCTACTGGATGCTCCGCTCGCGCCCAACTGCCCGACCGGTTGCTCCCCCGCCGGGTGCGCCCGCTTGCGCTCAGGTCCCCACCGGGGTACTCCCCCTTCCCACGAGGGGTGCCCCCCTCCACGAGGGGTTCCCCCACTGGCAGAGCAGTGAGCAGACCCCCATTCGAGGGGCGAAGCCCATCCAGGGAGTGGGAGCCGGCCGCTGCCCGCCCGAAGGGCGAAGGCTGCTGATCCGCGCGGTGGTGGGTGGCGTGGGCCGTGGGGGTGGCGTGGGCCGTGGGGGTGGGAATGTCGGCGGCGAGTGTGAGGATTCAGCTATGGACGAGCGGTGGGCGATCGCGCCGGCGGAGGGTGGTGGGGCGCTGCTCGTCGCCCTGCACCCCGACGGTCAGCCGGCCGGCGAGATCCTCCGCGAGCCTGATCTCGCCGCCGCGGTGGGATCGCGCCCGCACGTCACCCGCTGGGTGTGGCGGTGGACCCCGGAGATCTACCCGCGCCTGCTCGCGTCCGGCGTACGGGTGGAGCGGTGCTACGACCTCGAGTGCGCCGAGGTGCTGCTCCTCGGGCATGAGGGGCGGCTCGGTGAGCCACGGTCGGCCGCGGCCGCCTGGGCCCGGCTGACGAACAAGCCGGTGCCGGCGGATCCGCCCCTGCGCGCGGCGAATCCGGGCGAGCAGTCGTCGTTGTTCGAGATCCAGGACGAGCCGATCTCCTTCGAGGCGCTGCTGCGGGTCTATGCCGACCAACTGCGAAGACACCAGGAAGCGGAGTACCCGGAGCGCATGCGGTTGCTCACGGCATCGGAATCCTCCGGGATGCTGGTCGCCGCCGAGATGGACCGCGCCGGGCTGCCGTGGAGTGCGGAGACACATCGCGCGCTGCTGACCGAGTTGCTCGGCGAGCGCTTCGCGGGTTCCGGGGAGCCGAGACGGCTGACCGAGCTGGCCGATCAGGTGTCGGAGGCGTTCGGTCGACGCGTGCGGCCGGACCTGCCGGCGGATGTCCTCAAGGCCTTCAAACAGGCAGGACATCAGGTCAGCTCGACCAGGAAGTGGGAGCTCGAGCACATCGACCACCCGGCAGTGGCGCCCCTGCTCGAGTACAAGACGCTCTACCGGATCTACACGGCGAACGGCTGGACGTGGCTGAACGACTGGGTCCACGATGGCCGCTTCCGCCCCGGCTTCATCCCCGGCGGCACGGTGTCCGGGCGTTGGGTGACGAACGGTGGCGGCGGCCTGCAGATCCCGAAGGTGATCCGCCGCGCCGTGGTCGCCGATCCGGGCTGGCGCCTGGTGGTTGCCGACGCCTCGCAACTGGAGCCCAGGGTGCTCGCCGCGATCTCGCGTGATCCCGGACTGATGGAGGTCGCGGGCGACGCGGGTGACCTCTACAAGGCCGTCTCGGACAAGGCGTTCTCCGGCGATCGCGCGATGGCCAAACTCGCAGTACTGGGTGCTGTCTACGGGCAGACGTCAGGTGACGGGCTGAAGAATCTGGCGGCGCTGCGGAAGCGGTTCCCCAAGGCAGTCGCGTATGTGGACGATGCGGCGAGGGCCGGCGAGGAAGGCCGGCTGGTTCGCACCTGGCTCGGCCGGACCTGTCCGCCGTCGGGCTCGCCGATCGACGCCGCGATGCTGGAAGGCCCGTCCGAGGAGCCGAAGACCGACGCGCGGCATGCCCGGGCCCGAGGTCGCTTCACCAGGAACTTCGTCGTCCAGGGCAGCGCCGCCGACTGGGCTCTGCTGATGATGGCCGCGCTGCGTCAGTCGATCACGGACCTGAAGGCCGAGCTCGTGTTCTTCCAGCACGACGAGGTGATCGTGCACTGCCCGGCCGAGGAGGCCGACGAGGTCGCCGCCGCGATCCAGACCGCCGGCGACCTGGCCGGCCGGATCACCTTCGGCGAGACCCCGACCCGGTTCCCGTTCACCACCGCGATCGTGGAGTGCTACGCCGACGCCAAGTGATCCGGCAGTCCGTAGAGCGGGAAGTCGGTGATCTCGAAGGCGACCATCTCGGCGACCAGGCCGTCCTCGATCCGGAAGACGTCGAAGCCGAACGGGCGGTAGATCGTGTCGCCCGGCACCCTGAGGTAGCCGGCCAGCGCGGGCTGCCGGTTGACGCCCGCGACCAGGAACTGCCACTCCCCCCGGTACGCCGCGCCGTCGGGGTGCAGGTTCGCCCCGAGGATCTCCTCGGCGGCATCCCGGCCGGAGAACCAGAACGGGTACGGCGGCATGGTGATCCGCACGTCCTCGTGCATCAACGCGGCCAGTCCGGCGGCATCGGCCCGCTCGAACGCCTCCATGTACTTCGCGAGCAACTCCTGCTCGGCCGCGGTCGGATCACCCGAAGGAGTCCACTCGGTACGCCGTGGCGGCAGGTGCTCCCGCAGTACCGGCCGGGCTCGTTGCAAGGCGCTGTTGACCGAGGCGACGGTCAGGTCCATCACCGCGGCGGTCTCCTTGGCGGACCAGCCGAGTACGTCGCGGAAGATCAGCACGGCGCGTTGCCGGGCGGGCAGGTGCTGGATCGCGATGAGGAAGGCGAGCTCGATCGTCTCGCGGCGGACCACCTGGGCGTCGGGCTCCTCGGCACGGTCGAGCAGCACGTCCGGGAACGGCTGCAGCCACGGCACGTCGTCCCGCGCCGGAATCGCCTCCGTGGGGAACGACGCGGGCTCCAGTTGGTGCGGCAACACCCGCTGCGGCCGGCGGACGTCATCGATGCAGGCGTTGGTCGCGATCCGGTACAGCCAGGCCCGGAAGCTGGACCTGCCCTCGAAGTCCTCGCGCTTGCGCCAGGCCCGCAGGAAGGTCTCCTGCACCAGGTCCTCGGCGTCGTCGTACGAGCCGAGCATCCGGTAGCAGTGCACGCGCAGCTCGTGCCGGTACTTCTCGACCTCGGCGGCGAAGGTCGCCTCATCCGTCACGGTCATCAGCTGCCGTCCTCCAGTT
Source organism: Kribbella orskensis (assembly GCF_004342085.1). NCBI lineage: Bacteria > Bacillati > Actinomycetota > Actinomycetes > Propionibacteriales > Kribbellaceae > Kribbella > Kribbella orskensis. The sequence continues at coordinate 515,804 of NZ_SLWM01000004.1, forward strand.
CGATCGTGCCCGGCATCGGCGCGTGCCCGGCCAACCGGAACCAGGTGACCAGACGCCGCCGCCGCAACTCCCGCGTCGACACCACGATGTCGTTGTGGAACCGCCGGGCCAACTGCACCCGCCGTACCGCGAGCCCCAGCTCCCCCGCCCACGGTTCCACATCGGTCGAGGTGGCACCGATCGCGCGGGTCAGGGCCGACTCGCGCTTCTCCCGCTCGTCCGGGGTCGCCGTACGGGCCCGATGAGCCGCGTCCAGCAGCAGCAAAGACGACGCGGGGTCCAGTACGCCGCTGCTCGCGAGCTCGGCCACCAGCGCCGAGCGGCGGGCCAGCTCCGTCTCGAGGGACGCCCGGGCGGTCGCGACGCGGTGGTGGAGGCGGTCCAGCCGACCGGCGGTCCAGCTGCAGTAGGCGCCGAGCAGGAGCACCAGCACGGCCACGACGGCCAGCACCAACGGAAGCGTCACGGAGCCATTCGACCACCGATTACGGAGCGCTGACGGTCCGGGCAGATCGGGTAGTCGGGGGCGGCCGCGCTTCTAGGGTCGAGTACATGGCTGAAATCGGCGTGATCGGTGGATCCGGCTTCTACTCCTTCCTCTCCGATGCCCGCGTGGTCGAGGTAGAGACTCCGTTCGGGCCACCGAGCGAACCACCCGTGGTCGGCGAGGTGAGCGGACGCGAGGTCGCCTTCATCCCGCGTCACGGCGCCGACCACCGCTTCCCGCCGCACCGGGTCAACTACCGCGCCAACCTGTGGGCACTGCGTCACCTCGGTGTGCGCCAGGTGCTCGGCCCTTGCGCGGTCGGGTCGCTCACATCCGAGCTGACTCCTGGCACGTTCGTCGTCCCTGACCAGTTCGTCGACCGCACCTGGGGCCGCGAGCACACCGTGTACGACGGAGCGCCGGTCGTCCACGTCTCCTCCGCCGACCCGTACTGCGCCGCCGGCCGCGCGACCGTCCTTGCCGCAGGCAACAGCTTCCACGACGAGCATGATGGCCAGGTGGTCGACGGGGGAACCATGGTGGTGATCAACGGGCCGCGGTTCTCCACCAGAGCAGAGTCCCGGTGGCATGCGGCCCAGGGCTGGTCGATCGTCGGTATGACCGGCGCGCCGGAAGCCTCAATTGCCCGCGAACTCGCGCTCTGCTACACCGCCGTCGCTGTCGTCACCGATCACGACGCCGGGGTCGAGGCGGGTGAAGGTGTCACTCAGGCAGAGGTGTTCGCAGTCTTCGGCCGCAGCATCGACCGTCTGAAAGGTCTGTTGACCGAGGTGATCGGCCAGCTCCCGAAACCGGACGCCGACTGCAGCTGCCGGCATGCGTTGGACGGCACCGCCGGAGAGGGCCGCTGGTGAGGATCCTGCTCACCGGTGGAGCCGGTTTCATAGGGCGGCACGTGCACGCCCAGTTGCTCGCAGATGGTCACGAGGTCAGGGTTCTCGACTCCCTGAGACCAGATGTCCATCAGACGAAGCCGGCCGTCGACAACCTGATCGTCGCCGACATCCGCGACGGTGAGGCGGTCGATCGGGCGTTGGTCGGCGTCGACGCGGTCGTCCACCTGGCCGCCAAGGTCGGGCTGGGCGTCGACCTCGACGACATGGACGACTACGTCAGCAGCAACAGCCTCGGCACCGCCGTCCTGCTTCGCCGGCTGGGCCGACGGAAAGTGCGACGGCTGGTCTACGCAAGCTCGATGGTGGTCTACGGCGAAGGCCACTACGAGTGCGACCGGCATGGTGAGGTCGCGCCCGGCCCGCGCCGGATCGAGGACCTCGACGCCGGACAGTTCGAGCCACCCTGCCCGATCTGTGGCGAGCCATTGCGCCCGGGGCTGGTCACCGAGGACGCCCCTACCGATCCGCGCAACACCTACGCCGCCAGCAAGCTGAACGGCGAACACCTGGCCGCCGCCTGGGCCAGGGAGGCCGGCGGCCGGGTGGCGGCGATGCGCTTCCACAACGTCTACGGACCAGGCATGCCCCGCAATACGCCGTACGCGGGAGTGGCGGCGATCTTCCGGTCGGCGCTGGCACGCGGTGAGGCGCCGACTGTGTTCGAGGACGGGCTGCAGCGGCGCGACTTCGTCCACGTGAGCGACGTCGCCGCGGCGGTCTCCACCGCGGCCGTCGCCGACCACCCGCAGTTCGCGGCGTACAACGTGGGCAGCGGGACCGTCCGCACCATCGGCGACCTCGCCGGCGAACTCTCCCGCGCCTACGGTGGCCTGGACCCGGTCATCACCGGCGACTACCGGCTAGGCGACGTCCGCCACATCACCGCCTCCTCCGACCGCCTCCGCGCACACCTCGGCTGGAAACCCGGCTACGACCTCACCACCGGAATCGCCGACCTCCTCAGGCACTAGAAGAACTCAAGAGCTGGAGCCGGTCGGGACAGGTGGGAGGTCGATCTCGAAGGCGCAGCCGCCGTCGATGTTGGTGACGCCGATGGTGCCTTCGTGGGACTCGACGACGCCGCGGGCGATCGCGAGACCGAGGCCGCCGCCGCTGCTGTTGGAGGAGGAACCGCTGGTGGGGGTGCGTTGCTCGTCGCCGCGCCAGCCGATGTCGAAGACGCGTTCCAGGTCGTCGTCCGGGATCCCGCCGCAGCCATCGGTCACGGCCAGGCGGACGCGTCCGTCGGTGTCGCGGTCCACCGTCAGCTTCACCGTTCCGCCGGGCTCGGTATGACGGATCGCGTTGCCGACCAGGTTCGTCACCGCGCGGGTCAGTTCGTCCGCGTCACCGTGCACCGCGAGCCTGTCGTCGTCCGATGGCGTCGACACCTTCAACGAGACTCCTTCGGACCGGGCGTGCTCGCACGTCTCCCCCGCCACGTCCTCGGCGAGCTCCCGCAGGCTGACGGCTGTCCGCCGCCGCGGAGGCGGAGCCGCCGACAGCCGCGACAGCTCGAACAGGTCGTCCACGAGCCCGGTCATCCGATCCACTGTCGTCCGCATCTGCCGCAGCGCCCCGGGCACGTCGTCGATCACCCCGTCCTCCAGGCCCTCCGAGACCGCCCGCAGACCGGCGAGCGGCGTACGGAGGTCGTGGGACATGAAGGCGACCAGCTCGCGCCGGCTGGCTTCGAGTGCACGCTCGCGGTCGTGGGACGCGGCCAGCCGCTTCCGCGTCATCTCCAGCTCGTCAGTGATCGCGGCCAGCTCCGCGGGAACGTTGCCGCTGGTGCCACCCGCCACCGGCTCGTACGACGTACCGAGGTGGCGCAGGCGGCGTCCGACGTCGCGGGAGCTGGTGGTGATCCACTGACCGAGCAGGACCGAGATCGCCAGGCCGAGCAGGCCCGAGAACGCCAGAGTCCACAGCACGACTAGCGAGTCGTGCGCGGAGATGAACATCGCCCGGACGCTCTGGGTCACGGCGGCCAGGGCTGCGAGCATCGGCACCAGGCTCGCCACGATCATCGTGGTCCGCAGCGAGCGCCGGCGGAACCGCCACAGGACGGCCACCCCGATCGCGGCGACCACGAGAGTCCAGACAGCCGTCAGGCCGAGGATCGTGACCTGGTCGCGGTTCATCCGGCCTCACCTGCGAAGCGGTAGCCGGTCCGCGGCACGGTGAGCACCAGCTGTGGATCGGAGGGATCGACCTCGATCTTCTCCCGCAACCGGCGGACGTGCACGGTCACCGTCGAGGAGTCCCCGAAGTCCCAGCCCCAGACCCGGCGGAGCAGTTCGGCCTTCGTGTAGGCCTTGCCCGGATGCGCGACGAAGAAGGCGAGCAGGTCGAACTCGCGATGCGTGAGCGACAGCTCGGCGCCGTCCAGGAAGGCCGTGTGGGCGGCGGTGTCAACGGTGACCGGGCCCGCGGTGAGCTTGGTCGGGGTGAGGTCCAGCCCGGCCAGCCGCTCCTCGCGCCGGAGCATCGCCTGCACTCGCAGGGTGAGCTCGCGCGGGCTGAACGGCTTCACCACATAGTCGTCCGCGCCGAACTCGAGCCCGACCAGCCGGTCCTCCTCCTCGCCGCGGGCCGACAGCATGATCACCGCGGCCCCATCGTCGGCCGCGCGCATCCGGCGCAGTACCTCCAGGCCCGACAGGCCGGGCAGCATCACGTCCAGCACCACGACCGAGGGCTTCCACTGCTGCCACACCTCGACCGCCGTCGCACCGTCGGCGACCACCCGGGCGTCGTACCCGGCCTTGGTCAGGTACGCCGAGACGACGTTCGACACGGTCGGGTCGTCGTCCACCACGAGCACACGAGTAGCCACGGGTCGAGCGTAGATCTTCCGGTGACCCCGGACCGCCTTCCGCTGCGGTCCGGGGTGGGACGTAAGCGAGCCGTATCCGCGTTCGGTCCCGCTCGGCACGGGAATCTCCCTACGGTCGAAGGGTGCCTCCTGCCGACGTCGATCTCGTCCTCCCGTGCCTCAACGAGGCCGGGGCGCTGCCGTGGGTGCTCGGCCGGTTGCCCGTCGGAGTGCGGGCCGTTGTCGTGGACAACGGCTCGACCGACGGCTCCGCCGAGCTCGCTGCCCGCCTTGGCGCCCTGGTGGTTCCTTGCGAGGTTCGCGGGTACGGCGCCGCCTGCCATGCCGGGCTGGAAGCCTCGACGGCGCCGGTGGTCGCCTTCCTCGACGCGGACGCGTCGCTGGATCCGCGACAGCTCGTGCGAGTCACCGCCCCCGTGCTGGCGGACGAGTTCGACCTGATGCTCGGCCGACGACGCCCGATCTCGCGGGAGGCCTGGCCGTGGCACCTGCGCCTGGCCAATTTGGAACTCTCGCGCCGGATCCGTCGGCGTACCGGCGTTCGGCTGCACGATCTCGGGCCGATGCGTGCCGCACGACGCGAGGCCCTGCTGGAGTTGGCCTTGGCCGACCGGCGATCGGGTTATCCGTTGGAGACCGTGGTGAAGGCCGCCGACGCCGGCTGGCGGATCGCCGAGGTCGACGTCGACTACCTGCCGCGCTCGGGGCGCTCGAAGGTGACCGGTACTCCGCTCGGCGCTGCTCGTGCCGTCAAGGACATGACGAAGGTGCTCTCCGCATGACGACTGCCGAGACTCTGATCGTCATCGCCAAGGAGCCCGTGCCGGGGCTGGTCAAGACGCGGCTGCAGACCGAGTTCACCCCCGCCGAGGCCGCCGCGCTTGCCCGCGCTTCGCTGACCGACACCCTCGCCGCCGTCCGCTCCACCCCGGTAGGCCGGTACGTCCTCGCGTTGGAAGGTGAGCCCGGGTCCTGGCTGCCACCTGGATTCGACGTCGTTCCCCAGCGCGGCGACGGCCTCGACGAAAGGCTCGCGGCCGCCTTCGAGGACGCCTACTCCGGTACTCCGATGTTGCTCGTGGGCATGGATACTCCACAGCTGACGAGTGACCTGCTGGGGGTGGACTGGTCCGGGCATGACGCAGTACTGGGGTTGACCGAGGATGGCGGGTATTGGTGTCTGGGGTTGCGTGAGCCGGACCGGCGGGCGCTCATCGGCGTACCGATGTCGACGGACCACACCGGGGTGGATCAGTTGGCGCGGCTGCGGTTGCTCGGCTATCGGGTGCTGCTGTTGCCGACCCTGCGGGACATGGATACCCCGGCGGATGCAGCGGCACTGGCGCAGCAGTTCCCGGCGCTGCGGGTGTCTCGATTGCACCGGAGGTTGCAGCATTCGGCGCATCCGGGACTGCTGTTCGAGAAGGCGCTGAAGGGTGCGCGGGTGGTTGCCACGGGCACCGATGGGCGAGTCGTGCCGTCGCTGGCCGAGATGGATCGCTGGCGGGCGCCGGCGGACGCGGTGGACCGGTTGGCGCTGAGCCGCTGTGAGGGCCCGGTGCTCGACATCGGTTGTGGGCCGGGGCGGATCGTGACGGCACTGGCGGAGCGCGGCATTCCGGCGCTGGGCGTGGACATCTCCGCGCAGGCGGTCCTGCAGACCACCGAGCGCGGTGTGCCGGCCCTGCGTCGGCCGGTCCAGGAGCCGTTGCCGGGCGAGGGGCGGTGGGGCAGCGTGCTCCTGATGGACGGCAACATCGGCATCGGCGGTGCGCCCGACGTCCTGCTCCGGCGCTGCGCCGAACTGGTCCGCCCGGACGGCCTGGTCCTCGTCGAGGTAGACCCCGACGACAACCTGGACGACGCCGCGCCGATCGTCCTGCACAGCGACGGCGGCCGCCGCTCCAAGCCATTGCCCTGGGCAAGGGTGGGTGCGCGCGCCGTTCTCCGTCATGCCCTCGGCACGGACCTCGTCGCCACCGAGGAATGGCGGGCCGACAGCCGAGCCTTCCTGACCTTCCGCCGGATCGCCACTCCTGCCCGCCTGGCCCGGGCGTGATGTTCGGCCGAGGGCTCCCGGTGGTGGTTGGCGGGGCGATTGCTGCCGCGGCCTGTGGCGGGGTCATCGTGGCGGAGGCGGCTCATTGGTGGCCGAACCTGACCTTGCTGGGCGCCTGTCTGGTGGTGGCGGGTCTCGGCTGGTTGGTGGTGCGGCGGCCGGCGGGGTCTCGGGCTGGGTGGACGGTGGTCGGGTGTGCGGTGCTGTGTCAGTTGCCAGGGCTGGTCAGTGCGCCGATCACCAGTACGGATGCCTATCGGTATGTGTGGGACGGGCGGGTGCAGTTGTCCGGGAGTTCGCCGTACTCGCATGTGCCGCTCGATGATGCGCTTGCTCGCTTGCGGGATCCGCTGCTCTTCCCAGGTCTGTCGGAGGAGGATCGCTCGAGAGTTGTCGGGCCGCCGCGGGTGCCTCACGATCCAGCCGCCATCGCGGCGCTGAGCGCGGACGACCCGCGGACGCTGATCAACCGGCCGCGCGTGCCGACCATCTATCCGCCGGTGGCCGAGGCCTATTTCACCGTGGTCGCCTTCTTCACACCCTGGTCGGCGGGGACTTTCGGACTCCAGGTAGCCGGCGCTGCACTCGCTGTGGCGTTGACCGGCTTGCTTGCGGTCGAACTCCGCCGCCAAGGCCGCGATCCACGGTGGGCCTTGCTGTGGGGTTGGTCACCGATCGTGGCGCTGGAGGCTGGCAACGCAGCCCACGTCGACGTGCTCGCGGCACTCCTGATCGTCGCCACCGTGGTCCTCGCCGCGCGCCGCCGACCGGTCTGGGCCGGCGTCCTCCTCGGAGCCGCCGCCTCGGTCAAACTCCTTCCCCTGCTGCTCCTCCCCGCCTTCGTCGCGATCCGCCGTCGCGACCTCCGTACGCCGCTGGTCGCCGTCGCCACCTTCGCCGGGTCCTACCTGCCGCACGTGCTTGCCGCCGGCACCTTGGTGGTCGGCTTCCTGCCCGGCTACCTGACCCAGGAGGGGTTCTCCGACGGGAGCTCCCGCTCGGCGATTCTCGCGCTGGTGTTGCCTCCTGAGGCCCGCCAACTCGCCGCCGGCCTCCTCGCGGTCGGGCTCGCGCTGCTGGCGATCCACCGGCACGGACGAGAGCCGATCGCCGTCACCTGCTGCTGGTTGTACGGCGCCGCGCTGCTCGTCACCACCCCGACCTACCCGTGGTACGGGCTCCCGCTGATCGCGCTCGCGGTAGTGGCCGGGCGGTTCGAGTGGCTCGCCGTACCAGTCGCCGCCTACCTGGCCTACGCGAGCTTCGGGCACGACGTCCGGCAGGGGCTGATCCACCTGACCGCCGCTGTCATCGTTGTCATCGCGATCACCGTACGTCACCGTCCGATCCTGGGAAGGCGTTTGACGAACGGGTCGCGGCGTGCCAACACTGATCCGCGTGTCTCCTCGTATCGCACTGGCAACCTCCGCTGACCACGCGGAACTGCACCCGCACGACCTGCCGCTGGCCGACGCCCTGCGCGTCGCCGGTCTCGACCCGGTGGCCGAGGTCTGGACCGACCCGTCGGTCGACTGGTCCTCGTACGACGCCGTCCTGCTGCGCTCAGTCTGGGATTACCACGTCCGGTACCTCGAGTTCACCGAGTGGCTCGGGCAGCTCGACAAGGCCGGGGTGCCGGTACTCAACGAGACCGACCTGGTCCGCTGGAACGCCGACAAGCAGTACCTGATGGAACTGCGCGAGCGCGGTGTCGCGATCGTGCCGTCCCAGGTGGCGGCCGGGCCCTGCCTGCGGGACGTGGTCAACGGCCTGAACGGCGAGCAGGTCGTGATCAAGCCGACCGTCAGCGCGACCGCCCACTTCACGATCCGCGGGACCGCGGGCTCGGACGAGCTGAGCCAGGCGATCGACGACCTGCCGGACACCGTGTACCTGGTGCAGCCGTTCCAGCCGGAGATCCAGTCCGAGGGCGAGTGGTCGCTGATCTTCATCGACGGCGAGTTCACCCACGCGGTGCTGAAGCGCCCGGCCGACGGCGACTTCCGGGTCCAGAACGACTTCGGCGGAACCGCCGAGCTGCTGGAGGCGCCGGCCGCAGTACTGGAAGGTGCGGCCGCGGCGCTCGCCGCAGCCGACACCCGCCGCTCCCCCGTGTACGCCCGCGTCGACGGCATCCTCGCCAACGGCCGCTTCCTGCTGATGGAGCTCGAACTCATCGAGCCCTACCTCTTCCTCCCCCAGTCCCCCGAAGCCACCACCAAACTCGCCTCGGCAGTAGCCACCCGCCTCAGCTGACAGGTCCGGCACAGGACCGCCACGAAGGCGAACTGGATCGCGGAGGCGATCACCAAGCGGATGCTCAGGCTGTCGAGATCAGGCCAAGCAGCTACGAGCAGTGCGGCCACGATGGTGCCGACTGTTGCCCAGCGGGCTCGGCCCTTGAACCGCCGCGCGAAGACGATCGCCGCAGCCGTCCAGGCGAGTTGAGCGATACCGAAGCCGACCTCGTGCAGTACCCCGTGCCAGCTCAGCTCCCCCGGCCCCTCGGGCGCGCCTTCCGGGAACCCGGCGCCAGGGTCGGTGACGAAGACCCCTGCCACGATCAGCCCGACTCCGAAGGCGCCGATGAGCCGTGGCCCCCAGATGCCTTGGCCTGCCCGTTTCAGCCCGACCGCGGCCGCGACGTACAGGCTTCCGGTCAGGACGAAGTTCGCAATCTGCACCCAGCCCGCGCCGCCCAACGCGAGCAGGCTGATCGGATGCCTGCCCGGGTCGAACCCTTCCCGGGTGAATGCCTGCACCGCCCAGATCGCCAGGAACAACGGCCCAGCCGCCACCCCACCCGCCACCAGTCGATCAGTGGTCAGCTTCATGATCCCGCTCCTCTGCTGATTGGTCTTCTCAGCAGAGACGTCGCACTCGTCGGCAAGAACCGGACAGGATGCCTAAGTGCAGTAATCCAGTCGACTAACTCTCATATAGCAAGACGCGGCACGAAGTGCGTGTGAGGGCGCATACCGTCAGCGTTATGAGGCCGACCCTGACAGTGATCGCAGACCCCGCGGACCGCTGGATGAGCGAGGCAGCCTGCATCGGACAGGCACCCGCCTACGACGAGACCGCGACGCCTTGGGAACAACGCAAGGCGCGCGAGCTCTGCGTGACCAGCTGCCCCGTCATCGCCGAGTGCTACGAGTGGGCGCGGCGTGAGAAGTTCACCGGTACCGCGGCCGGGCTGCGCCTGCTCTACGGCCGGCGCCGGGGCCACCCCGAGTCCGCCGCCAGCTGACGTGCCCGGTTCCCCATCGGTGCCGGACTCACGCCCCGGGACCGGCGACTAGGGTTCGGGGTATGCCGAGCCTCGAGGATGTTCGTACCGCTGCCGCTCAACTCCAGGGACGGATCCATCGGACGCCGATGGTCGAGTCGTCCGCGCTCGAGGGGATCTTCGGCGGCCGGCTGACGTTGAAGGCGGAGCTGTTCCAGAAGACCGGGAGCTTCAAGGTCCGCGGGCTGTTGAACAAGACGCTGAAGCTGACCCCGGAGGAATGCGAGCGCGGCGTGATCACCGTCTCGGCGGGCAACGCGGCCGGGGCGCTGGCCTGGGCGGCGCGCGACGCCGGAGTACCGGCGACCGTCGTGATGGCGAAGACCGCGGTACCCGCGAAGATCGAGGCAGCCCGCGCGTACGGCGCTCAGGTGGAACTCGTCGAAGGCGATCTGATGGGCGCCTACGAGTCGATCCGGGACGAGCGGAAGCTGACCGGCGTGCACCCGTTCGACGACCTCGACGTGATCACCGGCCACGGCAGCCTCGGCCTCGAACTGCTCGAGGACCGCCCTGAGATCGACACCGTGCTCGTCCCTGTGGGCGGCGGTGGACTGATCTCGGGCGTCGCGCTCACGGTCAAGCTCCTGAAGCCGGCCATCCGCGTGATCGGCATCGAGCCCGAGACCGCGGACGTGGTCAGCCGCAGCCTCGAAGCCGGCGGACCGCAGAAGCTCCCCACCGCCAGGAGCGTCGCCGACGGCCTCGCCGCCCCGATCTGCGGCACCCACAACTACGCCGTCATCACGCAGTACGTCGATGAGGTGGTCCGCGTCAGCGAGGACGCGATCATCGAGGCCACCCGGCTCGTCATGTCCCGCACCAAACTGGCCCTCGAACCAGCCGCGGCGGCCCCCTTCGCAGCCCTGCTGGAAGGCAAGATCCAACTCCAGGGCCTCACCGCCAGCATCATCAGCGGCGGCAACCTCGACGTGTCGAAACTGGTTCTCTGAGCGTTCGGCCGCTCGCGCCCCGACCAAATCAACGGGACGCTTCATTAGGCTGGCGACTCACCAGCCGGGTGCTCACCAGCTCGGTGCTGACCAGCCGGGTGCTCACCGTCGGGCCTTTCATCGGGTGGATCGTGGGCCACGTGGAGGTTGGTGCCCGGTCTGGCCGCCGGCCTGTACTGGCGGTAATGGCGGCCGGTGGGACTGATCCAGGTGTAGGTGTTGTCCGCATTGCGCTGGATGGACCAGTTGCCTTCATGCTTGAGGCGATGGTGGTGCCGACACAGGCAGTGCAGGTTGTCGGCGGTGGTCCTGCCACCGGCGGCGAACGCGACCCGGTGATCGAGGTCGGCGAATTCAGCCGGCCGGTTGCAGCCGGGAAACTGGCAGACCCGATCCCGCCAGCGGACATACCTGTCCGCCGCGGCCGAAGGCACATACCGATCGGGATCACCCGCAGGTGGCTCATCAGTCACCCGCAACTCAACCCGCGAACCGCCCCGCCCGCTGAGCGAATCTTCCCCGCTGAGCGGGTCGCCGACGGGATGCGGGTGCTGGTGGAAGGCCGGGCGCCGTCGCCTCCCGGTGGGGGTGGTTGGCAGATCGGGAAGCAAAGTGTCGCGGATGGCTTTGATGAGGTGCTTGCGCAATGAACTTTGCGGGATCGGGCCCTGCCCGTCGATCTCGCCGCCGGTGCTGACCTGTCCGGTGAGCACCGCGCGCAGTTCGGCGCCGGTGGCATGAATGACCACTACCGCATCGGCACCCGGAGCGGTCTCGTCCAACTCCCGCCCACCAGCCTCGTCACCACACTGATCGGCGGAGCCATCGTGGTGGTCAACGGGACCAACGCGGTGGTCAGTGGGATTGGCGCAGTGATGGTCGGCGCGACCGGTGCAGTGGTGGTCAGCGGGATCGTGGTGATGGTCGGCCGGGCTGGCGTGGTCGGCCGAAGAAACCGTGGCACTGGCGGCGGGCTTCTTGGAGCGTGGGAGGAGGCGGGCCAGGGCTATGTCGGCGCGGAGCTGATCCAGGCTGCGTGTGTCGCCGTCGCGGCGGAGGCGGACGGCGGCGCGGGACAGACTGGTCATGACAGCGGCTGCGTCGACAGCGTCCTGGTTGTGGATCAGTTCGGCGGTTCCGAAGTCGGTGCTCACCATGCGCACCGAACGTTCATCGCGCGCCTGCTGATGAGCCTTCTCGGTCGAGGCCGGGTTGCGCCGGGCGGCTTCGCGCCGGGCGAGCTGCTTGATGCCTTGCAGCGGATGCTTGCGGGCCCAGTCCAGCACCGCCGCCTCCGCCGCACGAAAGTCTTCGAGGTCATCGAGGACCGACAACTCGGCGACGATCGTGAAAGCGGCACGTTCGGTCAGGACGCCCTCGACCAGCGCGCGGTGGGTGGCGGGAAAGTTGTGGACCAGTTCCCACGACGAGTGGATGCGCCTGGTTGCCGCTGATCGATGCAGATTCAGCGCCAGGCCGATCTCATCGGACACGGAGCGCAGATCCCCACCGTGCCAACGGCGTTCCCCCGCCGCCGCGACCCGGTCACCGGGCTCAGGATGCCGGTGTCCGAGATCAGCCGACACACCACGGACCGAGTCGTCGAAGGACGCGACCGCCTCAGCCTTCAGCCCGGCAAGCCGCGCCTCGAGCCGGCCGATGGCTTCGACACGATCCAGCCACGCCCCGTCGGTCAATCGCGACGTGTCCTGGAAGACCACAGCCTCATACAGCAACGAGCCCTGGTTGTGGTCGTCCTCCTCGTCGAACCGCGACAATCCACCATGGCGGTCGTAGGCCTGCGCCCGGCGCCGCGACGTCGCAACGAGCCCCTGGAACCTCGCCTCCACATCCTCAGCCGCCGCCCCAGGTGTACCCCGAGGCGCTGGTGGAGCCGCAGCGAGGGACAACGGCGAGCGCCCGGCCGGCTGCGGCGAGGGACGCAGCACGTCGCCTACCGGCTCAATGATCGGACACTCACTCATAAATCGAGTATACGTTCGAATACTCTCAGCAATCAAGTCAGCCGGGCTAGACGTGGGCTGGGTCCAACTTTCGTGGGGGGAGGTCCGAGACGACGCCGTCGCCGGGATCGTCGACCACGCCGCCTTGGCGGACCGGGTCGTGCTCTGGCAGGAGGATGTCGCGGGCGACCACCAGCATCAGCCAGAGGGTGCCGGCCATCCGCAGGATCACGGACAGCCAGTAGATCCGGTCCGGCTGGTCCGGTGATCCGGGGGCGAGGAACTGGGCGAGATGCAGCCAGACCATCATCCAGTAGAAGCACTCGCAGGCCTGCCAGATCAGCCAGTCCCGCAGCTTCGGCCGGGCCAGTGCGACCAGCGGCAGCAGCCAGAGCACGTACTGCGGTGAGTACACCTTGTTCACCAGCAGGAACGCGGCGACCACCAGGAACGCCAGTTGCGCGAACCGCGGCGGCTTCGGCGCCATCAGTCCGAGAATCGCGATCGAGAGACAGAGTCCGCCGAAGATCACGATGCTGAGCTGGTTCACGTCGGCGACTTCGTGCTTGGCCAGCTTCAGCACGTACCAGATCGAGCCGTAGTCGCTCTCGCGCTCGTCGTTGAAGACCCAGAACGACAGCCACTCGTTCTTGGCCAGCAGGTAGATCGGCGCGTTCACCAGCCCCCAGGTGACGACTCCCGCGAGTGCCGCCACGAACCACTGCCAGAGCTTGCGTGCGCGCAGACAGACGATCAGCAACGGCCCGAGCAGCAGGAACGGGTAGAACTTCGCCGCGGTGCCCAAACCGAGCAGGATTCCGAACCAGATCGGTTTACCCCGGGACCAGGCGTACATCGCGCCGGCTGTGAGCACCACCGCGAAGAGATCCCAGTTGATCGTCGAGGTGAACGCCAGCACCGGCGCCGCCGCGACGTACAGGGCGACGAGGGGCTGACCGCGAGCGCCGCCCGGGCGGCGTGCGACGCCCCGCGCGGTGGCTGCCGTCAACCCGACCAGGATGAGTGCGCAGACGAAGAGCATCGCGACGTTCACGACGAAGAAGACGCCGGCTGTGTCGCGCTTCTGCTCGACCGTCAGGTCCTGCTTCGGGTCGCCGGTGATCAGCCAGGTGATCTGCGCCGCGACCTCCATGAAGCCGCCGGTCAGCACCGGGTACTCCAGGACCGGGTAGTTGCCGGTGTCCAGGAACGGCCGGTTGCCCTCGGCGAAACCGCGCTCCTGGTACAGGTAGCCGATGTCGGAGTAGCACAGCGCCTTGAACGGCCGCCAGCTCTGCCGGTCCCAGCCCGCCTCCATACAGGGCGCCTTCTGCAGCACACCGAGCGCGAAGGTGATCGTGCAGACGGCCAGCACGATCCGCAGCGGCGTCCACCAGGACGAACTGATCCGGGCGAACCGCCCGGTCGGACCGCCGAGGCCCACGGTCAGGCCGGCGACGGCCGGATCGACCTCGGCCGGCCGGGCCAGCGAGTCCTGGGCACTTGGTGGCGTCACGGGGGCCATCGTCTCCTATCCGCTCACCGCCCTGGCAGGCGGCGCCCGCCAGGTTACCCAGGATGTCCACCCGCGTGCCTCATCCCCGCCCATCCGCGTGCCACGAACCACGGGCGAGCAAGCGCTTCACCGCGTACTTCGGGGAGCGGTGGGTGTCTGGAGTCGTTGGTGAACGCGGTAGCGGAAGGTGTCGAACCGGGCGGTGCCGGCGTCGTCGGTGGGAGCGGTGCTGAACAGGGCGATTCGGGCGCCTCGGTAGTCCGACCATGAGGCCGTGTCGGTGTTTCCGAGCGGATCGAAGGTCGTGTCGTCGAGACTGTAGGCGTAGGTGACGTAGTCGCGCTCGTCGACGACCAGCTGCAACCAGAGTGGGCCGCTCCCGACCACGGGTCCGGTAGCTGGGTGCTCACCTATGGTGGCGAGGCGAAACAGATCGCCTTCGCGAGTGACGGTGATCGAGGAGCTCCGGCGGCACAGGATGCCCAGACCGGCAGTCTGCTCGTCGGCGAAGTCGTCGGTGTGCAATCGGATGCTCGCGGTCGAGCCGGCCGTGCCGAGCAGGCGTCTGGTGAGGGTGGACGGCACAGCTCGGAGGTCGTCTGGACCCAGGGGCCGCGAAGCACGCAGTACGAGGCCGTCGGCGAGGGTCCACGAGCCGATGCGGGGTGCGTGGTTCCACTCCCAGTCCGGCGCGAGCTGATCAGCGCCGAAGTCGTCATCGAGGGCCAGGTCCACGGGATCTGTGACCTGCACGGGCGACTGGGCCTGCCAGACCATCCTGCCCGGTGCGTCAGCCGCGCCGACTACGGGCCAGCCGTTGATCCACCGGACCGGAAGAACGCTGACGGGACGGCCGTCGGCATAGCCGCCACGGCCGTGGTGGGTGATCAAGGACCACGAGCCGTCGGCGTGGTCGACCAGGGCGCCCTGATTCGGCTCCCGCTCACGATCCGGACCGAGCCCCAGAAGGAGAACGCGCTTCTCCCACGGACCACTCAGCGAGGCGGCCCGCATGATGACCAGTACCCGGTTGCCATCACCGCGGACCTCGTTGTGCAGCACGTAGTAGCGGCCGCCGAGCTTGTAGATCTTGTTCCCCTCGCTGGTGTGCCAGTCGTCGATGACCACTCTGCCGTCCAGGTCGATGGACCTGCCGTCCGGACTCATGGGGATCAGCCAGGTGATCCAGGCACCGCGACCAGGCGAGCTCGCCACCAGCCACGCTCGTCCGTCGTCGTCCCACAGCGGACACGGGTCGTCCCAGCCGGTCTCGTCGCTCAGTCGGTGCAGAGGCGACCAAGGACCGGCCGGATGCTCGGCGGTGGTCACGAAGATGCCCTCGTCGAGTGTCGTGAAGTGCAGCCAGTACCGGCCGCGATGGTGACGAAGGCTCCCGGCGTAGATGCCGACGTTGTACCTCTCCATCCGGTCCGAGCGGTACTCCGGCCCCAGCACGCCGATGTCCGGGACAGCCGCGCCGACGTGTCGCCACGAGACCAGGTCGCGCGAGTGCAGGATCGCCATCCCCGGCGAGTACTGGAAGGTCGACGTGATCATCCAATAGTCCTCACCGACCCTGATCACGTCCGGATCGGAGTAGTCGCCGGGGAGAACCGGATTGGCGTAGGAGCCGCTGCCGAGGTGTCCCCAGGCGGCCGGCAAGGGCGAACTTGCGCTCATGAGGCGTTGCCGGCCTTCCTGAACCGGTGGACGTGGAAGGACCGGCCGGCCAGTGTCGGCCGGCCGGTCCTTCGGGTTACTTGGGGACCTTGTCGTACGCGGTCTGCTGGATCTCCAGGTAGCGCTTCAGGCCGAGGCCGTCGAGGCCCTTGACGTAGCTGTCCCAGTCCTTCGAGAGGTCCTTCGACCCGGTGATGAACTGCAGGGCGTTCTGCTGGACGTAGTTCTCGATGTTCGTCTGCAGTGTCGCCACCTCACTGCCGAGGGACGGGTCGATCCACACCTTCCAGTACGGGTAGACCTGCGCCTTGTCCTCCTTGCCGTCGTACAGCTTGGTCGCCTCGAACAGCCGGCGCTCGTAACCCGCCTGGTTGTAGATGTCGGTGTTGATCGACTCGGCGGCCCGGAAGTCCGCGGTGTTGTTGTACTGCGCGATCGCCTGCCACGCGGTGTTCGGCGGCTTCGCGCCAGCCTTCTGCGGGATCTGCCGGTAGAGCGGCTTGACCGACTTGTCGAGCGCCACCTCACCAGGCTGCGGCTTCGCCCAGGTCTTGCCCTCGGTGCCGAACATCCCGTTGATCTCGCCCTCGGGGGTGAACAGGTAGTCGAGCATCTTGATCGACTGGATCTGCACCTCGGGGCTCGCCTTGTTGGTCAGCGCGAAGGTGGCGCCGGGCACGCTCGGGAAGTTGTACGCCGAGAAGTTCGAGCCGTTCGGTCCGGTCAGCGGCGCCACCGGGTCGTACTGCTTGTCTCGGCCGTCGGGCTGGCCGAGGGTGACGAAGATGCCTGGGTGCAGCACGGTCGCCGAGCCCAGGATGACGGTGCCGGTGTTGTCACCCTGCTGCTGCAGCGCGTCCGCGTTCTGGGTGAAGGCGCCCTTGTCGATCAGGCCCTCCTTGTAGAGCGAGTTCAGGTAGGCGAGACCCTCGCGCCAGCCGTCCTTGTTCGCCTGCAGGTCGACCTTGCCGTCGCGCAGTACCAGGGCCGAGTTGTTGTTGCCGCTGGTGCCCTGCGGGTCGTAGATGAAGGCGTTCATGAAGTACGGGATCAGCGAGTCGCGGACGTCCGCGCTGAGCGGGATCTCGTCCGCCTTGCCGTTGCCGTTCGGGTCCTTCGTCTTGAAGGCCTGCAGCACCGCGCGCATCTCGTCGGGGGTCTTCGGCTGCTGCAGCCCGAGCTTCTTCAGCCAGGTCGAGTTCAGCCAGAGCTTGCCCTGGTAGGAGCAGTGGTAGCAGTCGACCCACTGCGGCATCCCGTAGATCTTGCCGTCGGGCGCGGTCGCCATCGCCTTGTAGTCGGGGTTGGAGTCCAGCGCCTTCTTGATGTTCGGCGCGTACTGGTCGATCAACTGGTTCAGCGGCAGGACGACGCCCTGGTTGGCCAGCCGGAGCAGGTCCGCCTGGGTGAACTGGTCCACCCACGGGATCAGCAGGTAGAGGTCCGGGTAGTCACCGCTGGCCAGCGAGATCTGCCGTTTCTCCTTGGCCGGCCCCGCGTCGTACGTGCTGGTCTGCCACTTGAAGGTGATGTTGAACATCTGTGACATCTTCTGGGTGAACTCGTTCTTCGCCAGGTTGAAGTCTGGTCCCTGCGGGGCGAAGACGTTGATCGTGACGGCCGGGTTGCCGGTGATGGTCGGCAGCGGTTTGCCGGCCGTGTCGGCCGCGTCCGTGCCGCCGGTACAGGCGGCCAGGGCGAGGGCGGCCAGGCTGAGCCCGGCGACCACCGTTGACCGGGTCACTCTGGAGCGAACAGTCATCTTTGTTTCCTCACTCGGTTGACTGGCAGTGCGGCACCGCGCGATCAGCCCTTGACGGCGCCGATCATGATGCCCTTGGTGAAGTAGCGGGCGACGAGGGGATAGATCAGCAGGACCGGCACGCTGGACACCACGATCAGCGAGTACTTGAGCAGGTCGGCCATCTGCTGGCGTTGCAGCATCACGGACGCGTCGACCGCGCCGCCGCTGTAGGTGTTGAGGATCAGCACGTTGCGCAGGACGAGCTGCAGCGGGAACAGATCCGGGTTCTTCAGGTAGATCAGCGCGTCGAAGTACGAGTTCCATTGCAGGATCGCGTACATCAGCGCGACCACGGCGATCATCGGTTTGGCCAGCGGGATCACCACCGACCAGAGGAACCGCAGGTCGCTCGCCCCGTCCAGCTGCGCGGCCTCGGCGAGCTCGTCCGGGATCGCCGTCCGGAAGTAGGTCCGGGCGATGATCACCTGCCAGACGCCGATCGCCTGCGGGATGATGAGCGCCCACCGGGTGTCGAGCATGCCGAGCGACTGGACCACCAGGTACGTCGGGATCAGGCCGCCGGAGAACAGCATCGTGAAGAGGATCAGGCTCATCACCAGGTTCCGGCCGACGAAGGTCTTCCGCGACAACGGGTAGGCGATGGCGATGGTGAGGGTGACGCTGATCAGGGTGCCGAACACCGTGTAGAACAAGGAGTTCGCATAGCCCTGGATCACCTGCGGGTTGCCCAGCGCGGTCTCGTAGCCGCGCAGGGAGAAGTCGACCGGCCAGAGCGTGACCCGCCCGGCCGACACCGCCTCCGGGCTGCTGAACGAGCTGGCCACGATGTACATCAGCGGCAGCAGCACGATGGCCAGGAAGACCAGCAGCAGCAGGTAGACGAAGAACATGAAGACCTTGTCGGTCCGGGGCTCGTGGATCCGGCGGGCCCGCTCCGCCCGCGACGCCCTCATGACCACAGTCCGTTCCCGGTGACCCGTTTGGCGATCACGTTGACGAAGAGCAGCAGGAGCAGGTTGATCACCGAGTTGAACAACCCGACCGCGGTGGCCAGGCTGAAGTCGGCGTTCAGCAGGCCTGTCTTGTAGACGTAGGTGGCGATGATCTCGGACTGGCTGAGGTTCAGCGGGTTCTGCAGCAGGAACGCCTTCTCGAAGCCGATCGCCATGATGTTGCCGACGCCGAGCACCAGGATGATCACCGCGGTCGGCAGGATGCCGGGGATGTCGACGTGCAGGATGCGCCGCAGCCGGCCCGCGCCGTCCACCTTGGCGGCCTCGTGCAGCGCCGGGTCGATGCCGGCCAGCGCCGCGAGGTAGATCACCGCCGAGTAGCCGGCCGTCTGCCAGATCTCCGACCACACGTAGATGTGCCGGAAGTACGACGGATCGCCGAGGTAGTCGATCGCGTCGACGCCGAAGAACCCCAGCCCGCGGTTGACGATGCCGAGCCGCGGCGCCAGCACGAGGATGGTCATCGAGACGACCACCACGGTGGAGATGAAGTACGGCGCGTAGGTGACCAGCTGGACCGACCGCTTGAAGAATCCCTGGCGGACCTCGTTCAGCGCCAGCGCCAGGATGATCGCGATCGGGAAGCTGGCGATCACCGTGTAGAAGGAGAGCAGGAAGGTGTTCTTCACCAGGTTCCAGAACACCGGGTTGTTGAAGAATGCCTCGAAGTTCTTCAGCCCGACCCAGTCGCTGCCCCAGATGCCGGCGATCACGTTGTAGTTCTTGAACGCCAGCACTCCGTTGGACATCGGGATGTACTTGAACACCGCGAAGTACAGCAGCGGCAGGATGAGCAGCAGGTAGAGCTGCCAGTGGTAGCGAAGGCTCTTCCGAAGGGCGCGGAGCCGGGTACCTCGGGGGCGACGGCCGCGTGGCGGCACCCCCGAGGCCTCCGGCCTCCGCATCGTCAGTGTCATCGGGCGTTCCCCTCTCCGGTGGCGGTCCAGTCGCTGGCGGTTCAGTCGCTCGCGACTCAGTCCGCTTCTGACTCAGCTCCAGCCGAGTCGGCTGGGCACACCGGCGGTCAGCGCCACCGGCGTGCGGTTGTCCCCGTGACGCACCACGACTTCCCGGTCCCGGTCGGCCGTCAGGACCACTCCGACCCCGGTCGCCGACCACTCGAGGTCGACGGTCACACCGCCGCGCGCTCGCAGGCCGGTCACGCTTCCGCCGGACCAGTCGGCCGGGACCGCGGGCAGTACGTCGAGCTCGCCGGTGTGGCTCTGCAGCAACATCTCGGCGATCCCCGCTGCCGAGCCGAAGTTGCCGTCGATCTGGAACGGCGGGTGAGCGCAGAACAGGTTCGGATACAGGCCTGCCCCGCTGCCGACGTAGTCCGTCCCGGTGTCGTTGGCCGGGGTCAGGAGTTCCTGGATCAGGCGGTGTGCGGCCGCGCCGTCGTGCAGGCGGGCTCGCAGGCAGATCTTCCAGGCGAGCGACCAGCCGGTGGCACGGTCGCCCCGCAGGTCGAGAGTCCGGGCAGCGGCGGCCGCCAGGGTCGCAGTACCGGAGGGGGTGATCGCGTCGCCCGGGTACAGGCCGACCAGGTGGGACACGTGCCGGTGGTGCGGTTCGACCTCGACCAGGTCCTCGGCCCACTCCTGTAGTTGCCCCTGGCTACCGATGGACGGATCGGGGATGCGCTTGCGGGCGGACGCCAGGTCGTCGACCAGTGGATCGGCCAGGCCGAGCAGGTCGGCGCTCTGCACGCAGCGGGCGAACAGATCAGAGATCAGCGCGAGGTCCATCGTGGACGACGCCGTCAGCGAGGCGGGCTCACCGTCGGACGCCACGAAGTCGTTTTCAGGCGAGGTGGACGGCGAGGTGCCGAGGTTGCCGTCGGGCAGTTCCACCAGCCACCCGAGGCAGAACTCGGCCGCGCCTCTCAGCGTCGGCCAGACGCGGCGGAGGTAGTCCAGATCCTCGGTGAACTCGTAGTGGTCCCAAAGGTGACGGCACAACCACGCGCCGGCCATCGGCCAGTTCGACCACTTGGGGTCGCCGTCCACCGGGATCGTCCAGCACCACGCGTCCGCGTTGTGGTGCGCCGTCCAGCCGTCGAGGCCGTAGCGTTCACCCGCCGTACTGCGGCCCGCCCGCGCGAGGTCCTCGACGTACCGGAGCAGGGGTTCGTGGCACTCGGGCAGCCCGGTCGCCTCCGCGGGCCAGTAGTTCATCTCGGTGTTGATGTTCACCGTGTAGTTGGAGCTCCACGGCGGCCGCAGTTCCTCGTTCCAGATCCCTTGCAGGGTGGTGGGCAGTCCACCCGGACGGGAGCTCGCGATCATCAGGTAGCGGCCGTAGTTGAACAGCAGCGCCACCAGGCCCGGGTCCTCGGCAGCGGTCGCCAGCCTGGCGTCGGTGGACAGCGACTGCCGCTCCGGATCGCCTTCGAGCTCCAGGACAGAGCGACGGAACAGGGCGCGATGATCCTCGACATGCTCGGCCAGCAGCTCGTCGTACCCCCGAGCGAGAGCGGCAGCCACCCGCGCGTTCGCGGTCTCCCAACACTCCTCGGCCGTGCGAGTCGGCGGCGCGAACGGCCCGGCATACCCCGTCTCGGTCGACAGCACCAGCGTCACTTCTTCCGCATCGCTGACACCCAAGCCATCGGCATCAGCCCGGCTCGACCCGTCCGAGCGAACCGCCAACGCGATCGCGCCGCTCATCCCTCGGTCGTCCTCGTCGGAGTAGCGCACCGGCTCCGCGACCTGCCTGTGCGGCGGCGCCACATCCGCCGGACAGTCCAGCAACAGCCCGAGCCCGTCCCCTTGCGGCCGAGCCTTCAACTGCGAGGTCACCCGCACGCCGACCGACAGCGCACCGGCCCGGGAGCTCCGCAACCGCAGCACCAGCACCCCGGCCGGCGCGCTCACGAAAACCTCCTGCCGCACGGTGACCCCGGCGAGCTCGTACTCCGCGACGGCGACCGCGGCGTCCAGGTCGAGCACGCGGCGGTACTCCTCCAGCGCGTCCGAGGGATCCTGGCCGTCGACCTTCACCTCGAGCAGCAGATCTCCGAACGGCAGATAGGCCTGCGAATGGCCGGCCTGGAATCCGCGGGCCAGGGCCTGGGCCGACCGGATGTCCCCGGCCGCGAGCGCGGTACGGACCTGATCGACCGCGGCGGCTCCGACCTCACCGAGGGGCGTCGCCAGCCGGCGCGTCGCCTCCGGGCTGCCCGACCAGCACGTCTCGTCGTTGAGGCCGATCCGGTCGACGCCCACACCGCCGAAGCACATCGCCCCGATCCGGCCGTTGCCGAGCGGGAGCGCCTCCAGCCAGCTGGCGGCGGGCCGGTCGTACCGCAGCCGCGTCTCGCTGGTCCGGTCCGCCCCGATCAGGTCATTCATCCGAGGTCTCCTCTGCCACGCCGTGGCAATCATCATATGAATTGCCGGGATCGTAGCGCTGGTCTAGCCTCAGGTCCAGACTCTGGCGCTCTGTTCGTAATAATTCATCTGCTCTATATTCGGCTTATCCTCTGGGAGGTCCCATGGCTCGCATCACCTCGGCCGAGGTCGTCGACGTCCGTTTCCCGACCTCGCTGACCCTTGACGGCTCGGACGCGATGAACAAGGACGGCGACTACTCCGCCGCCTACGTGGTCCTGCACACCGACGATCCGGCCCTCAGCGGGCACGGCTTCACGTTCACCATCGGCCGCGGGAACGACCTGTGCGTCGCCGCCGCCGTCCAGCGAGCCGAGCCTCTGATCGGCCGCGACGTCGACGACCTCGTGGGCGACCTGGGCGCGGTGTATCGCGAGCTCCAGTCCGACACCCAGTTGCGCTGGCTCGGCCCGGACAAGGGCGTCGTCCACCTGGCCCTGGCCGCGGTGATGAACGCGGTGTGGGACCTGGCCGCCCGGCGCGCCGGCAAGCCGCTGTGGCGGCTGCTGGCCGAGATGTCCCCCGAGGAACTGGTCGACGCGGCCGACCTGAGCTACCTGTCCGACGTCCTCACCCGCGACGACGCGATCGCCCTGCTGGCGAAGCAGGCCGACGGCCGGGCCGCCCGGATCGCCGAGCTCGAAGCGACCGGCTACCCCTGCTACACCACCTCAGCCGGGTGGCTCGGCTACTCCGACGACAAGCTGCGCGAGCTGTGCGAGGAAGCCGTTGCCGCGGGCTACAAACACGTGAAGCTCAAGGTGGGCGCCGATCTGGCCGACGACATCCGGCGCTGCGGCATCGTCCGCGAGGTGATCGGCCCGAAGGCCGGGCTGATGATCGACGCCAACCAGGTCTGGGACGTGCCGGAGGCGATCGAGTGGGTCCGGGCGCTGGCGGAGTTCGAGCCGTTGTGGATCGAGGAGCCGACCAGTCCGGACGACGTGCTCGGGCACGCCGCGATCCGCCGGGCGGTCGCCCCGATCGGCGTCGCGACCGGTGAGCACGGGATGAACCGGGTGCTGTTCAAGCAGTTCTTCCAGGCCGGCGCGATCGATTTCTGCCAGCTCGACGCCGCCCGGCTGGGCAGCATCAACGAGATCCTCGCGGTCTACCTGCTGGCCGCGCGGTTCGGCGTACCGGTGTGTCCGCACGCGGGCGGGGTCGGACTGTGCGAGCTCGTGCAGCACCT
This sequence comes from Kribbella orskensis, assembly GCF_004342085.1. Classification (NCBI taxonomy): domain Bacteria; kingdom Bacillati; phylum Actinomycetota; class Actinomycetes; order Propionibacteriales; family Kribbellaceae; genus Kribbella; species Kribbella orskensis. Next base: position 538,870 of record NZ_SLWM01000004.1, read on the forward strand.
GTCGATCTTCGACTACGTCGCCGTGTCCGCCAGCCTGGAGGGGCGCGTCACGGAGTACGTCGACCACCTGCACGAACACTTCGTCGACCCCTGCGTGGTGCGCGACGGTGCGTATCTGTTGCCCTCCGCCGCCGGATACAGTGCCGAGATGCACCGGCGGTCGCTGGCGGCGTACGCCTTCCCGTCGGGTACCTACTGGGCCTCACGCGGCACTTCGGAGTCGGTCGCGTGAGGCTCGGCACCACCAGCTCCGCCCCACCCGCCGAGAAGGAGGACGTCCGCATGAGCACTACGACGAGTGGGTCCCAGACCGACGTTGTCGTGCAGGGCATCAAGCAGCTGATCGTGGACGGCACCCTCAAGGCGGGCGACCGGCTGCCGGTCGAGAAGGACCTCGGCGAGGCGCTGGGCGTCTCCCGCGGTCCACTGCGCGAGGGAGTCCGGGCGCTCTCGATCATGGGCGTGCTCGAGACCCGCCAGGGCGACGGCACCTACGTCACCGCCCTGGACTCCTCGTTGCTGATGGCCCCGATGGGCTTCGTCGTCGACCTGCAGGATCGCAGCGGCGCGCACCACCTGCACACCGTGCGGCGGATGCTCGAGACCGAGGCGGCCGCGCTGGCGGCGGCCAGGATCGGCGCGGAGGCGCTCGCCGCGGCGGACGCGATCCTGCGGCAGACCGAGCTGGAACTGGCCAGCGGCGACCCGAGCCACGAGGCCCTGATCGACAACGACATCGCCTTCCACCGGCTGATCGCACAGGAGACCGGAAACCCTGTGCTGGAAGCGCTGATCGGCGCCCTCAGCGGGCGGACGGTCCGCGACCGGTTGTGGCGATCGATCAGCCAGACCGGGGCGGACCAGGCGACCCACGGCGAACACCGGGCCATCCTCGCGGCGCTGGCCGAGCACGATCCCGAGCGCGCGCGGGTCCGGATGGCGGCGCACCTGTTCGCCGTCGAGGACTTCCTGCACGAGCAACCTCCCGGCGAGACACCGCCCTCCGACAGCCGCTGACCTTTGGGAGCTGGATGACCCTGCTCTGGCGTACTCCGAACCTGACCCTCACCTTCTCCCTCGACGACGGACCGGTCCGGCTGGTCGCGCTCCGGTCGACCAGCGACACCACTCCCCCGGCGCCCGATTCCCCGATGGCGACCGATCAGCCGATGGTGGAGGTGTCGGCGATCGGGCACGGTCGGGCGCCGGGGACCCTTCGCCATGTCGGCACGATCCTCGGCAGCCGGCTGCGGTACGTGTCGCATGAGAGCACCGACGACTCACTGCGCATCGTCCAGGAGGACGCGGAGACCGGGTTGCGGATCACCAGCTTCTTCAGCGCGACCGAGGGCATCCAGACCTGGACGGAGGCCAGGCTCACCGGACCGGGCTTACTCGAGCTCGACTTCCTCAGCTCGGTGGTGGTCGGGCTCGGATCGGTCGACCTCGATCTCGTTGCCGGTGACAACGACTGGATGGCGGAGAGCCGGTGGAGCGTCCGGCCGCTGCGGGAGATCGGCCTGCCCGGGATCCAGCGCGCGCCGCACCATCCCGTCGCCCGCAGCCGGCACGCGACCACCAGCCGTGGTTCGTGGTCGACGGGTGAGCACCTGCCTACCGGCGTACTGCTGGCCGACGGCTACGCGCTCGGCTGGCAGATCGAGCACAACGGTCCGTGGCACTACGAGCTCGGCGAAACCAAGGTCGGCGGGTATCTCCTGCTCAGCGGTCCCACCGACCAGGAACACCAGTGGACGACGACCATCCGGGGTGACCGGGCCTTCACCACCGTGCCGGTCTCGCTCGTCGTCGGCACCGGGCAGGACGACGCCTTCGCGGCGCTCACCCGGCAGCGCCGCTCGCTGCGGCGACGCCGCCCGGTCGACGACCGGATGCCCGTAGTCTTCAACGACTACATGAACACGTTGATGGGCGACCCCACCACGGAGAAGTTGCTGCCGCTGATCGATGCCGCGGCCGAGGCCGGTGCGGACTACTTCTGCATCGACGCCGGCTGGTACGCCGAGGGCGACTGGTGGAGCACGGTCGGCGCATGGCAGCCCTCGACCACCCGCTTCCCGAACGGGCTCGGCGAGGTGATCGACCGGATCCACCAGCGCGGTATGGTGCCCGGACTCTGGCTGGAGCCCGAGGTGGTCGGCGTCGACTCGCCGCTGGCCCGGGAACTCCCTGACGACGCGTTCATCACCCGGCGCGGGATCCGCGTCGCGGAGCACGGCCGCCACCTGCTGGACCTCCGCAGTACGGCGGCCCGCAAGCACCTCGACGACACGGTCGACCGGCTCGTCTCGGAGTACGGCATCGGCTTCTTCAAGCTGGACAACAACACGATGACCGGGCCGGGTACCGACGCCGGCGGGACGTCCCTCGGACAAGGGTTGCTGGAGCACAACCGGGCGCACCTGGCCTGGCTCGACGACGTACAGGCCCGTCATCCTGAGCTGTTGCTGGAGAACTGCGCGTCGGGGGCGATGCGGATGGACAACGCGGTGCTCTCGCGGTTGCACCTGCAGTCGACCTCCGACCAGCAGGACCCGTTGCTCTACGCACCGATCGCGGCAGCCGCGCCCGCCTCCGTGCTGCCCGAGCAGGCCGGCAACTGGGCCTATCCCAGGACGGGCATGTCCAAGGAGGAGTTCACCGTCTGCCTGGTGAACGGGATCCTCGGCCGCCTCTACCTGTCCGGCCACCTGAACCAGATGACCGCGGACGAGCTCGCCCTGGTCCGCGCCGCCGTCGCTGCGCACCGGGTCGTCCTCGAGGACCTGGAGACTCTCATCCCGTTCTGGCCACTCGGCCTTCCCGGCTGGACGGACGAGTGGGTCGCGTTGGGCTTGCGCGGCCCCACCACCTCGTACCTCACCGTTTGGCACCGCCAACCCGGTCCGGCGACGATCACCTTCCCGTTGGAAGGCGAGGTCGCGGACTTCTTCCCCGACCAGCCGGATGGCTGGACCTACACCCGGACCGACGGCCGGCTGACCGTCGCCACCACCGTCCCGGAGCCCTCCGCCCGCGTCATCACCACCACGACTGTCAAGCAGTGATGGCTTCCAGGATGGACATGCGGCTGTTGGTGTCGAGGACGCGGTTCAAGCGGAGACCCGCCGCGGTGAAGAGAGCGGCGTACTCCGCTTCGGTGCGCTCCCGACCGCCGGGGAGAACGAGCATGTTGAGGTCGGAGAAGGCCGCGAGGACCTCCTGACCGGTTCTGCCGAGAACGAGTTCGACGACCAGTACTACGCCCCCGGGGTTGAGCGACGCCGTACAGGTGCGGAGGATCTCCACGCAGCGGTCGTCAGGCCAGTCGTGCAGGATCGACTTCAGCAGGTAGGCATCCGCGGGCGGCACACTCTCGAAGAAGCTGCCGGCGACCGAGGACCACCGCGACTCCAACGCCGGAGACCTCGGCTTGGTGGCGACTACGTGGGACAGGTCGAAGACCGTGCCGCTGAGGTGTTCGTACGCCGTCAGTACCGCCTCCAGCAGGATGCCCTGGCCTCCGCCGATGTCGACAACGCTGCTCAGCCCGGAGAAGTCGTACGCCGCGGCCACTGCGGCGGCGACGGACGAGGTGAGCGCGGCCATGTTGTCGTTGAAGATCGCGTTGTGCTCCGGCTGCCCCTGCCGATGGGTCCACACGTCGTACCCGTGCAAGGCTTCGAACGCGTTCTCACCCGTCCGCACACTGTGACCGAGCTGACCCCACGCCGCCCAGAGCGCCGGGTCCTGCAGAGTCCGGGCCAGCGGACGCAGACTCCCGGCCACGTTCGACCGCAGGCCCGCGCCGACAGCTGTGTTGCTGTAGGCACCATCGTGCTCGGCGTAGACGCCGACAGCGACGAGTGCCCGCAGCAACCGTCGCAGCGTGTCCTCGTCCGCGCCGACCGCCTTCGCCAGGTCGGCAGCAGTGCGTGGCCCGCCGGCCAACTCGTCGGACAGCCCGAGCTCGGCAGCGACGCTGAGCGCCGCGGAGGTACGAAAACCAGTGACCATCGACTGCAACGTCGCAAGGGAGTCCATGGCCCGATCATCCGCTCAATCGGGAGCTGGCGATAGACACCCCGCCGACCGACCACACCGAGGGGAGTGGCCGGCCGCAGCGTTGTGACGAAGCGTCAGGCTGCCGGGGGCATCAGGACGGAGTCGATCAGGTAGACCGTCGCGTTGGCGGTCTTCACCCCACCACAGATCACCTTGGCGTTGTTGACCATCAGGTTGTCGCCCGAACCAGTCACCGTGACCGCCTGCTTCTCCACCGTGGTCTGACTCCCCACCACCGCATCCGGCGCCAACTGCCCCGGCACCACGTGATAGGTCAGGATCTTGGTCAGCAACGCATCATCGGTCTTCAACGTGTTCACCGTCGCCGCCGGAATCTTCGCGAACGCCGAGTCCACCGGCGCGAACACCGTGAACTCACCACCGTTCAACGTCGACACCAGATCCACCTTCGGGTTCAGCTTGCCCGACACCGCCGCCACCAGCGTCGTCAGCAACGGATTCCCCGACGCCGCGGTCGCCACCGGCGCCGCCGCCATCCCATCCACCGAACCCGCACCAGTCGGGTTCGCCTTCGCATAATCGGCACACCCCGGCCCCACCAGACCCGCCGCGTTATCCATCGACGGCGACGCACTCGGAGTCTCGGCCGGCACCAACGACGACGTACTGGTCGACGGACTACCACTCGAGGTGTCATCACTTCCACCACACGCGGCAGTGACGAAGAGCAGGGACAGCGCGGATGCGGCGATACCTGCGCGAACGAGGTTCTTGGACATGACGAACTCTTTCTCTGGGGGAACGATTCGGTCGATGCCGCGTTGCTCGCGACTGACATCGGTGCTTCGGCGCCGCGGTGCGCCCGGATAGGCGCGAATCCGGACCTCTCGACAGAGAACCGCCGGGGAGTGTGTCGTCTCACTCCCCGGCGGTCCTTCGTTGCCCAGGGCATGCTTGTCCACGGCGTGCCCTGCCCCCAGTTACCGAGGCCAGGACGCCTCGGTGACCACTCCCCCGCTGACCTCCACCGTCAGCCGCACCGGCCCGTCAGGCCGGACGTACAGCTCGTAACTCCCCTCGGGAACCTCGAAGAAGACCGCCGAGTGCACTAGCTCGCCGTCCGGCGAGGGCCGCGGCACGACCGCGACATGAGGGAACGCGTGTCCATGCCCGTGACCATGTCCGTGCTCGTACTCATGTCCGTGCTCAGGGCCGTGCTCGTGTCCGTGCTCGTGCCGGCCGCTCGGGCGCAGCTCGATCTCCGCTCCGTCCAGCTCGGGCGGCATCGCGATGACCAGGGCGCCGATGTCGCCGCCGATGTCCAGCAGCACCGATGATCCCTTGCCCGCATGGGGATTCTCCACCGCGTTCATGACGCTGCCGGGATGCCCGGCCTGGACTGGGAGCCACCCGCCGGCGTTCCGAGGTACGGGAACGACGTCAGGTAGTCGGAGTTCGTGTTCGACGTACCGTCCTTGATCGCGCCGGCGGCGGCGTCCGGCTTGTAGGCCTTGTCCACCAGCGGGATGGTCAGTCCGGCGATCGCGCGCAGCTCGACGGTCACGACATCGTCGAAAACCCTGCGTCCGTTGGGGAATCCGGCCGCGTCGCCCGCCACCAGCCCGAGCGGGTTCGGCGACTTGGCCGGCGGTACGGCGACGTTGAGCCGCAGCATGTCCGCCTGCACCGGACCGGTGAAGTTCTGGAACCCCGGTATGACGTCCTTCGGGATCCCGGTCAGCAGGATCGCCGCGAGATCGGCACGGGGCTTCTTGTAGGCGGCGAGATTCGGGAACACGCCCGGATACAGCACCGGCAGCAGTCCGCCGAGCTCGGGCTTCGTGACGTACTTGGCGAAGCGCTTGTCCTCGGCGGGCGCCAGGCTGTTCCACTTGTCCTTCTCGGCCATCGGCACGACGACCTCGTTGAACAGCGGGTTGCCCAGCCGCGAGACCTGCTTGTACGGACCGTGCCCGACCGGAACGCCGCCGTTCAGAATCCTGGACTGCCGGCGACTCGCCGACGCGTAGACCCCGATCACCGACTTCGGGTCGAGCACGTCCTTGGGCCTCTTGCCATCCCTGGTCAGGTCCGTGATCGGGACTTGCAGCGCGATGGTGTGCACGTTCGACCCTTGCAGGCCGTTCACGCCCATCGCCGCGGCCGACGGGATCAGGTGCGCCATCTGGAACGGCCGCAGCGTGGCGAGGTCGAAGATGCTGCCCAGGTCGGCGAAGAACCCATCCGCGCGCTGGCCCGCGAACACCTTGCGGTTGGTGCCGAAGGTGTAGATCGCCTGACCGCCGAGCCTGGCGTAGTTCGGCGTACTGCGCACGCCGACGTTGACCGGGGGCGCCCCCAGGTTGCGGGCGAGCACGCGGGCCCGGCCGTTCTCCACCCGGGTCACCGAGTAGTACTGCGGCCGGTTCCAGGTCTTGTCCTTGATCGAGGTGATCGGCCCGGTGTTGTACAGGAAGGTCTTCCTGTTCCGGATCTCGGCGTGGAAGCGGAACTGGTAGCTGATGTCCGCCCGGCCGGTACCCGAGTTGGAGATGTGGATCTGGTAGAGCACGTCGTCGCCGAACTCGTAGAAGTTCGGCCCGCCGTACGGGTTCTGGAACGGGATGAAGTTGGCGATCAGGGTCACCGTGTCCGGTTTGTCCGGGCTGACGAACGCGTAGACGTCGGTGTTGTCGGCGACCGGGTCCTTCGAGATCTCCGGCGCTTCGCGGTGCGAAGACATGACAATTCCTCCAGTGCTGGATCGAGTACGAAGTGGTGGGCGGTCAGCCGGTCACGCCGGCGAGGCGGGCGGCGAGCTCGCGATCGGTCACCAGGACCTCGCGCTCGCCGACCATGATCGCCATCCGTCCGGCCTTGACGTCCTTGACGTGCACGACGAACGACTCTGCGTTCGTCAGGTCCGCCGCCTCCAATTGGGTCCCGGCGTCGGCGGACCCCTCACCGAACACCTTCGGTACGGCGAACGCGCCGACCGCGCCGACCGCCGCGGCGGTTCCCGCGCCCGCGAACACCAGGAATCCGCGTCGTGTTGCGTCACTCATGACTGTTTCCTTCCCCTGTCTTCCCCGTGGCCCCGACGCCGGCGACTGCCGCCGCGTCCACCCCGCATTCGGCGCCCACCCCTGGAGTGGATGGGTGCGAATTTCCGGGCGCCGACCAGTCGGGGGTCCGTCAGAGGTCGGTGAGGGTGGGGATGCGGTGGCCCGGTGGGGTGAAGGCGGCCAGGACAGTGGCGGTGATGCAGTCGGCGGCCTGGTCGGTGGCCAGGCGGCCGGCGTTGATCTCGTCGGCCGCGTTGTGCATCACGCTGTGCATCGTGCCGACCAGCCAACTGGTGGGCAGATCGCTGCGGAACACACCTTCGGCCTGACCTCGCTCGATCAGGTGCTGCACCCGCTGCATCGGCTCTTCGTGCAGCGCGCGGATCCGGCCGGGCGGCAGCACGCTCTGAGCAGCCAGCAGTAGCGACCGGAACCGATCCACCAACTGCCAGCTGGACTCGATCAGCCGCGCCAGCGCCAGCCGCGGGTCCCCGCTCAGGTCGACCGCCTCGAGCGCGTCATGCCCGTCCTCGATCGCGTGGGCGAACGCCGCGTCGACCAGGTCGGCCCGGGACGGAAAGTGGCCGTACAGCGTGACCCGTCCGACGCCCGCGGCCTTCGCGATCTCGCTGACGCTGGCGTCCGGGTTGCGGCTCAGGCTCTCGGTCGCCGCATCCAGGATCGCGGCGATGCTGCGTTGCGCGTCCGCCCGCTTGGCCGGCGCCTTGGACTGCGTCACCCGAGAACTCCTCTTGTCGAACACCACTGTACGAGTTACGGTACAGGAAATAACTCGAACACTCATGTTCGACTTAATCGATTCGGGAGGGACCGGAATGTCCGGAGAAACCAGCGGCGGTCAGCAGACGACCGCCGCCGATCCGCGGCGGTGGCGCCTGCTCGCGCTGCTCGGGGTCGCGCAATTCATGCTCATCCTCGATGTCACCGTGGTGGCCATCGCGCTGCCGCACATCGGTGCGGAACTCGGCCTGGCGCGGGGCACGCTGACCTGGGTGGTGAGCGCCTACACGCTGATGTTCGGCGGCCTGATGCTGCTCGGCGGCCGCGCGGCGGACCTCTTCGGCTCCCGCCGGATCGTGCTCACCGGCCTGGTGGTCTTCGTCGCCGCCTCGCTGGTCACCGGGTTGGCCAGCGGCGCCGAGATGCTGATCGGCGGCCGGATCGCCCAGGGCGTCGGCGCCGCGCTCCTGTCCCCCGCCGCCCTGTCGGTGGTCACCAAGACCTTCCAGGGCGAGGAGCGGAACAAGGCGCTCGGCATCTGGTCCGCCCTGGGCGGCGGTGGCTCCGCGATCGGAGTACTGCTCGGTGGTGTCCTCACCGCCGGACCGGGCTGGCAATGGGTCTTCTACATCAACGTGCCGATCGGCGTGGTCGTCCTGATCGCACTGGGCCGGACATTGCCCGCCGACCAGCCGGGAGCGAGCACCGCCCGCCTCGACTTCCCGGGCGCGCTCCTCGTCACCGCCGGCACCGGCACCGCGATCTACGCGCTGATCAACGCCGGCGACCGCGGCTGGCTCAGCGTCGCCACCGTCGGCACGCTGGCCGTGGCCGCCGTTCTGTACGCCGGGTTCGTCGCGCTGCAGCGCGTCGTGGGGTCACCGCTGATGGATGTCCGGATCCTGACCAGGCGACCCGTCGCCGCCGGTACCTTCCTGATCCTGGTCGCCACCGCGCTGATGATCGCGGTCTTCTTCCTCGGCTCCTTCTACCTGCAACACCTCAAGGGGTACGGCGCGCTGCGCACCGGGCTGCTCTTCCTGCCGGTGGCGCTCGCCACGATCGTCGGAGCACAGTCGGCCGCCCAGGTCATCGGCCGCACCGGCCCCCGGCCGGTCGCGCTCATCGGACTGGCGATCGCCGCGATCGGCACCGCGCTCCCCGCGTTCTGGGACAGCTCGGTCACGGTCGTGGTCGGGATCAGCGTCGCCGCCGCGGGGATCGGCGCCTCCTTCGTCGCGGCCTCCACGACCGCGTTGTCGCAGGTCGCTCATCACGAGGCGGGGCTGGCATCGGGGATCCTGAGCACCTTCCACGAGTTCGGCGCCGCGCTCGGTGTCGCCGCGGTGTCGAGCATCGCGGCCGCGAGTATCGCCGGCACCAGCAGTACCGGATTCACCCGCGGCTTCACCTTCGCCGCGATCACCGCCGCCGCATCCGCAGTACTGGCTCTGTTCGTCGTACCGGCGGCGAAGCCGATGGCGAACGCCCTGCGTCACGCGCACTGACCCGATCACCAGGAGACGGAGAGATGAACGCTTCAACCAGCCTCAGCGTCCGCCGCGCGAGCCGCCAGGACGCGGAGCTCGTCAGGACGATGGTCCGTGAACTCGCGGACCACCAGGACCAGGGCGAGCACGTCACGATCACCGTCGAGCGGTGGCGTGAACTGCTCGGCGACGACGCCGTGATCGTCCTCGTCGCCGAGCAGAAGGGACAGGCCGTGGGCTACGTGTCCGCGTTCCGCAGGCCGCACCTGTGGAGCGGCGAGGACATCCTCGCGCTCGACGACCTGTACGTCCGGAGCGACTTCCGGGACGCCGGCGTGGGCCGCGAACTGATGCTCGAGCTGGCCCGTCACGCACAGCCCGAGCGACTCACCATCAGCTGGGGCATGCAACCCGAGAACGTCCACGGCCAGCGCTTCTACGCCCGGCTGGGCGCCGCCCTCCGCCCGAAGGTCGTCGCCGCCTGGAACGCCACGGCGTACACGCAGGCTCTGAGCGCCTGAAATTTCTCCGGGGGGTGTCGATCTCAGCCGGTTTCGCGCATCGGTGTAGTAACAGTGGAACCTGACTAGCGGGTCCACGGCTGATGATCGAGAGGTGGCAGTGGTGGGGAAATACCTGGTGATGATCTACGACAACGAGGCGAAGTGGGCCGAGGCCGGCCCTCCGGCTGAGGAGGCGAACCACCTGCGGCACCAGGAGTTCGCGCAGGCGAACGGGGCGGCTCTGCGGGGTGGCGCGCAGCTCGGCGGGAGCGACTCGGCGACCTCCATCCGGTCCGACGGGAACGGCGGCTTCGTGGTCACCGACGGCACCTTCGTCGAGACCAAGGAGGTGATGGGCGGGTACTACATCATCGAGGCCGCCGATCTGGACGAGGCACTGGCGATCGCGAAGCAGGTGCCCTCGCCGATGGGCGGGGTCGAAGTACGCCCGATCATCAACTGAGATGAGCGTGACACCGGCGGAGGTCGCCAGCGCGATCGAACAGGCTCACCACCAGGAGTGGGCCTACGTGCTGGCGGCCACCGCACGGGTCGCCGCGGACCTGGATCTCGCCGAGGACTGTGTCCAGGACGCCTACGCCAAGGCCCTCGTGCACTGGCAGGCCGAGGGAATCCCCCGGCGCCCAGGAGCCTGGCTGACCACCGTCGCCACCCGCCGAGCCCTAGAGCAGCGGCGGCGATCGGCGGTGCTCGAACGCAAGCTCCCGCTCCTCGTGCCCGACTCGGTCGACGGCGACGAGGCCGATCCGTTCGACGGCGATGGCACCGGCGTGTTCCCGGACGACCGGTTGCGACTCGTCTTCACCTGCTGCCACCCGGCGCTCTCGCAGGAGAGCCAGGTCGCGCTCACCCTGAAGCTGGTGTGCGGGCTCTCGTCGGCCGAGATCGCCAAGGCCTTCCTGGTCAAGGAGGCCACCCTGCAGGCGCGGATCACCCGCGCGAAACAGAAGATCGCCAAGACCCGCATCCCGTACCGCGTACCGCGCGTGGGCGAACTCCCCGAGCGAATCGACGCCGTCCTCGACGTGGTCCATCTGGTGTACTCCGTGGGCAGCACCGCCAAGTTCGGGGATCAGTTGAGCCGGCCCGATCTCGCCCGGCGGGGTCTCGACCTGGCGCGGATGGTCCATCTCCTGCTCCCGGACAGCGCCGAAGCATCGGCATTGCTCGGTCACCTGTTGCTGACCCAGTCGCGGGACGCCGCGCGAGTTGACGACGCCGGCCGGCTGGTGCTGATGCAGGACCAGGATCGGTCGTTGTGGGACGGCGAGTTGATTGCCGAGGGCCTCGAGCTGGTCCAGGTGGCACTCGGACAGCCGCCGGTCGGCCGGTTCGGCCTGCTGGCCGCGATCGGCGCAGTACATGCCGAGGCTCGACGGTGGGAGGAGACCGACTGGGACCAGATCCTCGGGCTCTACGACCTCCTGCTTGCGCGCTGGCCGTCCCCGGTCGTCGCCCTCAATCGTGCAGTGGCAGTCAGCTATGCCGACAGTCCCGAGGCTGCCCTCGAGGTGGTGCGAGAGCTGGCCGAGGATCCGGCGCTGGCCACGTATCCCTATCTCGCTGCGACTCACGCGGATCTGCTACGCCGTACGGGTCAGTGGCAGGCGGCGCTCACGGCGTACGAGGAGGCGCTGACGTTCACCGACAACGCGGTGGAGGCCGCCTACCTCAATCAACGGCTCGACGAACTGCGCAGCCGGTGACGAATCACGGCACCCGGGTGAGCCACTCCCGCGTCCCGAACTTGGACGTGACGCGTCGCCGGGCCTCGTCGAGGGTCTCCTCGTCGATCGTCGACCTGCTCAGCCCGTACCGCCCGGCGAACGATCCGACCAGCCGCTCGATCACGGCGGCCCGCTCCAGCCCAGTCTGGCTGCGCAGGGGGTCAACCCGCTTGTTCGCGCTCGTGGTGCCCTTGTCCGACAGCTTCTCGCGGCCGATCCGCAGTACCTCGAGCATCTTCGCGGCGTCCATGTCGTAGGCCATCGTGACGTGATGCAGTACCGCGCCGCCGGCGAACCGCTTCTGCGCGGCGCCGGCGATCTTGCCCGCCGGCGAGGTGATGTCGTTGATCGGCTGGTACGTCGCGGCGATGCCGAGGTCGTTCAGCGCGCCGACCACCCAGTCGTCGAGGAACGCGTACGACTCGACGAAGGACAGCCCGGACACCAGCGACTCCGGGACGTACAGCGAATAGGTGATGGTGTTGCCCGGCTCGACGAACATCGCGCCGCCACCGCTGATCCGGCGTACGACGGTGACGTCGTGCTTCGCGGCGCCGTCCAGGTCGACCTCGTTCGCGAGGGACTGGAAGCTGCCGATGATGACCGCGTTCGAGGCCCACTCCCAGATCCGCAGCGTCGGCGGCCGCTCCCCCGAACCGACCTGCTCGGCCAGTACCTCGTCGAGCGCCATCTGCAGCGCGGGCTCCCGCGGTACGTCGTGCACGAACTCCCAGGCGTGGTCCCGCCACCCGGTCGCACCGGTCAGCGCCCGCCGTACCGCGACCGCCACCGCCTCCGGGGAGAACCCGATCATCTCGACGCCATCACCCAGCACGGCCCGGACCCGCGCGGCGATCTGCGCCACCGGCAGTTCGATCGGCAAGCCGGCCAGGGCGCCATTGATCCGCTCCAGCGCGTCATCCGGTTCGAGGAAGAAGTCCCCGCTGAGCTGGGCCCGCCGCACCACCCCGTCCACGACGTCCAGATCCGCTACGACAAGCTTCCCGCCAGGCACCTTGTACTCACCATGCACGACTGTTGACAACCCGTCGGCGAGCGAGGATGTTCCCGGCCAGAGACGGCTCGACCGGCCGCGGGAATCCGCGCGGCTACAGGCGCCCGGAGCACGCCGCCACCTGGAGGCCGGGAAGCCTTCCTGGAACGCCGTGGCGTGCCTTTCCGCGCTGAGTGAGCGCCGGGGAAGCACCCCGATCGAGACTCGATGCGGGCGCAAAGGGCGTAGAATAACACACTTCGGAATGCCCCGAAAGGAACACGCCATGACCACCATCGACACCCCTGCCCAACCCGCCCAACGAGTACCCGCCCAACCTGAACCTGCCGCCGAGGCCGCGCCCCAGGCGGTGACTGGAGACCCGTCCCTGATCGGTCTCCCCAGTTTCATCGTGGGATCGGTCGCGCTCGGGCTCGTCCTTGTCGGCTACGTATCTGCGGCGTCGGTCGGGGCGTCGCTCGCCATCCTCGTCGCGGCCACCGGCCTGGGCCTGGTGATCGCGGCAGTCTGGGCGGCAGCTGTCGGCCAGAGCGCGGTAGCCGGGGTGTTCGGCATCTTCGCCGGGTTCTGGCTCAGTTACGCAATGCTCGTACTGGGTCTCACACACGACTGGTTCGCCATCCCCGCTGCGGACGCCCTCGACACGCAAGGCCTGTTCCTGATCTCGTGGCTGGTAGTGATCGGGATGCTGACCCTGGCCACACTCCGCCTGCCGGTCGCGTACACGGTGCTCTTCGCCCTGATCGAAGCCGCACTGGTGCTGGTCTTGATCGGCACCCTGCAGGAATCGTCGGATGTGCTCCGCGTCGCAGGTGTGGTGGTGTTCCTCTTCGCCGCGGTAGGTGTCTACCTGTTCTTCAGCTCGGCTTCGCAGGCGACAGGCGGAAGAGCGCTTCCGCTCGGACCGCCGCTCGTCCATTGATCGAGTCGCCTCAGTTCGGCCCACAGCCGCTCGCTGGGTAACGGTTCCGGCATGGCCGAAACCTGACATCGTCCGATCAGCCGCAGGCTCAAGGGGTCCTCAAGGGGTTTCGCCGGCGACCGACTCGTCGCGGAACCCGATCGTGCGGTGGGTGCCGTCGCACAGTGGCTTGTTGGCGGAGTGCCCGCACCGGCACAGCGTCATCCTGTTGCGGGTCTCCAGCGGGCGGCCGTCGGCTCGCAGTACAGGGACGCGCCCGGTGACCCAGAGGGCGCTTGCCTGGCCGTTCTCCTCTTCAAGGACCGAGATCGCCTCGGGGAGGTCGACTTCGATCGACTCGCCGCCGCGGCTCAGCGCGTAGCTGTACGAGCCTGACGGGCAGTGGTCGATCCGGCCCATCACGTCCGAGCGCACGTCGCTGTCGCCCGTGTCGGCGAGCATCTCGGCGATCGGCCTGGTGCGGCCGATGCAGAAGGCTGCGTGGATGCACAACTCCCCGACCCGCTGCGCCGAGATGCCGATCCCGTCGTGCACGTGCTGCAGTTCGGCGTACGGCCGGACCTCGGCCGACTCCTGGCCGTCGAACCCGACCACCGCGTGGGTTCCGTCGCAGAAGGGCTTCGAGCCGGACCGCCCGCACCGGCACAGGGCATACGTATTCTCGGTGTCGATCGCGTCGCCGGTCTGCCAGGTGAGCGAGTCGTTGTTCTCCGACACGATCTTGCGCTTGCGCCTGAGCGGCACCCGCCCGTAGACGACATACGGCCCATCACGCAGTACTGCGATCCGCCGCGAGTCGCCCTGGCTCCACCGACGCCCCTCGGGTGCGACGTAGTCGAAGGTGGGACCTGCCGTCCGGCCTTCTCCGTCGGGCATACCCATGAGGGCTTCGGCCTGGGCCTTGAGCGCATACATGGTGCCGGTGGCAACGGAGAGCATCCTCGGACTGCCGTTGAACGCCTGCTCCAGGAGATGCAGCACAGCGCAGTACGTGTGGTTGAACTCCTCTTGGGCCACGCGGATCGGATGCCCGGGAGGATGGTCGGCCAGCCGCGGGTTGTGCCGCATGGGCCGGACACCGTCGAAGTCCACCGTGACGGCTTCGCCAGTGGGCCCGGACTGCGGGGTATCGCCACGCTGGTAGCGGCGGCCGAGCTTGAGCTCCTGGAACCGGTAGTAGTGCGCCACCTCTTCGCGGTCAGGGTGGAAGATGTCCTCGTCGCCGTCCCAGACCTCGCCCCGCGCTGTCCCTTCGCCCTGCTCGACGATCTCCTCCAGCGCCGCGAGCGCGGAAGCCAGATCTGTGACCACGACCAGCCGACCGCCGCTGTGACGGAAGTGGCCGGCGCTCACCTGACGAGCCGGATCGCCGCTGAAGACCTCCCGCTCCCCCAGCCGGGCGCAAAGCTCGCGCAGCCCACCTTCGATCGCGTCGTAGAACTGCCCGAGCGTCTCGTAGCTGTCGGCTTCAGCCGGCGCGCTGGGTGGCGCCGGCTGCTCGATCCGGAGGAACAGCTCCAGCGCTTCGGGGCCGAAGGGAGCCAGCGACAGTTCCAGCGACCGGTCGCCGTGTGGCAGCCGCCGGGGATGCGACGGCAACAACCTCGGGCTGTCCAGCCGAGGTTGTCCACCCACCGCGTTCAGGATGTTGGCGGCCAGCGCGAGGTGGAGCATCTCCTCCACGAACACCCCGCTGACGACCTCGAACGCCTCCGGATTCCGTTTCGGGTCCAGTGAGTACAACGCGCACAGATACGGAGGCAGGGTCGCGTGTTCCAGCTCGACAGCCCACTGCAGGTGCTCCCGGAGGCTTGCCAACGATCCGATCCGCGAGACCGTGCTGAACTCGGATACCTGGCTCATCACTGTCCCGTCGAGTCCTGCCGGTGGTCGCCCTCGAGGGCCTCCACCGCGCCGAGCAGGCTCCGAAGACTTGCCTCCTCACGGTCGATGTCGGTCGGATCGAACAACCACTCCGAGGGCGGTACGACGACCTCGTCCGCCGGCGCGCTCGACTCGACCTGGTCGAGCTCTGTCTCGACCTCCACCTCGAGCTCGTGCAGGAACGGGCTTTTGTCGGACTGGGCACTCATGTCTTCTCCAGGGGTCGTTGATCGGCGCTTCCGTCAGCTGGCTACCACCCGATGCCAGCTAAGACAGGGCACCCGGCCAACTTGTGACAGGTCCCCGAGGACTCGCGGCGATCGTTGCCTGAGCGCTCAATCGTCGACTCCTGTCCGGCCGTTCAGCCCCGTCGTGAAACGTTGACGGCCGTTTCTCCGATACTCCCCTTGGAGAGGGGGGAATGATGAGACGACGTCACGACCAGCGCAGCCGGCGGCCGAAGCAACAGCTCGAGTCCGACGTCGTCGCGACACGCCTGCTCTGGCTACTCGCAGTCATCAGACGCGGCCCCACTCCTCACCACGACGCCGAGCTCGCCGACGATCAACTGCTTGATCAGCTCACCACCCCGGCCCCCGGCAAGGACAACCCCACCCGCTGCCGCCTGCCCCGTTAGTTGCCTCCACCAACTGATGCACCTTCAGCGCCGGGGTCGAGGTCGGGACCGGCCGGCGTCGGGCGTGTACGGTCGCAAGAGTGCTGGTCGGACGAGAGCCTGAGAGCGCTCAGCTGGCCGAACTGGTTGAGCAAGCCCGGCACGGCTCCGCCCGCAGCCTGGTGGTTCACGGCGAGCCCGGCGTCGGTAAGACGGCCTTGCTCGAGGAACTTCTCGGGAACGTCGGCGACGCGCTGACTCTGCGTACGCAGGGTTTGGAAGCCGAGGCGCCGCTGGCGTTCGCGGCGCTGCATCGGCTCCTGCTTCCGGTGATGCGGCTGCGCGAGATTCTCCCGGGTCCTCAGTCCCGAGCCCTGCGGGTCGCTTTCGGTGAGGAGGAAGGGCCCGCGGTTGAGCCCTTCATGGTTGCGGTGGCGACGCTGTCGATGCTGACTGCGGCAGCGGAGGAACGTCTGGTGCTCTGCATGGTCGACGACGCGCACTGGCTCGATTCAGGGACCGCGGACGCGCTGCTCTTCGCGGCGCGGAGGCTGGGCGCTGATCGTGTGCTCATGGTGTTCTCGGCCCGCGACGGGGTACCGACCCCCTTCAGCCCTGCCGGGATCCAGGACCTGACGCTGGCGGGGCTGGACCCATCGGCAGCTCGTGCGTTGCTGGACGAGCGAGGTGACCTCAGCCGTAGCGAAGAGGTCACCCAGCGGCTCATCGCCGAGACGGGCGGCAACCCACTTGCCCTGCTGGAGTTGCCGACGAAGCTCAGCCGGGCTGAGCTCGAGGGATCCTCGCCGCTGCCCGCTCAGCTCCACCTCACTACTCGTGTCGAGCAGAGCTTCGTTGATCGCTGTCGGCGACTTCCGCCGGCGGTGCAGTCTGTGATGTTGCTGGTGTCCGCCGACGACAGCGCCGACCTCGCGATGGTCAGACGCGCGGCGGCGCACCTGGGTGCTGGTGACAAGGAGCTGGATGAGGCCAGGACGTCGGGGCTGCTCGTCCTGGACGAGACCACGGTCCGGGTCCGGCATCCGCTCGTGCGTTCGGCGATCTACCAGGCCGCTGCCACCGTGGAGAGGCGGCGGGTCCATAGTGCCCTCGCAGCTGCGCTTGACGGGGTCGGTGACCAGGACCGAGCGGCGTGGCATCGTTCCGGCGCGGCTGAGGGTCCTGACGAGGAACTGGTCGCTGCGCTGGAGCTCTCCGGATCACGCGCAGAGCGTCGCGGTGGGTACGGCGCAGCCCTGGCTGCCTTCCAACGCGCCTCGACCCTGACCTCCCACGAGCCGCGGCGAGCTGAAGTGACCTTCGCAGCCGCACGCAACGCTTGGGCGAGCGGGCAAACAGGTCTGTCGCGCACCCTGTTGTCTGCAGCTCAAGCCGCCGCGACCGATCCGGTCCTCCGCAGCGACATCGCCCGGCTGCGAGGCCGGATCGAGGTCAACATCGGGTCGGCGAAGGATGCGCACCGCATCTTCATCGAAGCCGCCGAGGCAGTCCGCGCGGTCGACCCGCTGCGAGCTCTCGAGATGAGCGTGGCGGCCGCCACCCTGCGCGCCTATGGCGCCGACAGCGGCGCCGCCCTGAGCAGGGACGAGCTGCTGACCGCGCAGGTCGGCGACGACAGCCCGCGGACGCTCTGCCTCAAACAGCTCCTGCCGGCCATGACCCAGGCCGCTGACAAGAACTGGGCTGCGGCGATCGTGTCCCTGCAGGTCGCCCTCGACGCGGGCGATCCCGTCGACGACCTCGACCTCCTGGGCAACCTGGGCAACGCGGCGCTTCAACTGGGGCACGACAGCGGGGCCCAGCGATTCTACGAGCTGATGCTGTCCCGAGCCCGAGAACGCGGTGCCTTGATGGCAGTGGTCTACGCCCTGCAACGGCTCTGCTTCGGCCACCTCGTCCGCGGCGACCTGGCCGCCGTGCGCGGTGCGGCTGAAGAAGCTCGCGGGCTCGGCCTCAGCATGAACCAGCCGGCACTGACGGCAGGTCCCCTGGCCTGGCTGACGTTGCTCGCGGCCGTCCAGGTGCGGGATGACTACGACACTCTGCTCGGCGAACTCGACGATGTCGTGGCCACGCAGCCGCTCGGCATCCTGACCGACCCGGTCCACGACCTCACGCGTTGGGCCAAGGGGACGAGGGCCGCCGCGACCGGGGACACCTTCGGCGCAGCTCATCACCTGGGTCGATTCCGGCTGCCGGTCCTGGCCCGGATGGCCGCGATGGAGCGCGTCGACGCTGCGGTCCGGGCCGGCGAGAACGGCCTTGCCCGCGCGTGGGTGGAGGATCTGGCCGGTTACGCCGGGGCCACCGGTTGGCCGTGGGCGCTCGCGACGGTTGCCTATGGCAAAGCGATGACCGCCGACGCCGGAAGCGAAGAGGAGCAGTTCCAGCTCGCCCTTTCCTGGCACGCCCGCTCGGGACGTCCGTACGACGAGGCCCGCACCCACCTGGCCTACGGGGAGTGGCTGCGCCGTTCTCAACGCCGCGTCGATGCCCGGCGCCACCTCCGCCAGGCTCTCGAGGTCTTCCGCGACCTGCGCGCCGAAACCCTCGTCAGCCGTGCGGCCCAGGAGCTCCGGGCGTCGGGCGAGACTGCCCGCAAGCGTGACCCGTCCACGCTGGTGAAGCTCACCCCGATGGAACTCAAGGTCGCCCAGCTCGTCAGTTCGGGTCTGTCGAACAAGGACGTCGCCGCGCAGTGCTGGGTCTCTCCGCGGACGGTGGCGTTCCACCTGCGCAACGTCTTCGCCAAGGCCGGCGTCACCTCACGCGGTGAACTAGCCCGGCTCGACCTCGGCTAGCACCTACCCGGCAGAACCCGGTCATTTGACCGGGGTGAGCAGCCGCGTTCCGGTC
The DNA here is from genome assembly GCF_004342085.1 of Kribbella orskensis. Lineage (NCBI taxonomy): Bacteria > Bacillati > Actinomycetota > Actinomycetes > Propionibacteriales > Kribbellaceae > Kribbella > Kribbella orskensis. Next base: position 557,757 of record NZ_SLWM01000004.1, read on the forward strand.
CACGCTCGACAGCAGTGCACCACCCCACTGCGAGAGCGAGACCGTCATGAGCGTCCAGATCCAGCCAACTTCCCCGACAACCGACACCAAGGCCTCGAGCGCGCCCCGAAAAGGGCGCATCGGCCGCGTCATCGCCGGATCGCTCCTCGCCGGAGCCACCATCGCGCTCGCCCTCACCCTGGGCGTCTTCGCCGGCGCGACCGAGAGCATCATCACCGGGTCGATCCTCCTCTCCTTCGGGATCGGCTGGAGTCTGCTGGCGACCCTGTCGGTGCGACGGACATCCCAACCGCAGCGCTGGGCCGGACTGCCCGCAGCAGCGATGACAGCATCCGGTCTCGTTCTCTTGGCGTTTCAGCCCGGGCACGCTGTCCTGACCACCGTCGGCTGGGTGTGGCCAGTACTGGTTCTGGTGCTCGCCGTCTGGATGCGCAGCCGGATGCGGCGCGCCCTGTCCGGTCGCGGACGCCGGCTGCTGACACCGGCGATGACCGTTCTCGCGCTCGCCTGCATCGGGGCGACCTACGAGAACATCACTGTTCTGCAGGACGACACCACCTATCCCGCCACCGGGCGAACCTTCGAGGTCGCCGGACACCGACTGCACCTCGACTGCCGAGGCACCGGTGGTCCCACCGTGGTGCTGTTCAACGGTCTCGGCGGCGTCTCAGCCTCCTGGGCCCGGATCACCGGCGACGTGGCCCGCACCGGTCGTGTGTGCGCCTATGACCGGGCCGGCCAGGGTTGGAGCGAAGATGCCGAGCATCCCCAGGACGGCGTGACAGCAGCCGAGGATCTGCACCTGCTGCTGGCCAAGGCAGGCGAGCACGGCCCGTACCTGCTCGTCGGTCACTCGATCGGCGGTACATACTCGATGACGTACGCCGCCCGCTATCCCGACCAGGTCGCCGGACTCGTGCTGCTGGACAGTTCCAGCCCCGAACAGTTCACCCGGATGCCCGACTACCCCGGCCAGTACGCGGTCATGCGGCGCGCCACCGCGCTGATGCCCACCCTCGCGCGTCTCGGTCTGAGCCGAGTAGTCGCCTTCGCCAGTCCGTCTCACCTGCCCGTCGAAGCAGCCGACCGAGTGCGGGCTGTGACCGCAAACGCGCACGCTGCCCGGAACATGCGCGACGAGGTCTCCATGCTTCATCAGGTGTTCGCTCAGGCCGGGGCGCTCACCACCCTTCACGACCTGCCGCTGGCCGTCGTCACCGCGTCGGAGACGCTCAAGGACACCGGCTGGGCCGCGGCCCAGGATCAGCTCGCAACCCTCTCCGACAACCGCATGCACCAGGTCGTCGAGGCGTCTCACCTCGGACTGCTGGAGGACGAACCCGCAGCGGCGGAGTCGACGCGCGCCATCACCGAGGTCATCTCCGCCATCCGCGCCGGATCCCACCTGGAGTCGAAATGACCACCCACCCGGAAAGTCCCGTTCAGGTCGTCGCGGAGAACCTCGCCAAGAAGTCCTGGGCCGTGCTCGGCGTCGCACTGGTCGCCCAGATCCTGGTCGTCCTGGACATCTCGGTCGTGAACACCGCCCTGCCCTCGATCGGCCGCTCGCTGCACCTCGGTGGCGGAGACCTCCAGTGGTTGGTCACGGCGTACCTGATGATGTCCGGCGGCGGCCTGCTGCTCGGCGGACGCGTCGCTGACCTACTGTCTCGTCGTACTGTCTTCCTGACCGGCCTCGGCCTGTTCACCGTCGCTTCCCTGGTCAGTGGGTTCGCGAGCAACGGCGGCGAGCTCATCGCGGCGCGGTCGGTGCAAGGTCTGAGCGCAGCGCTGCTCACTCCGTCCGCACTGTCGCTGATCATGACCACGTACGCCGGTGCGCAGCGCAAGGCGGCACTCGCTCTCTGGGGCGCAGTCGGCAGTCTCGGAGTCGCTGCGGGCGTACTCGTCGGCGGAGCCATCACGACGTGGTCCAGCTGGGAGTTCATCTTCTGGGTCAACGGCCCCATCGGGCTCGTCGCTCTCCTCGTGGGGCGCCGGATCCTCGCAAAGGACAAGGCGGCGCGCCCCTCGCTGCGCGACTTCGACTTCCCGGGTGCCCTCGCTGTCCTCGGAGGGCTCGCCAGCCTGGTCTACGGACTCGGTGGCACGGAGAAGCACGGATGGTGGTCTCCGCAGACGACAGCGGCCTTCGGTCTGTCGTTCCTCCTGCTGGTGGCCTTCCTGAAGATCGAGCAGCGTGCCGCCCAACCCCTGTTCCCGCCGCATGTCTGGAAGCTCAACACCTTGGTGTCCGGCACCGCCGTGATGCTCGGCGTCACCGGGATCCTGGTCGGTACCGTCTTCCTGACCTCGATCTTCCTGCAGACCGTGCTCGGTTACTCCGCCCTGCGGACCGGCATCTCGTTCCTGCCGTTCGCACTCTCCATCACGGCGGGCACTGTCGTCGCCAAGCACCTGTTGAACCACGCATCACCGCGCAGCATCTCGACCGCGGGTCTTCTCCTCAGCGTCGGTGCGGCTCTGTTGCTGTCCACCGCCGCCAGCCACGCGCAGTACGGCGTCGACATCCTCCCAGGACTGGTCATCCTCGGTATCGGGGTCGGCATGGTGTTCGTGCCCGTCTCGGTGGTCTCCATGGCAGGCATCCCGGCCTCCCACGCCGGCGTCGCGTCGGGGTTCCTGATGACCGGCCACGAGATCGGTGCCGCCCTCGGCGTCGCCATCCTCTCCGCGGTCGCCAGCACGGCCGGCACGCTCACGACGGCGGCAGGCGCCGCCGATGCGTTCTCCCGCGGATTCGTCGGTGCCGCCGCGATGGGAACCCTGGTCGCAGTCTTCGCGCTGCTCCGGATGCCCAAGACCCGGGGCACGGGCGGTGGCGGTCACCTGCACCTGCACTGACACGTCGCGCTGAAGTCGGGACGGCAGGTCAGTCGGAACCACCCGACTGACCTGCCGAACTGTGTCGCCTCAGCGTCCGGCCGCCTCTTTCATCGCCTTCATCTCGTGGCCGTGGACGGTGAGGGCCCAGATCACCAGGATGTCGACGGCGATCATGATGGTCGACCAGATCGGGTACGCGGCGAGGAACGCGATGTTGACCACGATGCTGAGGACGGACAGGACGACACCGACGATCCGGCCCCACAGCCTGCCGTTGAGCAGCGCGACACCGCCGACCAGGACCACGAGGCTGAGGATCAGGTGCGTCCAGCCCCAGACGGTGTAGTCGAGGTGGATGGTCAGGCCACTCCTGCCGACCCTGTAGTACTCGTCGTCGAACAGGGCGATGAACCCCTGGAAGGCGTGGAAGAGGCCCAGGACGATCATCATCACGCCGGCGAACAGGATCCAGCCGACCCACGGGCTGGTCCAGGGCGTCGGGGTCGGTTCCCCTCCCGGCGTGGACGCCTGGTGCCTCGCCGTCGGGGGAGGCAGGTCCGACATGGTGGTCTCCTCGTCGAGAGTCACCGAGGGAGCCAGCATCCTGACCCCTCGTGTCCGTCACGCTCTGTCCGATGATCCGCAGCGCGGCCGCACCTGTCCTCACCCGTAGCGGGGGAACCGGTAATTCCGGCGACGTGGACCTGGTGGTGAGTAGCGGCAACACGATGATGCACATCAGCCCGGGGACCTACCCGTCGGTGCTCGGCTCGCGGTCCGACGCGCTGCGCCCCGGCGGATTGATCAGCTTCGAGAGCCGCAACCCGACAGCCCGCGCGTGCGAGCAGTGGACCCGCGAAGCGACGTACTCCGAGCGCGACACCCCGGCCGGCCATCTCCGCGAGTGGATCGAGGTCACCGAGTCGGACCAGGGCCGCGTGGTCTTCGACGCGCACAACGTCTTCCCGGACGGGAGCGACGCCGTCTACACCGACCTCCTGTACTTCCGGACATCCGACGAGATCATCGCCGATCTCGAGCACGCCGGGTTCACCGACATCGCCGTACACGGCGGCTGGCACCACGAGCCGCCGCTCGACGACTCCCGCCTCCTCGTCGTCCGGGCCACGAAGCGCTAGCGGTCTAGAGAGGTTCGTCGTCACGGAGTCGGCCGGATCGAGCTGCGCGATGGTCATGCCCGCATCGTCCGGCGGGCGTACCGACCAGCAATTGAATTACCTCACCATGATCTCAATGACCTCGGTACTGCACAGGTGGCGGAGGCAGCTCCCGGTCGACCAACCTGCGGCGCGAGGTCGCGACGATGTGCAGCACTAGTCCCATGATCATCAGCAGAAGGCCGACAGTGTTGGTTACACCACCGACTGCCGCCGTCAGGAAGCCGATGGAATCCGATTGTGGAGCGGACGGATCCAGCGGCGCGTCGACGATCAGCTCGAAGACGCTGTAGCCGCCGGCATAGGCGATCCCCAGCCCGATCACGAAAAGGGCGAGCCCCGTCCAGACCAGCCGGTTTGCCTTCGTCCGCGTTGCCGCGATCTCGCTGAAGAAGCCCTCCCGGGCCTGGATGACGTACTGCGAAAGGTTGTACTGATCCCACCCGACATTGTCGAGCTCGTCCGCCCGCTGGTCCCCGCTGTTGTAGCGGACCGCCTGAGGCGTCGGCACCTCGCCTTGATATCGGAGCCGAAGACCGGCGAAGGCGACCGTGTCACCATGATGGAGCTCGCGAGGGCCGGTGATGGCGACATCGTTGACGTACGTGCCACCGCTCGAGCCGAGGTCCTCGACATAGTCCAAGCCGCCTCGCCGCCAGAGCGCCGCGTGCGTGCGACTCACGTGGATGTCGGAGAACCGCACATCGCAGGTCGGCAGCCGGCCCACCGTCAGGCTGTTCCCGATCAGGCTGATCCGCCGCCCTTGATCAGCCCCCGCGCTCTCCACCACGAGGTACGTCGGTCTCGTTGTCGACGGCTGCGTCATCACGGCTCCACGAGGCAGTTCGAAGGCCCTCGCCGCGGCACTCCCCCGAATTCAGGAAACCACCAGCAATTCACCCCGGCAAGGGGCGTCCAGAGAGGTCGCTGTATTTCCAGTCCGGGTCGGGGCTCCTCAGGTTAGGGCCCGAAGCCGAGGGAGACGACCATGGCGACGACGTACAAGATCCATCCGGCGATCGGAATCGCGCGGGTCGGCAACAGCCCGGACGAGTTCTTCGTGGGACCGGAGCGCATCGGGGAGATACCGGACCCTCCGGGCGGTTTCAAGGATTCCCAGTGCCGGATCAAACGGCAGGCCGCTCGCTTCCGGATCTTCGCCCACCACGATGACGGCAGCGTCGAGGAGATCGACGACGACAGTGCCGACATCTCGTGGACCGTTCACCTGGTCAACGCGAAGGCAGCCCACCCGAACCGCGGCAACAGCGAGTCGGCCGGCGATCTCACCATCGACCCCGGCCAGCGCACCCTGACCGGACCCGACCAGCGCCTGCTCTTCGACAACGGATCCATCCACTTCTCCGGCGAAGCGGCGGTCACGGTGCCACTCGGTGAGATCCGCAGCGATGACGCGAACCACCTGCTGGTGCTGGGTGGGCACGGGACCGCCGGATCACCCGCCGGGAACGTGATCGGTAGTTTCTGGGGGAACGAAGGCTGGTACGACGACGTGTCCGACGGCCCGGTGACCGCCTCGATCACCCTCCGGGCGGACGACTCGTCGCCGGTGGTCGAGGGCGCCCGGGTCATCGTCGCGCCGCCGAAGTTCGCGCCGCACCAGGACAGCCCGACGACCCTGTACGACCGGGTCCTGCAGAGGATGGTCGACCTGGGCCTGCTTGCCGCGCCGACCACTACGTCGTACACGCGCGACGTCTATCCGATCCTGCAACGAGCCCGGGACATGCGGTGGGTGGAGGGAATCTTCGGCGCCCACTCGTGGCCCGACCCCGTCACCGCCCAGCCTCTGGTCGACGCGATCTTCTCGCGGCTCCGGCCGTCCGGGGACATGCCCGAACTGAACGGGAGCGACTCGGTGCTCACGCCGACCCAGCTGGCGCACCTGCAACGCTGGCAGGCGGGCAACTACGCAGCGGACTGGGTCGGCGTACCGGAGCCGGAGAGCGACCTGACTCCCGACGGCCTGGACCGAGCGGCCCTCGAAGCGTGCGTGGGCGGAGCCTTCTTCCCGGGGATCGAAGCCGGCGGGCTCTCCGCGGGTGATCGTCCGATCATCGAACTCCCGTACGCCGAGGCGTTCCGGCTGGCGTCGGGGATCGCCGCCGGCACTGTCAGTCAGGCCATGGCGCTGCCCTGGCAGGCCGACTTCATGGCGTGCGGCGACAACTGGTGGCCGGTACCTCGCCCGAACGACGTCATCGCCCAGGACTCCGGCAGCCCGGCCCGCTGGGATCGCGACGTCACCAGCATGGACGACATGGTCGCCTTGTGGCACACCCTCGGCTTCGTCGTACAGCAGGGAGCTGAGCACGTCGAGGTCGAGCATTGCGACGAAGCGTCGATCACGCTGCTCACGCCGAGCCTGCGGTTCATCGACGTGCCGCAAGGGCCGATGGGCATGGTGCGCGAGGCAGCACTCGCCATTTCGTTCGAGGTGCTCTCCCCCGGCTCCGCGGTCACCCTCGATTACGCACCAGGTGGGGCACCGGCCCATCCGCAACTCATCGCTGCCACGACGTCGGTGACAGTCGGTCCCACCGCGCCCAACGCCGTGGCAACCGCGCGGCTGTGGATCATCTACCGGACCGGGGTCGCCCCGTCCGCCATCCCGCCTCAGACGTTGACCGTGCGCGAGGCGGCGTCCGGGCAGACGTGGCAGGTGACGGTCGACGGCAACACCGTGGCACGGAAGACGGCAGCGACCGCACTCGTACTGGATCGCTCCGGCAGCATGAGCGAGGACCGCGGCGACGGGCAGAGCAAGCACGCGTCACTCCAGCAGGCGGCGAACATCTTCGTCGACCTCATGCTGGAGGGCGACGGCGTCGGCATCGTCCGCTACAACCAGGACGCCCAGCCGCTGCAGTCCGTGCTTCCGCTCGGGCCGGGAGGGCTGGGAGATCTCAACCGGGGCGCCACCCACGACGTGATCAACGGCAACGCCCTGGACCCCCAGGGCGCGACCTCCATCGGCGACGGCATCTTCGAAGGCAGGGCGCTGCTCACCGCGGCCCCGCAGTTCGACGTCAAGTCGCTGGTCGTGCTCACCGACGGGATCGAGAACAGCCCACGCATGATCTCCGACGTCGCCGGCCAGATCAACGAGCAGACGTACGCCGTGGGTCTCGGCCAGCCGCAGAACATCAGCGTGCCCGCCCTGCAGACGGTGTCCGGCAACAACGGCGGCTTCCTGCTCGTGACCGGCGCGATCACCGGTGACAACCGGTTCCTGCTGCAGAAGTACTTCCTGCAGGTGCTTGCCGGGATCAGCAATGCCGAGGTGGTCCACGACCCTGACGGCGAGCTAACCCGGGGCGCGGTACACCGCATCCCGTTCCAGCTCTGCGACGCCGACTCCGGCGTCGAGGTCGTGTTGCTCACGTCCCGACCCGATGCCGTCGACTTCCGCCTGCAGACGCCCAACGGGTTGCTCATCGAGCCGTGGCGGGCACAGCTCGAGCCGGCGATGCGGTACGAGACCGGCGCGGGGGTGGCCTACTACCGGATCGCGCTTCCGATCCAGTTGCGGCCCAACCGCTTCGACCAGGCCGGCACCTGGCATGCGCTGCTGACCATCGGCCGACCGCACACCGAACCGACTCCGGACGACTCGGACGGGGCCGACCTCTCGATTCTCAGGGGACGCGCCGGCGGCAGGGAACGGCCGGAACGGCCGCAGCGACGACCGTTCGAGTTCGAGCGGGCGTTCGCGGTCGCGCAGGAGACGAACCAGCCGACCTCAGTGCCGGAGCTCGCCGCCGACGAGGGCGCCACCGGACGACGTGGCTTGCCGTACAGCCTGGTGGTGCACTTGTACTCGAACGTTTCTCTCCGGGCGGCCGCAAACCAACGGTCGTACGAGCCAGGCGCCCACGTGGCTGTCAGCGCCACGCTGACCCAGTCGGGCGTGCCAGTAGACGGAGACCCGTACGTCTGGGCGGAGGTCACCCGCCCGGACCGGTCAGTCGCCACGCTCACACTCAACCCGACCGGACCCGGGGAGTTCGCGGGGAGCTTCGGCACCACCGCCCCCGGCGTCTACCGGGTACGGGTCCGCGCCCGCGGACGCACCCGTCTGGGGCGACCCTTCACTCGGGAACGCACAGTCACCGCGGCGGTCTGGCGTGGCGGCGACGACAGCGGCTCCACCAGTGGTCAGGGCGGCGGCCAGCTCGACGATGCGCTCTGCAAGCTGCTGTCCTGCTTGCTGAAGGACGGGGTCTTCGACGAGAAACTGCTGCGCAAGCTCGGCATCGACCTGGACAAGGCCCGCAAGTGCCTTCAGGACTGCGGCTGCGGCCATCACGAGGAAGGCTGATCGTGCCCGCGATGTACGACGTGGTCGTCGTCGGCGGTGGTCCGGCCGGTACTGCGACCGCTCTGCGGCTGGCATCGACGGGCAGATCGGTGGCACTGCTGGAACGCAGCCACTTCGACCACCCCAGGGTCGGCGAGACGCTGGCCCCGGCCGTCCAACCCCTGTTGCGTGAGTTGGGCGTCTGGGACCGGTACTGCGCGCTGCGGCCGCTGCCCTCCTGGGGCACTCGGAGCATCTGGGACGACCCGGAACCGGCCGAGCACTCGCACCTGGCCAGCGGATACGCCAGCGGCTGGCACGTCGACCGGCGCGCCTTCGACCGGATGCTCGCGGATGCAGCCGCCGACGCCGGCACCGACGTACTGATGCGCACCTCACTTGTGAACTGCCGGTACGACGGCGCTGCCTGGAACGTGGTCTGCTCCGGCGAGCGCCGACTGGCCGCGCGGCTGGTGGTCGATGCCACCGGCCGATCGGCTGTCCTGGGCCGGTCGCTGGGCGCGCGACGCCTCGCCTTCGACCGGCTCGTCGGGATCACCGCTCAGTGGCACGGAGTCAACGTGACCGACGAGCAGTACCTGCTGGTCGAGGCGGCCGCAGACGGCTGGTGGTACACAGCGCCGCTGCCCGGGGGCGCGATGGTCGGGATGCTCATGACCGACGCCGACCTGTGCCGTCGCGACCGTCTGGCCTCCGCCGGACCGTGGCACAACCGCCTCTTTGCAACGACCGCCACGGCAGAACGCATCGGTCCCAGGTCGGCATCATCGGCACTGTTGGTCTACCCGGCCGCGAGCCGGCGCACGACCCGCCTGCACGACGTCCGACCATGGCTCGCGGTCGGCGACGCGGCCCTGTCGGTCGACCCGATCTCCGGCAGCGGAGTACAGCGAGCGCTACAAACTGCCGCTGGTGCAGCAGACACGCTGATTGGCCTACTCGACAGGCCTGGCGACGCGGCGACACTGATCACGCAGTACGAATCGGCGCGCGACACCGAATGCACCACTTACCTCATCGAGCGCGCTCATTACTACAACGCCGTACGCCGCTATCCCACCCCGTTCTGGAACCGCCGCAAGCTCCACGCTGCAGCCTGATCCGCGGCGAAGGTGTCAGTCGATGGGCCTGACTTCGCGACTACGTGTCACCTCGACGACGAGGTGTTTGGTGACAGGCTGGTCGCTTTGGGTGCTGTAGTCGGCGATGCCGCAGAGGACGTTCAGTTCTGGCATGTAGCCGGCAGTGCAGCCGGGTGGGATCTCGTAGCGGACGGCTCGGTAGCCGTGCACCGTGCGCTTCGTGCCGTCCTTCGAGAAGCTCGTGATGTCGACCAGGTCGAACTCTTCGAGGCCGCGGTCGCGTAGGTCGTTCTCGTTCATGAAGACGACGGTGCGCAGGCCCTTCAGCCCGCGGTACCGGTCGTCGTTCGAGTAGATCGTGGTGTTGAACTGGTCGTGCGAACGGACCGTCGCAAGCGTCAGGCGGCCCTCACCCGGATCGACGTCGTCCGGCAGCGACGCCAGGGAGAACTCGACGCGGCCAGAGGGAGTCCGGAAGTCACGCTCGCGGGCCGGCTGGTGGATGCGGAAGCCGTGCGGGCCGCGGGCGCGCGTGTTGAAGTCCTCGAACCCGGGCAGCACCTGCGCCATCGTGTCGCGGATGCGGTCGTAGTCGTCGGCGTAGCTCTGCCACGGCGTTCTGCTCTCCGGCAGCGTGGCCTGGGCCAGGCCGGCCAGGATCGCGCACTCGGAGCGGAGCTGCGGCGAGCCGGGGTCCTTCATCCCGTACGAGATGTGCACCATCGACATCGAATCCTCGACGGTGATCCCCTGGACTCCACCCGCCTGCACGTCCTTGTCGGTGCGGCCGAGGCAGGGAAGGATCAGCGCTCGCTTGCCGTGCACGATGTGGCTGCGGTTGAGCTTCGTGCTCACCTGCACGGTGAGCTCGCACTTCCGGAGCGCCTCGAAGGTGTACGGGAGATCAGGGCTGGCGAGGGCGAAGTTGCCGCCGAGGGCGACGAACACCTTCACGTCGCCGCTCTGCATCGCCTCGATCGTTCCGACCGTGCCCAGTCCCGCTTCGCGCGGCGGGTCGATCTCGCAGACCTCGGCCAGCCGATCGAGGAACGGCTGGTCCGGACGATTGTTGATCCCACAGGTGCGGTTGCCCTGCACGTTGCTGTGCCCGCGGACCGGACAAGGTCCCGCACCCGGCCGGCCGAGGTTGCCCCGCAGGAGCAGCAGGTTGACGACCTCGCGCACCGTGTCGACGCCGTGCTCGTGCTGCGTGAGGCCGAGGCACCACGCGATGATGACGCGTTTCGTCGCCAGGTAGGAGTCGGCGAGCCTGCGGACCCCGGCCTCGTCCACGCCGGCATCGCGGACCAGGTCTGCCCAGGGGGTGGCCTCGACCAGCGCGCGGTACTCGTCGACGCCGTGGGTGTACTGCGCGATGAACTCGTGGTCGAGAACGTCAGGATCCTGCGCGGCCGCCTCGAAGACGGCCTTGGCGACGCCGCGCAGCAGGGCGAGGTCGCCGCCGATCCGCACCTGCACGTTCATCGTTCCGGTCGAGGTCGCGTGGAAGGTTGCCAGGTGGGCGAACTCGTGGGGGATGATCGTCCGCCGGGAGCCCGCTTCGATCAGGGGATTGATGTGCACGAGCTGGGCGCCGCGCCGGTCGGCCTCGGCCAGCCAGGTCAGCATCCGCGGCGCGTTCGTCGCGGCGTTGTCGGCCATCAGCCAGATCGCGTCCGCGATCTCCCAGTCGTGCAGATCGACGGTGCCCTTGCCGCTCCCGATCGCCGCGGTCAGTGCTCGGCCACTCGCCTCGTGGCACATGTTCGAGCAGTCCGGAAGGTTGTTCGTGCCGAACTCGCGCACCCAGAGCTGGTACAGGAAAGTCGCCTCGTTGCTGAGCCGCCCGGAGGTGTAGAACGCGGCCTGATCCGGAGTCTCCAACTCCCGCAGGGTTCCGCCGACCAGCACGAAGGCGTCATCCCAGGAGATCGGCTCGTACTTGTCGGTCGCCGGGTTGTAGCTCATCGGCTCCGCGAGCCGTCCGACCGCTTCCAGGTCGTAGTCGCTCCACTCGGCCAGCTCGGCGACGGTGTGACCGGCGAAGAACTCGCGGTCGGCGTTCGCGGGAGCGAGTTCCCAGGTGGCGTGCTTGACCCCGTTCTCACAGATGTCGAGGTGGAGCCCGTGCGGATCGTCCGGCCACGCGCAGCCCGGGCAGTCGAAGCCGCCGTCCTCCTGGTTCATCACGAAGAGCGCCCGGAAGCCCTCCATCGGCTCTCCCGCCCGCTCGAGCACCTTCCCGACACTGCGTGCCGCACCCCATCCCGCCGCCGGATGGTGGTACTCGTGGCGTGAATAGTCACTGCCAGGAGTAGGCCCCCGCCCGAGCGCAGGCTGTCCCGGTACTGCGCCAAGCATCCGCTGTTGCGCGTCATGCCTTTCGTGAGGTGGCGATGCCATTTGCTCCTCCGTCCGCCCGGCCCAGGTACTAGTACTAGCAAGGCTTTCCAAGACCATGTCGTCAAGGGCGGATGACGCTGAGTGCCTCGCGGGCGATCTGCCATTCCTCGTTGGTGGGGACGACCAGGACGGTCACGGCGCTGTCGTCGGTGGAGACGACGCGGGCCTTGTCAGACGAGGCGGTGTTGCGTTCGTCGTCGATCTGGATGCCGAGGCGTTCGAGGCCCTCGAGTGAGGCGGCCCGTAACTCTGCGGCGTTCTGGCCTACTCCCGCGGTGAAGACGATCGCATCGACGGTCCCCAGTACGGCGTAGTACGCCCCGACGTACTTCTTGATCCGGTGGCGGTAGACGTCGAAGGCCAACTGCGCCCGGTCGTCGCCGGCGGCCCGCCGCTTCGACAGCTCCCGGAAGTCGTTCTCGCCGCTCAGGCCTTTCAACCCGGATTCGTAGTTGAGCAGACGGTCGATCTTGTCCAGGGGCAGGCCGAGCTCGCGGGACAGGTGCCCGTGAATCGCCGGGTCCAGGTCGCCGGACCGCGTTCCCATCACCAGCCCTTCGAGCGGGGTCATGCCCATCGAGGTGTCGACCGACCTGCCACCACGCACGGCCGTCGCGGAACAACCGTTGCCCAGGTGGAGCACGATGAGGTTCACGTCCGCCGGATCACGCCCGAGCAGGCGTGCAGCCTCCCCGGAGACGAATGCGTGCGAGGTGCCGTGGAAGCCGTACCGCCGGATCCCGTGCTCTTTCAGCCACTCGTGGGGAACCGCATACGTGTACGCCTCCGGTTCGAGGGTTTGGTGGAAGGCGGTGTCGAACACGGCCACCTGCGGCAGGTCGGGGAAGAGCCGGCGAGCCACCCGCATGCCCTCGAGGTTGGCCGGGTTGTGGAGCGGGGCCAGCGGCACGAGTTCGGTGACCTTCGCGATCAGGTCGTCGTCGACGAGGACCGGGTCGGCGAACCAGGATCCGCCGTGCACGACTCGGTGGCCCACGGCAACGATGTCGAGATCGTCGAGGGACGGGCCCTGCGTCTCGAAGGCGTTGATCGCCGCCTTCAGCGCATCCTCGTGGGACGAGATCGACAGCGCAGTACTGGTCTCGCCGTTCGGGCCGCGGTGCAGCTGGTGGCCTTCCGACTCACCGATGCGCTCGATGAGACCGATAGCGGCAGCCTCCCCGGACGCGGCGTCGACCAGGCTGTACTTCAGGGACGAGGATCCCGCGTTGATCACCAGCACGTGATCGCTCATCGGTTGGTCCTCTCCGCGCTCGCTGCGGCTGTCGCCGATTCCTGCTGCGCCTGGATGGCGGTGATCGCGACCGTGTTGATGATGTCCCGCACGGTGGCGCCCCGGGAGAGGTCGTTCACCGGTTTCCGCAGCCCTTGGAGCACCGGCCCGACAGCGACCGCGTTCGCCGACCGCTGCACCGCCTTGTAGGTGTTGTTGCCGGTATTGAGGTCGGGAAAGATGAACACCGTCGCCCGGCCGGCCACCGGCGAACCAGGCAGCTTGGTCTTCGCCACGGCGGCGTCGATCGCGGCGTCGTACTGGATCGGCCCCTCCACCAGCAACTCGGGCGCACGCTCTCTGATGATCCCGGTTGCCTTGGACACCTTCTCCACCTCCGTGCCCGTGCCGGAGGCACCGGTCGAGTACGACAGCATCGCGACGCGCGGCTCGATGCCGAACGCCGCCGCGGTCGCGGCCGAGGAGATCGCGATGTCGGCAAGCTGCTCGGCGGTCGGATCAGGGTTGACCGCACAGTCGCCGTACACGAGGACCTGGTTCTCCAGGCACATGAAGAACACCGACGACACCACGGACACCCCGGGCAGCGTTTTCACCACCTCGAGAGCCGGCCGGATCGTGTGCGCGGTGGTGTGGACGGCACCCGACACCATGCCGTCGGCCAGCCCGAGCTTCACCATCATCGTGCCGAAGTAGGACACGTCCCGGACCACGTCGCGGGCCCGGTCGAGGTCGACGCCACGGTGCTGACGGAGCCGGCGGTACTCCTGGGCGAACCGCTCCCGCAGTACCTCGTCGCCGTCCGGGCTGACGATCCGCGCCGCCGAGACGTCCACCCCGAGGGCGGCCGCCTTCGCGCTGATCGCGATCGGATCCCCGAGGAGGGTCAGCCGCGCCACGCGGCGGCGGAGGAGCGCGTCGGCCGCCCGCAGGATCCGCTCCTCCTCACCCTCCGGCAGGACGATGTGCTTCAGGTCGGCCAGCGCCTCGTCGATCACCTGGTGCTCGAACATGAGCGGGGTCACCGCGTTGCTCCGCGCCACCGCGAGCCGATCCAGCAGCGCGGCGCCGTCGACGTACCGGTCGAACAGCGCGAGCGCCATGTCCACCTTGCGCGGAGAGTCCTTGGTGACTCGGCCCCGTACTGCGGTCAGCGCGGTGGAGGCCGCGTGCGTGCCCAGGTCGGTCTCGATGATGGGCAGGGTGACGCCGACGCCCTCGATCAGCCGCCGAACCTGGTCCGGCAGTGCGAACCCGCCGTTGAGGAAGATCGCCGAGACCTGTGGGAAGTTCTGCGAGGCATGCGCCATCAGTACGCCGACGACCACCTCCGGGCGGTCCGCCGCCGTGACCACGGCCGCCCCTTCGAACAGCCGGTCGAGCACATTGGGCATCGTCATGGCGGCTATCACCAGCCCACTGACTTCACGGGACAGCAACTGCCGGTCACCGCTGAGCAACTGTCCGGCAACCGCTGGCATGAGGTCCGCGACCGAGGGTGCGCTGAGCAGTGGCTCCTCGGGGATGGCGTACGCCGGGACGCCCGCGCCGGCCAGTACGGCGGTGGTCGGCGCGAGCTGATCCTCGTCGACGCGGTTGGCGATCACCGCGAACAACGAGCCGTGGTTGGCCGCCAGCTCGGCGGAGGCCAGCTCGGTCAACGTGCGCAGCTCCTCCGGAGTACGGCCGGAACCGTTCAGCACGAGCAGCACGGGCGCGCCCAGATTGGCGGCGATCCTCGCGTTGTAGGCGAACTCCGTCGGCGTGCCCACGTCGGTGTAGTCGCTGCCCAGGATGAGCACCGGGTCACCCCGGTCGGCCACGTCACGGTAGCGCTGCACGATGCGGTCCAGCGCGGCATCGGGGTCCCGGTGCACCTCGTCGTAGGTGACTCCGACACTTTCGTCGTACGACAGCGGGACAGCGTCGTGGGAGGTGAGGAGATCCAGCACGTAGTCGCGCCCCCCGTACTGCGCCGTGTCCGGCCGCACGATGGGCCGGAACACAGCCACCCGCTCAACCCGCCGCGACAACTGCTCCAGCACCCCCAGAGCCACAGTGGACTTCCCGGTGTAACCCTCCACCGACGCGATGTACACGCTGCTACCCATGCACGAACCCTAACCAGTCGCACACTCTCATCGGTGTCAGTCGCGCTCCTGCGGTTCTGGCTCGGCGCGCTCACGGCTGCCCGGTACCGGCGTGTCATCCGCGCTGCTGGGCGCAGCCGGCATCGAGATGACCATGGTGAGACCTCCGCCGGGCGTTTCCTCCGGTTCCACGCTGCCGTGCATCGCCTCGGCGAGCCCGCGCGCGAGTGCCAGCCCGAGTCCGGCGCCGACGGTGTTGTCGGTGTCGCCGAGCCGCTGGAACGGCGCGAAGACCCGGCCCCGTTCAGCGGCCGGGATGCCCGGACCGCGATCGATGACCCGGATCTCGACGACCTCCCCGAGCGCGCTGCCGGTCACCAGCGGCGGCCCGCCGGGAGGCGAGTAGCGCACGGCATTGGCGAGCAGATTCGCGAGCACCCGCTCCAGCAGGACCGGATCCGCCGCCACCAGCGGAAGCGTGGTCGGAATGTCCACCGTCACCTTCGCGCCATCGTCACCGAGTCCGGCCATCACCACCGGCACGATCTCGTCGATCGCCACCGACCGCGTGAAGACCGGGAGCACTCCGGCTTGCAGGCGGCTCAGGTCGAGCAGGTCATCGACCAGTCGGCTCAGGCGGTCAAGCGACTCGTCGGCCGTCGCGAGCAACTCGTCCTGCTCGTCATCGGTCCAGTCGACGTCGGAACTCCGGAGGCTGGTGACAGCTGCCTTGGCGGACGCGAGCGGTGACCGCAGGTCGTGGCTGACGGCGCGCAGCAACGCCGTACGCAGCTTGTCCGCCTCTGCGAGCGGCTTGGCTTCCGCGGCCTCTTCGGTCAGCCGACCACGATCGAGGAGCGCGGCAGCGTGCGCCGCGAACGCACCGACCAGTTGGCGCTCGTCAGCAGCCAGCGACCGACCTTGCAGGACCAGCACCAGGTCGTCTCGAGCGGGAACCGCGGCGTCACCGTCCTCGGGCCGCACGCTGGTCGTGGTGCCGGCGGAGGCGATCGGTCGCCAACTCTCGGTGAGCTCGTCGGTCTCGAGCCGTTCCAGCAGGACCGCACCCTCCATTCCGAAGGCCTCCCGGACTCGCTCCAGCAACGCAGGCAGGGCCGTCTGTCCACGGAGCACCGTGCCCGCCAACGTGGCCAGGGTCTCCGACTCGGCCGCCGACCTCGCCGCCTGCCGGGTCCTACGCGCGGCCCGGTCGACCACCGAGCTGACCAAGGCGGCCACCAGTACGAAGATCGCCAGTGCCAGTACGTCGTTGGCGTCGGCGACAGTGAAGGTGCCGGTCGGCGGGGTGAAGAAGTAGTTCAGCACCAGCGAGCCTGCTACTGCCGTGACCAAAGCCGGCCAGAGCCCTCCGACGAGCGCCACGACAACCACGCCGAGCAGGAAGACCAGTACGTTGCTGGTCAGGTTCAGCGTGTCACCGCCGAGGCCGAGCAGCAGCGCCAGCAGCGGCGGCAGCGCGACCGCGAGCACGAACCCGTAAGCCTGCCGCCGGCGCGAGAGGCTCCCGCGCAGTCGCGGCAACCGGCCCCGGCCCATCTCCGAATGCCGGACGATGTGGACGTCGATGTCGCCGGACTCGCGGATCGCGCTTGCCCCGATGCCCGGCCCGAACAGCGCGGAGAACCAGGACCGGCGGCTGCCGCCCAGCACCAACTGGGTAGCGTTCTCCGCCCGGGCGAATGACAACAGCGCGGCCGGGACGTCCTCGCCCACCACTTGGTGGTAGGTACCACCCAGACTCTCCACCAGCTGTCGTTGCTGGGCGAGCCGGCCCGGATCCGCCCCGGTCAGGCCGTCCGAGCGGGTGACGTGAACGGCGAGCAGATCGCCGCCGGAGGAACGGGCGGCGATGCGGGCGGCACGCCGGATCAGGGTCTCGCCTTCGGGCCCGCCGGTGAGCGCCACGACGACCCGCTCGCGCGCCTCCCAGGTGGAGTCGATGTCGTGCTGTGAACGGTACTGCTGCAACCCCACGTCGACGCGGTCCGCGAGCCACAACAGCGCGAGTTCCCGCAAAGCTGCCAGGTTGCCGCCCCGGAAGTAGTTGCCCAGGGCAGCATCGACCTTGTCGGCGCCATAGATGTTGCCGTGCGCCATCCGGCGGCGTAGCGCCTCCGGGGTCATGTCGACCAGCTCGATCTGGTCCGCCGCCCGGACCACCCGGTCCGGCACGGTCTCGCGCTGTGGCGCGCCGGTGATCTTCTCGACCACGTCGTTGATCGACTCGAGGTGCTGGATGTTCACGGTGGAGATCACGTTGATGCCCGCGCCGAGCAGTTCGTCGATATCCTCCCAGCGCTTCTCGTTCCGGCTGCCGGGCACGTTGCTGTGGGCGAGCTCGTCGATCAGCGCGACCTCGGGCCGCCGGGCCAGCAGCGCGTCCAGGTCCATCTCGGTGAAGCTCGCGCCGCGGTAGTCCAGGATGCGCCGCGGCACGACTTCCAACCCACCCAGCAGCGCGGCAGTGTGTGACCGGCCGTGGGTCTCCACGAAACCGACCACCACGTCCGTACCGCGCTCCTGCCGCCGCTTGCCTTCCTCGAGCATCTTGTAGGTCTTGCCCACGCCAGGTGCGGCGCCAAGGTAGATCCTCAGATGCCCGCGACCGCCGCTCATGTACCCATCGTGGCTCAAGTCAGGGCGGCGAGATCACGATTGAGCGTGACCACGTTGACCGTCGGCTTCCCGAGGAACCCGATCGTCCGCCCCTTGGTGTTGTCCTCGACCAGTTGCTTCACCTTGGCCACGTCCAGGCCCCGCTCGCGCGCGACGCGGTCGACCTGCAGGGCGGCGTACGCCGGGCTGATCTGCGGGTCGAGGCCGCTGCCACTGGCTGTGACGGCGTCCGGCGGCACCTGCGCGGGGTCCACACCTTCCAGGTCGGCGACGGCCTTGCGGCGCTCCTGGACCGCCGCCAGCAGGTCGGCGTTGTTCGGGCCGAACTGCGAGGCCGCGCTGCCTGCCCCGTCGTAGTCCACGGCCGACGGCCGGGTCTGGAACCACAGCGGGTCGGCGACCATCACCGGCGCACCGTCCGCGTCCACCTCCGGCTTGCCGTCCTTGACCGCCTGCTTGGTGTAGGCCTGACCGATCAGATCGGACGCCACGTCCTTGCCACCGGCCTGGATCATCGAGCCATTCGCGTTGCCGTGGAACAAGATCTGGCCGACCCCGGTCATCGCCAGCGGATAGATGACCCCCAGGAGGACAGTGAGGACCACCATGGCCCGGATACCGACACCGAACTGGGCCAGCGTGCTTCGATTGCCTGCCATTGTCAGTCCCCTCTCAGCCGATGCCCGGGATGAGCGAGATCAGCAGATCGATGAGTTTGATGCCGATGAACGGGCTGATCAGCCCGCCGACGCCGTAGATCAACAGGTTGCGCCGCAACATCGCCGACGCCGACGACGGCTTGTACTGCACTCCTCGCAGCGCCAGCGGGACCAGGGCCACGATCACCAGCGCGTTGAAGATGACCGCGGACAGGATCGCCGACTCGGCCGAGTCCAGCCGCATGATGTTCAGCTTGTCCAGGCCCGGATAGGCCGCCGCGAACAGCGCCGGCAGGATCGCGAAGTACTTCGCCACGTCGTTCGCGATCGAGAACGTGGTCAGCGAACCACGGGTGATCAGCATCTGCTTGCCGATCTCCACGATCTCGATCAGCTTGGTCGGGTTGGAGTCGAGGTCGACCATGTTGCCGGCCTCCTTCGCCGCCGACGTGCCGCTGTTCATCGCCACCCCGACATCGGCCTGCGCCAGCGCCGGAGCGTCGTTGGTGCCGTCACCGGTCATCGCGACCAGCCGGCCACCTTCTTGCTCCTTCTTGATCAGCGCCATCTTGTCCTCGGGCGTCGCCTCGGCCAGGAAGTCGTCGACCCCGGCCTCCTCGGCGATCGCCTTCGCGGTCAGCTGGTTGTCACCGGTGATCATCACCGTCCGGATGCCCATCGCCCGCATCTGGTCGAACCGCTCCCGCATCCCTTCCTTGACCACATCCTTCAGGTGGATCACCCCGAGCGCCCGGGCCACCCCGCCCTTGCTGTCGGCAACGACCAGCGGCGTGCCGCCGGAGGCGGAGATGCCGTCGACGACCTCGCCGAGCGCGTTGTCGACCTTGCCGCCCTGGCTGCCGATCCAGGCATTCACCGCGCCGGCCGCACCCTTGCGGACCTGCCGGTCGTCGACGTCGACCCCGCTCATCCGCGTCTGCGCGGTGAACTGCACGAACGTTGCGTGCGGCAACTCTCCCGTGGTGCGCTCCCTGAGCCCGTACTGCGTCTTCGCCAGGACGACGATCGAGCGACCTTCGGGGGTCTCGTCGGCCAGGCTGGACAGCTGGGCCGCGTCGGCCAGTTCGGTCTCGGTGACCCCGGCCAGCGGGATGAACTCCGACGCCTGCCGGTTGCCCAGCGTGATCGTGCCGGTCTTGTCCAGCAGCAGCGTGTTCACGTCACCGGCGGCCTCGACCGCACGACCCGACATCGCCAGCACATTGCGCTGCACCAACCGGTCCATGCCGGCGATACCGATCGCCGACAACAACGCACCGATCGTCGTCGGGATCAGACACACCAACAGCGCGACCAGCACGACGATGCTCAGGTTGACACCCGCATAGTCCGCGAACGGCGGCAACGTCACCGTCGCCATCAAGAACACGATCGTCAGGCTGGCCAGCAGGATGTTCAGCGCGATCTCGTTCGGCGTCTTCTGCCGCGACGCACCCTCGACCAGGGCGATCATCCGGTCGATGAAACTCTCCCCCGGCCTCGTGGTGATCCTCACCACGATCCGGTCCGACAGCACCTTCGTCCCGCCGGTGACCGCGCTCCGGTCACCACCGGACTCCCGGATCACCGGAGCCGACTCACCCGTGATCGCCGACTCGTCCACGCTCGCGACACCCTCGACCACGTCACCGTCACCCGGAATGATTTGACCGGCCTCGACCACCACAAGATCTCCCAACTGCAGGTCGACTGCAGGTACTTCCTCCTCAGTGACGCCGTCGGCAGTCAGCCGTCGCGCCGTCGTCTCGGTCTTCGCCCGGCGCAGTGTCTCTGCCTGCGCCTTCCCCCGGCCCTCCGCCACCGCTTCGGCCAGGTTGGCGAAGACAACGGTCAGCCAGAGCCAGACGACGATCCACCAGACGAACACGCTGGAGTCGGTGAAGGCGAGGATCGTCGAGGCGACGGCTCCCACCTCGACCACGAACATCACCGGGTTCTTCACCATCACCCGCGGATCGAGCTTGCGCAGCGCGTCCGGCAGAGAGGTCAGCAACATCCTCGGATCGAACAGACCCGAGGGAGCCTTCTTGGAAGTCACGACCGCCTTCGATGCGGGCGGCTCCATCAGCGTGGTCACAGTCCCTCCGCGAGGGGTCCGAGAGTGAGTGCGGGGAAGTAGGTCAGGCCGGTGACGATCACCACGACGCCGACGAGCATCGTGACGAACAGAGCCTTGTGGGTGGGCAGCGTGCCTTCGTTCACGGGAACCGGCTGCTGCCGGGCGAACGACCCCGCCAAGGCGAGCACCAGGATCATGGGAACGAAGCGGCCGAGCAGCAGCACCAGGCCCAATGCGGTGTTGTAGAAGGGGGTGTTCGCGCTCAAGCCACCGAACGCGCTGCCGTTGTTGTTACCGGCCGAGGTGAACGCATACAGCACCTCAGAGAACCCGTGCGGACTGTCCGTGTTGAAGATCGACGCTCGCGCTGTCGCCAGCCCCATCGCGACGGCCGCGCCGACGAGAACCAGCGACGGTGTCGTCAGGATGTAGAGCGAGACCAGCTTCATCTCGCGCGCGGTGATCTTCTTACGCAGGTACTCCGGGGTCCGCCCGACCATCAGGCCGGCCACGAAGACCGCCAGCACGGCGAGCACCAGCATGCCGTAGAGACCTGAACCGGTACCACCCGGTGTGACCTCACCCAGCATCATGTGGAACAGCGCGGTACCGCCACCCAAAGGCGTGAACGAGTCGTGTGCCGAGTTGACCGCACCGGTCGAAGTACCGGTTGTCGACGAGGCGAACAACGCGGAGGCCCAGACGCCGAAGCGCGTCTCCTTGCCTTCCATCGCAGCACCGGCAGCCTGAGTGGCGGTGCCCTCGCCTTGCGACTCGAACAGCGTCGCCGCGAAGGTGAACGCCACCCACAGGGTGGCCATCACGCCGAGGATCGCGTAGCCCTGCCGCTTGTCCTTCACCATCAGGCCGAAGGTGCGGGTCAGCGCCACCGGGATCACCAGCAACAGGAAGATCTCGAACAGGTTCGACAACCCGTTCGGGTTCTCGAACGGGTGCCCGGAGTTGGCGTTGTAGAAGCCACCACCGTTGGTGCCGAGCTCCTTGATCACTTCCTGGCTGGCCACCGGGCCACCCGGAATG
Organism: Kribbella orskensis; assembly: GCF_004342085.1. Taxonomy (NCBI): domain Bacteria; kingdom Bacillati; phylum Actinomycetota; class Actinomycetes; order Propionibacteriales; family Kribbellaceae; genus Kribbella; species Kribbella orskensis. Next base: position 579,371 of record NZ_SLWM01000004.1, read on the forward strand.
GACTGCGTCTGGCCCACCACTGAGGTCACCTCGTGCGCACCGGACAGGTTCTGGACGACACCCATCGCCACCAGCACCAAACCACCGACTACGGCGATCGGCAGCAGGATCCGCAGTACGGTCCGGGTCAAGTCGACCCAGAAGTTGCCGAGCCGGTCCGTCTTCGTCCGGGCGAAACCACGGATCAGCGCCACGGCGACGGCGATACCGACCGCGGCAGAGACGAAGTTCTGTACCGCGAGGCCGGCGAATTGGACCAGGTGACCCATCGTCACCTCAGGCGAGTACGACTGCCAGTTGGTGTTCGCGACGAAGGAGGCGGCGGTGTTGAACGCCAGCCCTTGTTCGACGTTCGGCAGACCGAGAGACAGCGGTAGGTGTGACTGCACCCGCTGCAACACATAGAGCAGAATCAGGCCGACGAAGGAGAAGGCCAGCACGGACCGGGCATACACGCCCCAGGTCTGCTCGGCCTTCGAATCAACTCCGAGCAGCTTGTAGGTACCTCGTTCGACCCGGGAGTCCTTCTCGGAGGTGTAGACCCGGGCCATGTAACCGCCCAGAGGGACATAAACGGCCGCCAGCAGCGCGACGAGGAGGCCGACCTGCAACAGACCGGCTGCGGTGTCGGACATCAGAACCTCTCAGCGAAGATCAGCGCGGCGATCAAGTAGAGGACCAGCCCTGCGGCCACCACGAGGCCGGCGATGTTCTCGGCGCTCACAGCTTCTCCACCCCCCGCAGCGCGAGCCAGACGGCCGCAAAAACGGCCGCACAAACAGCGAGGTACACAACGTCTTTCATGATCGGCCCCACTCCTCGGCCCCGCTCAGGGCAGCACTCCCCGCAAGAGCATTGCCCTCTCGCAGACCCTTCCCAGCGGCGCGCCGACCTCTAGCAGGTCTCTCGCGCAGCTGTGGCGCGTGTTCCGGGCATTCCTTCGCGATCGTCATCGTTCCTCGATTCGTGAGTGCGCTGTGGATCTCCGCGAAGGTCGGAAACGGCTGGATCGTGTCGTAGCCCGCTCACAGCCGCCTCGCAGGTTGCGGCAAGCCTTCGTCCTTCAACGGCTCCGTCGAACCAGTGACAGACCCCGGTTGCCTGCTGGAAATCACCGACGCCCGTGGCTTATTCCAAACCGCACCTCGTGAGCGCTTGCTACGCCTGCACCGTTGCTCGGCCGATCCCTGGCTCGGGTGGTCACGATGTGTGCACCGCTGATGGCCGCGTCGATCTTCCTCGACATCCTGAACGTCTTCCTGTTCTTCCTGCAGCTCTTCTCCCGCCGAGAGGCCTGAGCTGAAGCCTTGCGTTGAGGGCAAAGACAGGCTGCCTCTGAAGTCCTATGTTGGGCGGAAGGCGCGAACTTGGACGCATGCACTGATCAGCGGAGCCGACCATGAGTGAACAGGACCAGACCCCGCCCCAGCAGAACTCGTCCGGCCGCGACGGTCGCGCCGACGACTCGCGGCCGGGCAATCAGCCGTGGCGCACGGAGGGCATGCCGCCGAGCGCCGGGAAACCGCCTCGCCGGCCGCGGTGGCTTCGCTTCGCGGCTTTCATCGCCGGCGGCTACCTGCTGCTGTTTCTGCTGACCACGATGCAGGATCAGATGTCGGGCGGAACGGAGACCGTCGCCTACACCGAGTTCACGATCCAGGTCGAGAAGGGCAACGTCGCCGAGGTGTTCTCCCGCGGCGACACCATCCAGGGCACGCTCAAGGACGCGGCAACAGTCCCGGGCAAGAGTGACGCCACATACACGAAATTCACCACTGAACGACCGACGTTCGCCACGGACGATCTGTTCGGCGCGCTGGAGAAGAGCGGAGCGACCGTGCGGGCCACTCCGGTCACCCAGCAGCGAGGGGTGCTCTGGAACCTGCTGATCTCCTTCGCGCCGATCCTGTTGCTGGTCGGCTTCTACCTCTGGCTGTTCAGGCGGCAACAACGTGCGGCCTCAGGCGGGCTGAGCGGCCTTCTCGGCGGAGGTCAGAAAAAGCCGATAGATCCCGAGAGCGTCCGAGCCACCTTCGCCGACGTCGCCGGCATCGACGAGGTCAAGGCAGAGATCGCCGAGATCGTCGACTATCTGAAAGATCCCGACAAATACCGGCGGCTCGGCGCCCGCGCTCCGAAGGGTGTCCTACTCGCCGGCGCACCAGGCACGGGCAAGACCTTGCTCGCGAGGGCCACAGCCGGCGAAGCGGGAGTGCCCTTCTTCTCGGCCAGCGCCTCGGAGTTCATCGAAGCGATCGTCGGCGTCGGCGCGAGCCGGGTTCGCGACCTGTTCGGCGAGGCACGCAAGGTCGCGCCGGCGATCATCTTCATCGACGAGATCGACACCATCGGCCGCGCTCGCGGCGGCGCCCGCTCGATCGGCGGTCACGACGAGGGAGAGCAGACGCTCAACCAGATCCTCACCGAGATGGACGGCTTCTCCGGCACCGAGGGCGTCATCGTCCTGGCCGCCACCAACCGCGCGGACGTGCTCGACCCGGCCCTGCTGCGGGCCGGCCGGTTCGACCGCACCATCACGGTCCACGCCCCCGATCAGCGGGGCCGGGAAGAGATTCTCCGGGTCCACGCGCGGGGCAAACCGCTCGGGCCGGACGTCGACCTGGCCGCCCTCTCGCGATCCACTCCCGGTATGACCGGCGCAGACCTTGCCAATCTGATGAACGAGGCAGCCCTGGCGGCCGCGCGCCAGAACCGGTCGCAGATCGGCCAGCACGACCTCACCGACTCCCTGGAGAAGATCCAGCTCGGTTCTGCCCGCAACGTGGTGATGGGTGAGGAAGAGCGCCGCCGGACCGCCTACCACGAAGGCGGGCACGCCCTGCTCGGCATCATCCAGGTCGGCGCCGACCCGGTCCGCAAGGTCTCGATCATCCCTCGCGGCCGCGCGCTCGGCGTCACGCTCTCCACACCGGAGATGGACCGGTACGGCTACGACGCGGACTACCTGCGCGGGCGCATCATCGGCGCCCTCGGCGGGATGGCGGCCGAGCAGGAGGTTCTCGGTGTCGTCACCACTGGCGCCGAGAGCGACCTGGAGACCGCGACGAGGATCGCTCGCTCGATGGTCGGCCGCTGGGGCATGTCCAAGGCTGTCGGCCCGGTCTCCGTCCTGCCTGCCGAGGGCGACCCACGGCTGGGCGGCGCCTCCGAGGAACTCCTCAACACCGTCGACGAAGAAGTCCGGCGACTGATCGACGAGTGCTACCAGGAGGCCAGGCGACTGCTGCGCGAGAACCGCGATCGCCTGGACGCCATCGCCGAACAACTCCTCGAGCACGAATCACTCGACGAGACGGACGTGTACGCCGCAGCCGGCGTCTCCCACGACGCCAAGACCTGACTAGGTACGGGCCGCGAGTAGGCTCGGAAAACACACCACCAGAGACGTCGGATCAATGGAGGTAACGATGACTGAAGAACCCTTCGAAACGTCGGAGGACGTTCACCGCGACCGGCGCGAGCACGGCGGGATGCCGCTGCACCCGGACGACGACGATCTCGCCCGCCGCACCGAGCAGGAGCGGGTTGAAGCTGGTGTTGACGACTACGACCCCGATGACGTCCCACCGGCCACCGATGAGCCCGCGCCGGACGATCTGACCGACACCGAGGAGTATCGAGAGGAACAGGCGGAGATCAAACGCGAGACGGAGGAGAGCGAGCTCTACCCGTTGACCGAACGACACCCGTTCCCACCCAGCCATTACGACAAGTCCTGATCGGCCGGAGAAACAGAAGCCCCTGGCCGGCGGTGAAGCCGGCCAGGGGCCTTCTCTGCGATCTACCAGCTAGGTCAGCCGTCGTTCTCCGCTGACGGGATGAGGGCGCCCGGCACGTTCTCCGGTGCGACGATCATGTCCTCGCCGGGGTACGGCTTGGTCCAGTCGTGCGCCTCGTACCAGCTGAGGTGGTTCATCTGGGCGGGGTTGGCGAAGTCGGCCCTGGCGTCGGGGCCGGTGAGCCGCTGCTGCGACTTCCAGCTGTCCCACTTCGCCGCGACATCCTGCTGGTCCGCCGGCACGGTCGCCGTCGGAGCGGCCGCCGCGAGCGGGTTCTGGGCCGCCGGAACGTCAGCGCCACAGGAAGGCAGCGCCGTCAGACCCGCGGTCAGCGAGGTCCGGTTGGGCAGAGCGGTGAACGGCCGGTAGTCGGGCTCCTTGGTGAACGCCCCGGCCATCGGGGTGGCCGCGCTGTCCTTCTGGTTCATCGGCTTGATCCCGAGCATCTGCTCGATGGTCCGGATCATCGTGATCTGCGAGTAGTAGTGGCTGTCGACCGCGCCACGCTGAGCCCACGGGCTGATGATCTGGATCGGGGCCCGGTGGCCGTCGATGTGATCGAGACCGGCCTGGGAGTCGTCCTCGACGACGAAGATCGCCGAGTCCTTCCAGTACTTGCTGTGCGAGATCGTGTCGACCATCTTGCCGACCGCGAGGTCGTTGTCGGCGACCTGGGCGGCTCCGTTCGGCGGACCACCGGTGTGGTCGCTGGAGAGCCAGAACATGTTCAGGTTCGCCGGACCGAACTTCTCGAAGTCCTGCTTCCAGATCTCGTACCGGTAGATGTCCGGTACCGCGGTGTCGAACTTCGGGAAGCCGTGCACGGACACGTCGTTGAGCGACGGGATCGGCGACGACGAGATCAGCGGGTAGGCGGTGTTCGCGCCGGTCGCCGCCATGTTCTTGGTGTCGCAGTACAGGTTCTGCCAGCTCGCGCCGGCCGGCTTGGTCAGGAACTGCTGGAACTCACCGAAGTCGCGCACGGTCTTCCCGGCGTCCTGCGCACCGCTCCAGATGGTGCCGCTCCGCTGGTGGCCGAGAGCGTCGTCCTCGGTGTCGTAGCTGCGCAGGTACTCACCGGCCGAGGACTCGGTGTACTCCGGGTTGTCGGCCTGCATCAGCCAGTTGTGCCCCTCGGCGGAGTTCGTGCCGATGTCGTAGGTGTTGTCGTACAGCCCGAACTGCTTGGTCAGCGCGTGCTGGTTCGGCGTCACGTTCTCGCCGTACTGCGCCAGTGCCGGGTCGCCGTTGCCCTCGGGGATGTCGCCGAAGACCTGGTCGTAGGTCCGGTTCTCCTTGACGATCAGGAAGACGTGCTTGATCGTCGACGGGTCGCCGAGCCGCTGCGGGACCGGTACCGGCAACTTGTTGCCCTTGTCCTTGGCAACCTCGACCGAGTTCTTGGTCCAGCCGTTCTGCTGGAAGACCTTGGCCGTGCCAGCGCGGATGGCGTGGTCGTCCGGCAGCTTGAACCGCTGCAGGCTCGACGTCGTGTCGTGGGTGCCGTGCCCGGCGGCTGTCGTCGGGCGACGGGCATCGATTCCACGAGTGTTGGACACCAGTACGTCGTCGCCGACGGTGGTGATCTCCGCGGGGAAGTAGTCCGTCGGAAGCAGGCCGACGTAGCTGACCGGCTCCAGCGGGTTCTGGTAGCGGTAGACGGCGATCGCGTTCGCGCGGCCGAGCGTCACCAGCAGGTGACCGTCATCCGTCAGCGTCACCCCGTCGGGCTCGTAGCCCACCGACGCCTCCGGCCACGGCCGGGTGGCGATGGTCTGGACGACCTTGTTCTTGGCGGTGTCGATGACGGAGATGTCGTTGGTCGCCGTGTTCGTGACGAACAGCGCACCGTTCTTCGCGTACAGAGCGGTCGGGTGCAGCCCGACGTCGATGCTCGTGACGGCGGCGGCCGAGTTCGCCAGGTCGATGACGCTGACCGTGCCGGTGGTGGTGGCACCGGTCGACGGGTTGGCGGGGACCTGGGTGTTGTACGAGTTCATCGTGGTGTCGCCCGGCTTCGCCGGACGCCCGCCCTCGTTGCTGACATAGAGCTTGTCGCCGACCTTGATCAGGTCGCGCGGAGCGTTGCCCACGGTCCAGCTCTGCTGGATGGCGCCGGTCGCCGTGTTGATGGCGACGACGCGGTTCTGGCCGTTGACCGCGGAGTACACGGTGGAGCCGTCGGGCGAGAACACCGCCTCACCCACCAGCGCGTGCTTGGGCCCGTCCGCCGCGATCGAGACGAAGGTCGGGTTGGCGACGGTGCCGTCGGGGTTCACGGTGAACCTGCGGTAACCGTCGGTCTGGCCCAGCCACAGCTGCGAACCGTCGGGTGAGTACGTCGGGCCTTCCTGGCCGATGTCGTTGCCAGGGATGCGCAGGTTCGCGGCGGCGTTGTTGCCGACCAGCTGCTGCACCTTCCAGGTCTTCAGGTCGACGATGGCCAGTGCCATCCCACCGTCGGTGACCGAGGCCGCTACGTGGGTGCCGTCCGGGCTGAGCGAGGACGACATGATCTTGCCGTTGTTGATGACGAGGCGCTGACCGATCGGGTTGACGTACTGGTCGCCGGAGACGACCAGGCCCTTGTCAGTGGTCTGCCCGACCTGGTCGGTCCCGAACATGCGCGTCGAGGCGAATGCGATTCCGGAGCCGGTGGCGACCACGGCGACAACGGTGGTACCCGCTGTGATCCGTGATACGCGGCGTCCGATGCGTCGGCCGAGCAGGCCTGATTGGCCCTCCTCGTCACGCCGGCGGCGGCGTGTTACCTGCATGGATTACTCCTTCGGAGTGGCGGAGAGCAGTTCGAGCTTGGCGTCGAACTGCCAAAGCGGGTTCGGTGCGTCGCCTTGCGGCGTGCGCACCAGGAAGAAGCCGTTCACTTCCTTCGGTCCGTCGCCGTCGGCGACGTACCGCCCGTCAGGGGTGACGTCGAGCTGGTAGATGGCCGTCCCCGCGGCCTCGACGTCAGGGAGATGCCAGGTCACGACGCAACGCCAGTCGTTACCTGCGCCCTGGGCGGCGACCTGGTCGCCGCCCTTCGTGCACGCCGCCGTGGCCTTCAACTGCGCCTCGGTGACGTCGGGCCGGTTGAGCTGCTTGGTCTGCAGGCGGTAGAGGTGGGCGAAGGCCGTGGCGACCGACTGCTGCACCTTCTCCTGCTCGATCCCGGAGCCGGTGGCCCCTGTCGCCGGAGTGACGACACCGATGGAGACCCCGAGCAGTACGACCAGCGGCAGGAGGCCGCCAGTGAGCGCACGCCGGCCCGCGCCGTCATCAGTCAGGTTGGTGAAGTCGCGCCGCACGAACAACCGGTAGGCCAAGGCTGTCGCGGCCACGGCCCAGACCAGGCTCACCCCGATACCGACCAGGAGCGGGCCGAGCTGCGCCGGGCTGGTGAACAAACCGCTCCACGCGGTGAAGGCGTAGCCGGGCAGAGCGAGGCGTACGGCGACCGGTATCGGCAGCATCTGGGCGAGCTGCATCGTGAGCGCGACGATCGCGGGCAGCAGGAGTCCCATCGGTGACCGCCCCAGCGCGACGGACCCGAGCAGTCCGATGGCGGCGAGGGCCAGAGTCGGGGCGAGGACGCAGACCCAGGCGAGCAGGACCTTGCCCGCGGCGTCCGCCGGTGTCAGCAGGTGGCCGTCGAGGCCGATCAGCGGATGGTTGCCGATCGCAACGAGCCCACCGACCGTGCTGGAAATCGCCAGTCCGGCCACGAGCAGCACGATGACGGTGAGGCTGGCCAGTGCCTTCGCTGCGAAGATCCGACGGGGCGACCGGACCGCCACCAGCAGGTGGCGCCAGGTACCGAGCCGATCCTCGGAGGCGAACGCGTCGCCGGCGACCAACGAGGTCAGCAGTGGAAGCGCCCAGGTGCCCGAGAACCCGAGCACCACCAGCGGTCCCGCCCAAGCCGTGGCGTGCATCCAGCGACCGAAGAGCGTGTCGACGGGGAGCGAGCCCTGTTGACTCACCGCGGCGACGAACAGCGCCGGCGCGATCCAGCAGACGAGAACCAGCAAGCGGACCCGCCACTGCGAGACCATCTTGACCAGCTCGAAGCGGTACCCGCGCGCGACCGACACCCGGCCGGCAGTGGGAACGTCGGTAACGTCGACGGTCGCGGTCATCGGTTCGACTCCTGCTGCTCGGTGAGGGCGAGGAACGCGGCTTCGAGCGGCGACACCACGGGTGCGAGCTCGCGCACCGCGATGCCCGCCTGCACCAGCCGCACCACCAGTTCGTCGAGGGCCGGCACCATCGCGTGCACCACGAACACCGCGGCGTTCTGCCCGGTGTCGTCGGCGACGCGTACTCCGGCCGTTTCGCCCGCCACCCGGCGGGCGGCCTCCGGGTCGGAGGTGAGGAGCCGGTAGCCGAGCTCATCGGTCTCGGCGGCCAACTTGCTCAACGGGCCGGAGAAGACGACCCGCCCGGTGGCGAGGATGGTGACCTCGGAGCACAGCGCCTCGAGGTCGTCCATCCGGTGGCTGGAGAGCACCACGGAGGTCCCGTCGGCCGCGAGCCGGGTGAGGACGCCGTGGACGTGCTTCTTGCCGGCCGGATCGAGCCCGTTGGACGGTTCGTCGAGCACTAGCAACCGGGGCTTGGTTAGCAGGGCCGCGGCGAGCCCGAGGCGCTGACGCATTCCGAGGGAGAAGCCGCGGACCCGGTCGTCGGCGACATCGGTGAGCCCGACGTCACCGAGCACATCGTCGATCCCCACCGTGCGCGCCTCGCGACCACGCAACGCCGCCAACGCGGCGAGGTTCTGCCTGGCCGTGAGCGAGGGGTACAGGCCGGGACCGTCGACGAAACCCGTGACACCGTCGGGAGCGGCGAGCGCGCGCCCGACCGTCGTACCCAGGATCTCGAGGGTGCCACTGTCGGCGACGGCCAGACCCAGCAGGAGCCCGAGCAGGGTCGTCTTTCCTGCGCCGTTCGGTCCGACCAACCCGTGGATCTGCCCCTGCGGCACGTCCAGCTCGATGCCGTCGAGCGCGATCACCTCACCGAACGACTTGACGATTCCACGAGCCCGGACGGCGACGGATTCGTGCAGGCGACCGAGGCCTGCGACCGAGGTCGCGGGCAGACTTTTGTTCATCAAGCGCACTCCGAGAGGGGCGGAACAATGTGGCGGGCTACCTGGCAACGTTGTCACCAACTTCCCGCCGGGTCAGTACCCAGCGGGTGACCCGAAGGTGAACACTTGTTAACCCCGCCGGCGCACGGCGAGGTCACCCACCCAGGGCGTCAGGCAGTGAGTTCGGAGAGGTCGGCGAGGGTGCCTCGCATGACGTCGGCCAGGTCCGCGTCTTCCGGTCCGGCGACCCAGCGCTCGAATGACACCCGGAAGACCGCTATACCCGTTTCTGCCGCGAGCGACGCGGTGGCCGGCCCGACACCTCGCTGCCGCAAAGCCTCGGTGAACGCCGTGACGAGCGATGCCATCTTGATGAACTCGCGCTCGCGGAGCTCGGGCGTCGCCGCGATGACGGCCTGCCGACGGCGGGAATGGTCACGGCGGTCGGCGAACAACTCAGCCGCCGCGAGCAGGGCGATCGTGATGGCATCCATCGGTTCCGCGCCCCGAGGCGCGCCGGTCAGGGCGTCGACCATCCGCCGCTGGAGCTCCTCGGAGCCGGCGAAGAGCACCTCGCGCTTGTCCGCGAAGTGGCGGAAGAACACGTCGGGAACGGGGTTGCTCGCCTACGCCTCGCTGGACCGGACCGGGACGGAGGAGGACTTCCTGCCCAGCGGCTACCGCATCGACGCGGAGAACTTCGTCATCGGGCTTGCGGACAAGGGCATTCGATCGTCGGTCGTGCGGCTGCCACCGATCACCCACAGCACGCTCGACCACCAGGGCTTCGCGCCGTCGCTCATCACCTTCGCCCGGCAGCACGGCGTGTCGACGTACGTCGGCGACGGCTCCACCGCTGGCCGTCCGTCCACACCCTCGACGCCGCGCGGCTGTACCGGCTCGCGCTCGAGTCCGCCCCGGCCGGCACGCGCCTGCACGCCGTCGGCGACGAGGGGATCGAGTTCCGCCGCATCGCCGAGGCCATCGGAGCGGGGCTCGAGCTGCCCGTTCGCTCGGTCGAGGCGGAACAGGCGGCCCAGTACGTCGGCTTCCTGGCTTCGTTCGTTGCCCTGGACAACCCGACATCAGCGACCAGCACTCGCGAGTTGCTCGACTGGCAACCGACGCACCTGGGGCTGCTCGCCGATCTGGCGGAGGGCCACTATTTCCGCCCGACGGATTGACGGGGTGAAGCAGCCGGTCAGGATTCGGGTTCGAGGAGATGGCGATACGTCATGAAGGCGGTTCGGAGTTCCTTGTAGCCGACGCGGTCGAACAGCACGGTCATGGTGGTGCCGTCATAACGCTCGACCAGGCCGGACCCGAAGGTGGGGTGCTTGACTCGGCTGCCGACCGGGAACGGCTGATCGGGGGCCGGTGCGGCCGTGTGGCCGTTCAAGTCGTTGTCGCAGTTGCCGCAGGGACCTTTGTACTGCTCTCCGAAGTAGTTGAGCAGCCATTCGCGTCGGCAGCCACCGTGCTCGGCGTAGGCAGCCATCATCTCGACCCTGGAGCGGGCAACCTCGCGACGGTCGTGCTCGACCGCCGATGCGCCTGCGACGGCCTTCTCGACATCAGTTCGCGCAGTCAGGCGGAAGCGGTGTCCGACGATGACCACTCGGGCATCCGTCAACCGGCCGAGAGCGCGTTCGACCCTGGCCGGGCTGAGCCCGCTGGCGGCGGCCAGTTCGGCGATGTCCGCGGGGTGGTGCTCGTCGATCGCGGTGGCGACAGCGAGAAGATCCTCGTCGCTGACGCCACCTGAGGCGAAGAACCGGTTGAGTCCCAGGTTCGCGTGGCGGTAGAACAGTTCGATGTCGGCCGGCTCGCCGTCGCGGCCCGCACGTCCGATCTCCTGGTAGTACGCATCGATCGAGCCAGGAGCTTCGGCGTGGCTGACCCAGCGGATGCCCGGCTTGTCGATCCCCATCCCGAACGCGATGGTGGCGACGACGACCCGGTACCGATCGGCGAGGAAGCCGTCCTGTACTTCGCGGCGTTGCCGGGCGGAGAGGCCCGCGTGGTACGCCTGTGCGGAGACGCCCGCAGTTTCGAGCTCAGCTGCCAGGTCCTCGGCATGGCGATGCGTCGCGACGTAGACGACGCCCGGTCCGCGCGAGGACCGGACATGACTCAGCAGGCGGCGGCCCTTGGTCTCCTCGTCGGCGAACGTGAACACCGAGAGGTTGAGATTAGGCCGATCGAACCCGCCGACCACCACGGACGGGGCGCGCATCTCCAGCCGGTGGATGATCTCCTTCCGAACCGGCGGAGCAGCGGTGGCAGTCAGCGCGAGGATCGGCGGCCGGCCCATAGCGCGGATGGCCGCGGCCAGTCGCAGATAGTCAGGCCGGAAGTCCTGTCCCCACTCACTGACCAGGTGGGCCTCGTCCACGGCCACCAGATGCGGCCGGGACGACGCCAGCAGTTCGAGTACAGCCGCGTGGGTGAGCTGCTCCGGCGACATGAGCACGAATCCCGGACGTCGCTGCACCAGCATCTCGTGGGCCACGCGTTGCCCGGCGTGGTCGCTGGCGTTCAACTCGGCAACTTCAACACCGGCCGGATGCTCGGACAGCGCCCGCATCTGATCGCGCTGCAGAGCCACCAGCGGGCTGACCACAACCGTCACTCCACCCAACGCCAACCCGGCGAGTTGATAGATCGCAGTCTTGCCAGTTCCGGTCGCAAGGACGGCAAGCGTGTCCTGACCCTCGAGCACCGCCCGTACCGACTCCGCCTGGCCTGGGCGCAACGCGTCGAAACCGAGCCGATCGCGAGCAAGCGCGGCGATCTCCGGGAACCCCAGCATCCGTTCATCATCCTTCGCCATCGGCCCGACCCTCACTCGTTCGTGTTCGAGGCTACGAGGAGTGGGACGAGCTGTTCCTCGGGGGTCAGCGAGCCGTGGTGACCGACGAAGCGACTCAGGCGGGCTTCGAGCTTCGATCGGACCACCACCGTCGATCCCTGCGCGGCGACCACGACGTCGCCGATGCGTGGGCGCACGGTGTCGGCGACGCGCGGCCCGAACCAGCCCTGGCCGATCGCCTCGTCGCGACGCAGTACCGCGGCTCTGGTGCCGAGGTGCTCGCGCCACCTGTCGACCACATCGTCCAGCGCCCCGGCTTCGGTGTAGAGGTGGCGGACCCGGGCCTCACCGCCCAGCACCCGTACGCCGTAGCGCAGCTCCGGCTCCGCGTCGAAGTCGACCCGGTCGTGGTCCGCCGCGGCGACCATGCCGTGGTCGGCGGTGACCAGCAGCATGCTGTCCTTGGGAAGCCCGTCCGCGATCGTCGCCGCGACCTGGTCGACGACACTCAACTGGTGGCACCACGCGTCACTTCCCGGTCCGTAACCGTGGCCGAGCCCGTCGAGATCCGCGTGGTAGGCGTAGCAGAGGATCCGCTCGTGCTCGCGCAGCGCGCGCAGTACCTGGCTGATCAGGTCGCCGAGGGCGTAGGCACTCCGGAACTGTCCGCCACGCAGTACGGCGCGGGTGAGTCCGCTGCCTTCGAGGTCACGCGGCACGACCAGCTGAACCGGCACCCCCGCATCACCGGCCTGCTCGAAAATGGTCCGGTGTGGCTGGACCTGCTCGGGTACGAGCCGATCGCGGAGGTCGATCGGACGTCCTTCACCCTGCCGGTGCCAGCCCAGCGCGTTGAGGAGTTCACCGTCGACGGCGAACGAGTAACCCACCACCCCGTGCTCGCCGGCCAGCCGTCCGGTACCGAGGGTCGCGAGACTCGTCGCCGTCGTCGCGGGGAACCCCGCCACGATCGGGTCGCAATCCTTTGCCAGCGAGGAGAGGAACGGCGCCTCGGCTGCATGCGCTCGGAGGAGCTGCCAGCCCAGTCCGTCGACCAGCAGCAGGCACACCTTGGGCGCGGCAGGCAGACCGAGAACGTCGGTCATGCCGGGAACACCCAGCGCGGCCAGCACGGACGGCCCGACGTCAGCCAGCGTCATCGGTCGTTCTTCGGAGATCTTGATAGGCCACCGCCATCCCATCGCTCGCTCATCTCGCCTTGCCGGCGAGACCAGCCGTACCTGTGAGAGTAACTTTGGCTACCCGGCAGAAGAGGGTGTTCCATGACCAGTGGAATGACATCAGCGGGTGAGCGGGTCGCCCCGGAGGAGCACCTGCGCCAGGCCGACCCCGTGCTGGGCGCGATCATCGACCAGGTCATCGAGGACAACGGCGGCCCGGTGACGACGGTCCCCGACCCGGCGCTCCCGGCCGATCCGAACATGCCGACCGACCACTACGGCGTCCTCGTGCGCGCCATCGTCAGCCAGAACATCTCGAACCTCGCCTCACGCGCGATCTACCAACGACTGCGGGAGCGCTTCGGCGGCAATCCCCCGACGCCGGAGGAGATTCTTGCGGCGGATCCCGACGAGCTGCGGCTGGCCGCCGGGCTCTCGAAAGCCAAGACGGCCTCCCTCCGCTCGCTGGCCGAACACATCGTCAGCGGTGAACTCGACCTCGAACGCGTGCACTTGCTAGCAGACGAAGAAGTGGTCACACAGCTCGTCGCCGTGAAGGGCATCGGCACCTGGACCGCCGACATCTTCCTGATCTTCCACCTGAACCGCCCCGACGTCCTGGCAGCCGGCGATCTGGAGATCCGCCGCGCGGTCGAGCGAATTTACGGTCTCCCCGGCCTGCCACGCCCCACCGAGGTAGAACGGATCGCAGACCCCTGGCGCCCCCACCGCACACTCGCCTGCCTCTACCTCTGGCAATGGGAAGAAACCCCCAAACCGACCTAGGGGCCTGCGCTCTGGAACCGGGTGGTAGCTGCGGGTGGAGCCAGATTCGGTGGCGCTTCTTCCTTGCGTCCCCTCCAAGGTGTTGGCGGCACGGTGGGCTGTCGTCACGGCGAGCAGCCATGTTCCAACCCAGGGCAGCGCTCCAGTCGTCCGGCGCGAGCGGCTCGACGGTGCATGCCCCGAGAAAGCGTCTGATGGCGGCGATGTTCGTGGCCAGGTCGGGCAGGCTGGCGTCCGGTGCGTTCTCGAGGAAGCCGGGCCCGGTAGGACCAGGCGACCAGCACCGGTCGGTCCAGGCCCAGCTGATCGATGACCGCGGCGAGGTCGTCCGCCCACAACTGCGGATCGCGACCGAGCCGAACCAGCCGGTCCGAGCACGCGCTATCGGTAGCCGCGCTTGAGTAGGTACTTGGCGCCTGCTTCGAAGCCCTCGGGGGTGAGCACCTCGAAGCCGAAGGCGTCGGCGAGCCGGTCGGTCGTGTTGAACGCGGCGCAGACCGCCAGCGCGTCCTCGATCTGCTGGGGTGAGACGCCGGCGGCCAGCACTTCCCGCATGTCCTCGGCGCCCAGTTTTCCTTCGGTGGTCAGCTTGCCGAGCATCCGCAGCGTTGCCCGGAGCGGCTCCTCGACGGAGGCCGATTCCAGGTCGGCCAGCACCGCCGCGACCCGTGGCCCGTCCTGGTACGCCTGCGTTGCGGTCGCGGTGTGCGCGCCGATGCAGAACGTGCTCTCGTTCAGCTTGGACACGTACGCCGCCATCAGCTCCCGGTCGCCTACCGACCAGGCGGAAGGCCCGCGCATCGCCTCGTGGGTGAACTCCTTGGCCCGGGCGCCGTAGAAATCGGGCCGGTAGAAGACCAGCTTGGCGGCGTCTGGCACCGGGTGCCCGGAGAACAGCCGGATGAGCGCGAAGAGCAGCTTGGTCGAGGGACGGTAGCCGCGGTCGAGGATGTCAAGTCGCATTGTCCGGCCTCTCCTTGACGGTTGCTTCGGCCAGGGCAGCCAGTCCGGCTTCATACATCCGGGTGGACTGACCGACCGCAGCGCAGATCACCAGCTCGAAAAGCTGGTCCTCGCTGAAGCCCGACGCCTTTGCCGCAGCGAAGTCCGCCTCGGTGACCTGCGTCGGCCTCGTGGCGACTTTGCCGATCAGCGCGCCCAACGGCGGGGAGAGGCCCTCGTTGCTGAAGGCACGGGCTCGCTGCTGCGCGGCTGCCCTGCCCTCTCCGTTCAGAACGCGATCCACCAGGGCTCGGTGCGCTGCTCGCAACTTGTCGTCATCCGGCACGGCACCCTCCTTCTCCTCTGCAGCTCGGCTAGCTGCCCACACGTGTATGACGATCGGCGAGCCGCCGCATACGACACGCGGCCGGAGAAAGTTCTGGACGCCCTGCCGAAGAGCTGTACCGCGGGCCGGGCGGGAACCTTGTCGTATCCGGTGGCGCTCCGATCGTCTCCCCTATGAAGGAAGTCAAACGACCTGGAGACCACCATGCAACCCACACTCAACGTCCTCGACATCACCGTCACCGACCTGGGCGCCGCGATCGACTTCTACCGCCTGCTCGGCCTCGAATTCGTCCGCGACCAGTACATGCCCGACGACCACGCCGGCTGCGACCTTCCCAACGGGCTCCACCTGATGCTCGACACCGACGACCTGCGCAGCAAGACCACCGCCGAGTGGACCGCGCCCGCCAACGGGCGAACCTTCCTCGCCTTTCAGCTCGAAAGCCCAGCCGACGTCGACGCGACGTACGCCGAACTCACCACAGCAGGCGTCACCGGGCTGCAGGAACCATTCGACGCACCCTGGGGGATGCGCTACGCCACCGTCACCGACCCGGCCGGCAACGGCGTCGATCTGTACGCCAACCTCCCCTCCAGTTGACCTCCGACCAGCCACACTGACAACAGGAGGTGACGTGCGTGAAGTACGTGCTGATGTTCGTCGACACCGAGGAATACGCCAAGGAACTCGAGTCGTTCAGCCCGGCCGAGCTGGAAGACGTCTATCAACGGGTCAACCAGTGGTTCATCGACCACGCGGCCAACATCCGCCACAGCGGCAGCAAGCTCCAGGGCGGGGCCTCGGCGACCACGGTACGGCTCGACGGGCCCGAACCGGTCACAACCGACGGCCCGTTCATGGAAGGCAAGGAGGTCATCTCCGGGTTCACCGAGATCGAGGTCACTGATCTCGACGAAGCACTGCGGATGGTGAAGACCTGGCCCGCGTGCCCTGTGGTCGAGATCCGCCCCGTGGAGTCATGAGCGCCGATCCCGCTGCTGACGAGCTGACTCGCGTGGTCCGCGAACATGCGGGCCAGCTCGCCGCCTCCCTCGTCTCGCTGCTGGGCGACTTCTCCGCCGCCGAGGATCTCGTCCAGGACGCCATCGAGATCGCGCTGAAGCGCTGGCCCGAAGAAGGGATTCCCGACCGGCCCGACGGCTGGCTGTTCACCGTGGCACGCCGCCGGGGCCTCGACGTACTCCGCAGGCAGGAGAACTACCGCTCCAAACTCGCCCAGCTGCAATGGCCGATCCACCGCGCCCCGGATGACCGGCTCCGGCTCATCTTCACCTGCTGCCACCCCGCGCTCGCTCGCGAGGCCCAGATCGCGCTCACCCTCCGCGTGGTCTGCGGCCTCACCACAGCACAGATCGCCGCAGCGTTCCTCGTCCCGGAATCCACCGTGGCGCAACGCATCACCAGAGCCAAACGCAAGATCGCCGACGCTGGAATCCCCTACCGGATCCCTCGCGACGACGAGTTGGCCGAGCGACTCAGCGAAGTACTGACTGTCATCTACTTGCTCTTCAACGAGGGCTACCTGTCCAGCACCGGCGACCGAGCACACTCCCGAGACCTGGTCGACGACGCCGAATGGCTCACTGCACTCCTCGCCGGCCTGCTCCCCAACGAGCCCGACGTTTCCGGACTCCTGGCGCTGATCCGCCTGCACCGAGCTCGGGTTGCCGGGCGGTTCACCGCCGACGGACAACTGGTCCTTCTGCAGGACCAAGACCGAAGCAAGTGGGACCATCGCGCGATCGCCGAAGCCACCTCCTTGCTCACCCGTACGGCGCGCCGCCACCGCTCGCCCGGGCCCTACCAACTCCAGGCCGCGATCGCCGCCTGCCACTGTGAAGCCGTCACCTGGGCCGAGACCGACTGGCGGCAAATCCTCGTCCTGTACGACATGTTGCTCCATCTTCAGCCGACTCCGGTCACCAAGCTGCACCGTGCTGTCGCCGCCCGCTACGTCTACGGCCCACAAGCTGCTCTGGCAGAACTCGACGACCTCCAGGCCGCTCTGAAGAACTATCCACTCTTCCACGCGACCCAAGCCGAGTTCCTCCGCGCCGACGGCAGGACCGCGGCAGCCCACGAGGCCGACAAGGAGGCCATCAAGCTGACCAGCAACCCAGCTCAGCTCGACATCCTCCACGATCGCCTAGCGGCCTACTGAGCCCGGCCGCACCCGCTCGCGCAAGTTGTGCACCGCGTCGCGGATCAGCTGCCACCAGCCGCCGGTGGCTTCATGCCCATGCCCATGGCGTGTTCGGCGTTGTGGACGGCGTCCGCGACCAGCCGGCCAGCGTGGAGATCGGATGTAACGCGGGATACATTCTGCGATGTGACGGATAAGCGGCGCAGCAGTCGGTGGCTGGTACTGGTGATCCGGTTGCCTGCCGAGCCTTCCCGGCATCGAGTCGGCGTGTGGCGTGAGCTGCGCAAGGCTGGTGCGTTGTCGCTGGGACAGGGGGTCTGGGCGGTGCCGGACCTGCCTGTGTTCGCCGGTGGCGTGGAGCGTGCGGTCGCGCTGGTGGCGCGCGCTGATGGTGAGGCGACGGTCCTGGAGGCCGGTGGTCGCAGTCCGGCCGATGCCGAGCGGTTCGAGGCGTTGTTCAACGCCGCCCGCCAGGCGGACTGGGCAGAGTTCATCGCCGACTGCGCCAAGTACGAGGCCGAGGTGGCCAAGGAGATCCGCATCGAGAAGTTCACCTTGGCCGAGCTCGAGGAGGAGGAGCAGAGCCTGGAAAGGCTGCGGCGCTGGCATCGTGACCTGACCGCCCGGGACGTCTTCGGTACTGCGGAGGCCGCCCGGGCGACCGCCCGGGTGAAGGAATGCGCGGCGGTGTGCGAGGACTACGCCGAGCGGGTCTTCCGGGTCCTGCACGACATCCCGAGCAGCGAACAATGAGCCACCCCGCTGCACCGAGCGCGGCCGCACGCGACCGGCAGATGTGGCCGCTGTATGCGGCCGGGTTCACGACAGCGTTCGGTGCCCACGCGGTGGCAGCCAACCTGGGCGCCTTCTCCGACGACGCGGTGAAGTCGCTCCTGACGCTTGGGTTCCTCCTCGCCCTGTACGACGGCGCCGAGGTACTGCTGAAACCGGTGTTCGGCACCATCGCCGACCGGATCGGCGCCCGGCCGGTGCTGCTGGCCGGGCTGGTCGGCTTCGCTGTCGCCTCCGGGCTGTATGTGGTGGCCGACAGCCCAGGGTGGCTGTGGGTCGCGCGGCTCGGGCAAGGGGCCGCGGCATCGGCGTTCTCGCCGTCAGCCTCCGCCTTGGTGGCGCGGCTCAACCCGGCGGCCAAGCACGGCCGCGCGTTCGGCAGCTACGGGTTCTGCAAGAGCATCGGCTACACCCTCGGGCCGCTGCTCGGCGGTGGGCTGGTCTGGCTGGGCGGATTCCGGTTGCTGTTCGCGGTGATGACCATCCTCGCGTTGGCGGTGGCCGGCTGGGCGCTGCTCGCAGTACCGGCGGTGCCGCCGCTGCCCCGGACCCGGCAGACTGTGATCGATTTGGCCCGCCGGGTCACCGATCCGCCGTTTCTGCGGCCGACCGCTGCGCTGGCCGGTGCCACCGCGGCACTATCGGTCGGTGTTGGGTTCCTGCCGGTGACCGGCGCGGCAGCAGGGCTGGGCACTGTCGCCACCGGCGCAGCCGTGTCCGTGCTCGCCGCTACCGCCGCGCTGGTCCAGCCTCGCGCCGGTCGCGCCCTGGACGCCGGCCGCATCACCGTACGCGGCGGCCTGACAGTTGGCCTGCTCATAGCCGCGACCGGTCTGGGCTGTGCTACCCTGCCGGGGATCGTCGGCGTCCTGCTTGCTGCATTGCTGATCGGAACCGGCACGGGGCTGATCACGCCGTTGGGATTCCCGGCCCTGGCAGCCTCTACGCCGCCGGCGCGTCTCGGTCAGACGATGGGTACCGCCGAGCTCGGGCGGGAACTCGGCGACGCGGGCGGGCCACTCCTGGTGGCGGGCGTCGCCACCGCGGCGACTCTCGCCTACGGCTACGCCGCACTCGCGATCGTGCTTGCCGCCGGACCGGTTCTCAGCCTGGTTTTGGCGTTCTCGAGGCGGCCCCGCGTCTAAGGGTGCACGACATCAGCCGCGAGCCGCCGTACCCGGTGGGGGTCGCGGATGCCGTCGATCTCCAGGATCAAGCCGTCGGCGATGGTGAACGCCATGATCGACACCGGACGGTCGTTCCTGGCTGTGACCACTCCTGGGAGGCCGTTGACCAGGACCGGGTAGAGGTCGGCGCCGCGAGCGCGTCCTGCTTGCTTCGCGACTGTCGCCGCGCCCCGGTACTGCGCAGGCGGCCGGTTGGGGCCGTAGTCGGCGCGGAACACCACCTCGGGGTGGAGGAGCTCGACGAGTGCTTCGAAGTCTCCGGCGTTCGCGGCCGCGTAGAACGCGTCGACGACCTGGCGCTGCCGGACGGGGTCCTGGTCCGGGGCGGGAAGGTCGACGCCGCGGACTCGTCGGCGGGCGCGGCTGGCCAACTGCCGCGCAGCCACTGAGCTGCGGCCGACGAGTGGTGCGATCTCGTCGAAGGGCAGGTCGAACATGTCGTGCAGCACGAACGCCAGCCGCTCGGCCGGGGTGAGCGAGTCAAGGACCACGAGCAGCGCGAGACCGACCGACTCGGCGAGCACGACCTCCTCCTCGGGGTCGACGCCGGCCGCGGAGATGACCGGGTCCGGCAGCCTGGCGAGGGTGTCAACGAGATCCTCGCGCCGGCGTGCCCGTGACCGCAGCCTGTGGAGCGACTCCCGGGCGACAACCGTGGTCAGCCAGCCGCCGAGGTTGTCGATCCGTCCGGCGTCGGCCCGGCTGAGTCGCAGCCAGGCGTCTTGAACGGCGTCCTCGGCCTCGGCGACCGAGCCCAGCATGCGGTACGCCACCGCCCGCAGCCGCGGGCGCTGCTCCTCGAACCGGTCGGCGAGCCACTCCCTTTCGTCCACAGTCACACCTTCCCCCTGATCGGGCTCATCCAGGGTGAGCCCGCCGAGGGGCGGTTTGTGACCACATACTCGGGGCAAGGCCTGCCGTCGTGGACGAGGCGCGCGAACCGGAAGGGAGATAGCGATGTCCGACAACCAACAGGACCTGGTTGGAGTGCGCTACATGGTCAACGACGTCGAGTCCGCGCTCGATTTCTACACGCGCCACCTCGGGTTCACGCTCAGAATGAATGCCGCGCCGGCCTTCGCTGACGTAGTCCGTGGCAATCTGCGGCTGCTCCTGAGCGGGCCGACGAGCTCAGCCGGCCGAGCGATGCCGGACGGCACCGTCCCCGGCCCAGGCGGGTGGAACCGGATCCACCTCATCGTGAGCGACCTCGCGGCCGAAGTAGATCGCCTGCGTACCGCGGGCCTCGACTTCCGCAACGACATCGTCACCGGCCCGGGCGGACAGCAGATCCTGCTGGAAGATCCATCCGGCAACGTCGTGGAGCTGTTCCAACCGGCCCGCGACTAATCACCGATCGGCTGCCCGAACCTGCCGCCGATGCTGGAACGGCTCAGCGAAGTCACCCACAGGCCGATCACCACCCGCATCATCGACAACCAGGTAGACGCCGAACGCCTCGGGATGGCCTGCGTGCTCCAGGTGTCCCGTAGCGTCCATGAATCCCCTTGATCGTTCGCCGCCTTCCGCGCTGCAGGAATCTCGCCACGACAGGGACGACACGAATGACTACAGATGGTCACCTAGCGGGTTGAGTGATGCCTCTATCGCTCACGGAGCGTGTCGCGTTACAGATCTTGCAACAAGCTGCAGATGACCTCCGCACCTTGACCGCGTGGCTTGCTTTTCGGTGTGTCCCGGCCTCACAGTTCCTCCCCGTGAGGAAACGCTTGCGCGCCGTGAAGCCCAACCGGCGCCAGATTCTGCTGACCGGAGCGGTCGCCGTAGCCGGCACCACCGGCGCCATCGTCGCCGCCAGCCACAGCGACGCCGCCGACAGCGGCCCCTACGGCTCCGGCGTACTCGGGAACTGGCAAATCATGAGCAAAGCGATCGCCACCGAGGCCACCATCAAGACCGTCGTCGCCAGGGACGGCGTGTTCATGTTCGGCGACAGCATCGCCGTCCAGGACGGCCGATCCCTCGCCGTCCGCCTGGCCGGCCGCACCGGCGACAGCCTCGCCGTCCACAACTGGTCCGGCCGCCCCACCACCCCGGCCGTCGACGCCCTCCAGGCCTGGGCCACCAGGTACGGCATGCCGCGCCGGATCCTGATGGCCACCGGCACCAACGACGCCTTCAACCCACCCGTCTTCGCCGCCCAGATCAACCGCACGATGAGCATCGTCGGCCCCAACCGGATCGTTGTCTGGGTCAACACCCAGATGTGCCGGACCTCCAAGACGGCAGCAATGCAGGTCGCCGACCAGCGCAACAGCGCCTGGATCAACCTCCAACTCGCCGACGCCCAACGCAGATACCCCAACCTGCGCATCGTCCACTGGGCCGAATACCTCGCCGCCAAACCCACCCGCCTCACCGCCTACCTCCGCGAAGGCGTCCACACCACCGTCCCGGCCGGCCAGGACGCCCGCAACGAACTCATCACCCAAGGTCTCGCCGCCGCCAAACTCGCACTACCCCAGGCAAAATCGAGCAACTGATCCGGCCGCCGACACCGCGGATCGGCTTGTCAGGTTCGGCGGAATGGGCGGACGCGGCCGGCGAGGGCTGTCAGGCCGAGGAGGGTGGGGACTGCGAGCGCGACCGGGAGTGCACCGGCCGTGTCGAGGGTCTGTCGGGCGGACACGGTCAGGTGAACTGGTGGCCCGGCGAGCAGCGAGCCGTTCTGGGGAATCAAGACGATGTAGACGGCGAAGCGCCCAGGGTTGACTGCCTGGACCTCCCAGTCGAGTTGCGTCTCCGCGCCCGGAGGGACCGGCTTGGTGACCTCTGTCGTCCAGTCCTCGAGGTCGACGTACACCCCGTCGAGGCTGGCGACGTTCAGGTGGGCGATCGCCGGTTCCTTCAACTCCCCCGTGACCACCGATTCCAGCGACAGCGTCTGGCCCGTGACGGCGGTCAGGCTGCTCTGGTTCATCGTGATGACCGGCGCTGGTGGTGCGGGTGAGACCGCGAGCAGGACGGTGGCGATGAGATTGAGCGGATTCATTCGGACCCCACTCCTGCGGTCAGCTTGACGATGCGAGGACCGATCACGATCAGCAGGGTGCAGACCAGCACGGCCAGGATGGCCGGCGCGACAAGATAGCTGAGGTCGTGCGTCCAGGTGCGGCGGCCGACCAGGACCTGGGAGACGTAGTGCAGTGCCGACCCGATCGGGTTGATGCGGACCAGCAGTTCCCCGAAGCCTGTCCTCGGCAACGCCGGGATCTGCGTCGGGGCGAACAACACCAGTAACAGCAGAAGACTGACCGCCAGGC
Organism: Kribbella orskensis; assembly: GCF_004342085.1. Taxonomy (NCBI): domain Bacteria; kingdom Bacillati; phylum Actinomycetota; class Actinomycetes; order Propionibacteriales; family Kribbellaceae; genus Kribbella; species Kribbella orskensis. Next base: position 601,763 of record NZ_SLWM01000004.1, read on the forward strand.
TGGTCTTGTTCGAGTTCGTCAGGGCGCTGATCAACAGCCCCAGGCCCGCCAGGCCAAAGGCCACCAGCGTCCCGACGCACAAAGCCAGTACTGCGGCTTGCCCCGTCGCCGCGACACCGCGTCCGAGCACCCACAGGTAGGGAATGGCGACGACCAAACAGGCCAGCCACAAAGTCGTGGCCGCGACCAGCTTTCCGGCCACGATCCCCCGCCGGGAAACCGGCGTCAGGAGCAGCGCTTCGAAGGTGCCGCGTTCGCGTTCACCGCTGATCGCGTCCGCACTGACGACGAGTGTGAGCAGCACACCGACCGACAGAGCCACCTGCACGGTGAGGTTGACGGCCTCCCGCTGCTCGAGGAAATTCATCGCGCGGTTCGTGGCCGCCAGGTAGGTCATCGCGCTGAGCAGCACGCTGTACGCGAACACGAGCAGCGGACCGCGTCCCCCGATCCAGAGGTCCCGGCTCTCCTGTTCGGCGACCACCAGCCAGCGGCTGCCCGGTGTACGGGTCTCGTCGGGCTTCATCGGTCGCTCCTCTCGGTGAGGCTGAGGAACGCATCGTTCAGGCTCGCCGCGCCGACGGCCGCCTTGACCTCGGCGACCGTACCGGCCGCGCGAAGCCTGCCGCGATCCAGGATCAGCAGACTGCTGCACACCTGTTCGACCTCCGCCAGGGTGTGCGTGGACAAGACCACGGTGGCACCACGTTCCCCGGCGATCAGGGCGACCGTGCTGAGGACTTCGCGTTGCCCGGCGGGGTCCAGCCCGAGAGTCGGCTCATCGAGAAATACGACGGCAGGGTCGTTGATCAAGGCCCGCGCGATGCCCAGCCTCTGCTTCATCCCGCGGCTGTACGTCGAGATCAAGGCGCCGGCCCGATCACCGAGACCGACCTCGTCCAGCAAGCGTCGGGCGGCCATCGCGGACTCGGACCGGCTCCGGCCGAACAACCTCGCGGCGTACCGCAGGTAGGCCGCACCGCTCTGACGCCCGGGGTAGCCGGCACTCTCGGGAAGAACACCGATGCGCGCCCGGATCCTCGCCGGCTCCCGGTCGGGAATCCCCGCAACAGTGAACGAGCCGGCAGTAGGTCGAAGAATCGTGGTGAGCAGCCGGATCGTGGTCGTCTTCCCCGCGCCGTTGGGTCCGAGCAAACCGACGATGTCACCCTGCTCGGCCACGAAGCTCAGGCCCTCTACTGCGCTGCGCGGGCCGTAGCGTCTGCTCAGGCCGACTGCTTCGAGTGTGGGCATGGCCCGACGGTAGGACGACGGTCCTGAACCCCGGCTGAACGCCGGATTCAGCCCGCGTTCAGCGAGAATGGGTCAGGATCGCCGCAGAGGAGGTGTGGCATGCGGGCGCTCGTGGTCGAGGACGAGCTGCGGCTCGCCGCCGGTCTGCGCAACGGCCTCGAGGCGGAGGGCTTCGCCGTCGACGTGGCGCTCACCGGCACCGACGGACTCTGGCTGGCCCGCGAGCACAGCTACGACGTCCTGCTGCTGGATCTGATGCTGCCGGAGATCGACGGGTTCGAGATCTGCTCCACGCTGCGGACCGAACGCATCTGGACCCCGATCCTGATGCTGACGGCACGCGACGCGGACACCGACCAGGTCAAGGCGCTCGACACCGGCGCGGACGACTATCTGACCAAGCCCTTCTCGTACGCAGTACTGGTCGCGAGGCTGCGAGCGCTGGTACGCCGAGGCGCTGTCGCGCGGCCGGTCATCCTCGAGGCCGGCGATCTGCGGGTGGACCCAGCGGGCAGGCGGGCCTGGCGAGGCGAGGCCGAGCTGGACCTGACCACGCGTGAGCTGTCGCTGCTGGAATTCCTGATTCGCCGCCAGGGCGTCACGGTGTCGAAGCGGACGATCCTCGAACACGTCTGGGACTACGACTTCGAGGGCGATCCGAACATCGTCGAGGTCTACGTACGGCGTCTCCGCAACAAGATCGACCGGCCATTCGGGCGATCGTCCATCGCGACACTGCGAGGCTCGGGGTACCGACTGGCGGCCGATGGCGGATAGGGGGCGATGGCAATGACGGTGCGAGTCCGAGTGACTCTTGCCGCGGTCCTCGTTGTCGGGCTGGCGCTGGTGGCCGGTGCCCTGATTCTGGTCGCACTGCTCGGGTCGGTGCTCACCGATCAGGTCTGTGCGGATGCCCGCGAGCGTGCGGTACAACTGAGTCTTGCCGCACCGCTGGGAGTGCGGGCCTCCGGCACCGAGTTGGTGCAACTGGTCGACCGATCCGGGGCAGTCCTGGGCGCATCGGGAACGCAGCGGCTCGCGGATCCAGGCACCCGATGCGTTGCGGTCGAGCCACCTGGGTACTCCGAGGACTTCGTCTTCGCCGCCGCCTCGATGCCGCAGGCGGACGGAGTACAGGTGATCGTGGGTCGGCCACTGGTCGACGTCCTGGATTCCACCCGGTTCGTGCGGCGGGTCCTGCTGGTCGGGCTGCCGGTGATGCTCGCTGTCGTCGGGGGCGTGACATGGATCGTGACCGGCCGGATGCTCGCCCCGGTGTCGGAGATCCGGCGCGAGGTCGAGGAGATCTCCGCCGCCGAACTGCACCGCCGGGTGCCGGCGGTCCACAGCCGGGACGAGATCGGCAGACTGGCCGCGACGATGAACCGGATGCTCGACCGGCTGCAACAGGCACGCGACAGCCAACGACGGTTCGTCTCCGACGCCTCACACGAACTCCGCTCCCCCATCGCGTCCATCCGCCAGCACACCGAGGTCGCGCTCGCACACCCGGAGCGATCCTCACTGGAAGAACTGGCCGGCACCGTGCTCGCCGAGAACCTCCGGATCCAAAGCCTCGTCGACGACCTGCTGCTCCTGGCTCGCGCCGACGAACAGGACTTCTCCGTGCCGAGTTCTCCCGTCGATCTCGACGACCTCGTCCTGGCCGAGGCCTGTCGGTTGCGCACGGCCACGACCCTCACCGTCGACACGTCGGCGGTCTCCGCCGGTCAGATCCTCGGCGACGAGAACTCGCTCCGCCGGATGATCCGCAACCTCGGGGACAACGCGGCCCGCTACGCCCGCCACCGGATCACCCTCACCCTGACCGAAACCGCCGACCAGGCGGTCCTCACGATCTCCGACGACGGACCCGGCATCCCCGTGGCCGACCGCGAACGGATCTTCGAGCGATTCGTCCGGCTCACCACAGCCCGCGACCGGGAGGACGGCGGAACCGGCCTCGGCCTGGCCATCGTCGCCGAAGTCGTCCACCTACACGGCGGCACCGTCCAGGCCCGCAACCACCCCTCCGCCGGAGCCCAGTTCGAAATCCGGCTGCCTAGCGCGGCCACACAACTCAAGCCGCTGCCCTGATGGCGGCCGCCCGGCCTCAATGGTCGTGATCGTGGTCGTGATCCGGTTCCGGCGGTTCGATCGGTTCGATCGGCTCAGGGTCTTCGACGAACAGGTTCCCCGGGACGCCCGGCAGCCTCGGCCTGCGTACGACTGGCGTGCTCAGCTCGGGGATCGCCGCCCGCGCCTGCTCAGTCAGCTCCGCTACCAGCTCCCACCTTGCCTCCGGGTCGTCGACGGAGACCTCATCCGGCTCGGGTTCGGTGGCCGGCTGGTCGGGCGTCGCCGCCGCCGCGAGTGCGTCGCGCAAGGCCTTGAGATCAAACCCGGCGCGGCTCAGGCGCTCCCGAACGGCAGCCGATCCGGGCAGCCTGCCCATCAGGTCGCGCAACCCGAACAAGTCCTCCTGGCCGTCCCCATCCTTGCCGTCGAGCTCCGGCTCCCACGGCTTGTCACCGCCCTCCCAGACGCCGGCAGTCAGCACCTTTTCCCGGGAGAACGTCCCGTTGCCGGGACTGCGGCCGACGGCACGCAGCAGGAACTGGTACTGGCCGGCGAGCCTCAGCTGATAGTCCAGCGCGTACCTGCCCTCCCCGACTTCGGCCAGCTCCAGTTCCGCCGTCGACCCGTCGGGCATCCGGACCTCGACCCAGACCTTTGCCGCTGCGGTCAGTGGCAGGTCGTACTCCCTCAGCGATGCCACGATCGCGGCGTCGGCGCCTGGAACGAAGCTCTTCTGCAGCAGCGCTGCATCCAGGCGGATGTTCGAGTAGGTGTGGACCGACAGGTTGTACGGCACGGGCTGAGCCGCCCATTCACGCAGCGCGCGCAGGAACGCCTGGATGGCCCGGTCGTCACCCTCTTCCTCGAGTTCCTCCAGGACCATCTGCGGGTCACGCAGCCGCAGGGTCGCCTCCCAGCTGCCTCGGTGAGATCCAGCGGGGTCGGCGGTCAGCGCGGGCAACAACAGCCGGAAGTAGGCCACGTCCGGATCCATCACATAGCTGACGTTCGGTTCGACGGCTGAGCTGTCACGAGTGATCACCGCGCCGCTCGGTGTGGTCAGGGTGAAGTCCAGCAACCGCGGCACTGGACACAGCGCCACGATGTCGACCGACAGGTCAGCCTCGGTCAGCGAGAACGAGTTGGTCTGCGCGCCCTGGTTCCACAGCAACTGGCCCGCTGGATCGACCACGGTCTGGTTCAGCGTGGCGTCCTTGAGGATCTGGATGAAGTACTTGGCGAGCGTGAAACGCTCGGCCGAACTGTTCATCGCGCCGGTGATCAGCAGGTATCCGCCGCTGTTGCCGGAGAGTTGGCTGAGCACCGGAGCACTCACCTGACTGGGCAGGCCGAACCCGATGGCGAAGGTCGTCTGGTTGACCGTGCCGGGAGGCAGCGAGCTCACCAGCGGAGCAGTGTTCTCGTTGCCATCGGTCAGAACCAGCACTGCCTTGTTCGGGTGACTCGCACCGGGACTGTTGACCAGCGCAGCGCCGACTAATAGGCCGGCCCCGATGCTGGTCGCGCCGCGCGGATCCAGATCGGGTCCAGTCAGCACAGTGCCCAGCCCCGCGGACTTCGGTGACATCGTCAGGATCGCGTCCGCGACGTGGTCGAACCGGGCGATACCGATCTCGTCGTCGTCGTGCATCAGACTGTGCAGCACACCTGTCGCGCTCTTCAGCAGCACGTTCTTGGTGAGGCCGCCGGTCACGACATCAGCCATGCTGCCAGAGCGGTCCAGGACCAGCGCGATCGAGCTGCTGGTGGTGACGATGCTGCTGGCCACCAGCTCGACGTGGAACGTACCGACCACGAACGCATCGCCGGGACTCGCCGCGTAGTAGCCCTCATCGTCGATGACGGCGGCCTGCAGGTCGACCGCTGCCACCTGCACATTCGCACCGACCGCGTGGAAGCGCACCTCCACCTCGAGCATCTCGAAGTCGTTGGCCCGCTGGGGAATCACCAGGAAGTCTGGGCCGCCGACGACGCTGAAGTTGCCGGTCGGTGACGCCGTCAGACTGAAGTACACCGGCCGGCAGCTGCGAACCCGGAACCGGATCTTCCGACCGACTGTGAGCCCTGCCGGTACGTCGGTGAACCCGACCGCTGGGCCTGACTCCAGTACGATGTCCGGCAGGTCGGTGTCGTACCAGGTGATCGACTTGTGGTCCAGCAGGTCGATCGGCCGGTCCAAGGTGGCGCCGCCGAAGTACTCGGCGAGGCTGTCCATGTGATCGCTCAGCCGCTTGAGGTGGGTGTGGCCGGCGGGCAGTGGCTGAGTGTCAAGCGGTAGGTAACGCGCTCCGGCTGGGTATTTCTGCATCCAGACCGCCCAGAGCTCGTCCTCCTTGGCGTGGTTGAGGAAGAACACCGGGTCATTCGGCGACGTGCCGGGGAGCATGGATCCGCCGACCCACACGTGCACCCGGTTGTGGGTGTTGGATCCCGGCTGCGGTCCGACCCAGCCCTCGACCAGATTCCGGAAGCTGTCACTGCCCGGCGTGGTTCGGTTCCATGGCACGGCGTCGTAGGTGGTCTCGGCCAGAGCACCGCTCACCGCGGCTTCGACAGGCAGAACAGCCGCCCCGACGCCGAGCTGGCGCTGGAGCGAGGACAAGCTCGCGACGTGCTGGGGATCGTTGTCGTATGCGTCTGCGATCGCCAGATTCCATCCGTTGGCCTTTGCGAAGACGCCGTCGGCGACCACAGCGCCCGGGCCGGTCCCGTCGCCGCCGAGGAACTCGGTGAAGAACGGGTAGCCGCTGTCGGCCGGCGCCTTGTCGACGCTCCAGTTCCAGTAGGGCAGGCAGATGGTCGGGTCGCCCGAGACGGACCGCAGGTCCTGTTCGAAGCGCCGTAGGAACTCGCGGTGCCACGGGAAGAACATCGGTCCGCGGTGACCGGGGTGCGGCCCCGGGTCACTGCCCGGGTGTCCGGCCATCGACTGCTGGTGGACGTAGACGTAGTCGTCGTACCGATTCGCCTGGGTGTGTGGCGGCGCAAGCTGGCTGGGCGCCGCTTTCAGCGCGACCACGGCATTGCGGAACCGCATCAGTTCGGTAGCCGGCCTGTCGGCCGGCGCGGCGGCGTTGTACTCCTCGATCAACTTCCTGACATTCCTGCGGCAATACACAACTCAGTCCCCCTGTTATCAGCAGCAGCCCTCGATGCGCAGCGGCCGACGGCCGCCTGCGCCTTGGACGAGACTCTGCGAGGTCGAACGTTCCGCAGCCCCCTCTACCACCAGGAAACCAGCGCAACATTCGGGTCATGGCGTGTCAATACGCCACGAATCCGGGTTCCGTCCTGGTTCTCGGCCATCACGGCGACGAGTCCGTCAGCTACGTGGCGCGTTCGCCGTGGATCGCGACCCCGGCGACAACGAGGACCACGCCGAGGATCTCCTTGGCGTTGGGAATCTGGGTCAGAACCACGACGCCGATGACGGTCGCGGTAGCTGGCAGCAGCGACACCATCAGGGCGTAGGTGGCACGCGGCAGACGGGCCATCGCCAGCTGGTCGCTCACGTACGGGATGACCGACGAACAGAATCCGACGCCGGCAGCCGCCACCAGCACAACCGGGTCTGCGAAAGCGGGCGCCGCATCCGCGATCCCGATCGGCAGGGCGACGACAGCAGCGATCAGCATCGACAACCCCAGGCCGTCGATACCGGATACCTGATCATTTCGCGCTACGCGGTGTCCAAGCATGATGTACAACGCGAACAGCACCGCGTTGGCGGCGGCGAAAGCGAGCCCCACCGGCTCGTCGACCAGTTGTACGTCGGTGACCAGGTAGACCCCGCCGACCGCACACACCAAGGCGGTCACGTTCCGCCGGGTTCGGGCCGCCAGAGCAGCCAGAACGATGACAGGCAAGAACTCGATCGCGGCCACCGTACCCAGGGGCAGGCGGTCCAACGCGAGGTAGAACACGCTGTTCATGACCGCCAGCACGGCCGCCCAGCCGACCAACAACCGGCGGGTGGACCAACCGAGGCGCCGCCATACACGCCACGGCCGGCGCCAGACCGCGAACACAGCAGCGGCCGTCGCGATCCGCAACCACGCAACGCCGAGCACATCGATACGGGCGAACAGCAGCACCGCGAACGCCGGTCCCAGATAGTGAAAGACAGCACTGACAACGAAGTAGGCATGCGGCGGCAGCCGACGCGCAGCCCTCGACGTCGAGGCTGTACTGCGATCGCGCGACGCTGACTTCGGCACGCCTCCATTCTCGGAAGAGCCACCTGGGCAACACCATGCAGAAACGAAACCAGATGGACCTCCCAGATGCCCTATCAGGCACCTGAACCACCACGCAGCCTTCCGAACCGAAAGCCAGTGCGCTCTCCTCGGTACTGGCCTACACCGTCTAGGCCAGGTACAGCCCGGCCCCAACCAGCGCAGCCCAGGAGAGGCCTGCGATCAGCAGGACGCGGTCGCGGAAGAGTTCGTGTTCCGGGAGTTCGCCGCGACCGGTGGAGACGAGGAAGCCGTAACGGAGGCGGCCGGTCAGGCCCGGATGCCACCGGCCGGTACTGCTTGCGCGGGTGGCAGCGGTCGTCCGGCGCGTCCCGCACGTCGTTGAACGCGTAGACAGCGATCGAGAGGAGGGTGAACGCCACAGCGGCAACGGCCGCGCGGAGCAGCACATGCGGCTGATCGATCACCCCGGCCGCCGCCGGTGCCGCGAACAACATGGCAGCCTTGTGCCATTGCTGCGGCCGGCTCAACCTCAACAGCGACCAGCCACCAGCGCTTCGCCGTACGACGGCCGGACGGTTCTGGAGCTCGGTCATCGGGCCACGACGTAGAAGAAGTCGCGCTGGTCGTCAACCAGGTAGCGATCCACCGGGGAGGTCATCGATTCGAGCAGGCGCTTGCTGCTGATCGAGCCATCGCCATGCGGATGCTCGATGTCGAAGCTGACCATGGCGGCGTGGATGTCGAGCTCCATGCCCTCCTGGATGCCGGCCTGCTGCATCGCCGCCGCGAGTGTGGCGAGGGTGAGGCCCTGTCCGGCGACGTAGAGCCGACGACAGCAGGACCAGTTGCCCGTCGGTGAGCCGCTGCACCAACGCGTGGACGAGCAGCGCAACCGCCAGCCCGTTCACCACCAGCCCGTCCTCGAAGGACGCCGCCGACATCGATCCGACCGCGATCACAGCCAGGCCGACCGGGTGGTGTGCGGACAGGTGTGCGAGCAGACCCTCGATCTCGCCTGCATGCAGCGTCGCGTCGTACTGCGCGCTGGTGACGTGGTAGCCGAGATCGCGGAGCTCCTCGGCGTTCTGCCAGAGCTGGCCACTCGGGCGGCCGGCGAGGACGACATCGCGCGGTGGCGGACCGAGCAGCTTCTTCAGTACGGCGATCCCGATCTCCGAGGAGCCTCCGACCAGCAGAGCGGTACTGGTCATGACAGGAGGTTCAGTCGCTCGGCGAGAGCGGAGGTGAAACGCCGGTCCGGGTCGAGGCGATCCCGGGTCCGCTGCCAGGTCTTGAGCCGCGGGTACATGTCCGGGATGACAGTGGGGTCCACTGTGGAGTCCTTGGCCAGGTAGACGCGGCCGCCTGCGTCGGCAACCATCGCGTCGATCGAGTGCAGTCTGCTGTCGTCCTGCACCCAGCGTGCGGGCAGGTCGGCCGCCAGTGTCCAGCCGTGAAGAGGAAAGGACAGCGGACCGGCCGTACCGAATCCGAGGTTCTTCAGCGTGGTGAGTGCAGGCGCCATCCGGCTCCCGACCAGGAAGGCGAGCACGCGTCGCAGTACGGCAGTCGCCTCACTTGGGACGGCGAATTGGTACTGGATCAGGCCGCGGCGTCCGAAGGCGGCAGGCCAGGCGTCAACGCGATCCAGCGGGCACAGCGCGGACATGAGTGGGAGCAGGCGTTGGTTGCTCGCGCCGGCGAAGTGCCACCTCGCGGCCGAGGCTGCTGCGATCGTGGGCCCGAAGACCACTCCAGGTCCGGGTAGTGACCGGATGGCTCGACCCGTGGCGAATCGCCGCCGATCGGGTTGTAGTTGGACTGCTGGTGGCAGATCGGCGACCAGGGCCGGGTGCGACTCGTCCACTACGCCACGGCCGAGTCTTGGCCCGGGCGTGTGGGTGTCGAGCCAGGCGACCCCATGCAGGTTGGGATCACCTTCCTGCTGCGTGGCCAGCTCACGCAGTACCTCGATCGTTTCGTCGAGCGAGCGGGTCCTTCTGCGGCGCTGGATCGCCCAGCCCGTCTCCAGGGGCTGGAGCTGGATAGCTGCGCGCAGGATCACACCGGTGAGTCCCATGCCGCCGAGGGTGGCCCAGAAGCCATCGGGGTCGTGGCCGGCCGACAGTTCGGTGGTCGTGCCGTCCGCGTCCAGCAGGGCCAGCCAGAGCACGTGCTGCCCGAATGAGCCGGCACCAGGGTGGTTCTTCCCGTGTACGTCGCTGGCGAGGGCGCCGCCCACCGTGATGCGTGCAGTGCCCGGCAGGACGGGGAGCGACCACCCCAGCGGGAGCACCTGATCCATCAGGTCAGCGAGTACGGCTCCGGCCTCGACCACGATCACGCCGTTGCGCTGGTCGAACGACAGCACCCGGTTGCGCGCGGTCAGGTCCAGGACGATGCCCTGCTCGGACAGCGCCGCGTCACCGTAGCTGCGCCCGGCGCCGCGGACCGTCAACTGGCTGCCGGCCGTGACCACCTCGATCAACTCCTCGTCGGTGGTCGGCCGGCGGACGATACTCCGGCGGCGAGACGATCGGCCCCAGCCAGACAGCGCGACGGTTGGATACTCGGGGGTCATGCGGCGGGCCGGGAGCGTTGCCGAAGGAACTCCAGTCCCACTGGCACGAGCGAGACCACGACGATCACCGCGATGATCGGCAGCAAGTACTGGTCGATACCGGGGATCTGCGAGCCGAGCAGGTGTCCGGCGAGCACGAGCCCGACCGTCCAGACGACGCCACCGGTGACCTGCCAGCGAGCGAAGACCGTGGCATCGATCCGCAGGGCCCCGGCCAGGGGGTTCATCACCGTGCGGACGCCGGGGATGAAACGGGCCAGCACCACGGCCCTGCCCACGCCGTAGGACTCCAGGTGCTCCCTGGACCGTACCGCCGCGCGCTTCAGCCGCGGTCGTTCCACGATGGACGGACCGAGCTTGCGGCCGATCAGGTAGCCGGCCTGGGCCCCGATCACCGCTCCTACGGGCGCAAAGACCAGGGTGAGCGGCAAGGACAGCTGAATGCCGGTGGAGGTCAACAGGCCGGCGGTGAACAGCAGGGAGTCACCAGGCAGGAAGAATCCGATCAGCAGACCGGTCTCGGCGAACATCACCAGCAGTACCGCCCACGGACCCAGCTGGGACAGCAGGCTCTGCGGGTCGAGCAGATTCATCATGTTCCCGACGTTAGGTAGTCGGTGCTGAGAGCAGGCTGAGTGGCGTTGTAGAGGTCAACGTGCTGGTTGACCACGGTCGGCCAGGTCATGGCGGGGTCGGTGAATCTGTTGTGGGACTGCAGTTTCCGGAGCAGCGGACGGTCGGTCAGCAGCTCCGAGGCGACCCGGGCCATCTCCTGGTGACTGTCGACCAGGAAGCCCTCGACTCCGTCACGGACGAACTCGCCGACGCCGCCTGACGCCATCGCGACCACGGCCAGTCCGGCACAACGGGCTTCAAGCGCTGCGACCCCGAAGGACTCGAGTTCAGCGGGAGCCAGGTAGATGTCGGCGGAGGCGTAGAGCTGCTGTATCTCGAAGCGCGTCAGGCGGCCGGGCAGCTCGACCCAGTCGAGGCCTAGACGCGTGGTCGCTCTGACCATCGCGGCTCCCTGAGGACCGGCTCCGACCACCACGCCGCGTACTGGGAGGTCGCCGGGCAGTCTGCGACGAATGTCCTGCAACGTCCCGAGGAGTGCGCCGGGACGCTTCCGCTGGGTCAGCCGCATCGTGCTCACGACGGTCAACGGATGGTCGAGCCGCGGAGGTTGCTGCCAGGGCGCGGGATCAATGCCGTTGTGCAGTACTGCGATCGCCCGGTGCGGCAAGGCCTTGCGCAGGCTTCGCGCCACCACCTCGCTGACGGCGGTCCACCGCACCCGAGGGCCGAAGTCGCGGTCGACCCGGGCGAGTAGCCACGGAAGGAGGACGTCCTCGGATGCCGGCAGGGAGTGGAGCGTGACGATCGCTGGGAGGTCGAGGTCGGCTGCGATCCGGGTCGCGCGCCAGGCGAGCGGGGAGAAGAACGAGGTGTGCGCGTGGACCACGTCGTACTCACCGGATCGGAGTTCGCGGCGGAGCACTTCTGTGGAGGTGGGGATGCCCGCGAGGGAGGGCATGCGCAGTACGGGGACGTCGTTGACCGGCGAGGGGGCGGCGGTGGAGGTGAAGACGGTGACGGCGTGACCTGACCGGCGGAACTGGACCGCGAGATCGTGCACGTGCAACTCGATCCCACCCAGCCGCGGCAGATAGACGTCGGTGACGAGCGCGACCCTCACGCCGCCACCGCCCGCTTGCGGTTCACCAGCAACCAGAGCGCCAGGGTCACTCCCCCGACAGGGATCTCCAGCAGATACGTGAAACCGCGGAACAACATCATCCCCGCAGTCACGGCGGTCGGCTCACCACCCAGAGCCACCAGCGCCGCGACAGTACCCACCTCGACGACACCCACGCCACCCGGCGTGATCGGGATGAGCGTCAGCAACCGCTCGATGGCCAGCCCGGTGATCAGCACTGGTGGACTCAGCGAGGTCCCCAGCAACTGAAAGCACAACCCGAGAAGGGCAAGCTGCAGCAGCAGGTAGGCGACCATTCCCGCCGTCATAGACAGCCACCCACCCCGGACCACCCGCAGAACCGATTCACGCAACGCGGGCAGAGATCGTTCCAACTCAGGTCGTTTCCTGATCACACCGGCGACACGGTCGAGGCCGCGACCTGCCGCGGTCGCGGAGTTCGCGCCGGCCAGGAACCAGACGACAGCGACCAGGGCGGCCAGGACCGGGACCAGCAGCAGGCCGGTGCGCCCCACGGGCAGTGCGATCGCCGTGTGGGCGATGGGGGCGAGGGCCAGAGCTACAGCGACAACGCCCAGTTTTGCTACGACGTTGACGAGAGTGGTGACCGCCAAGAAGCCACCGAAAGCGGTCGAGCTGAAGCCCCAGCGGCGGGTCATGGCGAAGTTGAGGCCAGTCCCTGCGGCACCACCCAAGGGCAAGACGTTTGCGACGGCGCTGCCGGTAAGGCTCAGCGTCAGCCCGCGGCGTTTGGTGAGTCCGGGCAGCGAGGCGGCCAGCACGAACGAATGCGCCCAGAGGCCGGCGATCCAGACCAGCGCCAGTACGGCGATGGCGGGCAGCGAGAGGCGACCGAGAAGTGCGCCGACTGTCACCCAACTGGTGCCGACCGCTCGTGGTAGTAACGCGACCAGAGCCACGGTGAAGGTGCCGGTCAGCACCGAGGTGATCGTGCGCCGGGTTCTGCCAGCTGTCCTCATCCGGGATCCTGTTCCGCGTTCGACCTGTGTCGCCTCATCGTGGAAGGAGGTCGCTGAGAGGGCCCTGAGAGCAGTTCGGTCCGGTGGAATCCACGTGCCATCGTGGTTGGATGCCCTACACCTTGGTGTCTTTCCACGCGCATCCGGATGATGAGGCGTTGCTGATGGGCGGTACTCTCGCGCGCGCCGCCGCCGAGGGGCACCGCGTCGTGCTCGCCGTGGCGACGGACGGTGAAGCCGGCGCCGCGTCAACGGAGTACCGGTCGAACCTCGCGGCCCATCGCCGTGACGAGCTCGACCGATCCGCCGATGCCCTCGGGTGCGCACGCGTTGTGCGCTTCGGTTTCCGGGACTCCGGCTGGTCCCGCTCAACCGCCCCGGCACTCGGCACCTTCAGCGCGCTACCTGTGATCGAGGCGGCGGCGCCACTGGCCGAGCTGCTTGTCGAGGAGAAGGCCGACGCCCTCACCGTCTACGATCCGGCGGGCGGCTACGGTCACCCCGACCATCAGCAGGTCCACACGGCCGGGCTCTATGCCGCTCGCCTGGCCGCCACTCCCTTGGTGCTGGAGGCAACGATCGACCGCACCATGATCCGCCGTCTGATCCGGCTGGTCGAAACCCTGCCCGGCATCCTGCCCGACATCCACGCCGCCGACTTCGCGGGCGCCTACACGGCCCGCGAGTACCTCACCCACCGGGTCGACGTCCGCGCGTACGCCGACGCCAAGCGCCGCTCGTTCGAGGCGCACGCGAGCCAGGCGAGCTCCGACGACGACGCCCGCACCCTCGCGCTGCTCCTCAGGCTGCCACCCTGGCTCTTCCGCCGGATCCTCGGCCACGAATGGTTCGTCGAGCGCGGCCGCTCCCCGCACAGACTCGCCGACGACCTCTTCGCGACCCTCAGACAACGCTGACTCCATCCGCTCTCGGGGTCACTCAGCGGATTCTCAGCGAACCGGGGACAGACTGGGAACATGCGGGTGCTGATGGTGGAGGACGAGGTGCGGCTGGCCGACACGGTACGGCGCGGGCTCACCGACGCCGGGTTCGTGGTCGAGCTCGTGGACAACGGCGAGGACGCCGTCTGGGCCGCGACCGAGAACAGCTACGACGTGATCGTGCTCGACATCATGCTGCCCCGGCTGAACGGCTACAAGGTGCTCGAACAGCTACGCGAGCGTGGAGTCTGGACACCGGTACTGATGCTCACCGCGAAAGACGGCGAATACGACCAGACCGACGCGTTCGATCTCGGCGCCGACGACTATCTGACCAAACCGTTCAGCTTCCTCGTCCTGGTCGCCCGGCTCAGGGCCCTGATCCGGCGCGGCGGACCCGAGCGCCCGGTGGTCCTCGTGGCCGGCGACCTGACGCTCGACCCGGCCCGGCGCCGGGTCGAGCGCGCCGGGCAGGAGGTGACATTGACTCCACGGGAGTACGGCCTGCTGGAGTTCCTGATGCGGCACCGCGGCGACACGGTCAGCAAGATGGAGATCCTCGAGAGCGTCTGGGATCCCGCCTTCGACGGCGACCCGAACGTGGTCGAGGTCTACATCCGCTACCTCCGGCTGAAACTGGACGCCCCCTTCGGCCGGCACGCGATCGAAACGGTCCGCGGCATGGGGTACCGACTCGACAGCGATGGCGGCTGAATGACCACGATGCAAGAAGAAACGAAACTGAGCACCCGCCGGTACGCCGTACCGGTGGCGAGCGCCGTGGTTGCGGTGGCCGGGACCGTCGGAGTGATCGGGCTCGCCGACGCGGCGACCGAGTCAGACGGCCTCGCCGCCTTCGACCCCGAGTTCGCCGCAGATGCGGTAGCCAGCCGGACTCCTGTGCTGACGGCTCTGGCTCGAGCACTCACCTTCATCGGCGACGTACCCGTGCTCGTGATCCTCATGCTCATTGCGGCGCTGCTGCTGTGGCGCTGGACTCACAGCCTGCGGGCGCCTGCGTTGCTGTTGTTCGCCATGGCCGGCTCGGCGGCCGTCACCTGGCTGGCGCTGGTCACGCTGGTGGCCTACTTCAGCCGACAGCAGCCGGAGCAGCGACAGGAAGCTTGACCACGAAGCGCGCGCCGCCCAGCGCCGACTCACTGATCTCGACGGTACCGCCGTGACCTCGGACGACCTCGTCCACGATCGCCAGTCCGAGTCCAGAGCCACCGCTGCCACGATCTCGGCTCGCGTCCAACCGGACGAACCGCTCGAACACCCGGGACCGCTCCTGCTCGGGGATACCGTCCCCGTCGTCTTCCACCGTCACCGTCGCGGTTCCGCCCTCTTCGGCCAAGGTGAACCGCACTCTTCCGTGAGCCGCCAGTACGGCGTTGTCGGCCAGATTGCGGAGCACCTGGCTGAGCTTGTCCGGGTCACCCGTGACTCGGACGGCCGGTACGACGCCCTCAACGGACGGCCCACCCGCAGTACGCAGGCGACGGAGCTCGACGTCGACCAGATCATCGAGGTCTACGTCGGTCCGCAGGATCTGCAGCCCGGTGTCGTCTGCCTTGGCGAGCAGGAGGAGATCCTCGACGAGCCGCCGCATCCGCTCGGTCTCCGCTTGCATCACCTGGTGCAGCTCGGGCGCGGCCTGGCCGGACTCGTCCGCGACGATCACGTCCAGGGCCGCCATCAGGCTGGCAATCGGCGAACGGAGTTCGTGGCTCGCATCCGCGACGAACCGTCGCTGCGTCTCCTGCCCCGCCTGCAACCGGTCGAGCATCTCGTTCATGGTCACCGCCAGCTTGGCGATCTCGTCGTCGGTGGCCGGCACGGGAACCCGCTCCGCGAGTTGCTCGACGCCGATTCCGTGCACCCTCGACCTGATTCGTTCAACTGGCCGTAGCGCCCTGCCGACGAGCATCCAGGTCGCGACGCCGACGAGCGCGAGCAACACCGGGAAGCCGACCAGCAGGTAGGTCGTCACGGTGGTCACGGTGTCTCGCTGGGTCTCCACCGACGACGCTACGACGACCGTGTACGGGGCACCCTGGAACTCGGTGCCACGGGCAATGATCAGGTAGGGGTGGTCGTCGTCGAGCAACGGCATCTCGCCGACCTCGTCGCGCACGGTCTGCCCGGAGTCCGGCCTGGCATCGGTCAGCGGAGCACCGGCGCCGCGGGGCGACGAGCTCGCCACCACCTTGTTCTGCGCGTTCACCACCTGGATCAGCTGCGACACGCGCGTGTTCTCGACCAACTCCTGAGCCAGCCCGCTCTGGCCCTCCTCCTGCACCTGGTTCGCCACGTCGAAGGCACGCGATTCAGCCTGGTCGGCGACGCTCGTGATCAGGGTTCGCTGCAACAACAGCAACAGAATCGCCGCACCGACTGCCAGCGCGGCGGCGACCACCAACAACGCAGCTCCAGTCGAGCGTGCCCTCACTCCGGACCTGCGAATGAACGCCGGCATTCTCATCGGGCACACCTCCTTCTGCTGCTTCCGAGCCGCGCGAAGTCACCTCACGTCATAGTGCCACCAGCAACCACCGATCAGCGCAGTTGGAAGCCGCGGATGCGGAGGGCTTCGCGCAGGTGTTCGCGGCCGTTCAGACCGGCGATACTGCCGAAGCGGGTGGCGACTCGTTGCACCCAGCTCTGGGGCAGGCCGGCGGCGGAGTAGTAGCTGTTGAGCAACTCCTCATAGGTGTCCACGTGGACCGCTTGCGGCTCGAGTTCGTAGTGCTCGTGATGGAGGACCGCCTGTTGCGGCAGGCGCGGCTTGACGGTCGTCTCGTCGAGCCGATTTGGGTGGCCGACCACCAGTCCGAAGACAGGAAACACGTTCGGCGGCAGATCGAGCTCCGCGGCCACCTCCAGCGGCCGGTTCCGGATCGCTCCGACGAACACCGTCCCCAATCCGAGCGACTCGGCGGCCAGCGACGCGTTCTGCGCCGCGAGGGCGACATCGACGAAACCCAGAAGCGCGCTCTCGACGAAGTCCGCGCCCTCCGCGGTGGCGAGGCCGATCTCCTCGGTCACGTGTCGCGCCCGGGCGAGGTCGGCAAGCCAGACCAGCAGCAGTGGCGCCTGGACGATGAACTGCTGATCACCGGCGAGCTGGGCGAGCCGTGTACGTCGTCCTTCGTCGCGAACCGCGACAACGCTCCACAGCTGGAGGTTGCCCGAGGTCGGCGCCGACTGCGCCGCGGCGACCAACGCCGTCAACGTTTCGTCGGAGACCGGGTCGGACCGGTAACTGCGTACCGACCTGTGCGCCAGCTGGTTCGCCAGTACCTCGGTCCATCGAGCCGGCAGGTCGAACGGCGCCTCCGATCCATAGCGCAATCGATAGGAAGTTTCCGGGGATACGGTCATGGCGTCTCCTGAAATCGGCCTGAGTAGTGGTCGAGATGTGGCGGATGGCGCTCAGGCACGCTGACCGGTGCTGTGGATCCCGTGCTGGTCGATGAGTGCGAGCTCCTCCTCGGTCAGGGGTGGAAAGTCCAGCGCGGCGAGGTTGTGGTCGAGCTGGCTGGTCGAGCTCGCTCCGATCAACGCGGTGGTGACCTGCGGCTGGCGCAGTACCCACTGGAGGGCGAGCTGAGCCAGGGACTGGCCGCGCTGCCGGGCGATCTCGTTGAGCGCGGTCGCCCGCTCGCGGTACAAGTCGTCGATCTGATCGGGCGAGAGAAAGCTGCTGTTCGCGGCTCGAGCACTCGCCGGGATGGTTCCGTCCAGGTACTTGTCGGTCAGCAGGCCCTGAGCCAAGGGGCTGTAGGCAACGAGTCCGAAGCCGTCCTCGGCCGCCAACTTGAGCAGCCCGGTGTTCTCGGGCCCGCGGTCGAAGATCGAGTACCGCGGCTGGTGCACCAACAGAGGCACCCCGGCCCCGCGCAGCAGCTCGGCCACGTCGTGCGCGCGCTCGGTCGGATAGTTGGACACGCCGACGTACAGCGCCTTGCCCTGCTGGACCGCGCTCACCAGCCCGCCGACCGTCTCCTCCACCGGGGTGGAGAGGTCAGGTCGGTGGTGGTAGAAGATGTCGACGTAGTCGGTGCCGAGGTCGCGCAGGCTGTGCTCGAGTGAGACCAGCAGCGACTTGCGCGAACCACCTTTCAGGTAAGGGCTCGGGCCGATCGGGTTGCCGGCCTTGGTCGTCAGGATCAGCTCATCGCGATAGGGCGCCAGGTCCGAGCGCAGTACACGTCCGAAGACCTTCTCCGCGCCGCGGTGCGGAGGACCGTACCGATTGGCGTTGTCGAAGTGCGTGACGCCCAGGTCGAAGGCGTGCAGCAGGATCTCGCGCTGCGTCTCGAACGGGTAGTCGGTGCCGAACTTCTGCCACAGCCCCAGCGACAACGCAGGCAGGTCGAGCCCGGAGTTCCCGGCCCGCCGATACTCCAACCGCTGGTACCGGTCGTCAGCGGCGCGGTAGGCAGCCTCGAAGGTCATCGGCCCTCATTTACCCTAGTGATCTGATAGACATTTCAACCGTACGGCGAACTCCGCCGCCGCCGTCTCGCATCTCGCCATCCGGGCGCCACGAGTCGGCGACTGCGTGGCGTGGGACGACGATCTGATGACTGGCGGACACAGCCAATTCGGGGACGCGTCGATCCAGCCGCGATCCAGGCAAGGCTGGGCAGCGACGGGTCCCCCGATTCAGCCGGCTTGGCGCCGTTGGTGGTCGGTCAGATAGGGAAATGGGTTGCCGGATGCTCGTGCGCCCGACGCCAGCCAGGCAGCGACTCCCTCCGGAGATCGCTGATGGAGCTCGTCGAGGTACTTCTGCCGCTGTTCGACGATGGACAGGCGCTCCACCGCCGACCGAGCCTCCTCCAGCAGGAGGAAGCTCCGGCGCCACGCCAGGCACAAGGCGTCATCGTCGAGAGACTTGAGCTCCCGCACCGGTTCCGCCGCAGAACTGTTCAGGGAGGGCTGGCCCGACGGTTCAGAGAGGTCAGGTATCGCCGACTGCGGCTCTACTCCGGCAAGCTTGTCCCCGGCGAGCCGTCGAGCCCGGACGAGCGACGTGAGAGCAGGCGTGGTCCCAACCAGCATCAGCACGACCAGGACGCCGGCCAGCTTGCAGACCACGACCAGGCCCACAGCCGCCGGTACGATCAGCCCGGCGGCGAACGCCAAACGAGCGATCCTGCGCACCGCGTGCCGCCCCTCCTCTGCCCAGATGGAGGTGGCGATGATGGCCGCCGACACTCCGACAAAGATCACGCTGGTGAGAGCCCACTGCAGACCCCAGGTGGTGATCACACAGAAGAGTCCGGCCGCGGTGGCCAGGTAGATGCACCATGACCGGACGCGTCGGCTCATGCCGCGATCGGGATCAGTCCCATCAGTGCCATCTGACCGCGTCGTCTCACTCATGTTCTCAGTCCCCTGCTTCGAGCCCAGAGCGCCAGGATGCATCGAACCGGCAGCCTCTGGCCTCCTCCGTGCGGGGTGAAACCGCGTAGAAAGTCGGCCAGGAGGTCCGCCCGTTACTGTCCTGACGATTGCGGGATCAGGGCTTCGTGCTGTTCGATGCCGGCGGGGAGGCCGAACGCGGCGACGTGGTGGGCTCCGACGAAGGCGTTGCTCGCTACGATCCTGCCGTTCTCGATCGTCAGGACGTCGACGACCAATGCCTCGTACTGATCGGTGCCGGGGCGACGGAGATAGCAGATCAGGGCGGGCCGGCCGTTGGCAGCGGACGGGAACGTGCGCCAGTCCAGGGGCCTGCTCAGGAATTCGGCCGCGGCGTCGATCCCGGCGACTGGCGGGTCCGGCGGCATGGTGATGCGTACGTCTTCGGCCAGCAACTCCCGGAAGCTCGTGGGATCGGTAGCCGCGGCATAGCGACGGAGGATTTCCTCGTCCTCGCTGGTCAGCACCGGCCTGCGCCAGTCACGGGAATCACCTGGCGCATAGTGACGAAGGGTCTTCCGGGCGCGCTGGATCAGACTGTTCACCGCGGGCACCTCGAGGCCGAGACCGTCGGCGATCTCGGCCGGTGTCCAGCCGGAGACGTCACGCAGTACGAACGCCGCCCGCTGCCGTGGCGGCAGATACATCAGCGCGGCGATCAGCGCGAGATCGACGGTCTCCCGTGCCACCAGGTCCGATACCGGGTCCTCGCCCAGCAGCGAGTCGGGATAGGGGCCGATATCGGTGCACCACTCCATCGGGTCACCGACTGGCACTGTCCGTCGCGCCGCAGCCTTGCGGGTATCGAGGTAGACATTGGTGGCGATCCGGTAGAGCCAGGTCCTGATCGATGCCCTCCCCTCGTACTGCGTACGGGAGCGCCAGCCGCGCAGGAAGGTCTCCTGGACCAGGTCGTCCGCGTCCGCGACGTTCCCGGCGAGCCGGTAGCAGTGCGCATGCAACGGACGCCGGTGCTCCTCGAACGCGTCCCGGAACCACACCTCGTCCGCAGTGCTCGTCATGGGTTCAGGTCCTCCCGGATCATGGTGGTCGTCACCGTACCTACGCCGTACCGGACGCCGTCGCGAAGAAAGTGCGATGACGATTCGCCGGGTCGCTCGTCGATATTCATAACACCCAGCGAGCCTGCACTGGCTCAGACCGACGAGGAGAACCCAATGACTGGAGCGACCGCATCGCCGCCGATCGTCGACCGTGAGACCTGGAGCCGTGAACGCCAAGCCCTCCTCGTCCGGGAGAAGGCCCACACCCGTGAGGGAGACGCGATCGCGGCGGCTCGGCGCCGGCTACCGATGGCAGAGGTCGACGCCTCGGCCACGCTGGTCGGCCGGAACGGGCCAGTATCGTTCCTGGACGTTTTCGACGGCCGCGACCAACTCATCGCCTACAAGCACATGTGGCACCGCGGCGCGGGAATCGAAGGCCAGTGCGAGGGCTGCACCGCGAGCATCGTCGACGTGCACGACGTCAGCTACCTGAACCATCGCGGCGTCTCCTTCGCGGTCTTCTGCGAGGGGCCGTGGCAGGAGATCGCGCCGTTCCGCGAATTCATGGGCTACACCTTGCCGTGGTACTCGATGCTCGGGGTCGAAGATCGCGGCGTCGGCGCCGGGCTCCTCGACGAACCGGGCTATATCGCCTGCTACCTGCGCGACGGCGACCGGGTGTTCCTCACCAACGAGACGATCGGTCGCGGCGTCGAAACGACGATGCTGCAGGCCCACCTGCTCGATCTGACGGTCTACGGCCGCCAGGAAGACTGGGAGGACTCGCCGGCGGGCTGGCCGCAGGATCGGACCGGCACCTGGTGGAAGAAGGACGGCCGCCCCGTCCCGCAATGGACCAGACCGGGCGCCGCACCGTACGACGAATCCACCGGCGCACCAGGCGGACACTGCTGCGAATGAGGTACGTCGAGCAGATAACCCTCGGGAGGTAGTGGACCCTGGGTCAGCCGGGTTGGCGGCGTTGACGGTCGGTCAGATAGGGAAGTGGGTTGCCGGATGCTCGTGCGCCCGACGCCAGCCAGGCAGCGACTCCCTCCGGAGATCGCTGATGGAGCTCGTCGAGGTACTTCTGCCGCTGTTCGACGATGGACAGGCGCTCCACCGCCGACCGGGCCTCCTCCAGCAGGAGGAAGCTCCGGCGCCACGCCAGGCACAAGGCGTCATCGTCGAGAGACTTGAGCTCCCGCACCGGTTCCGCCGCAGACCTGTTCAGGGAGGGCTGGCCCCACGGTGCGGGCAGGTCAGGTGTAGCCGACTCCGGCTGTACTACGGGAAGACCGTCCCGGGCGAGCCGTCGAGCCCGGACGAGCGACGTGAGAGCGGGCGTGGTCCCAACCAGCATCAGCACGACCAGGACGCCGGCCAGCTTGCAGACCACGACCAGGCCCACAGCCGCCGTTGCGATCAGCCCGGCGGCGAACGCCAAACGAGCGATCCTGGGCACCGCGTGCCGCCCCTCCTCTGCCCAGACCGTGGCGGCGACAAGAGCCGTCGACACCCCGACAAGGATCATGCTGGTGAGAGCCCACTGCAGACCCCAGGTGGTGATCACGCAGAAGAGTCCGGCCGCGGTGGCCAGGTAGATGCACCATGACCGGACGCGTCGGCTCATGCCGCGGGAGGTATCGGGATCAGTTCCATCAGTGCCATCTGACCGCGTCGTCTCACTCATGTTCTCAGTCCCCTGCTTCGAGCCCAGAGCGCCAGAATGCACCGAACCGGCGGCCTCTGGCCTCACCCATCCGGGATGAAACCGGCCAGCCTCGGCCAGCGCCATGCTGCCTCCAGACGTTCTAAGAGGTTGGGGCTGTGGCTGCATGATCGAGTTCCGAAGCCAGGACTCGTAGGTCCCAGGCGGCGGTGCCGCGCCAGTTGAGCTTGAAGGCCGCAGCCATCAGCTCGTCGGGGTCGAAGGTGTGTCCTGCTCGGCGCAGCTCGAGGAGCCCGTCGGTCACCAGGGACCGATCGCAGGGGTGCGTCAGGCCGGTACCGCTGTTGATCAGGTCGGTGAAGGTCTCCATGGCTGCCCAGACGTCGGGATCATCGACGACTCGGTCCGGCACGGGGATGGCCGCGCCCGCGAGCCGCTCGGGCCGGAACGCGCTGATCCAGGCCTTCAGGCCGGGGCGCGCGCCAACCACCACGATGGCTGTCGCCTGCCTGATCTCCTCCGCTTCCGCCAAGGACTTCAGATCCGGCGTACAGATGACAACCGGGCCGGGGACGACGCGGACCGTCCCCATGCTCAGATTCACCCTGTCCCAGTGCCCCTGAGCCCGGGCGAGCGCCCATCCGAGAGCGGCGACGACACCATCTGCGAGACGGACCGAGGAGGCCACGTAGCCGCGATCGAGGTGGCGCACCTCTTCGATCATCATCAGCCGCTCGCTCACTTGCTCTCGTCGTTTCCCGGTTCAGGCTCGACGGCGATCCATTCGGTCGATGCCGAAGGTGTCGGGTCCGGTACTCGGCGAATTTCGGCGACTTCGATGCCCAGGGCCCGGAGTCGTGACAGCAGGCCACAGAGGGCCGACTCGTCCGGGATGCCGTAGAGGATGGTGTTCACCTGATCGACCGCCAGTGTCACGGCGCCCAGATCTCGAAGGTCTTGTTCCGGTACGGCGCCCGCCACGCGCAGCTCGTACGTCGCATCGACCATCGAACCCACCCCGTCCCAACCTGTGCGTCGACGGTCGCAAGGACGACGTGACGCGGCTTCATCCCTGCGGGGTGAACTGCCGGTCTCGATCCGGGCCGGCTGGACCTGTCGAGGTCGCGCCGTCTCGAAACGTCCGGTTATCGGATGGGAATGCTGGTCTTAATGGCGCATCCGTGGTGTCGTCTTAGTGCGGCTTCACTGTGGCCCCTCCCCGAAGCGATCGGTGTCGCCGCATCGCTAGGAGGGCATGTGCCAGGCGATCCGCAAGTCAGAGGAGTGGCACCAGAGCGTAGTCAACCGTGGGTACCGGTCGAAGAAGGTCAGCTGAGATCCGCAGCCCGGATCTCGCCGATCCCACCAGGAACAGTGTTGCGGCGACGTCTTCTCGAGCGTGTCAGTCAGGGGGTTCAGCGGCCGCTCACCGTGGTCAGTGCGCCGGCGGGCTTCGGCAAGACGATGCTGCTGGAGTCGTGGGAAGCGCTGTCCAAGGGCCCGGACATGATCAGCTGGATCGCGCTGAACGCCACCACCGATCAGCCTGCGGCCCTGCTGGAATCCGTCGTCGACGGCCTGCATCGCAGGAGCGCAACCCTGTCCGACGAACCGGTGCTGTTCGCACTCGAAGACCAACCAGGACAACCGACTCCCACGCATCTGGCCGTGGTCGAGCAGCAGCTGCTGGTCCTAGTGGTCGACTGCGGCGATCTCACGGTCACCCCTGCGTTCGGGCAGACCCTCCATCGCCTCGTCCACGGCAACGCAGGACGAGTTCGGATCGTGCTCCTGACGAGATCGGACCCACCTGTCCCCCTGCACCTCTACCGGCTGGCGGGCACCGTTGCCGAGATTCGCGCCGCCGATCTGGTCTTCACGACGGAAGAGGCCGGCGAGCTGATGCGGCTGCAGAACCTCGACCTGGCACCCACGGATCTCGCAGTGCTCCTGGAGCGGACCGACGGCTGGCCCGCGGGTCTGATGTTCGCAGCCTTGACCCTGGCCGGGAAGACCGACCCGGCACGGGCCATCCGGGAATTCCGCGGCGATACCGGGAACGTCTCGGCCTACCTGATGTCCGAGGTCCTCGACGCACAGCCGACGGCGCTGCGGGAGTTCCTGCTCCGGACCTGCATCGTGGACGAGGTCCGACCGGCCCTGGCCAAAGCGCTGACAGGGCGCCCCTGTGACCGTCGGTCGCTGGAATTCATCGCCCACGGCAACTCTTTCATCCAACCCGTTCCCGGGACCGATGAGTCCTACAGTTACCAGTCGCTGTTCCGCGAGTTCCTCCGCGCCCAACTGTTGTTCGAGCGGCCCACACTCGCCCTGGCCCTGCACCACACCGCAGCCACCTGGTTCGCGCAGAACGGTCAGCGGCTCGAGGCGATCCAGCACGCCATCACGGCTCGACGGTGGTGCGATGCAGCCCGCTACCTGGTGGAAGATCTCGACTTCGCGGGACTCCTGGTCGGGCGCCAACGCCGGCTGCTGACAACGTTGTTCGCCGGCCTGCCCGATGACCTGGACGGCGCCGACGCCGCGATCGTGAGAGCGACCAGCGCGCTCGCCGAGTTCGACGTCGCCCGCTCGACGTCGGAGCTCCGCAGAGCACGCGACTGGCTGGACCATGACGTCTCCACCCCGGCCCGGGCATCCGAGCTCGCGATCACGGTGCTGCAGGCGGTCTGCGCGAGCCTCGGAACGGACGTCGACGCCGGGCTGGACGCCGTACTGGCTGCCGAGGCCGCGCTGCGGGCAGCATCCGGGGAACCAGTCATCGCTCGCCCGGACCTGAGGCTGCTCATGGCCGGGTGCAAAGGCCGTGTCCTGCTGCAGCGCGGAGACTTCCCGGCCGCGCTGGCGGCCTTCACCGAAGGCGTCGCCATTGCCGAAACGGTGGGGGTGCACGAGGCGCTGGCCGACTTCCTGGGGATGTCCGCCCTGGTGGAGGCGGTCTGGGGACACCTTCGACGAGCGGCCGAGCTCGCCGCGCACGCGACCGCACTGGCGGAATCAGGCGCGCAGCCCGACGAGCCGCAGTCGGCCATCGTGGCGCAGGCCTGGATCAGTACCGACCGGGGTGAGCTGACCGAGGCCCAGGATCTGGTGCATCGCGCCGCTGAAGCAGCGCCGACCCACGACGCCCACGTCCTCGCCGCCGCTCTGGCTCTGATCCGGGCCAGACTGCTCCGGAGCGGAGGCGAGACCGAGCTCGCCGGTGCCGAACTGCGGGCCGCGAGCAACAGTTACGGCACCCAGCACGACGGCTGGCTCAACCAGTCCCTGATCGTCGACGAGGCCAAGACGCTGGTCGCGCAGCATCTGCCCCGCGAGGCCATCAAGGTGATCGAGCACTCCCCAGGACGCGAACAGGCCGGATCGCTCCTGGTACTGCGGCGAGCTGCCATCGAGGCCGGCGATCGAAAGCCCCCGCTGCCCCGTGCTGCCACGCACCGCACTATCCCGCTCGAAACGCAAGTGGACAGCTGGCTGGTCCAAGCCGCGGAATCACTCAGGACCGGCGACGCCGGCCGCGGCGGGCTCTGCCTGGAGCGTGCCCTACGGCTGGCTGCCCCCGAGCAACTGCGCCGTCCGTTCACAGAGGCGGCGCCGTCGGTTCAACGGCTGCTCCAGCCCACTGGTGAGCTGATGACGCGGCACCCATGGCTCCGCGCACCAGATCACCTGCGCGCCCACGACCGAGCGATCGGAAGCTCAGGTCATCAGCCGGGCCATGCGCCGGCCGACGTGGCTCGGGTTGTCCCCCTCACCTGCAAGGAGCATGAGGTCCTGGAGTACCTGGCCGATCTGCTGACCACCGAGGAGATCGCCACCACCATGTACGTCTCGGTCAACACAGTCCGCAGCCATGTGCGGAGCATCCTTCGCAAACTGGGCGCATCACGCCGCAACGAGGCCGTCCGCCGGGCGTGGGAGCTCGGGCTCCTGCCCGCACGCCAACAGATCTGACGCAGCGCTCAGACACGACCGGTGCCGGCGATGCGTTGCCGCCGCCCCTGTCCGCCGTCCTGGACAACGCCGAGGACCTCGAGGCAGTCGAAGCCGGCCATAGCCTTGCCAGGAGGGTTCGCACCGAACCTGCTGCCACTGTGTCCATGACCGCTGACGAGAACGGAGCTGTTTGTGAGTGAGAGTGCCGAGCCCATCCTGTCCGACGACGTGGCGCAAGCTCTGGCCGAAGGTCGTGCGGTCGTCGCGCTGGAGTCGACCATCTTCTCGACTCTCGGGCTGCCCGCCCCCGCGAACGCCGATGCACTCGAACTCTGCAAGCAAGCAGTCCTCGACCAGCGCGCCACACCGGCCGTGGCCGCGATCCTCGACGGCCGGCCGCACGTCGGTCTCTCGTCAGGCGAAGAGAAGCGAGTGCTGCAGGGCACGCGGAAGGTCGCAGAACGCGATCTGTCGGTGGCGCAAGCTCAAGGATGGGATGTCGGCGTCACCACTGTCTCGGCCACGGTCGCTCTGGCCCACGCGGCGGGCATCTCGGTCTTCGCCACCGGCGGCATCGGAGGCGTCCACCGCGGATCAGAACTCAGCGGGGACATCTCGGCTGACCTCGACGCCATCGCCAACCACCCGGTCATCACCGTCTGCGCCGGCGCCAAGGCGTTCCTCGACCTGCCGCGAACACTCGAGTACCTCGAGACCGTCGGCGTCCCGGTCCTCGGCTGGCAGCACGACTGGTTCCCGGCCTTCTACACGCGGTCGAGTGGTTTGCCGATTCCTCACCGGGTCGACGACGAGCGAGTGGTCTGCGACGTTCTCCGCTTCCGCGCACGGCCGGCCACCGGAGTCCTGCTGACCGTACCGATCCCCGTCGACGACGAGATCCCGGAGTCGCGAATCAACGCCGTACTCACCGCCGCGTTGGACTCGAGCGCTCGTGCCGGAGTCACCGGTCCAGCCGTCACGCCGTACGTCCTCGAACGGATCGAGAAGGAAACAGACGGGCAGAGCGTCCCAGCGAACCTCGCGCTAGCCCGGAACAACGCCGCCATCGCAGCGCGGGTGGCCGTCGCACTCGCGTCCCACGCCGTCTGACGCATGCGTTCGCGCCGGCGACGGTGTGGCCTTGTGTACGGCGACCGGTCCCCTTGCGGGTGATCGTGTAGCCGGACGCCACGACGGCCGTTCGGCAGCTGGGTCGGGACCTCTGTCCATAGCGAGCCCGGTGACGTCATCGCAGGCTTGAGACAGGAGGAGGTGGGGTCTGATGAGACTGAAGACAAGAGATGTCTTTGCGAGCATTCTGCTCGTCCTGGTCGCCATTCCGTACGTCGGCTACCTCGTCAACGGTGAGATGCCCTTCGTCAAGGATGCAAGGGGAATGTCGGCCGTCGGCCTGGTCCTCGCCACTGTGGCATTCCTGGTGGTGTGGCGCGGCGACCGTCAGAACAAGGTCTGGTGGTTCACTGCTCTGGTCACGACGTCCCTGGCACTTGGAGTAGTGGCTCTGGCTCTCGCAGAGACGGCCGCGGCGGAGGCGATGCTGGGCGTCTTCATGGCCTCGATCCTGGTCGTCTGGACCGTCGAAATGATCGATCGCGCGATCAATGGGGACGGTCTGAGATCCGCCACGTCACCACGACACGCCGAACACGTCAGCTCCTCTCCACCCGGACGGTGAGACGCAAACCTTCCATCGACATCGAGCGACCGGCGAGCACCCCATGGTCCTGCGAGTTCAGGACCAAGCGCCCTGCCGCACCCGTGGGCCGAAGGAGATGCTCGAGATGTGGACAGGCGGGCGCACCTCGCGGTCGCCGACGAAAGAACGCAAGGGAGATCTCTGATGACCAGGAAGATACTCGTGGTCTATGCCACCAAGGCGGGCGCGACCGCAGGCATCGCCACTGCTATCGGCGCCGAGCTCCGCAGGGGCGGGCACGAGGTCGATGTCTGCGAGGCCAGTGGGGCCGGCCCCATCGCCAAGTACGAAGCGGTCATCGTCGGAAGCGCGATCTACATGAGGCGTTGGCGGCCGGAGGCGGTCGACTTCCTCCGCATGCACGTCCACGAACTGCGGGACCGCCAGGTGTGGTTGTTCCACAGTGGCCCGGTCGGACCGGACAAGGACCAGGCTCAGGCGATGCCGCGGAAGGTCGCACGGCTTGCCCGGAAGATCGGCGCGGCTCCCGCGACCACGTTCGCCGGACGACTCGAACCGGAGACCGCGAAGGGCTTCCTCGCCAAGCGCATCGCCCAGGGCAACCTGGCCGCGGATTCCCGCGAGTGGTTGCGGATCGCTGACTGGGCGAACGACATCAGCAGTGCGATCTCAGCGGTCGAACACACTCCCTAGCACCGCCCTCTGATGCCCTACTGCTTCCTTGACCGTGGGATGGAGACCAGGGTCCAGGCGATGGCGAAGTGCGGCGACGATCGAGAGGTGGCATTGCAATGACGAACAGGTCCGTGGTGGTAGCCATCGACGGCTCGGCGACCGCCGAGCGAGCGATCAGCTGGGCGGCTGCTGAAGCCGCGTCGCTGGGGACTCCGCTGCGCCTCGTCCATGCCTTCGCCTGGCCGTTGGCCGCGGTACCGCGGCGCCGAGGGGAGATCGACCCCGCCCTGGTCGAGGTCGCGGACCAGGTGATCAGTCGATCCCGCGAGATCGCGCAGGAGCTCGAGCCGGACCTGGACGTCGAGGCCGGCCGGATACCAGGCTTCCTGACGCCTGTGATGATCGAGGAGTCCCGGCACGCGCAGCTGCTGGTGATCGGCAGCAGAGGGCTGACCGGAGCGCTCGGGACTATGACCTGCTCGACAGCGCTCGATCTCGCCGCCGCCGCCTACTGCCCGATCGTTGTGATCCGCCCCGACCACGGCCGTCGTACCGGCGGTCCCGTGGTTGTCGGCCATGACGGCTCCCCCGCCAGTACCGCGGCGTTGGCGCTGGGCACGGACTATGCGGAGCGGCATCACGCAGTACGACGGGTCGTCAACGACTGCAGGCCTGCCGAGGAACTGCTACGGCAATCCATCGAAGCACAACTGATCGTCCTCGGCGCACGTGGCTGCGGTGGTTTCGAGGGACAACTGCTCGGCTCCGTGAGCCAGACGGTGTTGCATCAGGCGAGCTGCCCGGTGGCCGTCATACCCCCTGCGGCGATCAATCGGCAGCTACCTGTCGGCGGACCACAGCCACTGGGCATCTTGAGTGCCGCAGCAGACTTTGGCTGACGGATCCGAGCAGCAGGCCGGTCACCCCGCCGCGTCCGCGTGAGCCGACGACCAGGAGCGACGTGTCATCGGTCAGCTCGGCCAGCGCCGTGGCTGGGCGGCCTTCGATGATCCTGGTACGCACCGCCACCCCCGGGTACTTGTCCGCGTAGGTACCGATGTTCTCGACCAACCAGTCCTGCAGCAGCGCGCGCATCTCCGTGATCGGGGCGTCATGCCGCTCCTGCGGCTGCCAGCAGTAGGCCACAGTCAGCGGTGCGTCGGAGCGAGCCGCCTGCTCGAAGGCAAAGGCGACCGCATCCTCGGAGTCCGCGGAACCATCCATACCGACCAGGATCGGGCCGTTCCTCGCTTCACCGCGGACGACTACCACCGGGCAGGGCGCCTTGGCGGTCACGGTGCTGGCGACGGATCCCAGTACCGCTGCCGTCAGCTTGCTGTCGAACTTCGTGCCGACAACCACCATCTGAGCGTCGGCCGCTTCGGTGAGGATCGCGTCGACCGGACCCGCGTGCACCAGCCAGCCGGATCCCGCCTGGTAGCCGAGCCGGTCGCGGACGAATTCGACCGCCGCATCCAGCTCCGCCTGGTACTGATCGACGGGTGGCTCGGGGATGGATCCCTCGGCAGTCGCGGGCCATTCGCTCGCCTGGTTCAGGTACGCACGCACTACTCGTACTGCGAGCCCTCCGGTCCGTGCCGCCTCGACGGCCCAGCGCAGCGCGATCTGGCTCTCCGATGTCCCGTCGACACCCACCACGACGCGCTTCGACGACTCCTGCATCACGTCAGCTCCCTCATCGATTCGGCATTCCCCGGCACCCCACCATGCCAAGCCGGCCGCCGTTTGGGCAGGGTCGTGCTACCTCGATCGCCGGGGACCTTCGGCCGGCTCGTTGGCCACGACGACGCCACCGAAGACGGCCAGCCCGTGCACCTTCAGGATCGGCGCATCGGCCGGCAGCACCTTGTCCCCGTGGGTTCGGTCGTCGAACCCGCCGAAGATCGGTCTGCCGGACAGCGCCAGCCGCCATCGCCTCGGGACCAGGACCTCCACGCCGCCGAAGACAGCGACGGTGTCGACGGTCGCCTCGTCGTCGATGTGAGCCTCCCGCAGGTCCAGAGTGACCGCGCCGAACACCGCCGTCGCGTCGGCCCTGGCCAGATGCTGGGAGACATCCTTGGTTCTGGTCCCCCCGAACAGAGCGACCGAGCTGCCTTCGCGGGCGCGGGCGCCAGTCTTCCGGCACAGACCGAACCCCAGGGCAATACCGAGGACGACGCTCCAGGCGAGGACGATCGGACGTAACCACTTCATGGCTGACTCCTTCAGAGGCGTTCGGGAAACATCTCGATCGCGCCGCTCGGGCACTCGGCCGCACACAATCCACAGCCCTTGCAGAAGTCGAGATCGATCTCGTACCGGCCCGGGCCGAGCTTGATCACGGCGTTGTCGGGACACACGCTGAAGCAGTTGTCGCACTCGAGACAGTTGCCGCACGACATGCAGCGCCGAGCCTCGAACAACGCCGTCGACGCATCCAGCCCACCGGTCACCTCGTCGAAGGTGGCGATCCGCCGAGCGAGATCCAGCCTGGGCCGCACGGTGGCCGGCGCGTCCGCGTAGTACCAGGTGTTCAACCGGTCGTAGGTGGCCAGCTCGTGACGGGCGGCCCGCTCGTCCGCAGTACCGCGGAGCCAGGCGTCGATGCTGCGCGCCGCCTTCTTGCCGTGACCGACGGCGACTGTGACCGTGCGCTCGGACGGCACCATGTCGCCGCCGGCGAACAAGCCTGGATGCCCGGTCATCAGGTCCTTGCCGACCTGTACGACACCGTCGGCGATCGTCACGTCCTCGAGGTCCTCGACCAGGGTGAGATCGGACAGTTGGCCGAGTGCGAGCACGACCGAGTCGGCGGCGAGTTCCTCGAACTCTCCGGTCGGCTGGGGGAAGCCCGTCTCGTCGAGCTTCATCTTCTCGATCTTGATCTGCCCGGCCCCGGCGTAGGCGATGGTCGACAGCCAGCGCATCCGGATGCCCTCCTCCAGGGCCTCCTTCACCTCGATGTCGTGCGCGGGCATCCGGTCCCTGGTCCGCCGGTAGACCACCACAGCGTCGGTGGCGCCGAGGCGACGTGCTGTCCGGGCCACGTCCAGCGCGGTGTTGCCGCCGCCGTACACAGCGACCCGGCGGCCGAGCAGCGGCTGCTCGCCTTCCTCGAGGCCCGCCAGGACGGACACCGCGTCGAGGATGTGCGCGGAGTCGCCGGCCGGGATGTCGGCACGCCGGCCGAGGTGAGCGCCGACGGCCAAGAACACGGCGTCGAAGGAAGACAGCGCGACCTCGAGATCGGTGACGGTGGTGCCCAGCTCGAGCCGCACGCCCAGGTCGACGATCCGCTGGATCTCCGCATCGACCACCTCGCGTGGCAACCGGTACGCCGGGATGCCGTACCGCATCATGCCGCCCGCCTCCGGGCAACTGTCGCGAACAGTGACCTGATGCCCGAGCAGGGTGAGGTGATAGGCAACGGCCAGTCCGGACGGCCCGGCGCCGACGACCAGCACCTGCTTGCCGGTCGGCTCGGCCTCCACCGGCACGGTCCAGCCCTGCTCGATCGCCTCGTCGCCCAGGAACCTTTCGACCGAGTTGATGCCGACGGCCTCGTCCAGAGTGGCGCGGTTGCAGGCTGTCTCACAGGGCCGATAGCAGACCCGGCCCATGATCGCCGGGAACGGGTTGTCCGCCATGATCTGCCGCCAGGCGGCCTCGTAACCGGCCTCCTCGGCGTGATGCAGCCACTGCTGGATGTTCTCGCCGGCCGGGCAGGCGTCGTTGCACGGCGGCAACCGGTCGACGTACGCCGGTACCTCGGTACGCCAGGAACCCGTCTTGTTCGCCAGGCTCGATCCGACGTCGAGCGTGATCGCGAACGGGAGCGGACCGTGCTTGCTTGCCTCGGACATCTAACTCACCCCTCCATCAATCGACACCGCGGGTCGACCAGCCCGAAACCGCGGACGTTGCGGTCCGCCTCGGCCTGGATCCTGGCGATGACGTCCTCACGGGGCGCCGCGCCGAACAGATGGGCGTACCGGCCCTGCGGCTCGAGATAGTCGGACACCGGCCTGCGCTTGCGGATCTTCGAGACACCGACCACCTCGCCGTCCTCGGCCTCGAACACCGGGAAGATGCCGGTCTCGGTGGCCAGGCGGGCGATCTGGATGGTCTGGTTCGACGCGGTCCGCCAGCCCAACGGGCACGGGACCAGCACGTGCAGGTACCGCGCGCCGCGGAACTCCATGGCGCGTTTCGCCTTGTACTCCAGGTCGCGAAGGTCGGCCACCGTCGCGGTCGCGACGTACGGGATCCGGTGTGCCATCGCGATCAGGGGCAGGCTCTTGCCCTGGCCGAAGTTGTTGCCCGGCTCGGGACCCACCGCAGGGGTGGTCGTGGTCGCAGCGGCGTGTGGGGTGGCTCCCGAGCGCTGGACGCCGGTGTTCATGTAGCCGCCGTTGTCGTAGCAGATGTAGAGCACGTCGTCGTTGCGCTCGAACATCCCTGACAGGCAGGCGAGACCGATGTCGACCGTTCCGCCGTCACCGCCCTGCCCGACGACCCGGACGTCTGTCCGGCCTTTCGCCTTGAGCGCGGCGGCGACACCGGTCGCGACAGCGGGCGCGTTGCCGAAGAGGGAGTGCAACCATGGCACCTGCCAGGCGGTCTCCGGGTACGGCGTGGAGAACACCTCCAGGCAGCCGGTCGCGTTGACCGCGACCATCTGGTTGCCGGTGGCTCGCATCACCGCGTCGAGGGCATATCTCGCGCCGAGCGCCTCGCCGCAACCCTGGCACGCGCGGTGCCCGGAGTTGAGCGAGTTCGTGCGCTGCACGTCGGCCTGGACCGAACCCTGATCGGGATCCAGCAGTCGGTTGCCGGCCGCGTAGCTGCCGATCTGGTAGAACCTGATGCGTTGCTGTGTCATGGCCTTGTCCTCTCAGCCGATCCGCGATCCGACCGCGCCGAGGTCGCGCAGCAGGTTCTCGGCCGCGGGCCCCGAGCGACGGGTCGCCCTGGTCCGCTGGAGTTCGCGCTCGACCAGCTCGCGGTTGAGGTCGAGGAACGTCAGCGGTTCCAGCCGATCGGCGACCGCATCGGCCAAGAGCCTCCGCAGCGACGCATTGGTGATCGCCCGTCCGCCGAGACCGGCGATGACGGTGTAGCCGTGCAGCGAGATACCCGACAGCGCCATCCTCACGTTGGCCGCCACGATCCCGCCGATACCGACGGCGAGCGCCCGCTCCAGTACGACGACCCGCCGCGCGCCGGCCAGCGCAGTACGAACCGCATCCAGGGGGAAGGGCCGGAACGAGGTCAACCCGAGGGCGCCGATCTTCACTCCCTCGTCCCGCAGTTCGTCGACGGTGTCCTTGATCGTGCCGAGCACCGAGCCGAGGGCGACCACGATGGTCTCGGCGTCTTCGCACCGGTACGGGCGGACCAGTCCGCCGGAGTCGCGCCCGAACGCCGCCCGGAAGTCCGCGGCGACGGCGGGGATCAACTCCAGGGCCTGCATCTGCTTGTCGTGGGCCAGATACCGCACCTCGGTGAACGCGTCCGGTCCCACCATGGCGCCGATGGAGATCGGGTCGTCCGGATCGAGCAGTTGCCGCGGTTCGTACGGCGGCAGGAACGCGTCCACCTGCTCCGCCGACGGTACGTCGACCCGCTCGACCGCGTGGGTGAGGACGAACCCGTCCATGCACACCATCACCGGCAAGGACAGCTCCTCCGCGATCCTGAAAGCCTGGATGTGGAGATCCAGCGCCTCCTGGTTCGTCTCGGCGTACAGCTGGATCCAGCCCGAGTCACGCTGCGACATCGAGTCGCTGTGGTCGTTCCAGATGTTGATCGGCGCGCCGATCGCCCGGTTGGCCACGGTCATCACGATCGGCAGGCCCAGTCCGGACGCGTTGTAGAGCGGCTCTGCCATGTAGAGCAGACCTTGACTCGCTGTCGCGGTGTAGGAGCGGGCGCCGGTCGCGGAGGCACCGATGGCCACCGACATCGCGGCGAACTCCGACTCCACGTTGACGAACTCGCACGGCGCCAGCTCACCGGACTTCACCAGCGAGCTGAGCGCCTCGACGATGTGGGTCTGCGGCGAGATCGGATAGGCGCAGATCACCTCGGGCCGGCACAGCGCGACCGCCTCCGCCACCCCACGCGAACCTTCAATTTGTCTGAGCACGAGCCGGCTCCTCGATCTGTGAACGGACCTTGTGATAGGCCGCGGTGGCCGCGGCGACGTTGCCAGCGGCAACGGTCCCGGTGAATCGTTCCTCGATGGCCCGCAGCACGGACGCGAGCTGGACCTGACCGGTGAGCGCCGCGAAGGCCCCCAGCAGTACTGCGCCCGGCAGTGGGCGACCCAGGTGCGTCAAGGCGAGCTCGGTGGCGGGCACGGTCACGACGCGGTCCGGGCCCAACTGCTGGACGAAGGCGCCCAGGCCCAGCTCTGCCAGGCTGCGCGAGGTGTTGATCAACAGGTAGCCGCCCGGATCCAGGCCTTCGAAGACGTCGACCTGGTGGAGCAGCGTCGCGTCCTGGATGATCACGGCATCGGGCCGGGCGACCGGTTCGTGGGTCCGGATCGGACGGTCGTCGATCCGGCAGAAGCCGACGACAGGCGCGCCGGTGCGCTCGGACCCGAACGTCGGGAACGCCTGCGCCTGCCGCCCTTCGGCGAAAGCGGCGACTGACAGGAGCTCGGCGGTGGTCACCACTCCCTGACCACCGCGCCCGTGGACTCGAACCTGGAACATGGTTTCTCCTCGATCTCAGACAGTGCGCCGGCCGACGTGATCCTGCGGCCGGCTGCCGTCGGTGGGCTCGTTCGCCACCGTGACCCCACCGAAGATGGCGATCGCGTCGACGTTGAGGACCGGCGCGTCAGGTGGCAGGAAGCCGCCGGCCCGCGTCTTGTCGTCGAACCCGCCCAGGAACGGCGTACCGGTCATCGAGACCCGCCAGCCCCGCGGTACCAGGATGTCGACGCCGCCGAACAGCGCGAAGGCGTCCACCGTCGCCGCGTCGTCGATCCGGGCCTCCCGCAGATCGAGGGTGACCCCGCCGAACACAGCGGTCGCGTCGGCCTTCTTCAGGTGCTCGGAGCGATCTGTCACCTTGGTGCCGCCGAACATCGCGAACGAACTGTTGTCCCGGTCGCGCGGATTGCCGTAGCTGCGGCTCAGGCCGAACAACACAGCCAGGCCCAGCACGACGAGCAGGGCAGGGCCGAACAGGTTGTCGGTCGTCCACGACTGCTGGTCCGCGAGCAGCACGAAGCCGAACGCGACGATGATCAACGGTCCGACGGAAACCCGGCGCCGGCCGAACATCGCCACCACGCCCAGCCCGATCACGGCGATCGGCCACCAATCGGCCACCCCACCGATCCCGACCCCGGTCGCTTCAAGGATCCCGATCACACCCAGGGCCAGCAGAACCAGCCCGATCCACATCCGTACAGGTGTCATGACGAACTCCTTCCCTTCCCCTCCACGCTCGCGTCGCCCTCGTACTCCGGGCAGGGCCGAAGGTCCCGGCCGGCACAGGATCCGACCCGTCCTCAGCAGGCGAGGATCTGCAGCCGCCATCGCCCGTCGCTGCCGGCAACCGCGAGGGACGAGTTCGTCCGGCATGTTCACCGTCCGTTGGTGATCGTGATCGGCATGCTGGTGAGGGCACACTCGATCCAGGTCTGGCCGGGGGTGAGCAGCAGTGGTTTGCCGTCGGCTGTGGTGAACGTGAACGGGTCGTTGACGTCGCCCTTGGTCCACCGGCCGTCGACGACCTTGTCGCCGGTGAACAGCTGGAGGGTGCCGGAGGCGTCGAAGACGTCCAGGATCGTCATGCTGGGCCTGGCCTTGGCGAAGCTGGTGTCCCGCGCGGCGCTCAGCACGATGACGTTGTCCGCGGCAACCTGTCCGTCGTTCTCGATCAGGTGCGGGGACCACTTCTCGGCCCGCGTCCAACGCCGGCTACCGGGCGCGTAGGTCCAGGTCGCCGTTGCCGCTCCTCCGTAGCCGATCGTCACCGCGCCGGCCGGCTTGCCGATGAGCTGAGCAGTCGACCGATCGAGCCCGCTCGCGTAGGCGAAGTACGGTGTGGGCGGCTCGGTTCTGCCGCTCAAGCTCAGCAGCTCGGCAGGCCGCGCGAAAACGTGGTTCGGAGCCCGCCTGCTGTCATCCAGCCGGTAGGTCCCGGCTGGCACCCGCAGCGTTCCGAGATTCGCGAGGTCAGCGACTCCATCGACGTAGTCGAGCACCCACCTGTCCGCCATCGTGTTCGCGATCACGCCTTTGGTCGGGCCGATCAGCGCGGCATCCATCGGCCGCAGCGAGCGCACCGGACCGACCTGGGCAGGCAGCTTGGAATGGAAGATCGCCGCCAGCCGGGTGGTCGCCCCGGTGATCGGCTCGACGAACACGATGTCCGCATCGCCGAGTCCGCGGTGCGGATGCGCGTCCGGCGTGTTCGAGATCTTGACCGTGACGGCAGGGCGGTCCAGGGCGTTCTCGATCGGAATACCGGTCAAGGGCGCGCGGCCGTCCATGCTCACGGCACCATCACCGTCGATGGCCGGCGCTGTCGGCGTCGGCGGCGTACCGGACGGTGGTGCCGTCTCACCGCCTCGCAGCGTAGAGACGCCGACAACACCGCCCACAATCAGGCAGACCAATGCGGCAGCGAGCACGATGCGCCCGCGACCAGTAGAGACAAGCTTCGCCATCTTCTGCCGGGCGGTCATCGACGTCCCTCCGTCTGTTCCTTCTACGGCCCAAACATCTCTCCGCCGCCCGCCCCGGGCATGAACCCGAAGTCCCGACATCCCAGCCGAAAGACCCCTTTCGCGGCGGACCTACGCAGTCCGGCCGACTCGGGACTTCCGGCCCTCGGTCGGGGCGACCACTCCGGCCGATCGTGGCCTGCCCTTCAGTGAAGTCAGGTTCGCAACTACCGATGGCTCGCCCTCGCCGGTTGGTACATCCCGTCGAGGAACGGCGCCGCCGTCGTACTGCTGCATGGGGCGGGATCAACCAGATCGAGCGTCCTCGAGCATGCCGTCGTGCTGGCGCGCCACGGGTACGGCGTGCTCCTCCCCGATGCCCGAGGCCACGGTCGCAGCGAAGGCCGCGCGATGGACTTCGGCTGGTACGGCGACCAGGACGTCACCGCGGCCGTGTCCTTCCTCCAGGCCCAGCCGGCCGTGAACGACGAGTTGATCGCCGCCGTCGGCCTGTCCATGGGAGGTGAGGAGGCGATCGGCGCCGCTGCTCGTGATCAGCGGATCCGGGCTGTCGTCGCCGAGGGTGCGACCAACCGAGTCAGCGCCGACAAGGCCTGGCTGTCGGACGAGTTCGGCTGGCGCGGCACACTGCAGGAAGGTCTGGAGCGGCTGACCTACGGCATCACCGACCTCCTCACCGTCGCTGATCAACCGATCGCACTGCGTGATGCCGTCGCGGCATCCGCGCCTCGTCCGGTTCTGCTCATCGCCGGTGGCGACCGGGCCGACGAGGGCCACGCGGGCCGCTACATCCAGTCGGCCGCGCCCGGCACCGTCGATCTGTGGATCGTCCCCGGCACCGGCCACACCGACGCGCTCGACACCCACCCCGCCCAGTGGGAACACCGTGTCACCGCCTTCCTGGCCGACGCCCTCCACCTCGACGAACAGAACGGCCTGCGCTGACCGAGGGACGTTCGGCCCCGGTGGCTGGAGGCGGATGGCTCTGCTCCTGGCGGGTACCGATCCGCTGGGATGGAAATCCGCGTTACACAACCGGAGGCGACCCATGACGAGCGAGAACGAGCGGACCGGGGGCAGTCCCGCCGCGACCGGCGGTGACCTGGCCCGACGGGTTCGGCGGCGCCGTGGCGCGCTCGGTCTCAGTCGCGAGGAGGTGGCGGCCCTGGCGCGGATGGAGCCGACCTACCTGGATCGGGTCGAGAGCGCGCCAGTGGCGATGACGGCGGGTGCTCTCATCCGGTTGGCCGACGCGCTCGACACCAGCGTCAGCGATCTGCTGGGGTCGCAGCCGAACCGCCCTCCGGGCCACGGCCGCGCCGCTGTGCACCCGGTCCTGGACGACATGCGGGAGCAGGAGTGCCGGCAGTTGATCGAGGCCGGTGGCGTCGGGCGGGTCGCCTTCGAGCTCGCCGGCCGGCTGAGCGTCGTACCGGTCAACTTCGAGATCCACGATGGTTCAGTGGTCTTCCGTACTGCGCCGACGACGGCGATCGGGCGCTACGGCACCGGCCGGGTGGCCTTCGAGATCGACCGGATCGACGAAGGCATGCACGAGGGCTGGAGCGTCCTGATCTCAGGAACGGCCAGGCAGGCCGGGCCCGAGGAGTCAGAGAAGCTGCGCGAAGCACTGAGCGTCGAGCCGTGGGCCGGCGGAGAGCGTGAGGTCTACATCGTGATCACACCGGAGCAGGTCCATGGACACCGCATCCGCGCGTGGTGAAGGTCCGGCCGAGCTCAGGACCTTCGACCCTGGTGCATCACCCAGCCGATCGGCAAGCCTGGTAGATCTGATGACAACTCACTCAGTGCGGCGGACGTTGTTTGGTGCGTTCGACCGCGTAGACGGCCGCCTCGGTGCGGCGCTCCACCCCCAACTTGCGGAGCAGTCCGGACACGTAGTTCTTCACCGTCTTCTCCGCCAGGAACATGAGCTGCGCGATCTGCCGGTTGGTCTTGCCCTCGGCGATCAGGTCGAGGATCTTGCGTTCCTGCTCGGTCAGCGACTTGTACCGCGGGTCGTCGTCCTCCTCGGCCGGATGCCGCAGCCGCTCCAGCACCGCGGTCGTCATCGCGGGGTCGAGCAACGACTCCCCCGCCGCCAGCCGTCGTACGGCGCCGACCAGGTCGGTACCGCTTACCTGCTTCAGCAGATAGCCGGACGCGCCGGCCATGATCGACGTGAACAGTGCCTCGTCGTCGGAGAACGACGTCAGCATCAGGCACGCGGGCGGCTCGTCCATGGCCGACCGGATGTCCCGGCAGACCGTGATCCCATCGCCGTCGGGCAACCTCACGTCGAGCACGGCCACGTTCGGTCGCAGAGCGGGGATCCGCGCGATCGCGTGCGCCGCTGTCGCCGCTTCGCCGACCACCTCGACGTCCGGCTCGTCCTCCAGCAGCTGTCGCAGCCCACGGCGGACCAACTCGTGGTCGTCGAGCAAGAACACCTTGATCGTCATCTCGTGTCGCTCCCGGGGTCGCAGCCTGTGCTGGAGCCCAGACTAGACCGCAACTTCGTTCGGAAGGGGCAGCGATGACTCCCACACCGCGCCGTTTCGACCACAGCGGGCTGCAGATCCTCGACGACGGCGAGTCGCTGGAGCTGCTCTCGTCCGTGCCGATCGGTCGTCTCGTCTTCACCAAGGGCGGGCTGCCCGCGGTACGGCTGGTGAACTTCGTGCTGGACGGAGACTCGCTCATCTTCGCGACGGCCGACGGCGACAAGTACCGCGCTGCCGAGCGCGGTGACGTGGTCGCCTTCGAGGTGGACGCGGTGGACGAGGACAGGCATCTGGGCTGGACCGTGACGGCCGCCGGGCACCTCTCGGTGATCGATCCCGACGAGGCGGAGTCGCTCAGGCACGGGCTTCCGCTCCGACCTTGGGCGCCACAGCACGACAGCTACCTGATCCGCCTCGGCATCGAGTCATTGGAGGGACGCCGTCTGGTCCCCTGGGCCCAGCGACCCCACGACCAGGCCGCCGGGAAAGGGGCGGGGTGAGCTCCGGCGGCTGACCGGGAGGAACGACCGCGAGCGATCTCGCCCCACCGCTCAACGGGAGGGTCACAGCTCGAGTTCGTGCTCGCGGAGCCGGGCGCGGGCATCGTCGAACTGCTCCCGGTCGATCTCTCCCGCGCGTACCGCCGCTCCAGGATGTCCAGCGGTGACGGCAGTGGCCGGGCCGCAGGTCGCCTGGACCTGATGAGGTGCACGCCGAGTGCGAGTGCGGCCGCCACTGCCAGGGACCAGATGAACAGGGCCAGGAAGATCCACAGGGCGTCCTGGCCCCCTCCGTTCATCATCATGTCGCCCTCCGCGGCTGTACTGCGGGGTCGGTCGAACCCGTCCCACGGGGTTCGAAGCGGGCCGCCAGACTCGCACCCCAGGCGCGAGCACGATCGAGCTCGCCTTCACTCAACGGACCCGCCGAGTCCTCGACGTAGAAGCTGACCGATTCCGCGACCACCCCGACACCTCGCCGGCGCAGTACCTTGGCGGCGGCCTTGGCCGCTGAGCCGGGCAGCTTCCGGACTTTGGTGACGCGGGTGTCGAAGGTCGCGAAGATCGCCGTCCCGTCGTCGGGAAGCAACCGGTCGAGCCATTCGCGGATACCGACCTGGCTCGGCATCACCACCGTTCCTTGTGCCGATGCGCTTTCCCGCGTGCCCGGGCGGCTCATGCTGAAGGCATGCGTCGGCCCACCGACGACGAGCAGATCGAGACTGTCGGGCAGCACCTCGGGGGCCCGGTCGACCCGGATCACCTCCGCCTCGACCTTCGATCGAAGCCCTTCGCCGATCGCCTTGGCCACCTGCTCGGTGTTGCCGAACATCGATTCGTACACGACCAGTGCCTGTGCATTCTCGGACATGACTACCCTTTCGCGGTCTGGTGATGGAATTCGGCGGACTCCGTCCGGCTGACGCGCAACCGGCGGACCACCGTCGGGCCGATGGCGACCCAGATCGGGATCAGCAGCCAGATCCGACCGCTGGTGATGTCGTAGTCGGCCAGCAGCACCGACCACGGCTTGTGCTCGACGAAGTGACCGACCACGGCCAGCGCGGCGGCACCGAACCAGCCGGCCGTCCAGGCACGGCGGAACGACTTCATCGAGGTCGTCACGAGTGTTGCTCCTTCAACTGGCGCGATTCCTGCTGGCCGAATTCCTGCCGGAAGGCTTCTACCGCGGTCGGCAGCGTCATGTAGACCCGGTCGGCGCCGAGCCGCTCGAGGAAGCCCGCGGCATCGAGGTCGTCGCGAAGGTCCTGTTTGACCCTGGCCAGGGCGAGGACGATCCCTCGCCCGACGAGCTCCTCGCGCAACGCGTCCAGCGCATCCACCGCGGTGATGTCGATCTCGACGTTCGCCTCGGTGTTCAGCAGCAACCAGCGGACCGGCTCGGGTGAATTGTCGATCGCTGCCATTGCCCGGCGGCGGAAGTCCTCGGCGTTCGCGAAGAACAGCGGCGAGTCGTACCGATAGACGACGAGCCCCGGCACCTCGTGCGCCTGCGGATAGTCGTCCACATCGTGCATACCGGCGATGCCGGGAACGATGCCGAGGATCCCGTCGTGCGGGCGGGCTACCCTGCGGAACAGGTCCAGGACGGAGAGAGCCACCGCCACCAGTACGCCGTACAGAACGCCGAGCGTGACGACGCCGACGCAAGTTGCCAGGGCGAGGATCAACTCGCTCCGGCGGAACCGGCCGAACCGCCGGAACTCGGCGAGATCCACCAGTCGTAGAGCGGCGTAGACAACCAGGGCACCGAGGGCAGCGGTCGGGAACGTCGACAGCAACGGGCCGGCGACGAGCAGGGTGAGGATCACCATCGCGAGGGTCACCAGCGAGTACACCTGGCTCTTCGCACCGGCCGCCGCCGCCACAGCCGTCCGGCTTCCGCTGCTGCTGACCGGAAATCCCTGGAGCGCTCCAGCGGTGAGGTTTGCGGTGCCGAGGGCAAGGAGTTCGGCGTCTGCGTCGATGCGCTCCCGATGCTTCGCGAAGGCGCGTCCAGTCAGCACTGTGTCGGTGTAACCGACGAGCGCCACGCCCAACGCCGGCAGGATGAGCATGCGGAGGTCGGCGAGGCCGACCCCGGGCAGCATCGGGGCCGGCAGTCCTGAGGGAACGGTGCCGATCACGGCAACGCCGTGATCGTCCAGGCCGGCGAGAGCGGTGACCACAGCCGCAAGCGCCATCACCAGCAGCGGTGCGGGAAGTTGTGGTTTCCAGTGCGCCGATGCCAGCAGGAGCGCGAGAACGACAGCTGACAGGACAACGGTCGGCAGGTGCCAGGTGCCGATCTGGCGCGCGGCGTTCAGCAATTCGGCGGGCGGACTGTCCCCTTCGACAGTGGTGCCGGTCATCCGTCCGAGTTGCCCGGCGATCATGAGCACCGCGATGCCCGCGAGATAACCGACCAGCACCGGTCTCGACAGGAGGTCGGCGAGAAACCCGAGCCTGACCAGCCAGGCCACGAGGCAGATGACCCCCACCATCAGCGCCAGCGCTGATGCCAGCACCACGTAGCGCTTCGGATCTCCACCGGCCACCGCACCGACAGTGCTGGCAGTCATCAGTGCGGTAGTGGACTCAGGACCGACAGACAACAGTCGCGATGACCCCAGCACGACGTACACGGCCAGCGGCCCGAGGACTGCCCACAGACCGGTCACCGCCGGCAGCCCCGCCAGCTGGGCATAAGCCATGGCCTGCGGAACCAAGTAGGCAGCCACCGTCACGCCGGCGATCACATCGGCGCGTAGCCAGCTCGGCTGGTAGTTCCGCAGGCCGTTGAGGCCAGGCGCGATCATGAGCGATCAGTACGTCGGTACTACGACGTCGGTGGCGGGCTGGACCTGGCGAGCACGCTGATCGCGTTCCTTCGCGGTCACGTGATGCGGCACGATCGCAACCGGGCAAGCCATCGCGGCGACAGCGCGACGCGTGACGGGATCGCCGACCGGCAACAGCCCAGCGCGGGCGCCAAGGACGACCAGGCCGACCTCGGCGCCTTCGTGCACCAGCGCCTCGACCACCGGGCGGGCGGTCAGGAAGCGGGTCACCTTGACCTCGGGGTACTCGTCGGTCCAGCCTGCCAGAGTTTCGGAGACGGTCAGGTCCGCCCGCCGGACCCAGGAGTGCTCGACCCCGGCGCGGTCCGGGTCATGCCGCGGTGCGTGCTGTGCGTGCACCACGGTCAGGTCGCCCTCGCGGTCCGCGGCGGTCCGGAAGGCGAACTCGACCGCCTCCAGCGACAGCGGTGTCCCATCGATGCCTACGGCAACCCTTCGGTCGATCACGGATGGTTTCCAGGTCAGCGGGACGACGATCACCGGGCAGCCGGTTCGTGCGGTCAGGAAGATGTT
Organism: Kribbella orskensis; assembly: GCF_004342085.1. Lineage (NCBI taxonomy): Bacteria > Bacillati > Actinomycetota > Actinomycetes > Propionibacteriales > Kribbellaceae > Kribbella > Kribbella orskensis. The sequence goes on from NZ_SLWM01000004.1 coordinate 645,048, forward strand.
GCCCTGCGCGGCGACGAGCCGGTGCGGGCCCCGGGTGCGGCTTCGGCCGACCACGAGAAGACGAGCGTGCCGGGCGATCTGCGGCAGGACCTTCAACCGCGACCCCTCCTCCGACACCGCCGTGACCGCCAGGCCGTAGCCGTAGTGATGCCGCACGTGCGCGACGGCCACCCGGAGGCTCGCGTCGGCGAACTCCGCGGGAGGCTTCGGCTGATAGCCCGGCGCCATCGCGTTGAACGAGCTGTGCGCCTGATACGGCGCGGCGATCACCAGCTCGGCGCCGGAACGGATCGCCTCCAGCGCGGCATAGTCCACGACGTGGAGCGCTTCGGCGCTGCCGTCGACCTCGACCACCACCGGTCCAGTCCTTGCCCAGGTACCCATGTCGACCCTCCAGTTCTCCTACCTGGAGCGTCTCGCTCGGCTCCGGCGCGCCATCAGTGCCGTCGGGCATCGCTCGACAGGACCGAGGACAGCAGCCCACGGGACCTTCGGCCCGCGGCCGGATACGCTGGTCACTCCCAGCGATCAAGCCAAGTTCCCAACCGCTCATCGTGGCCGTACGGTGGGCGCATGGGTGGACAAGCAGAGGATCACGCAGGGTCGTGGGACGAAGGTGCCCTCGAGTTCAACGGGCTGTCCAGAGTCCGGCTCGACGCCCTGCTGCAGGAGCTGCTCGGCCGGATCGACGAGATCATGGACTCCCAGGAGCGTCTGCGCGCGCTGCTGGACGCGGTCGTCGGCATCGGCGCCGACCTGGACCTGAACAGCACGCTGGACCGCATCGTCACGGCCGCGTGTGAGCTGGTCGGCGCGCGCTACGGCGCTCTCGGGGTGGTCGGTCCCGACGGTAAGCGGCTCGTCCGCTTCATCACCCATGGCGTCAGCGCCGAGGAGATCGCCGCGATCGGTCCTTACCCGGAAGGCCATGGCATCCTCGGTCTGCTGATCGACCATCCCACGTCCCTGCGGCTGACCGACCTCACCGAGCACCCACGATCGTTCGGCTTCCCGCCCAACCATCCTCCGATGCGGAGCTTTCTCGGCGTTCCGATCCGTACCCGCGACCACGCCTTCGGCAACCTGTACCTGACCGAGAAGGCGGAGGGCGCCGCTTTCACCGAGGACGACGAACGGACCGTGGCCGCGCTCGCGACCGCGGCCGGCGTCGTGATCGACAACGCCCGGCTGTATGCCGACACCGAGCGCCGCCGTCGCTGGCACGAGGTGACCGCAGAGATCACCCAGCTGATGCTGACCGACTTCGATCCCCAGCAGGCGCTGCACCTCATCGCGACCCGGGCACGCGAGGTGTCCGGCTCGGTTCTCGGTGCCGTCCTGCTGCTGGACGACGGCGAGCTCGTCATCGAGGTGATCGACGGACCGCCCGCCTTCACGCAGTACATCGGCCGACGGATTCCCGCCGGATGGCCGATCCTCAGCGACGTCCTGGACGGCGACGAGCAGGTGGTGGTCGAGAACCTGGCTCAGCTCGCCAAAGAGACCGGCCAGCTCAGCGAGGTGCCCGAGCTCGAGGAACTGGGCCGCACGATTCTCGCGCCGCTCCCCGCGGGGCCGCGCAGTACGGGCGGGATCCTGATGGTCGCGGCGGCCCAGGGGACCGTGCTGGCCGTGACGGCCGGGACCGACCTGGTCCGGATGTTCGCCAACCAGGCGACGCTGGCTCTGGACCGCGCACAGGCGCAGCGGGATCAATCCGTGCTGGCGGTGCTGGAGGATCGCGACCGGATCGCCAGGGATCTGCACGACCTGGTCATCCAGCGGCTGTTCGCCACCGGTCTGCAGCTGCAGGGCATGCACAGGATGGTCCGGCCGGAGGTGCAGGAACGGATCAGCCGGGCGGTCGAGGACATCGACGCGACCATCCGCGACCTGCGGGCGGCGATCTTCGAGCTGCACCACCAGCCCGACAAGAAGTCGTTCCGGGCGGACGTCCAGGCGCTGGTCGAGGAGTACACGTCCGCGCTCGGATTCCGGCCCGAGCTGAGCTGCACCGGTCCGCTCGACAGCACCGTGCCGGCCTCCGTGCGACCGCAGATCCTGGCCGCGATCCGGGAGTCGTTGTCGAACGTGGTCCGTCACGCCCAGGCCTCGACCGTCAAGGTAGAAGTGATCGTCACCGGTCAGGACGTCACCGCACGCGTCTCCGACGACGGGGTCGGCATCTCCTCGTCGGATCGGCGAAGCGGCCTGCGCAATCTCGAGGAACGCGCGGCCGCACTAGGTGGCGCCGTACGGCTGGAGTCCAACCAGCCGCACGGCACCGTGCTGGAGTTGCGCGCGCCCCTCATCAACGCGCCCTCCAGCTGATCAGCCATCGTCCGTCGGGACGTGGACGACAGCGACCGGGCAGGGCGCGTGCTGCACGACTCCTCGGGCGACCGACCCGAGCAGTGCGGCGGTGAAGTGGCGCCGGCGGTGTCCACCGACCACGACGAGTTGCGCATCGGCCGACTCCGAAGCCGCGACGATGCCATCCACGGGATGACCGCGTCTGACGTCCACCTCGATCTCGATCTCCGGATACTTCTGCCGCCACTGGTCTGCCACGGCATCGAAGTGCCGCTGGGCGGTCTGGTTCCACTCGTCGCTGACGCCGGCCACGTTCATCGCGTCCCAGCTGTAGATGGACGGCAGGTCCCAGACGTGGAGCATCCGGACCGGCGTGTGCCGTTCGGTCGCCACGGTCAGCGCGAACTCGATCGCCGCCGACGGCTCGTCCGAGTCGTCCAGCGCGACGACAACCGGCCCTGAGTGACTGCCGGGCTTCCATCCCTGCGGTACGACGACCACAGGAACGGCGGCCAGATTCGCCACGGTCTCCGATGTCGAACCGATCAGCAGCCGCTTGAACTTGCCCATCCCCCGCCTACCGACGACCAGCAACTCGCCCTTGGCGGCCAGCTCGGTCAATGTCGTAGCCGATGGGCCGACCACCAGGTCGGCGCGGTGATCCAGGAGATCGTCCTGGCTCTTCATCTTCTGCTGGACCTCTTGGACCAGGTCCATGGCGGCGTCATCGATGACAGTGGGCTGCCAGTACGGCGAGTGCCTCAGCTTCTCCTCGATCACGTGCACCGCCCGGAGCGGGACCCTGCGGAACAGAGATTCCTGCAGGGCCCACTCCAGCGCACCCGTGTCACGCCAGGAGTCGTCGACGCCTACGTGGATGACGGGTTCTCTGGCCATGGTGTCACCGCAGCCAGGGGTACCGACGGACGATGGACAGCCGCGACCACTGCTGACCGAATCCCCAGACGTTGCCAGCAGCAACGAGTGCGAGAGTGATCAGGGTGATGGCGCCGATGATGTGGTCGTCGAGCACCGGGTTGTTCTCCGGAGGCAGGACGGCACTCCACATCATCAGGTAGAGGACGGTGCCGGAGACGGCCGCGATGCGCATCCCGATCCCGAAGGTGAGGGCGAGGCCGATGCCGACCAGCGCGATCATGAACAGCGGGGTGACCCAGAAATCGCCGACCAGGGAGTGGTAGAAGTCCTCGAACGGGCCGGCTGCTCCCTTGCCGAGGAATCCTGCCGTCGGGTCGCCGCCATCGATCCAGCCCTTGCCGGACGGGGTCGCGTAGCCGAGGCCGAAGACCTTGTCCACGAAGGCCCACAGGAACGTCAGGCCGTATGCGATCCGGAGAACGGCCAGCGCACGACCCGCGGCCGTGCTGATCCGCGGCTGCAGATCACCGACGGGCTCCATCACAGGAGTGGGAACGTTGCGCCGGTGCGGTGTGGTGGTCATGGTCTTTCCTTTCGTTTGAGGTGTCACCTTGATGCTGGTGCCGCGAGATAGGCGACCGGCAGAGCCTGTGGTCACGTGCGGAGGTGCCGAACGGCCCCTGTGATCGGGACCGATGCCTGCTGCGGGTCAGAGGTGGATCCCCGAGGCTGGGAGTGCGGCAGCAGTTGCCGCCCATAGCAGGTCGAGGAGGCCCCCATGAACGACGACCAGCTGTCCATGGAAGAGATCGACGTACTGCTCAAGGCCGCGGTGGCGGCGCCGAGCATGCACAACACGCAGCCGTGGCGCTTCGAGGTGAACGGTCACGTGATCGACGTGTTCCTGGACGGCTCCCGTTCGTTGCCGGCCGAGGATCCCACCGGCCGGGCGATGCGGATCGCTGCCGGTGCCGCGACGTTCAACCTGCGCTGCGCTGCCGCGTCGATGGGCTACTCCAGCTGGTTCGGCCTCGCGCCGGATCGGTACGACCCCGACCTGGTTGCGCGTATCGTCCTCGCGCCGACTGACGACCCGGACAAGGATCTTCTCGGTCTGTCGACTCAGATCCCTCGCCGGCACACCAGCCGCGAGCCGCTCCGGCCCGTGCAGCTGACCAGCGAAGACCAGGTCAGCTTGAGCCGGGCAGCGATGGCAGAGGGAGCCGAGCTCAGCTGGCTGCCCGCGCCGGGGATCAAGGCCGTCCTGGATCTGCTGCTCGACACCGACCTCCGCGAGATCGGCGACTGGCACCGCCGCGCCGAACGCGCCCACTGGGTGGGCGGCGATCGAACGACGGACGGCGTACCGAGCTCTGTGCTCGGGCCCAGGTCCAGCAGCTATCCATCGCCGGTACGCGATCTGGGCACCCGGCCCGCGGATCAGACCCGGCCCAGTACCAGCTTCGAGACCGAACCGGCGCTGGCCGTGCTGTCCACCGGTGGAGACACCCGGGCTGACCAGGTCGCCGCCGGCATCGCGCTCGAGCGGGTTCTGCTGACCGCGACCCGCGATGGCCTGAAGGCCTCCTTCCTGAACCAGCCGCTCGAGTTCGACGATCTTCGCCGGACCGTTCAGCAGACCACCGGCAAGCCGGGTTTCGCCCAGATGGTGATCCGCTTCGGACACAGCACGGTGACCGCCACGACGCCGCGGCGCCCGGTCGAAGCCGTTGTTCACCCCCGTACCGAGGAGCTCTGATGACCGACATCCGTGTCCTGCAGGCAGAGATCGCGCGCTGGGAGAAGGATCTTGCCGCCCTCGAGGAAGAGCGCACGGCCGAAGGGTGGACCGAACCGGAGACGCTGCTCTTCATCGTGCAGCGCACGATCGGGACCTATCGCCGCCAGGTTCTCCCCCGGATCACCGCCGAGCGTGCCCTGATGCTGCCCGCCCTGCCGGACAGCCGGGCGGCCGAGGCGTTGACCGAATACAGCGCGATCGTCGCCGACGAGATCAATCAGCTCGTCGACCGGCTCGATGAGTTCAGAAGGGAGCTGGTCCGCTCCGGCCAGACCGCTCAGCTCCAGCTCCAGGCAACGGAGACGCTTGCGGGCCTGCGAGCACTGGGCCGGGTGGTCCTTCGCTTCGGCCAGGAGGTCGAGATCCCGAGCCTGACGGCACGGCTGACGCCCGAGCAGTCCGATCAGCTGACCACGGCCGTCCACGCGTACGAGAAGGACCTCCGATGACGAGCGCGGAGCCGCCCGAGACCGGGTCCGTCGTTCATGGCGAACCCGATGCCAGGCAGGCCTTGGTCGACCGCATCAGCACCGAGCTCGACTGGCTCGCAGTCGCGCCACAGCACCTGGAAAGAGTCCGATTATGGTAGATCATCGCGAACCTCTGCTCACCGCGGACGAGGTCGGCATCCTGGTCAGTTCCGCCGCTACCGCGCCGTCGATGCACAACACCCAGCCATGGCGTTTCGAGGTCAGCGGCCGGGTCGTGGACGTGATCCTCGACGAGGACCGTTCCCTGCCCGCCGAGGACCAGGCCGGCCGGATGATCCTGATCGGGCTCGGCGCGGCGACCTTCAACCTGCGGGTGGCCGCGGCGATGCTCGGCCACGAGACCACCTTCGCCACCCGTCCGGATCCCGATCGGCCCGAGATCGTCACCCGGGTGTTCCTGGGCGGACGACAGGCACCCATGCCCCCGCTGGGCTCTCTCTACGGCGAGCTGCGGCGTCGGCACACCTATCGCGGACCGATGGTCGCGATCGACGTCCAGCCGCGAGTTCTGTCGCTGATCAGAACTGCGGCCCGGGTCGAGGGGGCCGACCTGTGCTGGCTGGATCCCAGCTCCACCAGGGACCTGGTACGGATCCTGCGGGAGGCCGACGAGCTCGACCTGCACGACGAGGACCGGCTGACCGAGCGAGGCCGCTGGATCGGCGGCGACCGCTCGGAGGACGGGGTGCCCGAGAGAGCACTCGGACCGATTCCCGCCAGGCCGGCGGCGTTCCGCGACCTCTCCGCGGGCTTCGACGACCAGCAGCGCAGCGTCGGCGTCTTCGAGCTCGAGCCGAGGATCGCGGTCCTCAGCACCGGGGAGAACCGGCCGTCCGAATGGCTCCGCGCGGGGATGGCACTGCAACACGCGCTCCTGACGGCGACGTCGTACGGTCTGGTCGCGTCCTTCCTCAACCAGGCATTGGAGTACGCCGACCTGAGGTCACGCGTTCAGAACCTGGTCGACCGGAACGCCCGGCCGCAGATGATCATCCGGATCGGCTTCCCCGCCATGACGGGTGCGGACACCCCGCGGAGACCCTGGCAGCAGACCTTGGCGGAATGGGAGTGACACAGGCGGGAGCCAGGAACCCAGCACCGTGCCGAGCCCCACCGCGCCGGCACGGTCCGGATCGAGGAGGACCGGCCCGCCGGGAAACGGGTTTCCGTCTTGATGACGGCGGATCTCGTGGCCTCGGCCACTGTCTGGTGTCCCGTTCCCGGCGAGCCGGTCGGCTCCCCTGCATTTCCAGCATCGGGCGGGACCGGTCGGATGTTCAGGGCCGAAGGTCCCGAACTTGTGGGACGGTGGGCCGAGAGCCTCCAGGCCCTGCGCGAGGTGACCTTGGGCCCTGGAGCGGGTCCGCGACGGCCACCAGAGTCGAACCATGAAGAACTCTCCGACCCCTGGACCGGTGACGCTGAGACCTTCACCGACTGCCCGGCGAACCGCCCTGGTGACAGAGACGCTGGCGTACCTGGGCGGCGTCGTGGTCCTGGTCGGTGTGGGCCTGATCGCCGCGCGGTACTGGCGCGACCTGCACGAGACCACTCGGCTCGCCATCGCCGGCGTGGCCGCCGCCGCACTGCTCTGCGCCGCACTCGCCGTACCCACCGACAAGCCCGCGGGCCGTCGGATGAGGATAGTGATCTGGCTGCTCTCGACCGCCACGGCAAGCCTGTTCCTCGGACTCCTCGGCGGTGAGGTGCTCGGCTGGCGCGCCATCGACACCACCCTGCTCATCGGCGTCGGCACCGCCTTGTACTCCGCAGCGCTGTGGCTTTGGAGTGGGCGCGCTGCCGCACTGCAACTAGCCTTCCTCACGGCGACGCTGGTCAGCGCGGGAGCGATCGGCGCCCACCTCGACGAACCGTACTGGCCCGGCCTGGCGGTCTGGTTCGCAGCGCTGGAGTGGCTCCTGCTGGGGCACAGCGAGATCGTGCCCTCCCGCCGGCCGACGCAGGTGGCAGCATCCATCGGTCTCTTCGTGGGCATCGGCCTGACGATGCCGCAGGACATCGGCATCCTGCTGGGCCTGGCCACCATCACCGGCCTGCTCATCTACGCCGTCCAGATCTGGGACCTGCTGCTGATCCTGATCGGCATTGCCGGTGCTCTGCAGATCCTGCCGATCGCGGTCACCCAGTGGTTCCCCGGCCGGCTGGCCGCACCGATCGCCCTGCTGATCGGGGGTGCCGCCCTGGTCGGCGCCGCGATCGCGATAGCTCGCAGATCCGACGCCCGACGCTCACACGCCGGACCCGGAGAAGGTCCGACGATCGATGCCGGCCGGTACGACGCCGTGGTGTTCGACCTGGACGCGGTGGTCACCGAAGACGGCAGGCATACCTTCCCGGAAACCCTCGCCCTGATCGATCGGCTCGCCGCCGCAGGCCTGACGTACGCGGTGACCTCCGCGAGCAGCACCGCCGACGAGGTTCTGACCGCCGCGGGCCTGCAGGATCTCTTCGACGTCCGTGTGGACGGCCGCGTCGCCAAGGAGCTGGGCCTCCCGGAGAAGCCGGATCCAGCGATGCCCCTGGTCGCTGCACACCGCCTCGGGGTCACCCCGTTGCGGACGGCCGTGGTGGATACCGGGCCGGCCGGCGTCGAGGCGGGCCGGAACGGTGGTTTCGGCCTCGTGATCGGGGTGGAGCGTTCGGGCCACGCCGCCGAGCTCATTGCGCACGGAGCGGACCTGGTCGTCCCAGACCTCGCCGAGGTCGCTGTCACTCCCGACCGCGAGCCGGCCCGATGAACGAGTGGATGCTGCGCTTCGACGACTACGACCCGGCCGACGAGCGCCGGCGCGAGGCTCTGTGCACGGTCGGCAACGGGTATTTCGCCACCCGCGGCGCCTGGGCCGGTTCCCGGGCCAGTGACCATCACTACCCGGGCAGCTATGTCGCCGGCCTGTACAACCGCCTCTGCGACGACATCGACGGCCGCACGGTCGAGAACGAAAGCCTCGTCAACGTCCCTGACTGGCTACCGCTCGAGGTCGCGATCGACGACGGCGAGTGGCTCACCCCGGACAACTCGCAGGTGCTCGACCACCAGCTGGAGCTCGACCTGCGCCGCGGCGTGCTGACCCGGCGTTTCCGCCTTCGCGTTGCCCAGGGCAACATCATCGCCGGGGTCGAACGACGATTGGTGAGCATGGCCGATGCCCACCTGGCAGCTCAGAGCCTCGCCGTCACCGCCGAGAACTGGTCCGGAGTACTACGGATCCGGACCGGCGTGGACGGCTCGGTCACCAACGGCGGCGTCGACCGGTACCAGAAGCTGTCCGGCCGGCATCTCGTCGAGATCGAACCTGCCGTCCAGGACAATGCGACCGCACTGGTGGTCGCCAGGACGAGTCAGTCGTACGTGCGCATCGCCGTTGCCAATCGCACTGCCGTCTTCCACAACGGAACACCTTGTGAGAGCGGGTGGACGAACTCGGTCGACGCCACGACGGCGTACCACGAGGTCGCCGTCGCGGTACAACCCGGTGACGTCGTCAGCGCCGACAAAGCCGCGGTCGTCCACACGTCGAGGGATGTGGCGATCTCGGAACCGCTTCAGGCATGCCTTGCCGCCCTGCCCGGCCTGCCCGCGTTCGACCGTCTTCTCGAGCCGCACGTCCTCGCCTGGTCCCACCTGTGGCGGAAGTTCGCGCTCGACCTGGAGGAACCTGCCGACGGCACGCCGGCGGCCGTGCGGCTGAACCTGTTCCATCTGCTGCAGTCCGTGTCGCCGCACAGCGCGGACACCGACGCCGGCGTACCGGCCCGCGGTCTGCACGGAGAGGCCTATCGAGGGCACGTCTTCTGGGACGAACTGTTCGTCTTTCCCGTCCTGACCTTGCGGATGCCGGCCTTGACCCGGGCACTGCTGCGTTACCGGCACCGCCGCCTTCCGGCCGCACGCCGGGCGGCCGCCGCAGCCGGCTACCCCGGCGCCATGTATCCGTGGCAGTCCGGCAGCGACGGCCGCGAGGAGAGCCAGACCCTGCACCAGAACCCGCTGTCAGGACGCTGGACTCGTGACGCCACCTCCCTGCAGCGCCACGTGGGCCTGGCTGTCGCCTACACCATGTGGCAGTACGTCGAGGCGACCGGCGACGAGGAGTTCCTCGCCGACCACGGCGCCGAGGTCATCCTCGAGGTGGCCAGGTTCTTCGCCGGTCTCGCGAGCTACGACCAGGCTCGGGACCGCTATGTGATCAAGGGAGTCGTCGGGCCCGACGAATTCCACACCGGGTATCCCGAGCGTCCCGACGCGGGCATCGACAACAATGCCTACACCAACGTCATGGCGGTGTGGCTGTTCCGCCGTGCGGCTGAGGTGCTCGAGCGACTGCCCAGCCGGCGGCGGACGGAGCTCACCGAGTCGATCGGGCTGCGGCCGCAGGAACTCAGCCGGTGGGACGAGCTCACCCGGCGGATGTACGTGCCGTTCCACAACGGCGTGATCAGCCAGTTCGAGGGCTACGCGGACCTCGACGAACTCGACTGGGATCGCTACCGCCGCAAGTACAGCGATCTCCGGCGGCTGGACCGGATCCTCGAGGCCGAGGGACTTGCGGTGACGGCATACCAGGTGTCGAAGCAGGCCGACGTGCTGATGTTGCTGTACCTGCTGCCTCGCCAGGAGCTGTACGAACTGCTGGCCACGCTCGGGTATCCGACCAAGGCCGACACGATCCGCCGGACCGTCAGGTACTACCTCCCCCGCACCTGCCACGGCTCCTCGCTCAGTGCCGTCGTCCACGCCTGGGGTCTCACCTCGCTCAACGCCGACCGGGCACTGGAGTTCCTGGTGCAAGCCCTGCACAGCGATTCCGGCGATCCAGCTCAGACCGGGACGACCGCGGAGGGGATCCACCTGGCCGCGATGGCCGGCAGTGTCGATCTCGTCCAGCGCTGCTTCACCGGCCTCACCCTGTCCGGTGACGAGCTGAGATTCGCGCCACGGTGGCCGGTCAGCCTGGGCCGGATGCGGATGAATCTGCGGTACCGCGGGCATCACCTCACCGTGCGGGTCTCGGCCGACGGTCTCGCCGTCTCCGCCGACGCCGGCCGCGCCGATCCGATCAGGGTGCGCTGCCACGGCACGACGAAATCTCTGGCCGCCGGCCGGACCGTGGAGTGGCCGGCGCGCTGAGGCCCGAAGGGCCCGCGACCTCGGGACCAACAGCCCTGCCCCGCGTGGCGCAGTGGAGACACAGTCGGAGTAGATCATCCAGCTCCGAGGAGGAACCATGTCGTCACAGACCGCCCCGGTAGTCGTCGGGTACGACGGCTCGCAGGCGAGTACCGCAGCATTGCGGTGGGCCACGGCCGAAGCCGTTCGCGAGCACGCGCCGCTGCGAATCGTCGAGGCTTTCGAGCTGGAGATCGTGAGCCGCCCCTCGCCCGGCAAGGTCGTACCACTGGAGGCGCTCAGGACCGTACGTGAGCGTGGGCTCGAAGCGTTGGCGGATGGCATCCGGCTGCAGTACCCCCGGCTCGACGTACAGACCCTGCTGCTCGAGGGCTCTCCCGCCGCATCCCTGATCGAGGAGACGGCGCAGGCGCGGCTGGTCGTGCTGGGCACCCGCGGCCTCGGCGGATTCAGCGGGGCCCTCCTCGGTTCGGTAGCCGTCCAAGTCAGCGCCCACGCGCACAGCCCGGTCGTGATCGTGCCCGCGGACCCGCGGCCGAGCGCGCACACCACACCCACCGTGGTTCTCGGTGTCGACGGCTCGAAGGTGTCCGCGCGGGCGACCGACTTCGCGTTCGAGCAGGCCGAGGCGGTCGGCGCCCGGCTGGTGGTCGTGCACGCCTGGCACAGCCCGTTCTCGACGTACGAGCACGGCAAGGGCGAGCTCGTGTTCGACAAAGCCGAAGTGCAGAAGGCGGCCGAGGTCCTGGTCGCCGAAGCGCTCGCGGGACCGCTCGCGGACTATCCCGACATCGAGGTCGACGTCCGGCTCATTCCGGGCCCGCCCGCCCGCGCGGTCCTGCAGGCCGCCGAAGGCGCGGACCTGGTAGTGGTGGGCTCACGCGGTCGGGGCGGTTTCACAGGCCTGCTGCTGGGCTCCACGGGCCAGCACGTCCTGCACCACGCCCGCTGCCCGGTGGCCATCGTCCGCTGACCGATCCGCTGCGCTGCACCGCTCAGGCAACAAGCCGGCGGTGCAGCCGAGCGGACGCAGCCACCAGCAGCCCGGCCGCGAAGAGGACGAGCACACAAAGCGGTGCGGCGATGTCGCCGACGGTCCCATCCTTGGACAGCACGGTGATCCAGGCATCCACAGCCCAGGCGTGCGGCGTGACATGACCGAGAGCGCGGACACCGGCGGGCACGATCTCGAGCGGCCACAGGCAACCGCCCAGCATCGCAAAACCGATGCCGATCACCGGTCCGATCGACGACGCCTGCTCGGGCGTGCGGAACAGGCTCCCGCTCAGCATGCCGGCACCCGTTCCGACCAGCGCCCAAGCGCCGCGACCGTGACCGGGCGCGCCTGGTTCGCCAGTGTCATCTCGGTCCCTTCGCAATTCGTCCGACCGTTCCAGCGTCACCGTCCGGTCAGGCCGCCGACAGGGCTCTAGGACTCTTCGGGTGGAGGCCTTCGGACCTTGGCCGCCAGGCCTGTTCAGGAGTCGGGACCTTCGGCCCTGCCGGGAGTCGGACCGAGGCTGTGTGCTGGAACCGTCGGACAGAGGAGACGAACTCATGCACACGGCCCTGATTGAGACCCGGACTCTCGCCGCACAACCCACCGCCGTTCGGCGGGCAGTACTCGAATCCACGAAGCTGACCGATTGGCTGCCCGGCGCTCTGGTCGAGATCGCGGAGGCCCTTCGCCTCCGCAGGAACGCACCGAACGGCTTCCCGTTCGCCCGGTATCACTCGACGACCACCGGTCTGCTTGCGGTCGAGGCCGGTTTCCCGATCCCGACACGGGTGCTGACCGATGGCCTCGTGCAGGCTTCCAGCCTCCCCGCCGGGCCTGTCGCGGTAACGATGTACGTCGGCCCGTACGACCGGATCGGCACCGCGCACGACCTGATCCGCGACTGGCTCCGCCGATGCGGCGCCTCCCCGGATACCGAGGGCTGGGAGGTCTACCACCACCCGCCGATCGGGGACCCCGACAACTGGCGCACCGAGATCGTGCAGCCCTATCGGCTGACTACCTCAGCAACACGTCGCTGATCGGGCGGCGCGGCGTCGGTGGGACCGGCGGGCCGTACCCGAAGCGAATGACAGCTTGCGGGCGCGTCCAGCTGCCCAGCGGATCGTGGACGAGCCAACGCAAGGTGTCGTGCTCGATGGCCTGGTTGAGCAGCGAGGTGGACAGCCCGTTCGCCGTTGCCTCCAGCAACACTCGCTGCATCGCCTGACCGGCTCGCAACCACTCCGCCGGACCATCCCGGCGGGTCGCCAGGATGGCCAGCTGCGGCTCCTGCTCGAACGTCGCCATCGGCCGGCCCGAGTCGGCCGGCATCGCTGCCATGTCCCTGGCCGGCGAGTCCGGCGACGTGGCCCGCGGGCCCAGGGCGGTGGACGGGATCCCGTCTGCCGTCCGGTCGCCACCCACCCACAGCCTGCGTTCCTCGGAACGAGCGGCGTTCCGATCGTCCTCGAGATCCGCGTCGTTCGTGGCCAGGTACAACCATTTCAGCCGGGCGCGGTCGCCGATCCACTGCAGTTCGGTCCCTTCGAGCCTCGAGCTGACGTCGAGCAGTCGCCGCACCTCGTCCGGTACTCGCCGATCCTGGTACGGCTGCCGGTTCGTCCGCCGCACCTGCAAGTACGGCGCCAATCGGTAGAGCTCCTCGGTCTCTGCCCCTGCCCCGACGAGCTCGACCTCCGCGACCAGATCCGGTCGCGCGCGATCAAGCACGCTGCGGACCTGGCTGCCGTAAGCCAGGTGGGCCGCCTCGACCCGGAGGTTGAAGACGGCCGCCCCCAGGGACACGTGAAGCATCCGGCGATCCGGATCCTCCGCGGGCAGCTCACGCGCACGGTCGCGATGGACCTCGATCACGCAGCCGTCGAAGCGGAACCTCCACGGCTGCGTGTTGTGCATCGACGGCGCCGCGACGGCTGCCCGGAGCAGCTCGTCACGGTCACGCCCCGTCGGTGGCAGCATGGCCTCAGGCCTCGAGGTCCTTGGACTCGTCGCTGAACAGAGCCACCTTCAACGCGCCGGTCTCGCCGGCCCGCGAGAACACGTCGTACGCGTCCTGCATCTCGTCGAGGCCGTAGCGGTGGGTGATCAGACCCGGCATCGCCAGCCGGCCGGCGGCCAGCATCGACAGCAGCCGGGGCGTGGTGGAGGTGTCCACCAGACCGGTCGTGATGGTGACGTCCTTGATCCAGAGCTCCTCCAGGTGCAGCGTCGCCGGCGCACCGTGGACACCCACGTTCGCCACCCGGCCACACGGCCGGATCACCTGCGTGCACAGCTCGAAGGTCGCGGGCACGCCGACCGCCTCGATCGCCACATCGGCGCCGAAACCACCGGTCAGTTCCTTGATCGTGGCGACGACGTCGTCATCCGGCCCGAACGCCAGATCCGCACCGTGATCCAGCGCAGCCTTCTGACGCGCCGGCGCGGAGTCGATCACGATCACGCTGGACGGGCTGAACAGCTTGCTGGTGGTGATCGCCGCGAGTCCGATCGGTCCGGCACCGACGATGACGACGGTGTCGCCCGGTGAGACCTGGCCGGCCAGGGTGCCGACCTCGTACGACGTCGGCAGGATGTCGGCCAGCAACAGCGCCGACTCGTTGCTCACGTTGTCCGGCAGCTTGTAGACAGACCGGTCGGCGAACGGCACCCGGACCTGCTCGGCCTGGGTCCCGTCGATCAGGTGCCCGAGGATCCAGCCACCGCCGCCGAGGCACTGACCGTACCGGCCCTGCCGGCAGTACTCGCACCGGCCGCAGGAGGTGATGCAGGAGATCAGCACCCGGTCGCCGGACGTGACGCCACGGACGCTGTCACCGACCTCGGTGATGGTACCGACGGCCTCGTGGCCGAGGATCCGGCCGTGGTCGACGGTCGGTACGTCGCCCTTCAGGATGTGCAGGTCGGTGCCGCAGATGGTGACGGCATCGACGCGCACGATGACGTCCTCCGGGTCCTGGATCACCGGGTCGGGCATCTCTCGCCAGCTCCGCTGTCCGGGTCCGTTGTAGACAAGCGCCTTCATGGTCGGTCGACCTCCATAGCTCGAAGTTCTCTGTCCCCTCGACCCTCCGCCACCGGGCAGCCGCCGGGCAGGGCAGAAACGCACTTCCTGGGCGGGACCTTCGTCGGGTCCGCGAGGGTCGTTGCACCCTGGCGGCACGTCCGCAGCGGCGACTGGACTGGAACAGAGAACTGCCTAGCAAGAGGTTCCTGCCATGTGCGCACAACACCGCCCGACGATCGTGGTCGGGATCGACGGATCACGCGACGGCCTGCTCGCACTCGACTGGGCGGTCGATCTCGCCGCACGCCGCGGCTGGACGATCCGCGCGATCCATGTCCTCGACGAGACCCGGCCCACCCATCCGCTGCCGGCCACCTCCGGCCCTGACGACGGCACCGAGGTCCTGGACGACGCGGCCGACGAGCTCGAGCGGCTGGGCTTCACCGACGCCACGCTGGATCTCCGCCTCGGCCATCCCGCCGTGATCCTGCTGGCGGCGGCCACTGATGCCGCACTCCTGGTGACCGGCCGGCGCGGCGCCGGCGGGTTCGATGAGCTGGTCGTCGGCTCCGTCTCGCAGGTCTGTGCCGCCTGCGCCCAGACCGCGCTGGTCGTCGTACCGGACACCTGGAAGCCCGACGAGCCCGAGTTCGGACTCGTCGCGGTGGGCGTGGACGGATCTCCTTCCTGCCAGGCAGCTCTCGGCTTCGCCTTCGAGGCGGCCGCCGAGCGCGGGG